>NZ_JBFTLJ010000001.1:0-668044 GCF_056396385.1 Variovorax sp. 05T418 | reverse complement strand
TTCTCTGGGTCTTGCTCGCTCTTCATGGTGTGCACCATCTCCTCTTAGCGCACACCTCCAAGCGGGTCTGCGATTCGGGTCAGATGCTTCCCGCAGCTTGCACATCAGGCAAGGACGGCCTTCGTCGGACTATTACGGCGTAATGAACGCGAGCCGCGACACACAAACCTTGTGGGATGTATCGCCATAGTCGTCGTCGACGATCCAGTAATCACCGTTGCCGTAGGCATCCTCTTCGCCAAACCGCGATAGCGTCGCGCCTAGGGAGCGATACAGCGTTTGCCATTCGTCTTCACGCGGGTCAGGCTTCATGCTCAACTTTCTGGGCGGAGGTCTGATTCTGGCCGACTGTATCTAACCATTCCACTCATCCCGATGTCTGCTTGTGGCCGCATCCTGCCTTCAGCCGTGGCGCAGCGATGCGACGCAGCGGCACTCAAAGGGCACGGCCTCGGTGAAGTTGCCAGACCAGAATACGTCGCAAAGCCCATCCCAGACCAGTTCGATGTGCTCAGCGTCCGCGCGACCGAACGCCAAGGTCGTGTCGTACACATCATGATGGCCGAACACGTACATCAATCCCAGTTCGGGATGAGGGTAGTCGGTATCCGATTTTCTCCTCCATGAAGTGCTCGCGCCTTCCAAGCTGCCACCGGGATGCGTCGTTAGCTGGAGGCCCTGGTGATACAGCCTAGGCGCCCAGAGCTCGCCATCGAATTCCTTCGGCGCCGTCTCAATCTCCACGCTCCACAGGCCATCGAATTGCTGAACCACAGCGGACGTGACGTCAAACCTTCGGTCTCGGAGACTGATGTAGCTGGTCATGCGGCTGGCTCGTGGGCGAAATTGGAGGTGCTGTTTGGATGTCTGGTATCGGCCGTAAGTTGCTCTGCCGGCACTGAGCCAGGAGCCATGCCTTGAGATCCGTCATCTCGCGCCAGACTTGGATCGAGTCTGCCTTGATTGCGAATGGCTCTGCGGATTCATCGAATGCCATCAGAACCTCAGTCAACCGCTCACGATGATCTGGTTCAAGCGCGTCCCAAAATGCTCTGCGGTCATCGCTCGAGTAGAGAAGCCGGAAGGTCTGCCCTCCAACCTCGGCCCATGTGTAGAGACCCTTCTGGTACCACTCCAGGAGAGATCGATAGTCATCGATTTTGTTCATGTTCCCCTTGAACTAGACACTGCTATGGAGCGGTTGCCCTGAACTTCCGCTGTTGGCCGTGTGCTGCCTTCATCGAACATATGCGGCAAGCTCCTCCACGAGCTTGTCTGCATCGTGCAGGCCATCCAGCATGAGCGGCGGCGCGCCCGCAAGAACCAATTTTATGGGCTCGAATTTTGACGACTGCTCGACCGACTGCAGTTGATCGAGTCTGATGCGTTGCTCACCGACTGCAGACCGGTAGACGAGCTGATGCGCGAGAACTTCGACTTCAATATGCCGCGCCGCCGCCACCTTGAGGACATGGAACTGATTGAGCTTCTGGTGGTAGACCGCGGCGACAACGAAAGCCGCGGCGCCGATGAGCGCCGCCAAGAGGCCGAATTGCCATATCGATATAGCGCAGATCGCGGAAGCAATCGCGTAGCCATAGAAAAGCTTTGAGTTCCGCTCGCTTTCCAAGCGGCTCAAATAGGCCGCACTCAACCGATAAATCACTTCATAACCCTCTTGACGACCTATCTTAGCCGTGCGCTTCCAGCGAAGAAGCTGGACAACCGTGACGGATGTCTGCTGTTGGCCGACTGTAGACGTCATTTTGTTGACGGTACGGCCAACGGATTCTGTCTCCGAAACTCTTCGAGGACGCAGTCCGGCGAGATTCCGTAGTTGCCCTTTGCATATGTGTCAACGAGGGTCAGCATGACAGTGTCGTTCCATCGCCGGAGGATGGGCCAAATTTCGTACTCCCTATTGCCCGCGATAGCGAGGTAGGACGTAGGCGTCGCCGGCTTTTCCAGTTTTGATTCCCCAAGCACTTTGGCGAGTTCTGGAAGCGGACCTTTGCAGTCGATGAGATAGCGGTGATAGAGCACCTCAAGATCGGCACGTTGAGCCGCCACCTCTCCCTCCGGTTGTGGCTGGGCACGCGCGATTGCCTGGAATGGGATGAGGTCGGCCGCGAGGCGACCGGACAAGTACCAAACGAATCCGTCATCGTAGGCAAGGCTGGGCTTCGGGTCGGCGTGCGCCGATAAGCCGAGGCACGCTGTCAGGATGAGTACTGCAGTTCGATGAAACATTTGATTCTTGATCGAGGTCAGCTTGAATGCGGCAATGCGATGGCTTGAGGGTGCTGGCAAATGTCCGATGTTGGCCGTAATAGACCTCTAGCGAAATAGGCCCATCTCGATCGCACAGGACGCAAACGGCACTTCCTGCCTCTTGGCGGATGCGAGATCGAAAATCTGAAACACCAAAGTGGTCGGGTCCGAAAAATTTGGCCGCGCATTGGCAACCAGTCGCCCATCGACGGTTTGAAATAGCCCCAAGCTCGTTTCAAGCTCTATGAAGCGGCGAAGTGAGGGGGGTAGGCTGGACTTTTCTGCCTAAAGCAGTTGCTCGCCAACTACGTCTGTCGCGAGTTCTCGGGCAGAGCCATTTTTGCGTACGACAAACGCGGCACCGAAAGCGCGGTCGATCTCGGCTCGGATCTGAACACCGATTCGCGTGACCTCCGTCGACTTTCCTGCTCTACAAAGCGGCCGGCCCGCCGCCGCAACTTCGACGAAGCCTACGGTACAGATTGGTATGTGAATGCGGCCGCTTTCACCGAGGAGACGAGCCAGCTTTTGGACGTCTTCAGTGCCTAGAAGAACCGTCGGGGAAGGACAAGCTTCATCTGCTTGGGCTTTGACTGCTGAAAACAGCAACAGCCAAAGCATGCATAGAGCTGCAAAAGCTCGAACGCTAAAGTCTCTTCTTCGCGCAGTCATGAATTCAGTTCGGGACGACTGTCTGGTTCTGGCCGACTGTAGCCGCTGGCTCCCGGCGACTGCCATCGAGGAACGCCACAACTTTTTCGGCTAATGCAGGGTCAGAAGACCGTATCGCCAAGGTTGCGGGCTGGCCAGCGATTGGGTCAACAGTAACGGATTGCCCGGGCTCACCGCGAAGAGACAGCGTCAGTTCGGTCCACTCCTCGTCGTCTGGAGTTCGGCTGTTTCCGTCGGAGTCGATATTGCAGCCGGGTCCCCACAGATGCGCCGCGATTTTCCAGTACGCAGGACGACGCGCCGCGGCGCTGATATGCACAACGTGAGTTGACGAGGAGGGCTCTGAGGTCACGTCATCAATTTCCGGTTGTGGCCAAGACCTGCCGCAGCTGCTCCATTGGTCCCGAAGCGGATGCCACGGATTCATCCTAGGGTAAGCGAGCCCGCTCCCTTTTCAACAGCGGCAGGACAAGATGGAAGTTCGTTATTAAGTCGTCCTCCGACATCACAGGCAGCGGGAAGCGAATTTGAAAGACGCCCCAGCGTCCTTCGCACGGCCCTTCAATCGGTATGAGCGCCGGCCCATCGCTTTCCCAAGCAATCCCAACCTGCCAACCCGTGGGATCTGTGGCAAAAAGTCGCCGTTCAGCTTGGGCCAAGGGCCAGGCCAAGGGATGCCGATATAGCCTAGCGTCCAGCCGCTTTGAGCGGAATGAGGAATCGTGTTTTTCGCGTTATATGCATCGTTTCGCATGGCTCATCGAATATCCTCTAATTGGCGATAGCAGGTCTCAGCCTCCGGAAGCTTGATCTGTTGACGCGCGCTGTTGCCGGAGTTTGTTCAGTTCGCCTAGGTACGACCCCTTGACCTGTTGCAACTCGCCACTTGCCCCAAGCACGCCGGTTCGGGCGCCGTCCACGACAACTTGCAATCCCGGGGGCACAGCGAAGAACTTGACCAAGTCCGGACGGTCGACCCCAAGCTGACAGTGAGAGGCTTCTGACCACATCTTTCCGATCTCGTAGATGCATCAGCGTGCCATCGTACTTGAGCCGCCTGTTGCGCAATGGAACGCCGGACATACCATTCACTGTCTATGGATCCGCTCTACAAGAAAGTCATCGCGCAAGGGGTTGCGGGAATGGCCGTTCTCGTTGCCTTCATCTTCTTGCCCGCGGGCACGTGGCAATACTGGCAAGGCTGGCTCTTTGTCGCCGTCTTTTCTCTCTCGACCATCGGCTTCACTGTCCATCTTGCCCTTCATGACAGGCCGCTGCTCGAGCGCCGCATGAATGCCGGACCGCAGCATGAGAAAGAGTGGCCGCAGAAGATCATTGTGTCGCTCATCATCCTCGCGTTTTTCATCTTCATCATCCTGCCCGCACTCGATCATCGATTTGGCGTCTCGCCGGTTCCCGCCTACATGTCCCTTGCAGGGAACATCGTGATCGTGGCGTCCTTCCTCTTTATTTTCTGGGTGCTGAAGGTCAATAGTTATGCAGCAGCCAACATCAGCGTCGCGGGCGACCAGAAGGTGATCGACAGCGGCCCCTACGCCCATGTGCGTCATCCTATGTACGCTGGCGCGCTCTGGCTTTTCATCGGCATGCCGCTCGCACTTGGCTCGTGGCTCACGATCTGCCTCCTCCCGCTCGTCCTGCCGGTGCTGATCTGGCGACTTCTTGATGAGGAAAAGATCTTGCGCCGTGATCTTCCCGGCTACAACGAATACGCAAGCCGTGTGCGTCATCGCCTCATTCCCTATGTCTGGTAGGTAGCCGGGCGGCCTTGGCGCTCAATCGGCGGCCATTGCGCGGCCGGCGCCTTCCGGCGATTCACTGCGCCGTGATGCAACGGTTGCGCCCCGCGCGCTGTTCGACCTTGTAGCAATGCAGCGGGAAAACCCGCGCCCGGCGGCCCGGGCGATGCGCGCAAGAGCCCCTGGAAGCCCGCATCGCGCGTGGCATGGAGATTGCCCTTGACTCCCGTGAAGGCATGCCCGCATGGCACGCCCGAGCCGCTATCCACACCCACGAGGAGACATCCATGCAATTGAAGCTCTTGAACGCGCTCATGGCCATCGGCCTGGCCGCGGCCGGCGGCGCCGGCGCGCAAGTCACGGACAAGATGATCCAGTCCGAAGCCACGGCGAACGGCAACGTCCTGACCTGGGGGGTCAATACCCAGGGCCAGCGCTACTCGCCGCTGAAGCAGGTCAACACCGGCACCGTGTCCCGGCTCGCGCCGGCATGGGCCTTCTCCTTCGGCGGGGAGAAGCAGCGCGGCCAGGAGGCGCAGCCCGTGATCCACAAGGGCAAGATGTTCGTGACCGCCTCGTACTCGCGCATCTACGCGCTCGACGCCACCACCGGCAAGAAGCTGTGGAAGTACGAGCACCGCCTGCCCGAGGGCATCATGCCCTGCTGCGACGTGGTCAACCGCGGCGCGGCGCTGTACGACAACCTGGTGATCTTCGCCACGCTCGACGCGCAGCTGGTGGCGCTCGACCAGAACACCGGCGACGTGGTCTGGAAGGAGAAGATCGACGACTACGCGGCCGGCTACTCGGCCACCGCGGCGCCGATCATCGCCAACGGCCTGATCCTCACGGGCGTGTCGGGCGGCGAGTTCGGCATCGTCGGCCGCGTCGAGGCACGCGACGCCAGGACGGGCAGCATGGTGTGGTCGCGCCCCACGGTGGAAGGCCACATGGGCTACACCTACGACAACGACGGCAACAAGAAGGAGGCGGGCGTCTCGGGCACCGTCAACAAGAGCTGGCCGGGCGACCTCTGGAAGACCGGCGGCGCCGCCACCTGGCTGGGCGGCACCTTCGATCCCAAGACCGGGCTGGCCTACTTCGGCACCGGCAACCCGGCGCCGTGGAACAGCCACCTGCGCAAGGGCGACAACCTGTTCTCGTGCTCGACCGTGGCCATCGACGTGAAGACCGGCCAGATCAAGTGGCACTACCAGAACACGCCCAGCGACAGCTGGGACTTCGACGGCGTGAATGAGTTCGTCACCTTCGACATGGACGGCCGGCGCGTGGGCGGCAAGGCCGACCGCAACGGCTACTTCTACGTGAACGACGCCACCACCGGCCAGTTGCTCAACGCCTTCCCCTTCGTGAGGAAGACGACCTGGGCCAACGGCATCGACCTGAAGACCGGCCGCCCGAACTACGTGGCCGAGAACCGCCCGGGCGATCCCGTTGCAGGCGGCGACGGCAAGAAGGGCAGCTCGGTCTTCGCGGCGCCTGGCTTCCTGGGCGGCAAGAACCAGATGCCGATGGCCTACAGCCCCGACACCAAGATGTTCTACGTGCCCGCCAACGAATGGGGCATGGACATCTGGAACGAACCGGTGGCCTACAAGAAGGGCGCGGCCTACCTCGGCTCCGGCTTCACCATCAGGCCGCTCAACGAGGACTACATCGGCGCGCTGCGCGCGATCGATCCCAAGAGCGGCAAGATCGCATGGGAGATCAAGAACGGTGCGCCGCTGTGGGGCGGCGTGCTCACCACCGGGGGCAACCTGGTGTTCTGGGGCACGCCCGAGGGCTACCTGAAGGCGGCCGACGCCAAGACCGGCAAGGTGCTGTGGGAGTTCCAGACCGGCTCGGGCGTGGTCGCGCCGCCGGTCACCTGGCAGCAGGGCGGCGAGCAGTACGTGGCCGTGGTTTCGGGCTGGGGCGGCGCGGTGCCGCTGTGGGGCGGCGAGGTCGCCAAGAAGGTCAACCTGCTGGAGCAGGGCGGCATGGTCTGGGTCTTCAAGATCCCTTCCGCCGGCGGCGCGCGCACCGCCCGCGCGGGCGAGGCCCGCGTGGCGTCCAACTGAAGGAGGCGGCATGACGGATCGCAACAGCGAAGGGGGCCGCGGGGCCTCCCGCCGGGAGTTCGTCGGCCGCGCGGCCGGCGGCGCCTGCCTGCTGGCAGTGCTGCCGGTGCGCGTGCTGGCCGCGCCGCCGCGCGCCGAGGAAAGCGACGAGACGGCCGTGCAGTTGGGCTACAGGCACGACACGAAGAGCGTCGACAAGAAGAAGTACCCGCGCCATGCCGCCACGCAGGAGTGCGTGAACTGCGCGATGTGGCAGGGCACGCCCGCCGATGCCTGGGCGGGCTGCGCGATGTTCGGCCGCAAGCAGATCGCGGCCAAGGGCTGGTGCCAGGCCTGGGCGCCCAAGCCCGCCTGAGCGGCTCGGGCGCTACCGCATCGGCCGCCGGGCGGCCGGCTCGATTTGCAGGCCGGGCGTGGCCTCCCAGCGCCCGGCCTTGTCGACCCACAGCGCATCGACCTGCCACTGTCGCGCGACCTGCCGCGCCTGCGCGGGCCCGGCAACGAAGAACACCTTGGTGAGCGCATCGGCCAGTGCGCCGCTGGGCGCCGCCACCGTCACGGCCGACAGGGCCGGCGGCGAATAGCCGGTGTGCGGATCGACGATGTGGTGGTGCCGGCGGTCGGCGCTGAAGAAGGTCTGGCTGTCGGCCGAGGTGGCCACGCAGCGCCCGTCGGCCAGCAGCCGCGCGATCAGCGCGGATTCGGCCTGAGGGTCGGCGATGCCGAGCGACCAGGCCTGCGTGCCGCCCCGCAGCCCGAGCGGCGCGAACTCGCCGGCATCGACCAGCGCGTGCCGGATGCCGCACGCCGCCAGCGCCTGCCGCACACGGTCCGCCGCATAGCCCTGCGCGATGCCGTTGAGCGTCACGGCCATGCCCGGCGCGTCGAAGCGCACCAGCCGGCGCCGCGCATCGAGCGCGCGCCAGTCGACCCGCGCGCGCGCCGCTGCCACTTCCCGCGCGTCCGGCAGGCGGCCTTCGCGCTGGGCGGCCGCGAAGGCCTCCCACAGCGGCTGCACCGTCACGTCGAAGGCGCCGCGGCTCTCGCGCGACACCTCGTGCGCGATGCGCAGCACCGCCAGCAGCTCTTCGGGCGGCGAGGCCAGCCGGCCCTCGCGGTTCAGCCGCGAGAGCGCGCTGGCGGGATCGAACAGGCTCATCTGCGCCTCGATGCGGCGCAGCAGCGCCACGCCCTCGTCCAGCGCACGTTCCACCACCGCCTCGTGCTCGTGCCCGGCCTGCAGGCTCAGCGTGGTGCCGAAGCCCAGCAGGTCGCGCCGGCCCCAGTGCAGCGCGGTGACGGCCGGCGCCAGGGCCGCGCCACCGGCCAGCGCGCCCAGGCCGAGCGACAGGCGCAGCAGCTGGCGCCGCTTCATGCCGCACCCCGGACGGCCGCCGCCGGCTGCACCGCAATCACCCGCTGGCGCCCGCGCGCGATCAGCGGCGCGCAGCGCTCGGTGCTGTCGTGGATGGCCACGCAGTCCAGGCACTGGAAGCACTCGCCGTAGACGATCGCGCCGTCGGGCTTGATGGCTTGGTACTCGCAGCGGTGCCGGCAGGTCTGGCAGGGCGTGCCGCATTCGGCGCGGCGCGGAATCCACTTCAGCAGCCGTGCATGCCCGAGCAGCTTGAGCCCCGCGCCCAGTGGGCACAGGTAGCGGCAGAAGCCCTTGTAGAGCACCAGGTTCAGCAGCACCAGGCCGCCCGCCCAGGCCACGAAGGGCCAGGCCCGCACGAAGTTCAGCGTGATCGCGGTCTTGAAGGGCTCGACTTCCACCGCCCGGTCGGTCCACGCGGGCGAGACGGCCGCCAGCACGAGGATGGCCGCCAGCACCACGTACTTGAGCCGCTTGAGCCGCGCATCGACATCGCGGTGCAGCCGCAGGCGCTTCTTGCCCAGGCCCGCGCGCCGCGCGATCTGCGCCGCGAGTTCCTGCAGCGCGCCGAAGGGGCAGAGCCAGCCGCAGAAGGTGCCGCGTCCCCACACCACCAGCGTGAGCGCGACGAAGGCCCACAGCGCCACGCTCATCGGGTCATACAGCAGGAAGCCCAGCGAGCGCCCGGCCGCCAGCGCCTGGATCGCGGCGGTGAGGTGGACGATCGAGAGCTGGCCCTGCGCGAACCAGCCGATGAAGACCAGCGTGAAGACCAGGTAGCCGGTGCGAAAACGCGCCAGCCGCGCGGGCGTGGCAACGATCCAGCGCGGCCGCGCCAGCACCAGCGCCAGCAGCGCCAGCGCGCCCGCGAGCACCGCCAGCTCCCAGGCGCGCGCATGCCACACGGCCTGCCAGCCCTTGGTGTCGTCCTGCGGCGCGATCACCTGGTCGGCCGGCAGCCGGTAGGGCAGGGCGAAGTCGCGGCTCACCCGCTCGAGGTAGAGCATGCCCTTCTCGCGCGTCACGCGCAGCGCAAAGTCCAGCGGCCGGGCCGGGTGCAGGCCCGCCGGCCCGATGACGCGGAAGACCTTGGCATCGGCATGCCGCAGCGCGGCCGGCAGCCGCAGCGGATCGTCCAGGTCGAGGTCGCGCAGCTCCAGCGGCAGCTCGCCCTGCCGGAGCGTCAGGCGGTCCGGCACGGCGCCGCGCACGAAGCTCTCGCCCACGAAGCTGTAGCGGCCGGTGGCGATCGCCAGCAGCGCATGGTCGCCTTCGTCGATGCGGCCGAGCAGGTGCTCCCAGCCCGCTTCGGACAGCAGGTTGCGGCCCACCGCCGGAACGTTCAGGTAGGCCAGGTACAGCTCGCTGAAGGTTTCGCCGGAAGCCGCGCCGGTGCCCTCCGCCTCCTCGACGCCCGTGCCCGCAAAGGCCTGTTCCACCTGGCCGCCCGAAAGCCGCACGCGCTGCACCAGCCCGGCCTGCAGCAGCGCGTCCCAGTCCATCGGCCGGAAGCCGTCGCGCCGCACGCGCGCCAGCAGGGCCGGGTCGCTGCCGGCGCCAAAGCCGAGCCGGGCGCGCGCCACTTGCAGTGCCGAAGCGAGCAGGCTCTGGTGGAGGATGCGTACCGACGCGGTGGCCTTGGCGACCCCGTCGATGTAGACGTTGGCGCTGCCGTGCTGCTCGCCGCGGTTGGCGTTGGAGCCGATCTTGATGTTCTGCCGCAGCGACAGCCCCTTGTACTGCTCGGCGAAGCGCAAGAGCGGCCCTTCGCCCAGCCCCTCGAGGAACACCGGCTCGTGGTGCGAGAGCACGCGCACGTCGAGGAACGCGCCCTTCGCATCCAGCGCCACCAGCAGGTTGATCGGCGTGCCCGAGAAGCCGGGGATCGGCGCCAGGTCGACCGACTCGAAGACGTAGCCCGCGAGCACCGGGCTGGTCATGTCTTGCTTGAAGATCGGCCAGACCGGCAGCTGCGCGTCCTTCTCGCCCACGGTCCACGGCGGCGGGAAATGCCGCTGCAGCGCGGCGCGCGTCATCACGCCCGCCTGCGCCGCCAGCGCCAGGCCCGTCAGCAGCAGTGCCGCCAGCAATCGCCGACCGGTCACAGCGTGATCTCCATCCCGTCGTAGGCCACCTCGATGCCATGGCCTTCGAGCAGCTGGCGCTGCGCGCTCGCGGCGTCGAGGATCGGGTTGCTGTTGTTGATGTGGGTCAGCACCTTGCGCCGCGCCGGCGTGGCCAGCAGCGCGTCCACCATGCCGGCGCGCGGGCCGCTGCCGGTCTGCGGCAGGTG
This sequence comes from Variovorax sp. 05T418, assembly GCF_056396385.1. NCBI lineage: Bacteria > Pseudomonadati > Pseudomonadota > Betaproteobacteria > Burkholderiales > Comamonadaceae > Variovorax > Variovorax sp. 05T418. The sequence goes on along the minus strand of NZ_JBFTLJ010000001.1, from coordinate 657,592 downwards.
GCCCATGTCGCTGGCGCTGCGGGTGCCCAGGCCGGCATGGCGCATCTCGTCCTCGGTCCAGAAGGTGCCGTCCAGCAGCAGGCAGTCGGCATCGTGCATCCAGCGCAGCTCCTCGGGGCCGACCTCGGCCAGGCCCGGCGCGTAGAAGAGGCGCTGGCCGCCCTGCAGGTCCTCGATCAGCAGCGCGATGTTGTCGCCCACGGTCTGCTCGCGGCGGTGCGGCGAATAGGGCGGCGCCTTGCCGGGAATGGCCACCGCGGTGAAGCGCAGCGAAGGAAAGCCGGCCACGCCGAAGTCGATGCGCGTCTGCGTGCCGGCCACCGCCAGCATGTGCCAGCGCGTGCCGCAGTAGTGCTCCAGCACGCCGAGCACGGGAAAGGAGGTGGTCAGGTCCTCGAACACGCAGGGCGTGGCATAGAGGTCGATGCGGGGCCCCTCGCGCAGCCCGAGCAGCCCGGCGACATGGTCGATCTGCGCATCCATCAGCACCACCGCCTTGATCGGCGTGTCGCGCAGGCCGTGGCGCGGATGCAGCTGGGGGTGGCTGCGGATCTGCTGGCCGATGTCGGGCGAGGCATTGAGCAGCACCCACGATTCGCCGTCGGCGGAAACGGCGACGGAGCTTTGCGTGCGCGCGCAGGCGTCGAGCACGCCCTGGCGCTGGCCCGCGCACAGCCGGCAGTTGCAGTTCCATTGCGGAAAACCGCCGCCCGCGCCGGAGCCGAGGACCAGGACTTTCATGAATCCTCGAACGCGGTGGCCGGCCGTTGCATGAAGTCTCCTCGTGTGGGCTGCACGAGTGGCATGGCGCAAGTCGCATGCCTGCGCGAACTGCTCCAGGCTGGTACAGCACCGTGCAGCCCTGGCACAGGGTTTCCCCTGGCCGCCACAGGGCCTGTGTCAGCCGGCCTTGTTCCAGCGCAGCTTGCGGTAGATGGTGTTGCGGCTGATGCCCAGGCGCTTGGAGGCGACCGAGATGTTGCCGTCGGCCGCCGCAAGGGCGCTGCGGATCATCTCGATCTCGGCTTCCCCGAGCGTGCGTGGCGCGCTCGGGGCGGCGGCGGACGATGGCTCGGCGTCTTGCGAGGGTGGGGGCAGGGGCTCGGGCGCGGCGGCGGCGTAGGCCGCCTGCGTTGCAGCGAAGTCCGGCGCGGGAGAGGGCGCGGGTGCGGGTGCGAATGCCGGCGCAATGGCCGCCGCCTGGGGCCGCACGCGCCGCACATCCTCCAGGAAGTCGTCCGACAAGTGGTGCTCGCAGATGTGGCTTTCGCCCGCGCCCATCACAGCGGCGGTGCGCAGCACGTTGGCCAGCTGGCGCAGGTTACCGGGCCAGGCATAGGCCTTGAAGAGCGCGAGCACCGAGGCGTCGATCGCGGGCGTGTCCTGCGGGCATTCGGCCAGCAGGATGCGCCGCGCCACCACGTCCAGGTCGCTGCGCTCGCGCAGCGCCGGCAGCCGCACCACCAGGCCGTTGAGGCGGTAGTAGAGGTCTTCGCGGAAGGTGCCCGCATCGATCATCTCGCGCAGGTTGCGGTGCGTGGCGCCGATGACGGCAATGTCCACCGGGATCGACTTGAGGCTGCCCAGCGGTGTGACGTTGCGTTCCTGCAGCACCCGCAGCAGCCGCGCCTGCAAGGGCAGCGGCATGTCGCCGATCTCGTCCAGGAACAGCGTGCCGCCGTTGGCCTGCACGATGCGCCCGACCGCGCCCTTGCGGCGCGCGCCGGTGAAGGCGCCGTCCTCGTAGCCGAACAGCTCGGCCTCGATCAGCGATTCGGGGATGGAGGCGCAATTGACCGCCACGAAGGGCTGCCGGGCGCGGTTCGAGTCCTGGTGCACGGCGCGCGCGAGCAGCTCCTTGCCGGTGCCGGTCTCGCCGAGGATGAGCAGCGGGATGTCGCGGTTGATGACGCGCCGCACCTTCTGCAGCGTGGCGGCGATCTGCGCGTCGCCGGTGTCCAGGTAGCGCAGGCCGGAGAAGGGGGCCTGCGCCAAAGGGCAGGGCGGCCGCGCGGCCGCGGCGGCGGCCGCGTCGCGGGCGGGAGTGGGCATGCGCGCTTCCACCGAGGTCACGGGCATGTCCAGCACCACCGCGCGCTGCGGCCCGTTGAAGCGCGCGCTGACGTGGAACTGCTGCCCGTTGGCCGCATGCAGCATCATCGGCGTGGGCAGCGGCGTGCGGAAATGGTCGAACACGGCCGAGGCCGTGATGCCGAACAGGCTCGGCAGGCTCTGCATGCGCAGCGCGGCAATGCTCATGTCGAGCTGGTCCAGCGCGCTGCGGTTGGCGCCCAGGATCTTGCCGTCCACGCCCACCACGATGATCCCCTCGAGCAGCGTGCCGATGAACTCCGCGCGGCCATGGAAGTGCAGCCGCAGGCGGTTGCCGTAGTCGTCCGACAACCACTGGTTTTCGATCATGCGCGCCGACATGCGCACCAGGCCCATCGTGTGCTGATGGTAGGAGCGCTGGTCCCCGGTGACGTCGAGCACGCCCAGCATCTCGCCGCGCGGGTCGAAGATCGGCGCGGCCGAGCAGGTGAGGAAGTTGTTGGCGTGGATGAAGTGCTCGCCGCCATGCACGACGGTCGGCGTTTCCTCGACCAGCGTGGTGCCGATGGCGTTGGTGCCCTTGGAATGCTCGGCCCAGCTCACGCCCGGCGTGAGCGCCACCTTGTTGGCGCGCTGCAGGAACCTGTCGTCGCCCACGGAGTGCAGGATGGTGCCGGTGGTGTCGGCCAGCACGATCATGCTGTCGGTGTCGACGATCTGCTCGAGCAGCATCTCCATGACCGGCGCCGCATGCGTGAACAGCCGCTGGTTGCGCTCGCGCGCCACCGCGAGGTCGCTGTGCTGCAGCGGATCGAAGTCCGGCCGCTCCACGCGCGACAGGCCCAGCGCGGCGCAGCGCTCGTGCCACTGCTGGATCAGCTCGCTGCGGCCGGCCCGGGGGGGCGCGACGGCCAGCGCCGACGGCGCGGTCCAGCCATGGGGAGGGCTGGCTGGGGCATGAAAGGCATCAACCATCTGCTGTCTCCTGGCCCGCTTTTTTTGCGGGCGGCTTGTCTCTGGCCAGTTTCGAATGCTGTTCACTGGTCGCTTCATTCTGGAACACCTCTCGTGGGCCAGGTGTTCCGTGCCGACGCTGCCACAGCAAGGATGCCACAGCAACCGGCCCTTGTGGGCGCTGTCCCGCGACCGGGACGCTACAGGGAAGGCAAGTTGTGTTCCCGCTTGAAGCAATGGCCCCTTGGCACAGCGATTGCGAATTTGTGCGGGTTCCCCATCACCACAACGGAGACCCGACATGATGAATCCCGATCCACGAACCCTGCGGCCCCTGGCCCGCGCCGTGCTGGCCGCGGCGATGCTGGGCATGGCCCTTTCCGGCGCTGCCCGGGCCCACGGCGACGTCACGCCGCAGGCCGTCGACACCTCCTCGCTGCCAAAGCTGGGCGAGCAGTGGCGCGCCGAGAACCCGTTCCGCGGCAACAGCGGGGCCGTCACGGTCGGCACCTCCGCCTACAACCAGAACTGCGCGCGCTGCCACGGCATCGACGCCATCTCCGGCGGCATCGCGCCCGACCTGCGCAAGATCGACAACGACTGCGCCTCGCTCAAGGACGCCGTGCGCAAGGCGGCCTGCGTGAAGGAGATCGACGACTACTTCCTCACCACCGTGCGGCGCGGCCGCACGCGCAACGGCGCCGTCTACATGCCGCCGTTCGAGGGAACGATGAACCAGGAGGCGATCTGGTCGATCAAGTCCTACCTGGAGACGCGGCGCGACAAGCCGATGTGAGCCCGCGGCCATGCACACACCTCCTTCTTCTTTTTCGCGGCTCTCGCGCCGCGCCTGCCTGCAGTGGGCCGCGGCCGCCGGCGTGGCCGCACTCGCGGGCACGGCGCGCGCGGGCGCGCTCGAACGGATCCGCGCACGCGGCACGCTGAGCGTGGCGATCTACCAGGACATGCCGCCGTTCCACGTGGCCGGCGAGGGCATCGACATCGAGCTGGCGCGCGCGCTGGCCGGCGCGCTCGACGTGAAGCTCTCGCTGCTGCCCTTCCTGGCCGACGAGAACATGGGCGACGACCTGCGCAACATGGTGTGGCGCGGCCACTACCTGGGCTTCGGCCCGGCCGACGTGCTGCTGCACGTGCCGGTGGACCGCCCGCTGATGGACGAGACGCCGCAGGCGCTCATCTTTGCGCCGTACTACCGCGAGCGCGTGGTGCTCGCGCGGCGGCTTGACCGCCTGCCGCAGCTGGATACGCTCTCGGCGCTCGGCGATGCGAAGGTGGCCGTGTCCGGCAAGACGCTCGCGGGCTGGCTCATGATCGGCGCCGACAACGGCGCCTACCGCGACCAGCTCGACACCCAGCCCAAGGACGGCGCCGAGGCCGCGCGCGCCCTGCAGCGCGGCGAAGTGGCCGCGGCCGCGGGGCTCGCGTCCGAGATCGAGTCGGTGCTGCGCGGCGACGCGCGCTTTGCGATTGCGCCGCTGCCCTCGCCGCGCCTCCAGCGCAACGGCTGGGCGGTGGGCATGGCGGTCAAGAAGGACGCCACCGACCTGGCGCAGGCGCTGCAGGCCGGCGTCAACGCGCTGGTCCAGAGCGGGCGGCTGCGCACGCTGTTCGAAGGAGGAAACGTCGCCTGGCAGGCGCCGTGAACCGGCGAGCCATGGCACTCGACCTTGCGCATTCCAGCAGCGGATACCCACAACCACCACCCCCAACGACGGACGACGCGTCCGAACCACCCATGAGCCTGCCCAACCCCATCGAATCCGTCCTGGTCGAGAACCGCGTGTTCCCTCCTGACGCCCGCGCCAGCGCTGGCGCGTGGTTCGGCGACGGCGAACTCAACGCCAGCGCCAACTGCCTGGACCGCCACATCGGCACCCCCGTCGAACACAAGACCGCCATCGTCTTCGAAGCCGACGACGGCGCCGTCACCCGCGTCAGCTACAAGGAACTGCTCGCCCGCGTGAGCCAGTTCGCCAACGCCCTGAAGGCCGCCGGCATCGGCAAGGGCGACCGCGTCATCATCTACATGCCCATGACCATCGAGGGCGTGGTCGCCATGCAGGCGTGCGCGCGCATCGGCGCCACCCACAGCGTCGTGTTCGGCGGCTTCTCCGCCAAGGCCCTGCAGGAGCGCATCATCGACGCCGGCGCCGTGGCCGTCATCACCGCCAACTACCAGCTGCGCGGCGGCAAGGAGCTGCCCCTCAAGGCCATCGTCGACGACGGCATCGCCCTGGGCGGCTGCGAATCCATCCGCACCGTCTTCGTCTACGAACGCACCCCCAGCGCCTGGSCSCGTGTCGAAGGCCGCGACAAGACCTTCGCCGARGCGCTCCAGGGCCAGAGCACCGACTGCCCGCCCGTGCCSGTCAACGCCGAGCACCCCCTCTTCATCCTCTACACCTCCGGCTCCACCGGCAAGCCCAAGGGCGTGCAGCACGCCACCGGCGGCTACCTGCTGTGGGCCCGGCTCACCATGGACTGGACCTTCGACATCCGGCCCGAGGACGTCTTCTGGTGCACCGCCGACATCGGCTGGATCACCGGCCACACCTACGTCGCCTACGGSCCGCTCGCCGCCGGCGCCACCCAGGTCGTGTTCGAGGGCATCCCCACCTTCCCGCACGCCGGGCGCTTCTGGCAGATGATCGARMRRCACCAGGTCAGCGTCTTCTACACCGCCCCCACCGCCATCCGCTCGCTCATCAAGGCCGCCGAATCGGACGAGAAGGTGCACCCSARGAACTGGAACCTGGACAGCCTGCGCATCCTCGGCTCGGTCGGCGAGCCCATCAACCCCGARGCCTGGATGTGGTACCACCGGAACATCGGCCAYGAGAAATGTCCGATCGTCGACACCTTCTGGCAGACCGAGACCGGCGGCCACGTCATCACGCCCTTGCCGGGCGCCACGCCGCTGGTGCCGGGCTCGTGCACGCTGCCGCTGCCGGGCATCATGGCCGCCATCGTGGACGAGACCGGCAAGGACCTGCCCAACGGCGCGGGCGGCATGCTGGTCATCAAGCGGCCCTGGCCCTCGATGATCCGCACCATCTGGAACGACCCCGAGCGCTTCAGGAAGAGCTACTTCCCCGAGGAGATGGGCGGCACCATCTACCTGGCCGGCGACGGCGCGGTGCGCAGYGMMGACCGCGGCTACTTCCGGCGAGGAGGCCAAGCAGATCGCCAACGAACTGCGCGCCTGGGTGGCCAAGGAGATCGGCCCGATCGCCAAGCCCAAGGACATCCGCTTCGGCGAGAACCTGCCCAAGACGCGCAGCGGCAAGATCATGCGGCGCCTGCTGCGCAGCATCGCCAAGGGCGAGGCCATCACGCAGGACATCTCGACGCTGGAAAATCCGGCGATCCTGGAGCAGCTCGCGCAGAAGAACTGAGCCGAAGCCGCCTCGCGCGCCGATCCCTGCCGTCCGGTGCATCGGCAGGCATCACGCGAACTGGTGATGCGGCCGCATCCGCGGACGCCGAGAATTTCTCTGGCAAAAGAAAGGATCGGCCGTGCAACACCTTTTCACGTTCGCGCTGGTGCTTGCGCTCCTGTCGGGATGCGCCGCCACTTCCTCCACGTCGTCTTCATCGGTGCCACTGCCGCCCGACGTCGCCATCACGCCTCCCGACGCCACACTGGCGCCACAGCATCGCGCGTTCTCCGGCAAATGGTCCGGCAAGTGGCGAGGCCTGGCGGGCGGGCAGCAGCAGGAAACGGTGCTCGTGGTGGAAAGCGTGACGGCCGACGGCGCAACGGTCGTCTACGCGCAGGGCGACCACAGCCGCTTTCGGTCCTTCCATCGGCGGACCACCGCGCGCATCGCGGACGGCAAGCTGAGCTTCACTTTCGACCAGCGCTCGCCGATCACGTTCACCTACCAGCTGCAGCCCGACGGCACCCTCGAGGCGCAGTCGCAGTCCAGGGGGTTCACGGCGGTCGCGACCTTGACCCGGGCAAGCTCCTAGCGCAACGGCGGCCTGCCGGTCATGGTCCCACGCGCAGGGCGGCCCGCACCAGGTCCACCTGCCTCGTGCAGTCCATCTTCACCATCATCATTGCCACCTGTTTGCGCACGGTGTGGATGGACACGCCGCGGCGCAGCGCAAAGTCGTTCAACGAAACGCCGGTGGCCAACGCATGCAGCACGCGCGCCTCGGCCAGCGTGATGTCGAGCGCCTGCGACAGCAGGTCGGGGCTTGCCAGCGGGCCCGCGGCCGCGCGCCGCAGCCGGATGAAGACCATCGGTTCCCTGCCGAAGCGCAGCGCGGGGTTGGCACACGTCAGCTCGACGTGCAGCGGGCCGCCGCAGCGGCTGTCCCTGAAAGCGAGCCGCTCGACCCGGCCAGCCCCTGCGGCGCGCAGCACCGCCGCCAGCAATCGTTCGCGCTCCCCGGCATTCGGATGCGAGAGCCGCGCACCCTGAACGACGACGGTTCCCCGCGTGTCGAAGATGGCTTTCGCGGCCGGAGAAGCGTGCACCACATGGCCCGTGCCGTGGACCAGGCAGCTGGCCTCGCCCAATGCGTCGAAGGCGCTGTCGGTGGCTGCGAGCCACGAAGCCGCCTGCGCCCGGCGCCGTTCCGCCGCCAGCTGCACCGCCTGGCTGTAGGCGCGGATCCGATCGCTCGCGAGGAAGGAAGACAGCCCGTCCCATGCCGACGCGCGCTGGAATCCAAAGCTCGTTCTCCGGTCCGGACCGTTCTCGATGATGAAGGAGTAGAGCTGCCTCATGCGGTGCTTGCACATGAAGTCGACGTAGTAGGCATTGCGCTCGCGCAGCGGCTTCGGAAGCAGGGCCTGCGTATCCAGCCATGAGCCCTCGGGCTTCGCCACGTTCGGCTGGGTCATGACGTCTTCCGTATGGAAGTGCTCCGCGTAGTCGCGCACCGCGGCCGCATCGGCACCCGACTGCTGGACGTCGACCACGCCGGTGCCCTCGAAGACGATCAGCACGGCCGCATCGCTTCCCACCAGCCGGCTGGCCGTCGAAAGAATGGCGGACCACGGAGGATCGGGGTCCGAGAGGTGGTGAACCGCCTCGAGCGCGCTGCGCAATACGGCGTCAGGCTGCATGGGCTTTCCTCCTGAAGGAAAGATTGCCTCGATCTGCGCGCCCGCGCCGCCCGAGGCAACCCGCACCTGGGAATGTCGTGGAAACGGCCCCGACTGGATATCACTCATTTGAGTGATGACGTAGATCGGCGCCCGAACCCCTCTCTTTGCCAGGGCCATCCAGCCGTTGCCTTCCGCTGCGATTCATCTCATGACAATCTCGTTCGCCAGATGATTCGACCGGTCGGGATCTGCCGAGGAAGAAAGAGCACCTGATGTCCAGCAATGAACTGAATCTGCCTGAACGCTTCGATTTCAAGGGACACGCGGTTGCGTGGGGATCCATCGGCGAGGGACCTCCGGCCGTGCTTCTTCACGGCACGCCGTTTTCCTCGGCCGAGTGGCGGCGGATTGCGCCATGCCTTGCCCGCGAGCGGCGCGTCTTCTACTTCGACATGCTGGGCTATGGCCTCTCCGACAAGCCGGATGCAGATGTCTCGCGCGGCGTGCAGAGCGAACTCTTCGCCGCGCTGTATCGGCACTGGGGGCTCGGCAGTCCCGACGTGGTGGCGCATGACTTCGGCGGATCGAACGCGCTGCGCGGCCACCTGCTGAACGGCCTGGACTATCGCTCGCTGGTCCTGATCGATCCGGTGGCGATCAGCCCGCAAGGCTCGCCGCTGGTGCAGGCGGCGAGGAAGCATGAAGAGGTGTTCGCGAGCCTGCCAACCTACATCCACGAGGCCATGCTGCGGGCGTACATCGGCACGGCCGTGGGGAGCGCGCTGCACGAGGACGAGATGCAGCGCTACCTCGCGCCCTGGCTCGGCGATGAGGGGCAGAAGGCATTCTGGCGGCAGGTCGCGCAGATGGACGACAAATACACCGAGGAAGTCGAGTGGCGCTATGGCGAGATGCGCTGCCCCGTCGCCATTCTGTGGGGAGAGGAAGACGAGTGGATTCCGATGGCCGACGGGCGCGAGTTGGCCCGGCGCATGGGCACTGCGTCCTTCACGCCGGTGCCCGGTGCCAAGCACCTGATGCAGGAAGATGCGCCCGAGGCGATCGTGGCTGCGGCCTTGCGGTTGTGGGCGGCGGTCGATCGATGATTGCCGGGTGCCGGCCGCAGGTCACAGCAATCGCAATCCCCGGGGAAATCGAATGAAGGCCTGCGCCGGTTCGGGCATCTTGCCCGCCCTGGCGATCTCCGCGAAGCCCTCTTCCGTGATGCGGGTCACGGTGGCCACCTGCCATACGGCTTGCCGCGCGCGCGATCTGATGGCTGCGAACTCGGCCTCGATCAGGCCTGTGGCCACGAGCAGCGAGACCTGCCGGACTTCCTCCGGATCGGTGACGCGGACAGGCAACTGCACACGGTGCAGCCTCAACAGCAGAAAGAGCGGCATTTGGTTCTCCGATGGCCGGCTCGAGGGATGCCTCGAATGCCGTCCGTTTGGAATTGGTTGAATGTGAATTTGTCACATTCAAAGCCGCCACCCGAGTCAGAATAAGTCGATCGGCCGTGTCCGCCACCGCCGCCTCGCAGACAGGTCCTAGCCCGGGCGCAGGACCGAGGGGTTGAGCGCGTCCTTCAGGCGCCCCGCGGCAAACGCGTTGACGTGGTCGAAGGCGATGCCGAAGTAGCGCTCGTAGTTGTCGCGCTCGACATAGCCGATGTGCGGCGTGCACAGCGCATTGGGCAGATGCAGGAGCGGATGTTCGCCGGCGCGTACGGGCTCTTCCTCGAACACGTCCACGGCCGCGAAGCCCGGCCGGCCCGCCGCCAGCGCGCGTTCCAGCGCACCGGGCGCGACCAGTTCGGCGCGGCTGGTGTTCACCAGCAGGGCGCTGGCCTTCATGCGGGCCAGGTCTTCGTCCGAGACCATGCCCCGGGTGTGCTCGTCGAGCCTCACATGCAGGCTGACCACGTCGCTCTGTGCGAAGAAGGCCTCGCGCGAGGGCGCGACTTCGAAGCCGTCTGCGCGTGCCGCCGCAGTCGAGCCCTCGCGCCCCCACACCCAGACCTTCATGCCGAACGTGCGCCCGTAGGCGGCCACCTGGCGGCCGATGCGCCCGTAGCTCCACACGCCCAGACGCTGGCCGCCGAGCTGCTGGCCCAGGTGGCCCTGCCACCGACCCTGGCGCAGGCGCGTGGCTTCCTCGACCAGATGCCGGCGGCTCGCCAGCGTCAGTGCCCAGGTCAGTTCAGCAGTGGCCGAACCCGCGCCGCTGCCTTCGGCCACCGCCACGCCGCGGGCGGTGCAGGCCGCGAGATCGACGTGGCCCGCCAGCTTGCCGGTCTGGCTGATGAGACGCAACCGGGGCAGCCGCTCGAGCAGCGCCGCATCGATGCGCGTGCGCTCGCGGGTGAGCACGATGGCCTCGGCATCCGCGAAACGCGCCGCGAGTTCATCGGTGCCCTTCACCGTGTCGTTGAAGATGCGGACATCGTGTCCAGCGAGCTTGCCGAAGCAGTCGAGCGTGCGGACGCAGTCCTGGTAGTCGTCGGGGATGACGATGCGCATCGGGCGGCGCTCCTTCATTGCAAGGTGATGTTCAACTGCTCGACCGTGCGCTTCCACAGCGCGAGGTCGTCGCGTATCAGCGCCGTGAAGTCGGCCGGCGGCATGCCGCCCGGCTCGATGCCCTGGGCCTGGAAGATCTCGCGCACTTCCTGCGCATCGAGCGAGCGCTTGACCTCGGCATAGAGCCGCTGCATGAGCGGCGCGGGCGTGCCGGCCTTCAGCAGCAGCCCGTACCAGCCATGCACGTCGAAGCCGGGATAGCCCTGCTCGGCGACGGTCGGCACATCGGGCAGGCCGGCGAAGCGCGACTTGGGCGCGACCGCGAGCGCGCGCAGCTTGCCCGCCTTGATCTGCGCGAGCGCCGAACTCATGTCGAGGAACATGAACTGGATCTGGCCGCCCAGCAGGTCCTGCACCGCCGGGCCGGCGCCCCGGTAGGGCACATGCACCGCGCGGATGCCGGCGCGCTGCACGAACAATGCGGCGCCCAGGTGCGCAGAGGTGCCGTTGCCGGAGGAGCCGTACGAAAGGCTGCCGGGCTTGGCCTTGGCCATCTCGACCAGCTCCTGCAGGTTCCTGGCGGGGAAGTCCGGCTTCACCACCACCGCATGCGGAATGAAGCCCACCACCGTGAGCGGCGCAAAGTCGCGCAGCGTATCGAAAGGATAGTTCGGCATCAGCGCCGGATTGGTGACCGCGAGGATCGAGGGAAAGACCATCGTGTAGCCGTCGGCCGGGCCGCGCGCGATCTCGCTCATGCCGATCACGCCGCCACCGCCGGGCTTGTTGTCGACGATCACGGGCTGGCCGAGGCCGGGGGCCATGTTCTTGGCGATGGCGCGCGCCATCAGGTCGGTCGGGCCGCCGGCCGCAAAGGGCACGACGATGCGGATCGGCTTCGACGGAAAGGCGGACTGCGCGCTTGCGAGCGGGCTCAGGGCCGCGAGCGCGAGGCCGGCGCCCGCAGCGGCGTGGAAGCCTCGGCGCGACATGCGATTGAGGTTCATGGTGTCTCCATTTTTTGTCATGCACCGGATCAAGGGGCGAGCACGGCCATGCCGTCGGCGCTGCGCACGGATGTATGTCTCTCTTTCCCGCTTGCCGGTGTGTCCGAGCTTAGGACGCATACTCCGCCAGCGCACCTGCCTTCTTCCACTGCGTGGAATTGGAGGGCTGCCGCAAGGAGACACCGAATGCCCACCCCATCCAACCGTTCGCTCGAACGCGGAATCGAGATCCTGCGTGCCTTCCGGCCCGGCTCCACGCTGCTGGGCAACGGTGAGCTCGCGGAGCGCACCGGCCTGGCGCCAGCCACCGTGAGCCGCCTGACGCAGACGCTGGTCGGCGCGGGACTGCTCGAGCACGACCGGCGCGCGCGCGCCTACCGGCTCGCGGCGCCGGTGCTGAGCTTCGCGCACGCCATGCGCACCGGCTCCACCGTGCTGCAGGTGGCCGCCCCGCGGATGCGGGCGCTGGCCGAGAAACTGCGCATCAACGTCGGGCTCGCGGTCGCCGACCGTTCCGAGATGCTGTACCTCGAATCGATCCGCTACAACAAGAAGGCGTCGCTGCGCAGCGTGGTGAGCGGACAGCGCGTGCCGATCGAGCTCACCTCGCTCGGCCGTGCCTGGCTGGCAACGGCGCCGCCGGCGCGGCGCGCCGAACTGGCGAAGGAGTTCGAGGCGCGCCGCAGCAATTGGCCGCGGCTTCGCAGGGAGATCGACAGGGCCATCGAGAGCGTGCGCCGCCGCGGCTGGTGCGTGGCCTCGTGGCAGCCCGAGATCGTTGCGCTGGCCATGCCGCTGGCGCTTCCGAACGAGCCCGTGCACGTGCTCAATGCGAGCCTGTCCACCAGCGATCCGGCGAACGAGGTGGCGCTCGAACTGGGTGCGCCGCTGCTGGCGCTCGGCGAGCAGATCACCCGCGAATTCATCGCGCGCGGCGGCAGTCTGGCGTAGGCCATTCGCCAGATGATGGCGAGAAGCCTGTAGGACGGCGTTGACGGGGCTGGCGTGCAGGTCCACCATGGCCAGGCCACCATCCGGAACTTCAAGGAGATCTCATGGCTGAGAGCGACAAGGTGTTCTCGGGTTCGATCCCGAAGTTCTACGACACGCTGATGGTCCCGCTGATCTTCGAGGCCTATGCCGCCGACATGGCGGAGCGTGTCGCGACCTTCTCGCCCGGCGCGGTGCTCGAGACGGCGGCCGGCAGCGGCGTGGTCACGCGGGCGCTGGCGCCAAAGCTGGGGGCCGGTGCACGCTACGTGGTGACCGATCTCAACCAGCCCATGCTCGACTACGCCGCCAGCCGGCAGGGTGCCGACAGCCGCATCGAGTGGCGGCAGGCGGATGCGCTTCACCTGCCGTTCGACGATGCCTCGTTCGACGTCGTTTGCTGCCAGTTCGGCGCCATGTTCTTTCCCGACCGCAGTGCCGGCTACGCCGAGGCGCGCCGCGTGCTGAAGCCGGGCGGGCGATTCGTCTTCAATGTCTGGGACCGCATCGAGGAGAACGCCTTTGCCGATGAGGTCACCCAGGCCGTCGCCGCGGTGTTTCCGCACGACCCGCCGCGGTTCCTCGCCCGCACGCCGCATGGCTATCACGATGTGGCGCTGATCCGCGAGGATCTGAGCCGCGCAGGATTCACCGGCATCGAGATCGAGACGCGCGAGAAGCGCAGCCGCTCGCCCTCGGCGCGCGAGGTGGCCACGGCCTATTGCCAGGGAACGCCGCTGCGCAGCGAAATCGAGGCGCGCGACGCCAGCCTGCTTCAGCGCGCGACGGACCGCGCGACGGAGGCGATCGCCAGCCGCCATGGTGAAGGGCCGGTGGAAGGCAAGATCCAGGCGCATGTGATCGTGGCAGCGGGATAGCGCGGGCCCAGCAGGCGTCTGCGATCAGCGCGGACAATTGGCCCCGCTCGAGAGCAGACAAAAATCTTTTTATGGTCTGTCCATGCGGGCGGCGCTTCAACGCGGCGAGGGCGTTGGCAACACTAGCGGCAACAAAAACGCGTCCGGACATCGCCCGCTCGCACCGGCGATCCGCTCGCCCCTTGCCCGGAGACAGACCATGCCCCTCACGACTTCGCGGCTGCGCCGCCTGATCTTCAAGGCCGGTGCCTCGGCCGTCCTGTCCATCAGCGCCGCGAGTGCCTTCGCGGCCTACCCCGACAAGCCCATCAAGCTGATCGTGCCGTATCCGCCGGGCGGCGCGACCGACGTGATCGGCCGGATCATCGCGCTCAAACTGGGCGAGCAGCTCGGACAGCAGGTGGTCGTCGACAACCGGGGCGGCGCCGGCGGCAACGTGGGCGCCGAAGCCGCTGCCAGGTCTGCGCCGGACGGCTACACCTTGCTGATGGGTGCGCTCACCTCCCATGCAACCATGGCCACGCTGGAGAAGGGAAAGATCCGCTACAGCATCACCAAGGACTTCGCGCCCGTCATGGTGGTGGGGTCGGTGCCGCTGGTGGTGGTCGTGAACCCCAGGCTTGCGGTGAAAGACCTCAAGGAGCTGGTCGCCTATGGCAAGGCCAACCCCGAAAAGCTGAACTACGCGTCGTCGGGCGCGGGCGCGCCGCAGCGCCTGGCCGCCGAGATCATCCGCAGCGATGCGAAGATCAGCATGACGCACATCGCCTACAAGGGCAGCGGTCCCGCGATGACGGATCTGGTGGGCGGGCAGGTGAACATGATGGTCGAGACGGTGCCCGCGGCGCTGCCGTTCATCGTCTCGGGCAAGCTGCGTGCGCTGGCGGTAACGATGCAGGGGCGCATCTCGATGCTCCCGGAGGTGCCGTCCGCGGTCGAAGCCGGGATGCCGGCGCTGGACATCGCATCGACTTTCGGCGTGCTCGCTCCCGCCGGCACGCCCGAGGCCATCGTTGCGCGGCTGAACGAAGCATTGGCCGGGCTGGTTCGATCGCCCGAGGTCAAGGACATGCTGCTCAAGCAGGGCGTCTATGTGGCAGAGCCGACGACGCCGGCGCAAACGGCAAAGCGCATCGAGCTCGAGGTGGCCCGCTGGGAGAAACTGATCACCACGGCCCACATCAAGGCGGACGAATGAGGCCAGCAGTCCCGATGCACAGAACAAAGGTAACGCAAGCATGACCGACGAGAAATCTCCTTTCGAGCCCGACGATGCAGCCGACGGATCCGGCATGCGCAAGGGCCTCACCAGCTACGGCGACCAGGGCTTCTCGCTCTTCCTGCGCAAGGCCTTCATCAAGGGCGCGGGCTTCACCGACGCGGCGCTCGACCGTCCGGTGATCGGCATCTCCAACACGGGGAGCGCCTACAACCCCTGCCATGGCAACGCACCGCAGCTGGTCGAGGCCGTCAAGCGCGGCGTGATGCTGGCAGGGGGGCTGCCGATGGACTTCCCGACGATCTCGATCCACGAGAGCTTTGCCGCGCCGACCAGCATGTACCTGCGCAACCTCATGTCGATGGACACCGAGGAGATGGTGCGCGCCCAGCCCATGGACGCCGTGGTGCTGATCGGCGGCTGCGACAAGACCGTGCCGGCCCAGCTGATGGGCGCGGCTTCGGCCGGCATTGCCTCGATCCAGCTGATCACGGGCTCGATGCTCACGGGCGGCCATCGCGGCGAACGGGTTGGCGCCTGCACCGACTGCCGGCGCTATTGGGGCAAGTACCGCGCCGGCGAGATCGATGCGGAGGAAATCGCCGACGTGAACAACCAGCTGGTCGCGAGCGTGGGCACCTGCTCGGTGATGGGAACGGCCAGCACCATGGCGTGCATTGCCGAGGCGCTGGGCATGACCGTGCCGGGCGGTGCATCGCCGCCCGCCGTGACGGCGGACCGCATCCGCATCGCCGAGCAGACCGGCGCCCAGGCGGTACAGATGGCGCGCACCGGCCTGACGATCGACAAGGTGTTGACGCCCGAGGCCTTCGAGAACGCGATGCGGGTGCTGTTGGCGATCGGGGGCTCGACCAACGGCATCGTGCACCTCGCGGCGATCGCCGGGCGCATGGGGCTGGAGATCGATCTGGCCGCGCTCGACCGCATGGGGCGGGAAACGCCGGTGCTGCTCGACCTGAAGCCATCGGGCCAGTGGTACATGGAGGATTTCCATCATGCGGGCGGGATGGCGACCCTGCTGCGCGAACTGAAGCCGCTGCTGCACCTTGGCGCCATGACCGTCAGCGGCCGCACGCTCGGCGAGGAGATGGAGCGGGCGGGCCCGGGCTTTCAGCAGACGGTGGTGCGGTCGATCGGCAACCCGATCTATCCCCAAGGCGGCATTGCCGTGCTGCGAGGCAATCTCGCCCCGGGCGGCGCCATCATCAAGCAGTCCGCCGCGGACCCGAAGCTCATGGAACACGAAGGACGGGTCGTGGTGTTCGAGAACATCGAGGACCTGGTCCACCGCATCGACAGCGAGGAGCTCGATGTCACGGCGCAGGACGTGCTCGTGCTCAAGAACATCGGCCCCAAGGGCGCGCCGGGCATGCCCGAGGCCGGCTACATTCCGATCCCGCGCAAGCTGGCCCGCGCCGGCGTCAAGGACATCGTGCGGATCTCCGACGGCCGCATGAGCGGTACGGCGTTCGGCACCATCGTGCTTCATGTCACGCCCGAATCCGCGGCCGGCGGTCCACTGGCCCATGTCCGCAATGGCGACCGCATCCGCTTGAGCGTCGAGCGCCGCGAGATCGCATTGCTGGTCTCCGCGGAAGAACTCGCCCGGCGCGCGCAGGAGTCCCCGGTCGCCGTACCGACCGCCGAGCGCGGCTACCGCAAGCTGTTCCTGCAGACGGTGACGCAGGCCGACCTGGGCGTGGACTTCGATTTTCTGCGAGCGGCCCGGATGGTCGGCAAGGTGCCGCGCTAGCATGGACCGCCGGCCTGCCGATGCGGTGAGGTGGTCCGAAGGCGCGGAGCCGCCGAACACGCGCGTTCCAGCCGATGCCTGCGACTGCCATCACCACATCTACGATGCACGCTACCCGTTCGCGCGGGGCGCGGCACTGCGGCCTGGCGATGCATCGATCGCCGACTACCAGGCCTTGCAGAAGCGCATCGGCACGACGCGCAATGTGATCGTCCAGCCGTCGAGCTACGGGACCGACAACCGCCTGCTGCTCGAGTCGATCGCGCAGTTCGGCGAAAAAGCGCGCGGCGTGGCCGTGGTGGACACCGACGTGACGGATGCCCAGCTGCGCGAACTGCACAGCGCGGGCGTTTGCGGCATCCGGTTCAATCTCGCACCGCCGGGTGCGACCACGTTGGCCATGGTGAAGCCGCTGGCCGCGCGGATCGCGCCGATGGGCTGGCATGTCCAGGTCAACGCGCCCGCGGCCTTTCTGCTGGAGGCGCGTGCGATCTGGGCGGACCTGCCGGTCCCCGTGGTGTTCGACCACCTGGCGCGCGTGCCTCAACCGAACGCGACACAGCACCCGGCCTTCCTGATGGTTCGCGGCCTGCTCCAGCAGGGCAGGGCCTGTGTCAAGCTGTCCGGGTTCTACAACGAATCGGCGGTGGGCGCGCCGGGCTATGCGGATGCCGTGGCGGTGGCCGCCGCCTACGCGCGCGAAGCGCCGGAGCATGTGCTCTGGGGAAGCGATTGGCCGCATCCGACGGAGCAGCCGCACAAGATCCCGAACGATGCGGCCTTGCTCGATGCTTTTGCCGATGCGGTGCCGAGCGAGGCCGCGCGCAAGTCGATCCTGGTCGACAACCCGGCCAGGCTGTATCAGTTTTCCTGAGCGTACATGGCCTGCGCTTCGTGCAGCAGCGCCTGCGACAAGGCAGCGCGTGGGCCGTGCGTGGCCCACACCAGGCCCACGCGCCGCACGGGCGCGCGCGAGGGCAGCGGGACCGGCACGATGCCGTAGCCGACGTGCCACATGGGCGACCAGTCCGGCAGCAGCGCCACGCCCAGGCCCTGCCCGACGAGGGCGGCGATCGCCATCAGGTTGTCGATCTCGAGCCGCTGCTTCACGACCAGGCCGTTGTCGCGAAGATAGCGATCGGCAAGCTGGCCACCCAGCACGGAGCGGTCGTAGCGAATGAAGGGTTCGGTCTCCAGCAACTGGTGGGCAGTGCGGTCCGCCAGGCCTGCGGGCGCCACCACCACGAGCCCTTCCTCCAGCAGCGCGTGCCATGCGCAGCCTTTCCCCACGGCGAACTGGGGCTCGACGACGATGGCGGCATCCAGCGCGCCGAGGGTCACCTGGCGGCAGAGCTCGACGGAATTCCCGGGAGCGACGAACACCGACAGGTCCGGGTACCGATCGTAGAGGCGCTTGAGCAGGGGCGGCAGCACGCCCGTCAGCGCCGAGCCGAACACGCCGAGCTTCAATTCGCCGAGCGCGAAGCCGTCGCCGGCGGCGGCCCGCAGGTCGCGGATTTCCCTCAGCACGGTGCGCGCCCGGTCGAGCATCTTCAGGCCGGCTGCGGTGGGGCGAACGGAGCGCCCCGCCCGCTGCACCAGGGAGAGCCCCATCTCTTCCTCCAGCGCCTTGACGCGCGCCGCAATGGCCGCAGGCGTCAGGTCCAGATGGCGTGCCGCTTCGGCCATCGATCCCAGCTCGACGACGGCAACAAAGCTCTGCAGGTAGCGGGTGTCCATGCGAAGGAATGTAACTTTGCGGATGAACCGGAACAAAAAATTATTTTGCTCTGACGGTGCCGCCATCGCTTCTTCCGAAGGGCCCGCGCTTTCAAACTCGGCCCGCACAAGCAATAAGGGCCCGCTTCGAATCCGTCGATCGGTGCCACCTTCGGAAGACATCACAGCATGACCACCAGACTACGCGGCGTGATTGCGCCCGTCCTGACACCCTTCACCGGCAGCCTGGCGCCCGATGTCGAACGCTTCATCGCGCACTGCGAATGGCTCGTCGGCAACAACGCGGGCCTGGCCATCTTCGGCACCAACTCCGAGGCCGCCTCGATCAGCGTGGCCGAGCGCAAGTCGTTGACCGAAGCACTGGTGGAAGCGGGCATTCCCGCGGCGAAGCTGATGCCGGGGACCGGCGCCTGCGCGCTCCCCGACGCGGTCGAGCTTTCGCGGCATGCGTCCGAACTCGGCGCAGCCGGCCTGCTGACGCTGCCGCCGTTCTTCTTCAAGGGCGTGTCCGACGACGGCGTGTTCGCCTACTACGCCGAGATCATCGAACGAGTGGGGCCCGGCTGTGCGCCGATCTACCTGTATCACATCCCGCAGTTCAGCCACGTTCCGATCACCCTGGGCCTGATCGAGCGGCTTCGCAAGCGCTATCCGACGGTGATCGCCGGCGCGAAGGACTCCTCGGGGGACTGGGCGAACACCAAGGCCATGATCGACAACTTCGCCGCCGATGGCTTCGACGTGTTTCCCGCCAGCGAGTCGCTGCTCTCAATGGCGATGCCGCTCGGTGGCGCCGGCTGCATCAGCGCAACGGTGAACATGAATCCCGCGGGAATCCACCGGGTCTATGCGGGATGGCAGGGTGCAGACGCTCCCGAACTGCAGGCCAGGGCCGATGCGGTCCGCAAGGTGTTCCAGGGCGGCTACATGATCCCCGCCATGAAGCATGCGCTGGCCACGTACGCCAACGATGCGCCATGGCGCATGGTGCGCCCGCCGCTCGCGCCCCTGGACAGCTCGACGCGCGATGCAATCGACGCGCAGCTTCAGGCCATCGACTTCAGCATGCCGGGCTATCCGCGCGCCTGAGTCCACTGCGGCGGCGAAGACCGCCTCGATGCCCGATTCGGATTCATACAAAAAAGGAGACACACATGACGCATTTTTCTCTTCCCGCGGCCTGGCCAGGCCTTTGCAGCGCCCGACGAAGCGCGGCAGCGCTGGCCCTGGCCGGCACCGTGCTCGCATTGATCGGCGCGCCTGCCATGGCGCAGCAGCAGCAGACGCTCACGATGTGGAGCCACTGGCCCGACGAGGTTTCGAAGCGCAGCTTCATCGAAGAGCGGGTGAAGCAGTTCGAGGCGGCTACGCCGCAGTGCAAGGTCAATCTGCAGTTCGTTCAGAAGGCGGACCTCTACACGTCCGTGAAAACCTCCGTGCGCACCGGCCAGGCACCGGACATCTTCTGGCTGGAGCCCGACGAGATCGCATTCGCCAAGAGCGGCTACCTCGAGCCGCTCGACAAGTACATCGACCTGGCCAACCTCGAGGACTGGGCCAAGCGCGCATGGACCTGGAACGGCAAGGTCTACGCCATGCCGCAGGAGGCCTACTCGGTCGAGCTTTACTACAACCGCGACCTGATGAAGAAGATCGGCGTGACGCCGCCGGCCGGCATGCAGATGACGCAGGCCCAGTTCGCCGACATGGTCAAGCGCTCGGTCGCCGCCGGCATCACGCCGACAGCCACGGGCGTGGGCGACCGGCCCTACCCGGGTGCCTACTTCCTGCAGGAGATCCTGTTGCGCAAGCTGGGCACCGAAGACTACGAGAAGCTCCTGACCGGCAAGCTGCCGTTCCAGGACCCGCGCGTGATCGAGGCCATGACCTGGGTCAAGCAGCTGGTCGATGCCGGCATGTTCCCCAGGAGCATGGCCACGATGAAGCTGGGCGAGTCGCACTACTACTTCCACACCAACCCGGGCGCGCTGATGTTCCCGATCGCAAGCTGGTACACCGGGCGCGCCTTCGTGGCACCGGAGAAGGGCGGGCAGCCCAAGGACTTTGCGCTCGGCCTGATGAAGTACCCGGCGATGGACGGCAGCAAGTGCCCCGAATGCAAGACGCTGGCGGTCGGCGGCAGCTACGTGATGTATTCGCGAAGCAAGAACAAGGAATGCGCGGGCAAGATGCTCTCGTCGCTCGCCACCGTGGAGAACGGCAACAAGTGGATGGAGAGCGTGCTGCTGCAGACGGGCGTCAGGACCGACCCGTCCCGCATCACCAGCATCTATGCACCGTACTTCAAGGAACTGCAGGAGCGCGGGGCCGGCGCCAGGTACTTCATCGGGACGCCGCTGCACTACATGAGCGGCAAGTGCGGCGACACCTTCGCGCAGGTGCTCAACCGGGCCTTCCCCGGTGGCCTGGTGAGCGTGAACGACGCCGCCGCGCAGATGGATGCGGCATGCAAGGCCTCGGGCTGATCCGGCAGGCTCGGAGCGATTCGACATGACAGATCCTTCTTCCGGCGTCGCAGCGGCGATGCGCCGCACGCTCGCCTCCTGGCTTTCGGCGCCGGAGGCCGACTCCCGGCGCGCTTCGCTGCCCACCGTGATGCTGTTCCTCGCGCCGGCATTGCTCGTGTATGCGGCCTTGACGGCCTATCCGGTGCTGCGCACCTTCTACAACAGCTTCTTCAACGTGGCCGACCTGGCCTCGTCGGAGTTCGTCGGCTGGGCCCACTATGCCGAGGTCTTCAAGGACAGGACTTTCTGGGCGGCGGTGCGCAACACCGCCGCCTGGTCGGTCATCGGACCCATCCTCGACGTGGTGGTCGGGCTGCTGCTTGCGCTGTGCCTGTACGCCGGCGTGCCGTTCTCGCGCTTCCTGCGCGTGGCGTGGTTCACGCCCGTGCTGCTGTCCTATGTGGTGGTGGGGATCATGTGGGTCTGGATCTACAACTACGACTGGGGCGTCGTGAACGGCATGCTGCGCGCCATGGGGCTCGAGAGCTGGGCGCAGGCCTGGCTGGGCGACCCGCGGTTCGCGCTAGGCTCGCTGATCGTGACCCATGCCTGGAAGTGGGCAGGCTTCAACATGGTCGTTTGCCTGGCCGCGCTGCATTCGCTGCCGTCGGAGGTGCTCGAGGCCGCCGAGCTCGACAACTGCGGCTGGTGGCACAAGCTCACCGACATCATCGTGCCCATGCTCTGGCCGACCTTGCTCAACCTCTACATCCTTGCCTTCATCGGCAAGATGAAAGTCTTCGACCTGGTCTGGATCATGACCGAGGGCGGCCCGGTGTGGTCAACCGAAACGGTGTCGACCTATGTGTACAAGCGGGCCTTCAACTGGAACACCTTCGACCTCGGCTATCCCTCGGCGATTGCCGTGGTGTGGTTCTTCGTGGTGGTCGGCTTCGTCGTCTTCTTCAACCTGCTGTTCCGTCGCCGCGAGCGCATGGAGTACTGATTTCATGACCTCGGCTTCCACCACCCTGAAACCACCCGCCGCGGTGGATCATCGCGAACCGCTGACGGCCGCGCTTTCGCGCATGCTGCGCAACGGCGGGCTCATGGCCGCCGTGGTGCTGTACACGCTCTACTCCGCGCTGCCTTTTCTGTGGATCGGGACGATGTCGGTGCGCACGACCTCCGAGATCAGCGCCAACCACTTCGCATGGCCCGAAACCTTTCATTGGGAGAAGTTCCGCATCGCATGGGTGGATTCGAACTTTGCGCAGTACTTCTGGAACAGCTCGCTCATCGTCGTTTCCGCGGTAGCCATCGTCACGCTGCTGGGCGCGGCGGCGGCGCATTGCCTGGCGCGCTACAACTTCCGCGGCAACCGGCTGGTCTACTTCATCCTGTTCAGCTCGATCGTCTTCCCGCCGCAGATCATCCTGATCTCGCTGTTCCAGGTGCTGGTGGAGTACGAGCTCTACAACTCGCGGCTCGGCCTGATGATCGTGTACGTGAGCCTGCAGTTGCCGTTGACGGTGTACCTGCTCGAAGGCTTCTTCGCCCGCATTCCGCAGGACCTCTTCGACGCCGCCAAGATGGACGGGTATTCCGACTTCGAGATCTTCTGGCGCATCGTGCTGCCGGTGGGAATGCCGGCCATCGCGACCACCATCATCCTGAACTTCATCCAGCTCTGGAACGAGTTCCTGTTCGCGGTGGTGCTGCTGAGCGACCAAGGCTCGCGCACGCTCCCCATCGGCATCCGTGCGTACATGGGGGACTACTTCCAGGACATCGGGATGATCGCCACCGGCATGATGATCGCGGTCATTCCGGTGGTGGTGCTGTACGCCTTCTTCTCCGAGAAGCTCATTCAGGGCATGACGGCCGGCGCCGTCAAGTGAGCGCCGGGCCTTTCTTCTTCTCTTCCCAATTCCAACGACCGGGGCACAAACCGTGGCAGCAGTCCATCTCGAAAACATCTTCAAGCGCTACAAGGGCACGGCGCAGCCCGCCGTCGACGACGTGTCGCTGTCCGTGCAGGACGGCGAATTCATGGTCCTGCTCGGCCCCTCGGGCTGCGGGAAGTCGACCACGCTGCGCATGATCGCGGGGCTGGAGGCGATCAGCGAAGGCTCGCTGGCCATCGACACGCGCAAGGTCAACGAGGTGCCCGCCAAGGACCGCGACATTGCCATGGTGTTCCAGTCCTATGCGCTCTATCCGCACATGACGGTGGCCGACAACCTGTCGTTCGGACTTCGAAGGCGCAAGGTGGATAGCCAGCAGATTGCCGCACGCGTGAAGTCGGCCGCCGGCATCCTGGGCCTGAACGAGCTGCTGGCGCGTAAGCCCGCGGCGCTGTCGGGTGGGCAGCGGCAGCGCGTGGCGCTCGGCCGCGCGATCGTGCGCGAGCCCAAGGTCTTCCTGTTCGACGAGCCGCTGTCGAACCTCGACGCGGCGCTGCGGGTGAACACACGCAACGAGCTGGTGCGGCTGCACCGCCGGCTGGGCGCGACCATGATCTATGTGACGCATGACCAGGTCGAGGCCATGACCATGGGCCAGCGGATCTGCGTCATGAACAAGGGCAAGGTGGCCCAGGTCGGCAAGCCGCTGGACGTCTACCGCGCGCCGGCCGATGCCTTCGTCGCCCGTTTTCTCGGCAACCCGCCGATGAACATCCTGAAGGCGCGCATCGTGCAGGGCCCGTCCTCTGCTGTCGCGGCACTGGGCGGGAGCGAACTTCCACTGGCCCGCTGGGCCCGCGCCGCGCTGCCTCCGGCGAGTGAACTGCTGGTTGGCGTGCGGCCCGAGGAACTGCAATTGCACGAGGCCCGCGAGGGCGTCGGCACGCTGCGGGGCGTGGTCTCGGCCATCGAGCCGCTGGGTGCGGAGACGCTCCTCATGGTCTCGCTGGAGGGCGATGCCGGCGATGTCATGGCCCGCCTGCACCGCGATGTGAAAAGCAGCATCGGCGATCGCGTGGGCCTGACCATTCCGGACGAGGCGCTTTATCTGTTCGATGCCTTCACGGAGAAGGCGATCCCCGCCGCCGACGTGGGCGCGCCATGACGAAGCCCTTGCGCGTGGGCCTGGTCGGCGCAGGTTGGGTCAGCTCGCACCATCTTGCGGGTTGGCGGGCGCTCGAAAGGCAGGCCGTGGTCGTGGCCATCGCCGACCCGAACATCGCCAACGCCGAGGCGCGTGCACGCGAGTTCGGCATCGCCCGGGTCTTTGCGAGCGCGCAGGAGATGCTTGACGCGATGCCTCTTGATGCGGTCGACGTGGCGGCGCCGCGCGAATTCCATGCGGCCATCGTGCGCGCCGCGGCAGAGCGTGGCCTGGCCGTGCTGTGCCAGAAGCCCCTGGCTCCCACGCTCGCCGAAGCCCGTGCACTGGCCGACGAAGTGGCGCCCAGGTGCCGGCTCATGGTCCACGAGAACTGGCGCTTCCGTCGCTGTTACCGCGACCTCGCGGGATGGCTCGCGGAGGGCCGCATCGGAGACGTGGTCCAGGCGAGCATGACCTTGATGACCTCCGGCCTGCTGCCCGACGAGGCCGGCAGGCTGCCTGCGCTCGAGCGCCAGCCCTTCATCGCGGGTCTGGAGCGCGCACTGGTGATGGAGATACTGATCCACCACATCGACACGTTGCGCTTTCTGCTGGGCGAACTGACGCTGGTGCATGCGCGGCTCGGGCGCGCGAGCCCGGTGATGCGCGGCGAGGACCGGGCCTTCCTGTCCTTCGAGACCACGTTGCAGGCCCCGGTGGCGCTGCTGGCCAACCTGTCGGTGCACGGCCGCGCGCCGGCCCAGGCCGACCGGCTGACCCTGGTCGGCACCAAGGGGACCATCGAGCTCGAGGACGACACGCTGCGCTGCCTGGGTGCACAGCCTGCTGAGCTGCGCTACGACCTGCCCGCGTGCTATCTCGCCTCCTACGCGGCAACGATCGCGCATTTTGTCGACAGCGTACGCAATGGCCGCGCCTTCGAGACCGAGCCGGCCGACAACCTGCGCACGCTGGCGCTGGTCGAGGCGGTGTATCGGCAAGGGGAAACTGCGAGCGAAGCCTTCCTGGAACGGACGCCGCGGATCGGGGCCTGAATCGGCACCCGGCCGCGCGCCCGCAATTGAAATTTATTGTTGGCGCACCCGGCCCAGATACAGAGGGATACGCAAGCCGGTCGCAGGGCTGCCGGTGCGCCGAACAATGGCTCCATCACTTCGCAACCATGGAGCCCCCGATGACCGCTTTTCCCCTGCTGCCCCGCCGTTCCTTCCTTGCCAAGGCGGCGCTCGGCATGGCCGCCGCCCAGCTGGCCCCGATCGTTCCCGCCTTCGCCCAGTCCGCGGGTACGCCGAGCCTCCGGCGCCTCGAGCCGCTCAAGAGCATCGACGCGGGCTCGCTCAACATCGGCTACTACGAGGCCGGCCCGGCCGACGGCGCCCCCGTGATTCTTCTTCACGGCTGGCCCTACGACATCCACATGTTCGTCGACGTCGCCCCGCAGCTTGCGGCCGCGGGCTTTCGCGTGATCGTGCCGTACCTGCGCGGCTACGGCAGCACCCGCTTCCTGTCGGCCCGCACGCCGCGCAACGGGCAGCAGTCGGTGGTCGCCGTGGACATCATCGCGCTGATGGACGCGCTGAAGATCAAGGCCGCCACCGTGGCCGGCTGCGACTGGGGCGCGCGCACGGCCTGCATCATGGCCGCGCTGTGGCCGGAGCGCGTGAAGGCGCTGGTGTCGGTCAGCGGCTATCTCATCGGCAGCCAGCAGGCCGGCAAGGCCCCGCTGCCGCCCGCGGCCGAGCTGCAGTGGTGGTACCAGTACTACTTTGCGACCGAGCGCGGCCGCCTGGGCTACGAGAAGAACCGCCACGACTTCGCCAAGCTCATCTGGCAGCTGGCCTCGCCGAAGTGGAACTTCGATGCGGCCACCTTCGAGCGCAGCGCCGTGGCCTTCGAGAACCCCGACCACGTGGCCATTACGGTCCACAACTACCGCTGGCGCCTGGGCCTGGCCGACGGCGAGGCCAAGTACCAGGCGCTCGAGGACCGGCTGGCCAAGGCGCCGGTGATCGGCGTGCCGACCATCACGCTCGAAGGCGACGCCAACGGCGCACCGCATCCGGAGCCCGGCACCTACGCGAAGAAGTTCTCGGGAACCTACGAGCACCGGCTGGTCAGCGGCGGCATCGGCCACAACCTGCCGCAGGAAGCGCCCGAGGCCTTTGCCAAGGCGGTGCTCGACGTGGCGCGCGGCTGAGGCGGCGGACCCCATGTGGAACATCGACCAGGCCTACATCGATGGCGCCTTCGTGCCCGTGCAGGGCAGCGAGCGGCTGGAGATCTGCAACCCCGCGACCGAGCGGGCCATCGGCACGGTGACGTTGGCGAACCGCGAGGATGCGAAGCGCGCCATTGCCGCGGCGAACCGCGCCCAGCCGGCGCTCGCGCGAAGCACCAGGGCGCAGCGCATCGACATGCTCCGGCGCCTCGAGGCCGCGGTGCTGGCACGCACCGACCGGATCCGCGAAGCCACCATCGAGGAGTACGGCGGCCCGCTGGCCCGCTCGCAGTGGGTCAGCAACTACGCCTCGCAATGCTTCGCCACCACGGCGCAGGCGCTGCGGGACTACGCCTTCGAGCGCCGCCTGGGCGAGGCCACCGTGGTGATGGAACCGGTCGGCGTCGCCGGCCTCATTGCGCCCTGGAACGCCGCCGCCGGAAGCATCTGCAGCAAGCTGGCTTCGGCCATTGCCGCGGGCTGCGCCTCGGTCGTCAAGCCGAGCGAGCTGGGCCCGCTGCAGGCGCAGGCCGTGACCGAGGCGCTGCACGACGCGGGCCTGCCGCCTGGCGTCTTCAATGTGCTGCTCGGGCGCGGCAGCGATGTGGGCGACGAGATCGCCACCAGTGCGGGCATCGCGAAGATCTCGTTCACCGGCTCCACGCAGACCGGAAAGCTCATTGCGCGCGCGGGCGTCGACACCATGAAGCGCGTGAGCCTCGCGCTCTCGGGCAAGTCGGCCACCCTGGTGCTGGACGACGCCGACCTGGCCGCCACGCTGCCCCTGGCACTGAACGCCGCCTTCATGAACAACGGCCAGGCCTGCGTGGCGGGCACGCGCCTGCTGATCCCGCGCGTGCACATGAAAGCCGCCATTGAACAGGTGCGAGCGGCGGCGGCCGCCCTGCGCGTGGGCGATCCGCGCGATCCTGCCACCGCGGTCGGACCGCTCGCGAGCCAGGCGCAGTTCGATCGCGTGCAGCACTTCATCCGCCGCGGCCTGGCGCAGGGCGCCACCCTCGTGGCCGGCGGCGAGGGCCGGCCGGACGGTTTCGAGCGGGGCTGGTTCGTGCGGCCTACCGTGTTCGCAGAGGTGCGCAACGACATGGACATTGCGCGCGAGGAGATCTTCGGGCCGGTGCTCTCGATGATCGGCTATGGCGATGAGGACGAAGCCATCGGCATCGCGAACGACTCGCCGTACGGCTTGCAGGCCTACGTCTTCTCGTCCGACGCGCAGCGTGCCCTGCGCGTGGCCTCGCGGCTGCGGGCCGGCACCGTGCTGGTCAATCGCATCGCGCCCGAGCTGGCCGCGCCCTTTGGCGGCGTCAAGCAGTCGGGCGTCGGCAGGGAGTTCGGTGTCTTCGGCATGGAGGCTTTCCTGGAGCCAAAGACCATTGCCGCCGCGGACGGCATTGCGTGAAAAGGTGGGTGCCGGTGGCGGGCCGCGTGCTGGCTGTTGCCGATGCCGACATGGCCAGGCCGCCACCTGGGTACCCATCCGATGCGCTCGACCGGGCGCTTGTCGTACGATAGCTGCTGGCCGCTGCGGCTTTGAGAGAACTCTCCAGGGCCATTCGCCAGGTCAGGCAGCAGCCGATCAGACGTACTGCCATCGTGACATGAGCCCGGTATTCCTTTTGCTTGTTCATGCGGATCCACAGCAGGCAAAGCGCTTGCTGCGGCGGCTGGTTTCGGTCGGCCGCTGCATTGTCCATGTCGATGCCAAGGCCGAGCTTTCCGCGTTCCGGATCGACGATCCGCGCGTAAGTTACGTGAAGGACCGTGTCGATGTGCGCTGGGGCGCCATCTCCCAGGTCGATGCCACCCTGAAGCTCATGCGCACCGCGCTCGCGGAATGCGAGGTGTCGCAGGTGAGCCATTTCATGCTGCTTTCGGGCAACTGCTATCCCTTGCGCCCGCTGGAAGAATTCCGCACCTTCTCGCAGCTGCATGTCGACACGAACTTCATCAAGATGATTCCGCTGGCAAGCACGCGCAAACTGCATGAGCGAGTCCGCCACTTCTGGTTCTACCAGGACCTTCCCGTGGATGGACGGAAATTCACCCTGGTGCGGCTGTCGCGCGGCCTTCTGCAATTCGTCGGCAAGCTCGGGCGCCGGTCGTTCCCGCTCTTTGCGCAGTGGCACTTCGGTTCCCAATGGTGGGCGCTGACCCCTGAAGCCGTGAGCTACCTCGTGTCGTATCCGCATGAAACGTCCGTGAAGCGATTCCTTCGGTTCTCCAAGGCGCCCGACGAAATCTACTTTCATACGCTGCTTGCAAACTCCCCGCTGCAGCACACCGTGGAGCCCGTCAGCGGAAGCGGCGTCTGGGACGCGGCGAACCTGCACCTGATCGATCCCTCGCTGTCGCGGTGGTTCCACACGTCGGACTACGAGGAGATCGTCGCGTCGGGCATGTGGTTCGTGCGCAAGGTTGGCAGCGGCGTCTCCAGCGATCTGTGCGACAGGCTGGACCGCAACGGCAATCACAACCTGGTTGCGGAAGCGGGCGAGGAGGCGGCCTAGCCGTGGGCGCCGGCTTCGGCCCGGCGATCCTCGTCGGTCCCGAAGGCAGAATACGAGCCGGGAGCGGTCGTCCGGCCGCAGGAGGGCAGCGCATGAAGATCGAACCACGCGGCGCTCGCCGTCGCCGCCTGCGGTTTCTGCGCCACTCGGTTTGGCGACAGCTTCTGGGCCAATCTGCGGTGGCTGCAGTAGAGCACTTGCCATGAGATGGTTGGAACTGCTGCGCAGCGTTCTGCGCGTGCTGTGGTGGGCCGTGGCAGCGGCCCTGCCGGTTGTGCAATACCGTTTCCACGAAAGCTACCGCCGCGCAATCGGGTGCCCCGCCACACCGGATTGCTACGTGCCAGGCGCCGAGCTCCTGATCGACATGCTGCTTCTCGCCGCGGCTTCGGCTGTGGTGCTCTGGCCGCTCTGCGCGTGGTACGCCATCGTCAAGCCATGGCTGGCCCGCCGGGCATCGCTCAAACAGTGACAGGAACTGCATCGGATGTTCTTTTCTCGCAAACCGGCGCCGCCTTCCTCGAGGCTCATGCAACTCCACGAATACATCGACCTGCTCCACGGAGGCACCGAGGATCACGCCGGAAGCGATGCGGTCAAGCAAGGCGCCATGGCGCTTGCGCACAGCCTTCGCGGCCCCCTGCAATTGAAGGCATGGACGGCTCCGCCATTGGCGCAGGTCTTTGCCCGCCGCTCGCAGGCGCAGGATGCATTGCTGGTCCATGTGCCCCTCGACATCCGCGATTGCTTCCTGATCGCCATCTTCAGGAACGGTGCGCCCACCGCACAGGAACATCTTCTTTTCGACATCGGTGCGGAATACCAGGAGCCCATGCTGGAGTGCCCCGAGCTCGGTGTGGCCGAGCCGGCGAACGAAGCCAACATCCGCCACTGGATTCCATTGCTGCAGGACAGCCCGTCGGCGTTCGCAATCGTTGAGCGGCGCGGCGGAACCTACATGCAGGTGTTCGCCGACGCCGAGGGCTTTCATCTGGAGCATCAGCTGGTCACTCCCGGGGCGCACTACCGCGCGGCCGAGCCGGTCAGCGCCGAGGAAGCCGTCGGCATCCTGGTGTCCTATGCGTGCGAAAAATACGAGTGGGCCTACAAGCCCTGGGAGTGGCTCGAGCTGCAGGGCATGTGATCCGTCTTGCTGCGGCGGGGTAGATGGACTCTGCAGAAATGAATCCACCTGGACGAGACCTGCTTGCAAACAGCATAAACTTCTCCCATGAGCACCATGACGTATCCCTGCCGGAAGCCATGAAGTCGTTCGTGGACGAGCAAATGTTCGAATGCGGCCACGGCACAAGCAGTGAGGATGTGCACGAGATCATCCGAAAGGACCAGCAGCGGCTCCAGCTGCGTAGTCTGCTGCTCCAAGGAGGCCTCTCGGCGCCCGTCGCAGTGGTAGACGCGGCCCATTTCGATGGCTTGCGCGAGAGAGTGTGCGATGTGGGCAAAAAGGTGGGCAAGGCCGGCGGCAGGTGACGGCGAAAGCAATCATCCCGACGACTCACTTGCGATTTCCGCACGCGCCTGAGCGTCACAGCCGGTGCTCCCGCGCTAACGCTCCAGAAAGAGATCGGCAATCACCGACCTCAGCCACCTGTTGGAAGGGTCCTGCTGATACCGCTCGTGCCAGTGCTGCTTGACGGCGAACCCCGGCAGCGTGAAGGGCGGCTTGAACACCTCCACTTTAGCGATCCGCAGCAAGGTTTCGGCCACGCGCTCAACGACTCGCCTGAGTTCATCAAGCGCTTCGAGGTCGACGTCCAGGCGGCGGTGGGGCCTTGCGGGTTCAGCATCCGTCGCTGGCTTGACGCACGCCCCGTTCCATCTCAAGGCGGGATGCGACGGGGCCTTGGCAAGGATGAAATAAAGGCAGGCTTCGCGAGCAGTTCCGCGATCGCTCCATGCCCGAGGGTTACGCACCCACCAGCACGCGGGTTCGCACCGACTTGCGCACGACCCAGTCGCGCGTCATCGCGTCGAACGCAAGGAAGTGCGGCGCAGCCAGGTGGGCCTCGATGGCCGCTGGATCGTCGTACAGCTCGTAGAGGAAGAAGGCGCCAGGGTCGGCCGGGTCGCGGCATACATCGAAGCGGCTGCAACCCGGCTCGTCGCCGAGCGAACGCTGCGCATTGTGTGCGATGGCTTCGGCAAAGGCTTCGGCTCGCTCGGGGTGGATCTGGAAGTCGACGAGCAGTGCGTGGGTCATGATTTTCAATCTTTCCGTCGGCGTCAGTCGAGGCTCAACTTGGCCTTGCTGGCGAGCGCCGCGAATTTCGCGATCTCCGCCTGTATCTGAGCGGCCATCTGCTCGGGCGTGTTGCCGATCGGCTCCGCGCCCATCTCCAGCCATTGCTTCTTCATCTCGGGCATCGCGAGGATTCGGGTGGAATCGGCGTGGATCTTGTCGACCACGGCCTTGGGCGTGCCGGCCGGCGCCATCAGACCGAACCAGGTCGCGATGTCGAAACCGGTGAGACCCGCTTCCGACAGCGTCGGCACCTCGGGCAGTGCCGACGAGCGTCTGGCCGTGGCCACCGCCAGCGGGCGCAGCTTGCCGCCCTTGATGAGCGGCAAGCAGGAGGCCACCGTGTCGAACATCATCGTCGTCTGTCCGCCCATGAGGTCGACCAGCGCCGGGCTGCTGCCCTTGTAGGCGACGTGCAGGATGTCGGTGCCGGCCATGTCGTTGAACTGCTCGCCGATGAGGTGGTGCGCGGTGCCGGCACCGGTGCTGCCGTAGCTGAGCTTGCCGGGGTTCGCCTTGGCTTGCGCGATAAGCTCGGCCACGTTCTTCGCAGGGTTGGCGGCCGATACGATCAGCACGTTGGGCACGATGGCCAGCACGGTGATCGGCGCCAGGTCCTTGCCGAAATCGTAGGGCAGCTTCTTGTAGACCGACTGCGCGATCGAGTGGTGCACCGCACCCATCAGCAGCGTGTAGCCGTCGGCCGGCGACTTGGCCACATAGTCGGCGCCCAACGTGAGGCCGGCGCCGGGCCGGTTTTCCACCACTACCGGCTGGCCCCACGCCTGCGACAGCTTCTGGCCGATGGCGCGGGCGATCTGGTCGGTGCTGCCGCCGGGCGGCGAGGGCACGACGATCTTGACCGGCTTGGCGGGCCACGCCTGGGCATGGACGGCGAGCGGTGCGGCGAGGGCCGCGGTCGCGAGCAGGGCGGCGTTCAGGAAGCGCTTCATGGTTTTGTCTCCGCGTTGTTTGGAAAACGGGACGGCGGGCGTGGCCGCCGGCAGCACTGCCGCGTCGCGCAGCTAGGCCGCGCGCAGGGCGTTGGTGGCCGCGCGCGTGATGTCGGCCGTGCTGTGCATGCCGCCGAACTCCATCGGCCGCACCTGGCCGGTGGCGAACACCTGCTCGACCGCGCGTTCGATCAGCGCCGCGCCGTCGGCCAGTGCGGTGTCACCGCTGCGCTCAGCCAGCCACTCGAGCATCATGGCGGCCGACAGCAGCATCGCGGTCGGGTTCGCCTTGCCCTGGCCCGCAATGTCGGGCGCGGTGCCGTGCGCCGGCTGGAACAGTGCGTGCCTGTCGCCGATGTCGCCCGAGGGCGCCATGCCCATGCCGCCGACCAGCGCGGCAATGAGGTCCGACAGGATGTCGCCGAACATGTTCTCGGTGACCAGCACGTCGTAGGTCCACGGCTTCATCACCAGGTTGAGTGCCATCGCATCGACATAGCCGCTGTCGGCCGCCACCGCCGGATGGCGCGCCGCGACTTCCTCGAACACCTTGCGGAAGAAGGCCATCGAGGCGAAGACGTTGGCCTTGTCCACGTTGGTCACGCGGCCTGCGCGGCCCAGCCGCTCGGCCCGGCGTGCGGCCAGGCGGAAGGCGAATTCGCAGATGCGTGTCGTGCCGTGGCGCGTGATACGCATGGTGTCGAACACTTCCTGGTCACCGCGTACGTCGCCGCGGCCGCGGGCATAGAACAGGCCTTCGGTGCTCTCGCGCACCAGCACCAGGTCGATGTGCTCGGCCTTAGGGTTCGACAACGGCGTGGGCAGGCCGCGGAAGGTGCGGATCGGCCGCACGCCGGCATAGAGGTCGAAGTGCATGCGCAGGTCGAGCTGCGGAATGATCTCGGTGCCGTCGGCGCCGCGCACGTGCGGCAGGCCCATCGCACCGAACAGGATGGCGTCCGCGCTCTCACAGCGGCGCAGCGTGGTCTCGGGCAGCGCGACGCCGCTGTCGAGATAGTGCTGTGCGCCGGCCGGCAGCCATTCGAGTGCCAGCGCACGGCCGACGCGCGGCTGCACGGCTTCCAGTACGGCCTGCGCCGCGTGCATGACTTCGGTGCCGATGCCGTCTCCCGGCAGGACGGCGATGCGGTAGTTCTTTTCCATGGGAGAGAGGGGCTTGTGTGGCGTGAGAAGGGAAGAAGAAAAAAACATCCAGCCGGGCTACATCTGCTGCAGGCGGTAGCGCTCGAACAGCGCCAGCAGCTCGCGGCTCGCGCGCTGGCGGTGGGCTCGGTTCACTGCCGATGCGCCGGCCGAATCGCCGGCGCGCAGGCACTCCACCAGCGCTGTGTGTTCCTGCGTTGAATTCACCGGCTTGGGCCGCAGCCGCAGCGTGAACATGCGGGCGCGGTGCGCGCGGTCCCAGTGACTGAAGACGGCCTCGGTCAGCAGGCGGTTGCCGGCCATGGTGACCAGCTGCGCATGGAAGCTCTCGTCGGCGCGTGCCCAGGCGTCGAGATCGTCCTTGGCCAATGCGTGTTCCATCGCCTGCGTCGCGCGCACCAGCGGCGCCAGCTCGGAGTCCGACGGGCGGCGTGTTGCCACGATCTCGACGGCCAGGCTTTCGAGCGCGGTGAGGATCTCGTAGATCTCGCGCATGTCAGTGGCCGACATCGGCAGCACGCGCATACCGTGGCGCGGGATCACCTGCACCAGGCCTTCGCGCTCGAGCCGGATCAGCGCTTCGCGCACCGGTGTGCGGCTCAGGCCGAGCTCCAGCGCGATCTCCTGCTCCAGCGCCTGATGGCCGGGCGGCCATATGTTGTCGAGGATGCGCCGGCGCAGGCTTTCATAGGCCGCGTCCGTGCGCGAGAGCGCAGGCGAGGCAGCCGGGGGTGGGGTCGTGGTGCGCGGGGTGGGCATGGACGAGTCCGGGTCGGATGGTCAAATAACGTATGAATTAATGTATACGTTAATCGGAATGCCGTTGCCTGGGAAAACCCGGACGCGCACGCGCTCGCTATATTCCTCCCTCCAGAGTTGTTCTGTACAACCCAAATCAAGAGGAGCTCGCGCCTTGAAGCCATCCCCCAAGAAGCAGGCCGGCCTGAACTTTCCCAGGCCGCTGGTCACCGTCGACGTGGTCATCTTCACCGTGCTGGAAGATGCGCTGAAGGTCATGCTGGTACGTCGCCCGAGCAACCCTGACGATCCCTTTCCGGGGCGCTGGGCGCTTCCCGGCGGGTTCATCGACGTCGACAGGGACGCCAGCCTGCTCGACTGCGCACTGCGCAAGCTGCGCGAGAAGACCGGGGTTGCCGCACCGTATCTCGAGCAGCTGGGCAGTTGGGGCGGCGCGCATCGCGATCCGCGCGGCTGGTCGGCCACGCACGCCTTCTTCGCGCTGATGCCGGCCCGGGACCTGGTGCCCGACCAAGGCGTGAATGCCGCGCAGGTCGAATGGATGGACGCCGCTGCCGCGGGTCGCAAGCGCCTGGCGTTCGATCATGCGGAGATCCTGGCCAGCGCCATCGCCCGGCTGCGCAGCAAGGTGGAATACACCTCGCTGCCGGCCTTCCTGCTGAACGAGCCCTTCACGCTGCCGCAGCTGCAGCACACCTACGAGGTCGTGCTCGGCCGAGCCGTCGACAAGAGCGCCTTCCGCAAGCGGATGCTCGATGGCGGCTTCATGGAAGAGGCGGGGATGGTGGAGGGCGCCTCCGGCCGGCCGGCCATGGGCTACCGGCTGCGCGACCGGTCCCAGGCGGCGCTGTTTCCCCGCACCTTCAGCCCGCGCGACGCCGAGGCTTGACTTTCTCCGTCATGGTTGTACAGTGCAACCAAAGAGAGTTGTACAGTACAACTAACACAAGAGGACCCCGCCATGAAGCAGAACATCCATCTCCTCGTGATCGATCCGCAGAACGACTTCTGCGACCTGCCGGCCGACTGGCTCGGCATCGACGCCGCCACGGGCGCGCCGCTGCAGCCGGCCCTGCCGGTGGCCGGTGCCCACGCCGACATGTTGAGGCTGGCCGGCCTGATCCGCGAAGGGGGAGGCGGCATCGCCGGCATCACGGTCACGCTGGACTCGCACCACAGGTTCGACATCGCGCATCCCACGTTCTGGCAGGCGCGCGGCGGCGGCGCGGTGGCGCCCTTCACCGCGATCACCGCGGCGCAGGTTCGCGGCGGCGACTACCGGCCCCGCGACGCCGCGGCCCTGCCGCGCGCGCTGGCCTACCTTGACGAACTCGAGCGCAGGGGCCGCTACACGCTGATGGTGTGGCCGGTGCACTGCGAGATCGGCAGCTGGGGCCACAACGTGCATGCCGCCGTCAAGGCCGCCTACAACGCCTGGGAAGACGCACAGGCCGGCCTGGTGGAGAAGGTCGCCAAGGGCAGCAATCCCTGGACCGAGCACTACAGCGCCATCCAGGCCGAAGTGCCGGATGCGGAGGATCCCGGCACCGCGCTCAACATGCGGCTGGTCGCGTCGCTCGACCGCGCCGACCTGATCGTGATTGCGGGCGAAGCCAGCAGCCATTGCGTGAAGGCCACCACCGAGCACATCGCCGCCCACCTGCCGTCGGGCAGGCCCGCCAAGCTGGTGCTCGTCACCGACTGCATGAGCCCGGTGACCGGCTTCGAGGCGCAGCACCAGGCCTTCCTCGACGACATGGCCGCGCGCGGCGCGCAGCTGCGCAGCAGCGCCGAAGTGCGCGCACTGCTGGCGGCCAACGCCTGACGCCAACCCGCCCAAGGAGCACACCATGCAACCGATCATCCAGAGCCTGCTCGACACCGACCTGTACAAGTTCACGATGTGGCAGGCCATGCTGCACAGCCACCCGCAGACGCAGGCGGAGTACAGCTTCGTGTGCCGCAACCAGCCGGCCTATCCGCTGGCCGAGCTGCTGGCGGACGTCAACGCGCAACTCGACCACCTGTGCACGCTGCGCTTTGCGCCCGGCGAACTCGCCTACCTGCGCGGCCTGCGCTACATCAAGAGCGACTTCGTCGACTTCCTGCGCATCTTCAGCTTCCAGCGCGAATTCATCACCGCCGCGGCCGAAGGCGATGCGCTGCGCGTCCGTGCGGTCGGCCCGCAGGTGCACACGATGGCGTTCGAGATCTTCGTGCTCGCGATCGTCAACGAGCTGTACTTCCGCCGCTTCGATGCCGAGGCGGCGCTGGCCGAGGGCCGCCGGCGCCTGCACGCCAAGATCGAACTGCTGCGCGGTTTTGCGGAAGAGCCGGCGGCGCGGCATCCATTCGAGTTCTTCGACTTCGGCGTGCGGCGCCGCTTCTCCCGCGACTGGCAGCGCGAAATGGTCGGCACGCTCAAGCGCGAGGTGCCGATGTATTTCAAGGGCACCTCCAACGTGCTGCTGGCCAAGGAGCTGGAGCTGGTGCCCATCGGCACCATGGCGCACGAGTACCTGCAGACCTACCAGGCGCTCGGCGTGCGGCTGCGCGACTTCCAGAACGCCGCGCTCGAAGGCTGGGTGCAGGAGTACCGCGGCGACCTGGGCGTGGCGCTGACCGACGTGGTCGGCATGGATGCCTTCCTGGCTGATTTCGACCTGTATTTCGCCAAGCTGTTCGACGGCCTTCGCCACGACTCGGGCGATCCGGTCGCCTGGGGCGAGAAGGCGCTGGCGCACTACGCCAGGCTGCGCATCGATGCGCATACCAAGCGGCTGGTGTTCTCCGACGGGCTCGACCTGCCAACGGCGATCCGGCTGTACCGCACCTTCGCCGACCGCACGCAGACCGGCTTCGGCATCGGCACCCACCTGAGCAACGACGTCGGCCTCACGCCGCTGAACATCGTGATGAAGCTCACGGCCTGCAACGGCCAGCCGGTGGCCAAGCTGTCGGACAGCCCGGGCAAGACGCTGTGCGAAGACCAGACCTTCCTGGCCTACCTGCGCCAGGTCTTCCAGATCGAGGGGTGAGGCCATGCTCCGCATCACTGTCGCCCAGCTCAACCCCATGATCGGCGACCTGGCCGGCAACGCCGCGCGGATGATCGAGGCCGCGCGCCGGGCCGCGGCCGACGAGGCCGACCTGGTGGTCTTCTCCGAGCTGTCGCTCACCGCCTACTACCCGGCCGACCTCCTGGAGGAAGAGGGCTTCATGGACCGCGTGGAGGAGGCGTTCGGGCAGCTGCTCTCGGCCTCGCGCGAGATGCCGGCGCTGCACTGGGCGGTCGGCCTGCCGGCGCGGCGCGAGGGCGCGGGCAAGAAGCTTCGCAACGTGCTGCGCGTCATTTGCGCGGGCGAAGTGCGGCTCGAATATGCCAAGCAGCTGCTGCCGACC
This sequence comes from Variovorax sp. 05T418, assembly GCF_056396385.1. Taxonomy (NCBI): domain Bacteria; kingdom Pseudomonadati; phylum Pseudomonadota; class Betaproteobacteria; order Burkholderiales; family Comamonadaceae; genus Variovorax; species Variovorax sp. 05T418. The sequence goes on along the minus strand of NZ_JBFTLJ010000001.1, from coordinate 620,546 downwards.
TATAACGTCTTCGACGAGCGCCGGCACTTCGAGCCGGGCCCCGACGTGGCACGCGTGCTGCGCATCCGCGACGCGCGCGTGGGATTCCTGATCTGCGAGGACGGCTGGAACGACGAGGGCGAGGACTACCTCGTCAATCCCTTCGACCGCATGCGCGATGCCGCGCCCGACCTCGTGGTGTCGATCAACGCGAGTCCCTCGAACATCGGCAAGCGCGAGCAGCGGCACCGCATCTTCGGCGCGGCCAGCCGCCGCAACGGGCTGCCGATCCTCTACGTCAACCAGGTGGGCGGGCACGACCAGCTGGTGTATGACGGGGCCTCGTTCGCCGTCGAGCCGCAGGCCGGCGTGGTGTACGAGGCGCACCGCTTCGCGGAGGACCTGCGCACCCTGCGCTTCGAGGACGGCCGCTTTCTCACGCCGGCCGGCGAAGCACCGCCGCCTGTGCCGCCGCAAGGCCTGCCGACGCTGGAGTTCTACCGCCAGCAGATCGTGCTGGGCCTGCGCGACTATGCGCGGCGCTGCGGCTTCCGGCAGGCGGTGGTCGGCTCGTCCGGCGGCATTGATTCGGCGCTGACGCTCGCGCTGGCGGTCGAGGCGCTGGGCGCGCAGAACGTCGTCGCCATCACCATGCCGTCGCGCTTTTCCTCGGCGGGCTCGGTGGACGATTCCGAAAGGCTGTGCCGCAACCTCGGCGTGCCGCTCAAGGCGCATGCCATCGCGGGCGTCGTTTCGCAGTTCGAGCAAGGCTTCGAGACGGCCTTCGGCCAAGGGCTGCAAGGCGTGGCGCTGGAAAATCTGCAGGCGCGCGTGCGCGGCACGGTCCTCATGGGCTACTCCAACAGCTTCGGCCACCTGCTGCTGACCACGGGCAACAAGTCCGAGATCTCGGTCGGCTACTGCACGCTGTATGGCGACACCAACGGTGGCCTGGGCCTGATCGGCGACCTCTACAAGACCGAGGTCTTCGCGTTGTCGCGACACTTGAACGCACAGGCCGGACGCGAGCTCATCCCGCAGGCCATCCTCGACAAGGAACCCTCTGCCGAGCTGGCGCCGGGGCAGAAGGACGCCGACAGCCTGCCGCCGTATGACGTGCTCGACGAAGTCCTCAAGCTGCTGATCGAAGGCGAGCGGCTCGGGGCGGAGGAGTACGCGCAGGCGCGCAGCTTCGTCGACCGGCTGCGCGCCACGCCCGGGGGCGAGGCGCTGGTCGAGCGCATCCGCGGCATGGTCGCGCGCAACGAGTACAAGCGGCGGCAGTCGCCGCCCATCGTTCGGGTCAGGCCCCGGGCATTCGGCTCGGGCCGCCAGATGCCGATTGCGGCCCGCTGGAACTGAGGATGACAAGATGACAAGCACGAACAAGGCGCCCGATGTCGCCGTCTACATCGGACGCTTCCAGATCTTCCACAACGCCCAGCTGGCGCTGCTGCACCGCGCGCTCGCCGCCGCGCCCGAGTGCGTGGTGGTGCTCGGCTCGGCCTTCCAGGCGCGCACGCCGCGCAATCCCTTCACCTGGCAAGAGCGCGCCGAGATGATCCGCGTCGCGCTGCCGGAAGCGGAGCGCCAGCGGCTGAAGTTCCTGCCGGTGCGCGACCACTACGACTCCGCGCGATGGGTCGCGGCGGTGAAGCAGGGCCTGGCCCGGCTGCATCCCGGCCAGCCGTCGGTCGTGCTGGTCGGGCACCTGAAGGATGCGACCAGCAGCTACCTGCGCGACTTTCCCGGCTGGGCGCTCGACGACGCCGGGCGCCGCGGCGACATCCATGCGAGCGCGCTGCGCGACGCCTATTTCGGGGCGGCCCACGATGGTTCGCTGGAGCCGGCCTTGGCAGCCCTCGCCGGCCAGGCGCCGGAGAGCACGCTGCAGTTCCTGCGCGCCTGGGCCCGCCTGCCGCCTTATGCGGTGCTGGCGCAGGAATGGGAGAGCCTGCGCCGCGAGAAGGCGCTGTGGGCCGGCTCGCCGTACCCGCCGGTCTTCGTCACGGTCGATGCGGTCGTCCAGTGCGGGCGCCAGGTGCTGCTGATCCGGCGCGGCCGCTCGCCTGGCAAGGGTTTGTTCGCGGTGCCGGGCGGTTTTCTCGAGCCGCGCGAGACCGTGTGGCAGTCGGCCTTGCGCGAGCTGGAAGAGGAAACCGGCCTGCGCCTTCTGGACAGCGACATCGAAGCCGCCTTCAAGGCGGTGCAGGTGTTCGACCACCCCGACCGCAGCCAGCGCGGCCGCGTCATCACCCACGCGCACTGGTTCGACCTGGGCCCGCGCCGCCCGCCCGAACTGACCGCCGGCGACGACGCCGCGGACGCCCGGTGGGTGCCCATCGACCAGCTGGCCGGCATGGAGGACCAGTTCCATGACGACCACTTCCACATCCTCGATTTCTTCTTCGGGTTGACCGCGGACAACGCGCAGGGCGGTACCGCATGAAAGACCAGGAGCGATACCGCGGCTGCCTCCTCGGGCTCGCCTGCGGCGATGCGGTGGGCACGACCGTCGAGTTCATGCCGCGCGGAACTTTCGAGCCCGTCACCGGCATGGCTGGCGGCGGCCCATTCAGGCTGGAGCCGGGCGAATGGACCGACGACACCTCGATGGCGCTGTGCCTGGCAACGAGCCTGGTCTGGCGGCGCGGCTTCGATGCCGTCGACCAGATGAACCGCTACTGCAACTGGCGCAGCGTCGGCTACCTGAGCAGCAACGGCGAGTGCTTCGACATCGGCATCACGGTGGCCACGGCGCTGGACCGCTACCTCGTGACCCGCGATCCGTTCGCTGGCGACCCCGACCCCAGGACGGCCGGCAACGGCGCGCTGATGCGGCTCGCACCGGTCCCGATGTACTTTCGCGCCAGCGCGGACCACACCTTCCGGTTTGCCGGCGAAAGCACGCGAACCACGCATGGCGCGCGCGAAGCCATCGATTGCTCGCAGCTCTTTGCGCTGCAACTGCGGGCAGCGTTGATGGGCGCAAGCAAGGAGCACATTCTTGCAACCGCAGTCCCCGAACCCCTGTCCGACAAGGTCGCAGCCATCGCGTCGGGTGGCTACGTCGGCAAGCCGCGCGAGGCCATCAAGGGATCGGGATACTGTGTCGATTCGCTCGAGGCGGCCCTTTGGTGCTTCTTCGGCACCGGGTCGTTCGAGGATGCCGTGCTGGCCGCGGCCAACCTGGGAGACGATGCCGACACCACGGCCGCGATCTGCGGGCAGCTGGCCGGTGCGCACTACGGCGCGTCTTCCATTCCGCCAGCCTGGCTCGAGCGATTGGCCCTGCGCGGCGACATCGAAGGCCTCGCCGATCAACTGCTGGAAGGCGCCGGGCCGTCCTGAGCCGGCCCCGCAGGGCCACTGTCTGCATCCACATGCACTGAAGTGCGCCCCATCGCTCGACATTTGGCGGCCCCGGCCGAGCGTGAATCTCCGCTTTTCACTTCGTGTGGTTTCCCCCAGCGTGGAAATCGCTTTGAAGATGCAACATCGTGCAGCCCTGGCGCGCCGGGGCTCGGGCGGATGAATCTTCATCTGCAGTTTATTTCCAGTCTGGAGACCACGATGGCCGTCAAAAGATCAGGCGCTTCCAAAGCCGCCACTTTCTGCTGCATTGCAGCACTCGTCACGGCCTGCGGAGGCAGCGGTGGCCCTCGCGGCTTTCCCATCGTGGGCGTTCCGCCGGACACCGGCGCACCGCCAGCGCAGAAGCTGGCCTGCGACGACAGCATGAAGACCCGCTTCGCGCCCGATGCGTCGACCACGGTGCTGCTGGTCAAGGCCTTCAAGAAAGGGGAGGCGCTGCTGCTGACGGGCGCCGCATCGCCGAGCACGCCCATCGCGCAGAACGACCTGTGCTTCGTCAAGCTCAATGTCGGCCCGGGCAACCCGGGCGTGGCCGGCGCGCCCTCCACCTCGCCAGGCATCGGCATCGAGATCTGGCTGCCCACGGCGGCCAACTGGAACAGGCGCATCCATGTGAAGGGCGGCGGCGGCTGGGCCGGCGGCACCCATGGAATCCTCACCGGCATCACGCCGGTCTCCGGCAGCGCCGGTTCGGCCAGCGACACCGCGGGCGTGGAGGGTGCCGTTTCCGCCACCACAGACACCGGCCATGCCATCAGCAACGGCTCCTTCGCGATGAACCCCGACGGCACCGTCAACACGATTTTGTGGAAGGACTTCTCGGAGCGCGGCATCCACGAGATGGCCGTCAAGACCAAGGCGCTGGCCAAGGCCTACTACGGCGAAGACGCGAAGTACGCCTACTGGAACGGCTTCTCGACAGGAGGGCGGCAGGGGCTCAAGGAGGCCCAGGCCAACCCCGCCGACTTCGACGGCATCCTGGCCGGCGCGCCCGCCAACAACTGGACCCGGTTCATCACGACCGAGCTCTATCCGCAGATCGTGGTCCAGCGCGACCTGGGCGGCGTGGCGATCACGGCGGACCAGCACACCACGGTCTCGAATGCCGCGATCAACGCCTGCGACATGGTCGGCGGCGTTCACCTGGGCTATGTGCCGGACCCTGCCGCCTGCCGCTACGACCCGACCATCGACGCGGCCGTGATCTGCACCGCCGATGGCGGCAGCAACGCCACCGCAGGCTGCGTGAGCCCGGCCCAGGCGCTCGCGTTCAACAAGTTCTGGTACGGCCAGACGGCCGACGGCTCGGTGCCCAGCCCCGCGGCCGACAACGGCTTCGCGGCCGCCACTGCGCCTGCGCAGAAGTGGTACGGACTGGCGCGCGGCGCCAGCCTCATGGGCCTGGCCGGCGCCACGCCATTCCCCATCTCCAGCGACATGGTCGCGCTCGAACTGCAGGATCCGACGATCGCGACGCCCAGCTTCCTCAACGCCACCGGCAATGGCGCCGACCGCTGGAAATCGCTCACGTACGCGCAGCTCGCCAACGCCTGGGACCGCGGCGTGGCGCTGCAAGGCGCGTTCGCCAACATCAACACCGACAGCGCCGACCTGAGCGCGTTCCGCGACCGCAAGGGCAAGCTGATCTCCTATCACGGCCTGGCCGACACCTTGATCCCGCCGCAAGGCACGATCAACTACTACAGCCGCGTCGCCGCGCAGATGGGCGGCGTGGCGGCCACGCAGGGCTTCTACCGGCTCTACCTCGTTCCCGGCATGGGCCACGGCTTCAGCAACGGCACGTCGAATGCCAATGCGAATCCTCCGCTGCCGACCAACGCGCAGCTCTACGAACTGCTGACCGCCTGGGTGGAAAAGGGCATCGAGCCGCCGGCGCGCGTGGAAGTGGCGACGGTGGCCAGCGCCAGCTTTCCGGCCGTGAAGTCGCGCCCGCTGTGCCTCTATCCGCTCAAGGCGAACCACACCTCGGGCGACCCCAACCTGGCCGCGAGCTACAGCTGCTCCTGAGTTGCCCCGTCTCCCCGGGCATTGCGGTTAGCATATTCGGCTGCATACGGCCGGGGCGAGAATCAATGCGGATACTGCTGGTGGAAGACGACAAGGTGCTGGCCGACGCGCTCTCGCGCGCGCTGGTGCAGTCCGCCCACGCGGTGGACATCGTCTCCACCGGCGAAGAGGCCGACCATGCGCTCGCGCTCGGCATCTACGACCTGGCGATCCTCGACATCGGCCTGCCCAAGCTCAGCGGGCTGGACGTGCTGCGGCGGCTGCGCGCCCGCAAGTCCACCATGCCGGTGCTGATGCTGACCGCCTTCGACACCCTGCAGGACCGCGTGCGCGGGCTCGACCTGGGCGCCGACGACTACCTGGCCAAGCCCTTCGACCTGCCGGAGCTGGAAGCACGCGTGCGCGCGCTGCTGCGCCGAAGCACCAATTCCACGCCGTACCTCGAGCACGGCCTGCTGCGCTTCGACACGGTGGGCCGGCGCGTGTTCTACGACAAGAAGCCGCTGGACCTGTCGCCGCGCGAGCTCGCCGTGCTGGAGCTGCTGATGATGCGCGAGGGTCGCGTAGTGGGCAAGGAGCAGATGGTCAACCATCTCTACGGATGGGGCGACGAGGTCGGCGACAACGCGATCGAGGTCAACGTCTACCGGCTGCGCAAGAAGCTCGAGCCGCTCGGATGCGAGATCCGCACCGTGCGCGGCATGGGCTACCTGATGGACCGCGGCGATGCGCAAACCTGAGCCCAGGCTGCAGCGCAAGCTGCTGGCCTGGCTGCTCGGTCCGCTGGCCGTGCTGCTGGTGCTGGACACCGGCGCCGCCTACTGGAACTCGCTGCGTTTTTCCAACCTCGCCTACGACCGCGCGCTGTACGAGATCGGGCGCGAGATCGTGCTGCACGTGAAGCTCGACGGCCTGCAGCCGCGGCTCGACCTGTCCGAGGCCGCGGGCAACATCCTGCTGCTCGACCAGGACGACCTGCTCTTCTACCGCGTGGCCAGCGAGGACGGCAAGGCGCTGGGCGGCGATGAAGAAATGCCGCCGCCGCGCCCCGGCGACCCCGCCAGGCCGCGCTTCTACCGCGACACGGTGCGGGGCGAGCCGGTGCGGATGCTGGTGGCCTCGATGCCCATCGGCGGCAACCCCGAGGCGCCGATGGTGCAGGTGCAGGTGGCCGAAACGCTGCACAAGCGCACCCATCTTGCGTGGGAGATGCTGGCCAACGTGGTGGTGCCGCAGCTGCTGCTGATCGTGATGGCCACGGCGGTGGTCTGGTTCGGCATCTCGCGCGGGCTCGAGCCGCTGCAGCGGCTGCGCCGCGCGGTGTCGGACCGCTCGCACCTGGACCTGAGCCCGATCGACATCCACGACGTGCCGGGCGAGGTGCGGCCGCTGGTGGACGAGGTCAACGAGCTGATGGCGCGGCTCGGCCGCACCTTCGATTTCCAGAACCGCTTCGTGGCCGACGCCGCGCACCAGCTGAAGACGCCCGTGAGCGGCCTGAAGGCGCAGATCGAACTGGCGCTGCGCGAGAGCGACCCCGAGCGCGTGCGCCATTCGCTTGCGCAGCTCTACATCAGCGCCGACCGGCTCTCGCGGCTGGTGCGCCAGCTGCTTTCGCTCGCGCGCAACGAGCCCGGCGCGCTCGACGCCATGCAGCTGCAGCCGCTGGACCTGAACGCCTACGCGCTGGAGGTCAGCATGGACTGGGTGCCGCAGGCGCTCAAGCGCGACATCGACCTGGGTTTCGAAGGCGCCGAGCATCCGCTGGTGATCAACGCCGACCGCGACCGGCTGCGCGAGCTCATCAACAACCTGATCGACAACGCGGTGCGCTACAGCCAGGCGGGCGGCCGCGTGACCGTGCAGGTGGGCCAGAGCGACAGCGACCAGTGCCGCCTGGCCATCAGCGATGACGGTCCCAGCGTGCCGGTGGAGGAGCGCGCGCGCATCTTCGAGCGCTTCCACCGCCTGCTCGGCACGCAGGAGGACGGCAGCGGCCTGGGCCTGGCGATCGTCAGCGAGATCGCCACGCTGCACGGCGCGCGCATCACGCTGGAAGAAGACATCGACGGCGTGGGCAACACCTTCAGCGTCTTCTTCCCGCTGCGCCAAGCCTGAACAGTGCCGCCCAGGCCGGCCCTGTAAGCTGGCTGACAGCTGGGGGACATGTGGCTGACAGCCAGCCGGCAGAAAGGTGACAGCGCCGGCCCGTAGCCTCGAACACGTCGGAACCGCCGTGGTTCCGCGTCCACTTCGAGGAGACACCCCCCATGTCGTTTTTGACCAGTCCGGATTTCTGGATTGCCCTGTCGCAGATCATCCTGATCAACATCGTCCTGAGCGGCGACAACGCCGTCGTCATCGCGATGGCTTCCCGCTCGCTGCCGCCTGCCCAGCAGAAGAAGGCGATCCTGTTCGGCAGCATGGGCGCCATCGTGCTGCGCGTGGTGCTGACCTTCTTTGCGGTCTACCTGCTGACGCTGCCCTACCTCAAGCTGGTGGGCGCCGCGCTGCTGTTCTGGATCGGCATCGGCCTGCTCAAGGGCGATGACGGCGAAGAGAACCTGGAAGGCCATTCGAGCCTGGCTGCGGCCATCAAGACCATCGTGGTCGCCGACCTGGTCATGAGCCTGGACAACGTCGTCGGCGTTGCCGCCGCGGCCAAGGGCAACGTGCCGCTGCTGGTGTTCGGCCTCGTGATCAGCATTCCGCTGATCATCTTCGGCAGCACGCTGATCCTCAAGCTGATGGACCGCTTCCCGATCATCATCACGCTCGGTGCCGCCCTGCTGGGCTGGGTGGCCGGCGAAATGGCGATGTCGGATCCGTCGATCGCCGGCTGGGCCGCGAGCCAGCATGCGCTGCACACGATCGTGCCCGCGATCGGCGCCATCTCCGTCGTGGCGATCGGCAAGTGGCTGACCAGCCGGCAACAGCAGCCGGAACCCGCCAACCAGTCGGCCTGAAGCAGGTGTCGGCGTGAGACGGCGCATTCTGGTCCCCATCGACCCGACCGAGCCGGCCCGCACGCGCGCGGCCATCGAGCAGGTCGTGCGCATCTGCCGGCAGGAGCCGGCGGCTGTGCGGCTCTTGCGGGTGCAACCCGTGGTCTCCGGCCACGTCGCGATGTTCTTCGACCCGCAGGAGCTGCGCGAGCTGCAGCAGAGCGCGGGCGCCGAGGAACTGCAGTTCGCGCAGAACCTGCTCGCGATGTCGGGCGTGTCCTGCAGCAGCACCGTGGCGATCGGCCGCAGCGCCGAGACCATCGTTGCGGCGGCCCGCGACTTCGGCTGCGACCGCATCGTCTTCGGGCGCGACGAGCCCAGCCTTGCGGGGCGCATCTTCGGCTCGCTCGCGCAGCAGGTGCGCCAGCTGCTCGGCGCGAGCGGCGACCTGCAGGTCATCGGCTCCTGACGCATGGCGGCGGCGGCGCCGCGCGCGCCGCCGTCACGTCAGGATGCGTCTTTCTTCGCCATCCTGGTCCAGCGCAGGTCGGTGTGCCGGCCGGCGTATTCGCGGTCGATCTCGTCGATCAGGACATCGGCGTTCTTCGGGTCGACCGCCGCCAGGATCGCATCGATCTTGGCTTCCATGCGGTCGTCGCCTTCCTTGGACTGCGGCGAGCCGACATAGAGCAGGAAGGCCAGGCCGCCGATCTGCCACAGCAGCTGCAGGAACTCCGACTGCCAGTTCTCCAGCGTGTCCCTCGACATCTGGATCAGGTAGCCCGACACCTCCGGCGGCACGCCGAAGTGCTTCTGCTCGTCCACATAGGCGAACCAGCCGAAGACCCAGTGGCCCACCAGCGACACCAGGAAGAAGCCGAGCGTGACCCAGCCATAGCCATACAGTTTCCAGATGGATTTCTTCATGCTTTGCTTTCTGTTGGTTGAGCGCCTTCCTGGGGGGCGCCCCCGTGGCCGCGCCGTGCGCGCTCGCTGCGGGTGCGGTCGAGCGCGGCATGGCTTCTCTTGGCGGCCGCTTCGCATTTCTCGTGCAGCTCGGCCAGCTCCTTGTCAGTGAGCTTCTCGATGCCCATGAACTCGTCGCCGGCGTTCGATGACCGGATCAGCTCGTCGAGCTTGGTCTGAAGTGCCGCCCCGTCGCGGTTCTGCGTGTTCTGGATCAGGAACACCATCAGGAAGGTGACGATGGTGGTGCCGGTGTTGATGGTCAGCTGCCAGTTCTCGGAAAAATGGAAGAAGGGCCCCGCCGCCGCCCAGGCAACGACCAGCGCGACACAGATCAGGAATGCAATCGGACTGCCGGCCGCGCGCGCCGTGGCATTGGCGAAGGATGCGAAGAACTTGTCCATGTCGCGCAGCCTGATGCGTTGCCAACTGCAGAGCGTCATCCAGCGCCGATAAAGAGAGTTTGAATTTTTCCCTTGCGCTTGTGAGACGGCAGCCGGCGAGTAGGAAAGTACCGACCCGCACTGGCGGCACTTGCTTGCGCGGGACCGGTTGCGGCTGCCGCTCAGATGGCGGGGTTCAGGCAATGGAGGTGATCCCATGCATGCAAGAGTCCGTTTCCTTGGCCACTCGGTGCACCAGATGCTGGTGGTGTTTCCGCTCGGGCTGCTCGCCACTGCGGTGGTGTTCGACATCATCTACCTGGCGGGACACAGCCAGGTCATGGCCGCCGTTTCATACTGGCTGATCGCGGCCGGCCTGGTGGGCGGCGTGCTCGCCGCGCCTTTCGGAACCCTCGACTGGCTGGCCATTCCTTCGGGCACCAGGGCCAAGCGCATCGGCGCCATGCACGGCGGGGGCAACGTGCTCGTCCTGCTGCTGTTCGTTGCGAGCTTTCTGCTGCGCGACCGCGACTATGCGCCGCAACTGGGCCAGATGGCCTGGTCCTTCGCAGGCGCGGCCCTTGCCATGGTCACGGCCTGGCTCGGCGGAGAGCTGGTGGACCGGCTGGGCATCGGTGTCGACGAAGACGCCGGCATGAACGCTTCGAGCTCGCTGCACAAGCGGCACGTGATCGCGGGCAAGTAGGCTTTCGCGCTGCGCGCCGGCCTCAGGCCCGGCGAAGCGCGGGCACCGGGCGCACGAACTCGGGCCGGAAGCAGCGCTGGCTGCCGTCGGGAAATTCGATCGTCACGGAGACCGCATCGGCGGCCGTGACGCATCCGACCCCATAGCGCGGCACGCGCACCGACGCTCCCCGGGCAAAAGCGGCGGCGTGCTGCGGCGGGTCTGCTTCTTCCTTTGCTGCCGCGTCTCGCGCAGCCGCGCGGCGCTCGCGCTCGTGGCGGGCCAGCCGCACGCAGTTGTCGCAGGCGCCGCAGCGCTGCGCGAGCGCATCGCTTCCAAGGCCCGACAGAAGCACCTGCCAGCGGCACAGGCCGGTCGTCGCATAGAAGGTCATGCGTTCCAGCGCCTCGCGGTCCTGCTCGCGCTTCTCGCGGTGTTCGTCCAGAAGCGCATCGAGTTCGGCGTCTTCGAGGGGCGGCTTCCCGCGCCAGTGCAGCCGTCCCTCGCGGTCGCGCGCCACCCGGTCTTGCTGCCGCAGCAGGCTCAGCAGCACGCGAAGCTTGCCGCGCGGCAGGCGCGCGCGCTGCTGGAGCTGCGCCTCGCTCCAGCCCGGTGCCGCGGCTGCGTTCGGCATCGGCAGCAGCTGCTGCTGCAGCGCACGCAGTTCGGCCAACTCGGGCAGCCAGCCGGCCAGGAAGAACTGCTGCACGGCGCGGTCGCGCCGCAGGTACAGAAGAATGCAGTCGGCGCGCTCGCCGTCGCGGCCGGCGCGGCCCGACTCCTGGTAGTAGGCATCGAGGCTGGAGGGCATCTGGTAGTGCAGCACGAAGCGGATGTCCGGTTTGTCGACCCCCATGCCGAAGGCATTGGTGGCCACCATCACGCGCAGCTTGCCCGCCATGAACGCGTCCTGTGCGGCGCGCCGTTCGCCGGCGCGCCGCCGGCCGTGGTACAGGCCCGCGGACTCGCCGGCGGCCGCCAGTTCGGCGAAGAACGCCTCGGCCGCCTTCACCGTGGCGGTGTAGACGATGCCGCTGCCCTTGAGGCCCGCCACCAGCGCGAGCGCGCGCCGCAGCTTGTCTTCCTCGCGCATCGCCGGCTCGACCGCGTAGTGCAGGTTGGGCCGGTACGCGCCGGTGTCGACGAGGCCGGCGCGCGGAATGCCGAGCTTCTCCATGATCTCCCCGGCCACTTCGCCGTTTGCCGTGGCCGTGAGCGCCAGCACCACCGGATGGTTCAGCGCGCGCACCGCCGCGCCCAGCTCGAGGTAGGCGGGCCGGAAGTCGTGCCCCCACTGCGAGATGCAATGCGCCTCGTCGACCACGAGCAAGGAGGTCGGGTGCCGCTGGAGCAGCGCGAGGAAATCGGCGTCGGCCAGGCGCTCCGGCGTGCTGAAGATCACGCGCGCCGAACCGTCGGCAATGGCGGCCTGTGCGTCGTCGATCTCCTGTGCGGTGCACTGGCTGTTGAGCTGCACGGCGCTCACGCCCGTCGCGTTCAGCTTCTCGCACTGGTCCTTCATGAGCGCGATCAGCGGCGAGACCACCACCGTCTGCCCCGGCGCGAGCACCGCGGGCACCTGGTAGCACAGCGATTTTCCGGCGCCCGTGGGCATGACGGCGAGCGTCGATTCGCCGCCGACCACGCGATCGATCACGCGGCGCTGCCCGGGCCGCAGCCGCCGATGGCCGAACACCTCGTGCAGCACGCGGTCAACGGGTGCTTCAGAGGCGGCGCGGGTGCGTTGCTTGCGGACGGCGGCCCGCGTCGTCGGCTTCGCTTTCTTCGGCGGTGGCTTCTGGTGGTGCTCTGGCATGCGTGAGCGCCAATCTGCCCGCCGGGCGAACGCCGCCCTGTGGGCGCACATCCATGCGCCGCGTCGGCCGGGTCTTAGAAGTCGATGCTGGCCGAGAGGCTCAGCGTGCGCGGCGAACCGACGAACAGGTAGCCCGCGGCCGACGTGCCCCAGTAGTCCTTGTCGAACAGGTTCTCCACGTTCATGCGGAAGGTGACGGGCTTGCCGCCGAGCCGCGTCGCATAGCGCGCGCCGGCATTGAAACGATTCCAGCCGGGGATGTGCAGGGTGTTGGCAGGATCGACGGCGGTCTTGCCCGTGTGGATCATGCGGCCCGTGAGCGTCAGGCCCGGAAGGAACAGCATGTCCCATTCCGCGCCCAGGTTCAACTGCCAGTCCGGCACGCCGATCGCCTTCCTGCCTTCCAGCGCACTCGTGGTCGCCTTGGTGATGATCGCGGCCGATCGCAATGGGTTTTCCCACGGTGCTCCTGCACTAGCGTCACCGCGCGCTCACGCACCTCGGGTGAGAACTTCTTCGACTTCTTCATGGCTCAATCCTCTCCCGAGAGCTTTGAGCCCCACAATCCGGGGCGATTCAAAGAGAGTCAAGGATGGCTTGAGAGGACACGCCTGGGTGCGTGTTGGTATTCAGGCGAGGTCCGCATCTGGTATGGAGAGCGCCAGAAATCGGGTCCTGCCACAGCGGATTGCTTCAGCACTGATCGTACTAACGACGCCATGAGCCCTGGGGCATCTCGAAAGGCCACGCTCACTTTGGACGCAGGTCCGAACCTCGAACAAGCAATTTTCACCAATAGGGTGTTTCAGCGCTTGCTGAAATTAGCTTTGCCGATGAAATTTCTTGACATTTTCACCAAAAAGGCTACTTTCAGCGAATGTTGAAAGCGATCGAGTCGATGAAAGAGGTAGCTTGCCAAGCTGCGGACGCCCTCCGAACGCTGCTCGAACAGGTGTCAGCGATCCAACTGCTGGACATTGAGCACGGGACCCGGGATCCCCACTTCGGGATCAATATCGTGGCGCACATCGACGTGTCGGGCGCGCGGCGTGTCCTGGTTTGCGAAGTGAAGTCGAGTGGGCAGCCGCGCCATGTTCGAATGGCATTGCTTCAGTTGCGCCATTACATCGCTCATCAGGCACCAGACGCCACGCCGGTTTTTATCGCACCGTATCTGACCCCGGAAGCCCAAGCACTCTGTCGCGAGCAGGAAGTCGGGTTTCTCGATTTCGAGGGCAATGCCCGCTTAGTCTTTGACGGCATCTTCATCGAGCGCCAAGTTGCCAGCAAGCCAGTTGCCGAGCGGCGGGAGCTCAAATCGCTGTTCAAGCCGAAGTCAGCACAGGTGCTGCGCGCAATGCTTCGTGATCCCAACCGAGCGTGGCGCGTCACGGAGCTCGCTCAGGTCGCCGATGTCAGCTTGGGCCATGTGAGCAATGTGCGCACCGGCCTGCTCGATCGTGAGTGGGCGCAAATATCCGACGAAGGCATGCACTTGTCTGAGCCCGACGCGCTTTTGGACGAGTGGCGCGACGCCTACGAACCACCGGCTGGCCCGCGAATGAACTTCTACACGACCTTGCACGGTGGTCCGTTGGAGGCGGCTGCGCGGCGGGTTTTGCATGCGGATCGCGAAGCCGGTCGGGCGATATTGGCGTCTTTCTCTGCAGCGCAGTGGCTCGCCCCATATGGCCGCACGGGAATGCAGTATTTCTACGCGGACGATGCGGGCCTTGAACATTTGCTCGCGGGCCTGAAGCTGTCGTCGACTTCGAAAGGCGAGAACGTGACTGTGACTGTGCTCAAGGACCTCGGTGTCTTCCGCGATACAGTGGAGCCAGCACCTGGCGTCATCTGCACCAGCCCGGTCCAGACGTACCTCGATCTCGCTGCGGCCGGGGAGCGAGGGCGGGAAGCAGCCGAGCATCTACGAAAAGAATGGCTGACATGGCCGAAATGACGCAGGGCGAGCCACAGTCCGCCGCCGACTACGACGACCGCACGACAGCGGCCGTCAAAACGGTGCTTGTCGAGATTGGTCAGATCCTTGGGAGCTTCAAGGGCAAGTTCGCCATCGTCGGCGGCGCTGTACCGTGGTTGCTGCTCGATAACCAAGACATGCCGCACGTCGGCACGCTGGATGTGGATCTCGGCCTGGACGCAGGCGCACTAGGCGACGGCGAATATGCCATGCTCATTGAGGCGTTACAGGGCCACGGCTATGAGCAGCGCCGCGAACTCCGACGCTTTCAGCTCGTTCGCGAAGTTCCTACCCAGGACGGCGGTACTCCGATTGACGTCATTGTCGACTTCCTGATGCCCCGTAACGCCGAGATCGTCAAGAACGTGCCGCCTCTGATCAGCGACTTTGCAGTGCAAAGAGCGGACGGTGCCGATCTGGCCCTTCACTTCTATCGGTTGGTGGCGATCACCGGTTCGATGCCGGCTGGCGGGACGAACCGCGTCGAGATCGCCGTCTGCTCGATCCCAGCGCTTCTGGCAATGAAGGGTCATGCAATCGAAGGACGCTACAAACAGAAGGACGCCTACGACATCTATTACTGCGTCCGCAACTACCCGGGAGGCCCAGAGGCGCTCGCCGAGGAGTGCCGCCCGTTGCTCGGTCATGCCAGCGGCGCGGAGGGGTACGGCTTCATTGCGGGTAAGTTCGACACCGTCGAGGGCTTTGGGCCGACATGTGTACGTCGCTTCGTCGAAGAAACGGATGTCCTCGGAGATCGCAGTCCGGAGCAGTGGCAGCAGGATGCTTTCGGTCAGGTCGACGCCTGGCTGCGCGCACTCGGGTTGAGGGAGGCGGCCCCATGACTCACCAACGTTCAGCATCTTCGATGCACTGTCTGCCTGGGGCGAGACGCTACCAGGTTGGCAACATTTCGTTCTGAGCGGGCTCGTGGCGGCGGAGGTGGAATTGCCCGATGAAGCCCTCGATGAGGTTCTTTCCGAGTACCGGATCGATCAGCACCTGGCCGACCCAGATGCAATGCACGTGGACCAAGGCATGACATTGCCGCGGTTTGGGGCAGGCGTGCCGACATTCGCTATGGCTAGTAAGTTGGCCGTGATGTCGTCGGTATCCGAAGTCGATGCACTCGCCGCCAGCGGGCGGGGCTACAGCGAGCAGCTGATCGAGCGCAACCCGCGCCAGACGCGCTCGTCCTCCCTGACCTGGCCGATTCGCCAGGCACCGTCTGGCGAATCTCCGGCACTGCCGCCGGGACATGCTGCGCTGGCGTCTGATGGGCCGTCGCTCGCCGGCGCCGATTCTGCCGGCGCTCCCGGACCGCGACCGTTGGAAGACCTTGCGCGATGTGCACGCTGCCTGGTCCGCCTACGTTCTCCGGCAAGATCATGGCCGCGAACTAACGCACCTGCTGGAACGCCGAGCAGCTGCAGAGCGAACTGGAGAAGACGCGGCGCATGCTGGAGACGCGCGGCGCCCTCGGCGGCAAGGACCAGGCGGGGGACACGGCCGGGCCATAGAAAAAGTCCTGCGGAATTCTTTTCGGCGCCGAATCCTTTTGGCCCTGGAGTGGCCTCCATGCAAGGGTCAACAATCACCGGAGCCCGCACCATGTTTCATCTCAAGCGCAACCTCCCGTCATGGGAGCGCGCAGTTCGGCTGTGTCTCGGCGTCATCGCCGCCCTCGGCGCTTTCTACTTCCTGCCCGCCGGGACGCTTCGCATGCTGGGGTTCGGCACCGCGGGAATGCTCGCGGCCACGGCCATCGTCGGGTTCTGTCCCGCCTGCGCAATGCTCGGCCGGAAGGCCGCGGACCCGGCCCGATGATCGGCGCGTCCGCCGCGCTGATCGAAGCCGCCTGCGCCGGGGACGAGCGGGCGCTGTCGCAATTGCTGCGCGCCTGCCAACCCGACCTCCGGCGATTCGCGCGCCGCACCTGCTCGAACAGCGAGGACGCCGAGGATGCGGTGCAGGTGGCGCTGTGGCAGCTGCACCGCAAGATCGGCACGCTCGGCACCGTGGCGGCCTTTGCCAGCTGGCTGTTCCGCATCGTCGAGCGCGAGTGCTACCGGATCTTCAAGCGCGGTGCCGCCAAGGCGCCCCTTCCAGCGCCGTTGGCAGAGGAACTGGCCGCGCCACCGATTCCCACGGACCTGCGCCTCGACCTTGCGAAAGCGATTGCCGCGCTGCCGGAGGCCTATCGCGTCGCGCTGATCCTGCGCGATGTGGAGGAACTGACCGCCCCCGAAGTCGCGGCAAGCCTGGGCCTGAGCGTGCAGGCCGTGAAGAGCCGGCTGCATCGCGCCCGCGCGATGGTGCGCGAGAACCTGATGAACGGCGGTTACTGGGAGCGGGATGGCGAATCGAGGCCGGGTCCGCGGGCGGACATCGGGTAGCCCTCTTTTTTCACTCGTCCAACGCCGGGTCCTTGCGCGTGCGCGTCAGCAGGCTGCGCACCGAAGATTCGAGCTCGCGCAGCTGGAGCGCAATGCCGTGCAGCTGCTCGGCAAGAGTCGTGAATCCGGCGGGGTCCTCCGTCCTGGCGGCGGCCGGGCTCGCCGGCCGGTGCGAAGCCTCCGGGCTCACGGCGTGCATCAAGGCGGCGACGCTGGCGGCGGCACCGCCGGCTGCACGGCGAAGCGTGTCGATGGCCTGGTCGACCTGCACGTCGCGCCTTGCCATGGCATCTGCCACGCTGCCGCGCCAATCTTCCAGCGCGCGAGGCTCCTTGCCGAACAGGTTGTCGATCTCCTTCATACCCCGATTTTGTCGGAGAACGGGGTTCAGATCACGCATGGCCGTCGGCGGCTCTCGAGCAGCCTTGGCTTAGGATGCGCCGATGCCTCTTTCGCAACTTCCGGCGGATCGCCCCGAAGGGTGCCTTTCTTCATGAGGCCGGCCGGCCCCGTCGCAAGACTGCTCTGGCGCGCGCTGGCGCTGGTGTTCGTCGCCCTCGGCCTGATCGGCGCCTTTCTTCCCGTTCTGCCGACGGTGCCGTTCCTGCTCGCGGCCGCCTGGGCTGCCGGGCGCGGCTGGCCCGCGCTCGAAGACTGGCTGCTCGGGCACCCCCGCTATGGCAAGCACATCCGCCAGTGGCGCCAACGCGGAGCGGTGCCGCGCCGCGCGAAATGGACCGCGACGGCCATGATGGCGCTGAGCTCGGCCGTGCTGCTGGCCGCCGCCGCACCCATCGCCGTGAAGATCGGCGCGCCGGTGCTCATGGCGGCGGTCGCGATCTGGCTGTGGAGCCGGCCCGAAGACTGATCGTCAGACGATCTCGGCCGGACCGGTGAGCACGCGCTGGTACTTGCCCATCGCCTCGGGCTCCACGCCGAGCCAGCGCGCCACCTGATCGAGCGTGGCGCCCCTGCGCAACTGGCGCAGCGCAAAGGTGTGGCGCAGCAGGAAGGAGCCGCCGCCGGCGGCCTCGATGCCCGCATCCTGCAGCACCTGCTTGGCGGCAACGTACTGCGCCTCCTTGCTCCAGGGCTTGCCGGAGCGCGTGGCCGGGAACAGGAACTCGCCCGCGATCAACAGCTCGGCGCGTACCTTGAGCCAGTGCTGCAGCAGTTCGCCGGCCCAGGGAGCGACCGGTGCCTCGCGCGCCGGCGAATTGCCGTTGCCCGGCACCGCCACCTTCCAGGGCCGATCGCGCCGGCCGGCCATCTGCGATGTGGGCGCATCGAGCCGCAGCAGGCGGACGTCTCCGGGCGTGAGCCCCGCGCCCAGCTGCAGGGCAACGGCCGTGCGGTTGCGCAGCGCCTGCCAGCTCAGCGCGGCCTGGGCATGCCGGTCGCCTGCCGCGCCGGGACGTGGCCGGGCGCTCGAGAGAAAGACGATGAGATGCCGGGCCTCGGAGACCGAGAGGAATTCCGGCAGCGGATCGGCCCGCACCGAATCCGCATAGCGAATCTCCGGCTGCGTTGCGATCCAGTCCGCGGCGGCGGTGTTGACGGGAACGTCGTGCGTCTGTGCATGGTGGCGCAGCACCCGGTCGATCAGCCGAAGCAGGCGCAGCGCATAGCGCGGCGACAGCGACAGGTCGTCGCTTTTCATGCCGAAGCGCGCCTGCTGGAACGCCGACAGGTCGCCCTTGTCCAGCGACGCAAGCGTCACCGCGGGCGACTGGCCGAGGCACCAGGCCGTGAAACTGCCCCACATGTCGCGATAGACCGCGATGGAAGAGGGCTGCCGCAAGGCGCCGTTTTCTTGCTGCGCGGCCAGCCAGCTGGCAAACGCCGCCTGATGCGATTCACCGGAGGGTTCGGAGAAGAGGGGAAGCGACGGCATAGGAAATACGCTAACGGCAGGTGTTTCTTTGATGAGCGAAAGGACGGCCGGGCACGGAATGGAGTTCTGATTGAAGGAACGGATTGCCGTTAGTGTATTTGCTTGTCGGATCTCACGGCACTCCCTCGGCGACGCAGCAAATACCACGCAGCCGGAACCACCAGCATGCTCAAGAGCGGCGCGGTGACCATGCCGCCCACCATGGGCGCGGCAATGCGCGTCATCACTTCCGAGCCGGTGCCGCTGCCAAGGAGGATGGGCAGCAGGCCCGCCATGACGACGGCCACCGTCATGGCCTTGGGCCGCACGCGCAGCACGGCGCCTTCGCGGATGGCGGTGCGCAGGGTCTGGTCGTCCATCGGCTCGCCGGCGGCCAGGCGCCGCGCCAGCGCGTTCTTCAGGTAGACCAGCATCACCACGCCAAACTCGGCCGCCACGCCGGCCAGCGCAATGAAGCCCACCGCCGTGGCGACGGAGACCGAGTGGCCCATGGCCCAGACCAGCCAGAAACCGCCGATCAGCGAGAACGGCACGGCCGCCATCACCAGCGCCGCGTCGCCGAACGACCTGAACAGCAAGTAGAGCAGCACGAAGATGACCGCCAGCGTCGCCGGCACGACCAGCTTCAGCCGCTCGGTTGCGCGCTCCAGGTATTCGAACTGCCCGGACCATGACACCGCGTAGCCCGCGGGCATCTTCACGGCGCGGCCGACAGCTGCCTGCATGTCGGTGACGGCGGAGCGCAGGTCGCGCCCGCGCACGTCCACATAGACCCAGCCCGACAGCCGCGCGTTCTCGCTGCGCAGCATCGGCGGACCGTCCTCGATGCGGATGTTGGCGACATCGCCCAGCAGCAGTTGCGCGCCCCTGGCCGTGACGAAGGGCAGCTGCCGCAGGCGCTCGAGCGAGTCGCGGACCTCGCGCGGATAGCGCAGGTTGATCGGATAGCGCTCGCGCCCCTGGATGACTTCGCCCACGTTGTCGCCGCCGATGGCCGTGGACACCACGGCCTGCACGTCCGCCACCGAGAGGCCATGGCGCGCTGCCGCGAGCCGGTCGACATCGACATCGATGTAGCGCCCGCCGGTGAGCCGCTCAGCCAGGGCCGACGACACGCCGGGAACGCCCTTGACCGCGGCTTCGATCTGGGTGGTCAGCGCATCGATGGTGGCCAGATCCGCCCCGGCCACCTTGATGCCGACGGGGCTCTTGATGCCCGTGGCCAGCATGTCGATGCGGTTGCGGATCGGCGGCACCCACACGTTGCTGAGGCCCGGCACCTTGACGGCGCGGTCCAGTTCCTCGACCAGCCTGTCGGCCGTCATGCCCGCGCGCCATTGCGCCCGAGGCTTGAACTGGATGGTGGTCTCGAACATCTCGAGCGGCGCTGGATCGGTGGCCGTGTCCGCGCGTCCCGCCTTGCCGAACACGCGCTCGACCTCGGGCACCGTCTTGATCAGCCGGTCGGTCTGCTGCAGCAGCTGGGACGCCTTCGACACCGAAAGCCCGGGCAGCGCCGACGGCATGTAGAGCAGGTCGCCTTCGTCCAGCGGCGGCATGAACTCGCCGCCGAGCCGCATCATCGGCACCGCGGTGAGGGCCAGCAGCACGGCGGCAACGAAGAGCGTTCCCTTGGGAAAGCGCAGCACCAGCTCCAGCGCGGGCCGGTAGGCCGCCATGAGCAAGCGGTTCACCGGGTTGGCGGCTTCATGCGGAATCCGCCCGCGGACCAGGTAGCCCATGAGCACCGGGATCAGCGTGACCGACAGGCCCGCCGCGGCCGCCATGGCGTAGGTCTTGGTGAAGGCCAGCGGCGAGAACAGCCGCCCCTCCTGCGCCTCGAGCGAGAACACCGGCACGAAGGACAGTGTGATCACCAGCAGCGAGAAGAACAGCGCCGGCCCCACCTCGACGGACGCATCGGCCACCAGCCGCCAGCGCTCGGCCACCGCGGGCGGCCGGCCCTGCGCGGCCTCGAAGGCCTCGATGTGCTTGTGCACGTTCTCCACCATGACGATCGCGCCGTCCACCATCGCGCCGATGGCAATCGCGATGCCGCCCAGCGACATGATGTTGGCGTTGACCCCTTGCCAGTGCATGACCACGAACGCGGCCAGCACGCCGATGGGCAGCGCCACCACAGCGACCAGCGCCGAGCGCAGGTGGAACAGGAACACCGCGCAGACCAGCGCCACCACGACGAACTCCTCGACGAGCTTGGAGCGAAGGTTCTCCACCGCGCGGTCGATCAGCAGCGACCGGTCGTAGGTGGGCACGATCTCCACGCCCGGCGGCAGGCCCGGCTTGAGCGCCTCGAGCTTCGCCTTGACGGCCTCGATGGTCGTGCGCGCGTTCTTGCCCGAGCGCATGACGACCACGCCGCCGGCCACTTCGCCTTCGCCGTCCAGCTCGGCGATGCCGCGGCGCATCTCGGGGCCGATCCGCACGGTGGCCACGTCGCGCAGCAGCACCGGCGTGGCGCCCGTCACTGCGAGCGGGATGGTCCGGAAATCATCGAGCGAGCGCAGGTAGCCGCGCGAGCGCACCATGTACTCCGCCTCGGCAAGCTCCACCACCGAGCCGCCCGAGGCCTGGTTGCCCTTCTGCAGGGCCTCCACCACTGCCGCCTGCGTGATGCCGAGCGCGCGCATGCGGTCGGGGTCGAGCACCACCTGGTACTGCCGCACCATGCCGCCGATGCTGGCCACCTCGGCCACGTCGGGCACGGTCTTGAGCTCGAACTTGAGGAACCAGTCGTTGAGCGCGCGCAGCTGCCCGATGTCGCGCGTGCCCGTGCGGTCGACCAGCGCGTACTCGTAGACCCAGCCCACGCCCGTCGCGTCGGGGCCGAGCGATGCGCTCGCGCCCGCGGGAAGCCTGGCCTGCACCTGGTTGAGGTACTCCACCACGCGCGAGCGCGCCCAGTACGGATCGGTCTTGTCGTCGAACAGCACATAGACGAACGAGTCGCCGAAGAAGGAATAGCCGCGCACGGTTTTGGCGCCGGACACGCTGAGCATGGTGGTGGTGAGCGGATAGGTGACCAGGTCCTCGACCACCTGGGGTGCCTTTCCGGGGTAGGGCGTGCGGATGATGACCTGCGTGTCCGAGAGATCGGGCAGGGCATCGAGCGGCGTATGCGCCACCGACCAACCTCCCGCGGCCACCAGGAACAGGGTCGCGATCAGCACCAGGAAGCGGTTGCCGACCGACCAGCGGATCAGGGCGGCGATCATTTCGTGGCGCCCGATTGCAGTCGCTGGATGGAGACCAGCTCGTAGCCCATGGCGCCGCCTTCCCTGAACTCGAAGCGCACCGGGTCGCCCGGCTTGATCTCGGGGAATGCGCTGGGCGCGGCCTTGCCGAAGCCCATCGTCATCGCGGGCCACTGGAGCGTCGCGACCGGCCCATGCGAAATGGTGATGCCGTCGGGCGCCACGCTCTCGACCTTGCCTTCGGCCTGGTGAGTCACCACGGCCGGTGCCGGGGCGCTTGCGCCCGGTGCGGCCGCGGGTGCCGCCATGTTGCCGAGCACCGAGCGCAGCCGCGCCTCCGAGTCGATCAGGAACTGGCCGCTGGCCACCACCTCTTCGCCCTCGGACAAGCCCGAGACGACCTCGGTGTCGTCGCCCAGGTCCGCGCCCGGCGACACGTCACGCGGCTCGAAGGCACCGTCGGCCTTGCGCACGATGACGACGGCGCGCCGGCCGGTGCGGATCACCGTCTCCGAAGGCACCACCAGCCGGTTGCTCGCGGGCCCCGCCACCTGCAGCCGCAGCAGCATGCCGGGCGCGAGTTTTCCCTTGGTGTTGTCGACCTCGAAGCGGGCCTTCAAGGTGCGGGTGGCGGTGCTGATCTCGGGCAGGATCTCGTCGAGCGCACCGTCGAACGACTGCGATGCGTCGGCCTGCAGAACGGCCTTGGCCTTCTGCCCGCGCGCGAGGCCAAGCGCCTGCGCCTCCGGAATCTCGGCCACCGCCCAGACCTTCTGCAGGCCCGCGATGCGGAACAGCGTCATGCCGGGCGTGACCGCGACGCCTTCGCGCACGCCCAGCTCGGCCACCACGCCATCGACCGGCGCGGTGAGCACGTAGCGCGCCTGCGCTGTGCCGCTTTCCTCGCTGCGCCGGATGAGTTCGGCGGGAATCGACAGCGCCCGCATGCGGGCGCGGGCCGCCGCAACGAGATCGGGCGAAACGCCCGCGCGCCTGAGCGCAAGCCACTCGTTCTGCGGCCCGAGCCAGTCGGGCGCGAAGAGGGTGGCCAGGGCCTGGCCCTTGCGCACGCGCTCCATCGGTGCGCGAACCGACAGGCGCTCGACGTAGCCGGCCACGCGGGTCTGCACCGCGGCATTGAGCCGTTCGTCGAACTGCACGGAACCGATGGCTTCGAACGAGGACGACGCGTCGGTGCGCCGCACCTTCGCATACCGGATGCCGAGGTTCTGCTGCGCGGCGGGGCTGATCTTCACGCCCGCGTCGCCAGCCGCACCGGTGGCGCTGTCGGCATACACGGGCACGAGTTGCATGTCCATGAACGGCGACTTGCCGGGCTTGTCGAAGCGCGGGCCAGGCACCATCGGGTCATGCCAGTAGAGGACCTTGCGGCCATCGGGAGCGGCGGCCGCGATCGAGGCATCCGCGGCCTGGCCCGTCTTGCAGCCCAGGTAGAAGGCACCGGTGGCGAGCAGCAGGGCGGCCAGCAGCAACACGCCCGCGGTGAGTTTTCGGTTCATTGCGCCACCTCGGCAGTGAGCGGCCGGAAGGCCAGTTGGATTCGGGTCCGCGCGAGATCGCGCTGCAGCGCCAGCAGCTTGCGCTGCGCTTCGAGTTCGGCATGCCGCGCCTCGAACGGCGCAGCGAGGCTCGCCTGGTTGGAGCGGTAGGCCGCCATCGCGGCGGCCGTCCTCTGGCCGGCGGGAACGACGACACCGGCGCGATAGCGCTCGATGCGCTGCCGCAGGCGCTCGGCATCGCTCGCGAGTGCGCGGTATTCGGCACCGGCGACGCGGGTGGCCTCGGCCAGATCGGCTTCGGCCTTTTCGACGAGCGCCAGCCTGGCGGCGGTGTCGCGGTCCTGCCGTTCGCCGGGTGCCACGGGCAGCGGAATGCTCACGCCGACCGACACCACGTCGGAATAGCCGGTGCGCTGGCCGTAGGCGAGCTCCCAGGTCCAGTTGGGCTTGCGGTTGGACGCCGTGACCGCCGCCGCCTGCCGGGCCACGTCGACGTCGCGCTGCCGCGCGGCCACCGTGGCGTGCCCGGCCACATAGGCGTCTTCAGCGGGCAAGGGAAGCTCGCCGACGGGCATCAGCTCGTCGGGTTGCACGCCCACCCAGCGTTCGAGCGCCACGCGCGCGGCGTTCTGCTGCTGCCGGATGTCCGCCGCCTCGTCTTCCGAGACGCCCTTTGCACCTGCCATTGCCAGCGCCTCCTGGCTGCTGCCGGCGGCCGACGACAGGCGCGCACGCGAAGCTTCCAGCTCTTCATGCGCGTGGTGTTCCGCCAGCACGGCGAGCTTCAGGCTTTCGCCGGCGTAAAAGGCGTCCAGGTATGCGAGCGCGGTCTGCAGGCGGGTCTCGGCCGCGGCCACCTGCGCCTGCACCCTTTCGCGTCCGACCGCCGCATCGGCAGCGGCCTGGCGCGCCGCGCGCTTGTCGGCGGACAGCCATTCCTGGCTGATGCCGATGCGCTTCATCGTCATCGGTTCGCGCGCGGTGTGGAAGCGGTCCGGCCCGGTCGCGGGCAGGTTGTCGATGCCCACGCGCAGCACGGGATCGGGAAGCTGGGCCGCGGCCTGCGCCGCTTCGGTGGCGCTCCGCACCCCGGCGCGGGCGGCGCGTGCCGTCTCGGAGCGCCGGGCGGCCAGCTCCAGCGCGGCGTCGAGCGACAGGGGCGCGGCCGTCGCAAGGCACGGCAGCAGCACAACCGCCAAGGCGGTTGCGCGGGAAAAGAAAATGGACATGACAACTCCGCGGACGAACGAGGCAATCGCTGGCAAGCGGACGCGCCGCACCAGCACCGGTCAGTCGACGGAGGGGTCAGACGCGAAGTCTGAGAGTCGCAAGAAAAACAGGATCAGGCGGCGGATGCTGCCGCTCGGGCAGTGCCTGGCGCGGGAGCGGCTCGGCCAGCGCTGCCAGCACCAGCGGCACGGCCAATACCTGCACGATGGCAGGCAGCGAAGGCGTGGCGGCCTTCACCGGTTCGAACGACAGCGACATGTCGGCGGCATGCTGGTGGCACAGCAGGGGCTGGGCGGTGTCCATGCCCTCGCAAGGCTCGCCCGGCGCCATCGCCATCCCGGCCGTCGATGCCGTGTCCGCTGCCCCGGGACAGACATAGCTTGCCAGCGCCAGTTGCGAGAACAGCAGCGACAGGACCACGAGGAACGCGGTCGTGCAATGTCGGGGGAGGCGATAGCCGCGCATGGCCGCTCAGTGTATCGCCAGCCACGGCACGTTCCGCGGCCCTCGATCAAAGGGGTCATGGAAAGAACGGACTGTCGGGCTTGGCCGCTCGCCGATAAGATTTTCGAACGGCAACGTCGCCGCGGCCCTTCAGCAAGCACCGACATGAACACAGCGCCCGCAGCCATTCGTCGTTCGAGGTTTGCAGCGCTGTCCTGGCGGCGGCACGGCTTTGGCGCCGCGCTGCTTCTCGCAATGCTCTGGCATGCCGGTGCGCGGGCGATGCCTGCGGACTCCGCGCCGGATGCGCCGCAGGCGAGCACCTTTGCCGACGGGCTGGAGTCGCCCTGGGGCATGGAGTTCATGCCCGATGGCCATCTGCTCGTCACCGAACGACCAGGCAGGCTGCGCATGATCAGCGCCGATGGGCGCGAGATCTCTTCCATCGACGGCGTTCCGCGCGTGGACCATCGCGATCACGGGGGCCTGCTGGACGTCGCCATCGATCCGGCCTTTGCCTCGAACCGCCTCGTGTACCTGAGCTACACCAAAGCCGGCCGCGGGCTGCACGCCGACCGCAACGGCTTGGCGGTGGCACGCGCCCGCCTGAGCGACGACGGATCGCGCATCGATGAATTCAAGGTGCTGTTTCGCCAGACGCCGGGCGCGGTGAACGGGCAGAACCTCGGCGGGCGGCTCGCGCTTTCCGCCGACGGCCATCTCTTCGTCACCATCGGCGACCGCCATGCGCCGCAGGACCGCATGCGCGCCCAGGCGCTCGCCTACTACCAGGGCAAGACCGTGCGCATCCGCACCGATGGCACCGTGCCCGACGACAACCCCTTCGTCGCACGCCAGGGCGCGCGCCCGGAAATATGGAGCCGCGGGCATCGCAATCCGCAGGGCGCATTCGTCCATCCCCGGACCGGGCAGCTCTGGGTTGCCGAGCACGGGCCGCAGGGCGGCGACGAGATCAACATCGTGCGCAAGGGCCTGAACTACGGCTGGCCGGTGGTGACCTTCGGCTGCGAGTACGACACCTGCGCCAAGATCGGCGAGGGAACATCGAAGCGCGGCATGGAAGCGCCGCTGGCCTTCTGGACAACGCCGAAGATCGCACCGAGCAACCTCATCCTCTACACCGGCGACCAGTTTCCCGCGTGGAAGGGAAACGTCTTCGTGGGCACATTGGCCGGCAAGGCCGTATGGCGATTCGAGCTCGCGGGCGAGGACAGCGCACCGCGCGTGGTTCGGCGCGAAGCCCTGTTCTCCGAACTGGGCGAGCGCATCCGCAACTTGAGGCAAGGGCCCGATGGCAGCCTCTACCTGCTCACGGATGGTGCCAAGGCGCGCATCGTGCGCGTGGCGCGGGCAGACTCGATGCTGTAGCAGGTGGCGTTCTTCTCGATCTTCGTTCGCCCCGCAAAAAAATTGCCGAATCGCACCGGGCCTGTAACCCGGGCTTCGCACGCCGCGAACTAGCAAGGGACTGCGCATTGGGCGCGGTTGCAATTTCTCAATCAATCTTCTGGAGTTCATCCATGATCAATCGTTCTTTCGCGATCACCGCTCTTGCACTGGGTGCCCTTGCCGCGGGCTCTGCCATGGCGCAAGACAAACCGATGGCCGACAAGACGGCCGCCATGGAAAAGTGCTACGGCGTCTCGATGGCCGGCAAGAACGACTGCGCCGCCGGCCCCGGCACCACCTGCGCGGGCACCTCCAAGGTCGACTACCAGGGCAACTCGTGGAAGAACGTTCCGGCCGGCACCTGCACCACCATCAAGACACCCAAGGGCATGGGTTCGCTGATCCCGATCAAGTCCTGACCGCTGCACTGCGCACGCTGCCATGTCCGACACCCTCGCGGCTGGCCTCGGCCTCAAGCCGGAGCACTACGAGGCCGCGCTCGGCGCGCGTGCCGAGGGCCTGTGGTTCGAGGTGCACCCCGAGAACTACATGGTGGCGGGCGGCCCGCGCATCGGATGGCTCGATGCGATCCGCGCGCGCCATCCGGTGTCGCTGCATGGCGTCTCGCTCTCGCTCGCAGGCGAGGCAGCGCCCGATGCGGCGCATCTCCAGCGGCTGGCGGCGCTCGCCCGGCGCATCCAGCCTGCGCTGATCTCCGAGCACCTCGCGTGGTCCACATGGAACGGCCAGTACTTTCCGGACCTGCTGCCTTTTCCGCGCAGCACCGCCGCGCTGCATCGCATCGCCGGCAACATCGCGCGCACGCAGGACGCGCTGGGCATGGCGATGGCCATCGAGAACCCGTCCCACTACCTGCACATCGACGGGCATGAATGGGACGAGATCGATTTTCTTGCCGAGCTGTCACGCCGCACCGGCTGCAGGCTGCTGCTCGACATCAACAACGTGTACGTCTCCGCATGCAACCTGGGCTTCTCGGCCGCGGACTGGATCGACCGCTTTCCGCAGGCGCCGGTCGGCGAGATCCACCTTGCGGGCCACAGCGCCGACCCCACCCTCGGCGATGCACTGCTGATCGATTCGCACGATGCGCCCATCGCACCGGAGGTCTGGCAGCTGTACCGGCGCTTCGTCGATCGCGCCGGCGCCCGGCCCACGCTGATCGAGCGCGACGGCAACGTGCCGGCCTTCGGGGAGCTCATGGCGGAGCAGCAACAAGCCGCGGCCGTGCTGCAGCGTGCCGCGCAGGAGGCCATCGCATGAACACGCCGCGCGATCAGTTCCAGCAGGCCTTTGCGCAGGCCCTGTTCGCTCCTTCGGAAGCCGCGCACCCTGCAGTGCGGGCGCTCGCCATGCAGCCCGCCTTCGCGGTGTACCGCAACACCGTGATGAAGGCCTGCATCGATGCGCTGCAGGCCAACTTCCCGACCGTTGCGCAGCTGGTGGGCGAGGAATGGTTTCGCGCCGCCGCCGCACTCTATGTAGCGGCCGATCCGCCGAGCGACGGGCGCCTGCTGCACTACGGCACTGGCTTCCCCGGTTTCCTGCGCGGCTTCGAGCCGGCCGCCGAGCTCGTCTACCTGCCCGGCGTCGCGCAGCTCGACACGCTCTGGCGCGAAGCCCATGCCGCGCACAACGCACCAGCCGCCGACGCCGCATGGATCGCCCGCCGCACGCCGCAGCAGATGGCGGCCCTGGTCCTTGCGCCGCATCCGGCAGCGCGCTGGGCCTGGTTCGACGAGCAACCGGTCTACAGCATCTGGGAGCGCCATCGCCGGCCGAGCGCGGTTGGCGACGAACTGGCCTGGCGAGGCGAGGGCGCTTTGCTGACGCGGCCCGCCGACACGGTGAATTGGCAAGGGATCACCCAGGCCGGCTGCGCCTTCCTCGACGCCTGCGCCAGCGGCGCAAGCCTTGCCGAAGCGGCGGAGCGCGCGCTGGCGGCCGACCCGGCGGCAGACATCTCGGCCATGTTCGCGGCCCTGTTGCGCGCCGGTGCATTCGCCGGCACTTCGGCTTCGCCTGCATCCAACGAAAGAGCACCATGAGCACCCACCTTCAGGCTCCCGCATCGATCGAAAACAGCAATCGCCGCGGTCTTCGCGCGCACTGGAACGCAGTGGCCGAACGCCTCACGCGCATCGTGGCCCACGACGCACTGGCACTGGCCACGCGCGTGGCCGTGGCGGCCATCTTCTTCTACTCGGGCCGCACCAAGGTCGAGGGTTTTCTCACGCTGACCGACAGCGCCTACGAGCTGTTCCGCACCGAATACAAATTGCCCTTCGTGCCGCCCGAGATTGCCGCGCACCTGGCGGCCTACTCGGAGCACCTGTTCCCGCTGCTGCTGGTGCTGGGCCTCTTCACGCGCTTGTCGGCGCTGGCCCTGCTGGGCATGACGCTGGTGATCCAGGTGTTCGTCTATCCGGATGCATGGCCGACGCACCTCTCGTGGGCTGCGCTGCTGCTGTACCTGGCGGGCCGCGGCGCGGGCCGCCTCTCGCTGGACCACGCGCTGCGCATTCGCTGACCGGCCGGCGCGCGGCCCGCGGGCTTCCACCCTGTTGAATCGGGCGCGGCTTGCCTATATTGGGCTGCCATGCCTTCCACCTGGTTTCTCGACACGCCACCTGCGGGCCAGCTGCTGGACGCAGGCGCCGTCGCGCACCTGCTCGACGCGGGCAGCGAGGAGGCGCCCGCGCTCCACATGCTCGACTTCATCAACCACGTGGTGCCGGTCGAATACATCTCGCTCGTGGAGTACATCGACGGCGTTCCGTCGCAGGTCGAAGGGCATGCGATGGGCCGGTGCGACAACATCACGGCCGAGTGCTTCTCCCTCTACAAGAAGCGGTTCCGGCTGGCGGACGACATGACCCGCCTGGCCGCGCGCATGGGTGGAGAGGCGCTGGCCCACGCACCCGTGACCGCCTTGCTGTATGACGCGGCGGACATCCCCGACCCGGCGTGGCGCGAGCAGATCTTCGTCGGCCGGCAATTGACGGGGCGGTTGAGCTTTCTCTACTCGCCCGTGCCGCGCACGATCTTTGCGATCAACCTGTACCGCAACCGGCAGAACGGCCAGTTCGCGCAAGCGGATGTTGCGCAACTGCTCGGCCTTGCGCCCCTGTTGAAGCGCGCGCATCGCAATGCGCTGTTCGCGCAGCTCGCATCGCCCGATACGCCGCTGCGCGTGGCGGGCATCGAGCGCACGCTGCAGCGCACGGCACCGCAACTGTCGCCGCGCGAGCGCGAGGTCTGCGCGCGCATCGCCTGCGGGATCGGCGCCGACGGCATCGCCGCCGACCTGGGCATTGCCGCATCGAGCGTGACGACGCTGCGCAAGCGCGCCTACCTGAAGCTCGCGATCCACGGACGCCAGCAGCTCCTGCGCTTCATTCACTAGGGCCGACCCGGAGCCTTTTGTACCCTTCCGCAGGGACAGACGAAAGCCGCGCGAATTCCTACATTGCCTGGACTCTGGGAGACAGGCATGTGGGTTCGAAACTGCTGGTACGTCATTGCGTGGGATCACGAGATTTCCGACAACGCGCTGTTCACGCGCACGGTGCTCGAGGAGCCGATCCTGGTCTATAGAACCGAGGGCGGCGAGCTCGTGGCGATGCAGGACCGCTGCTGCCACCGGCATGCGCCGCTGTCGCGCGGACGCAGGGAAGGCGACTGCGTGCGCTGCGGCTACCACGGCCTCAAGTTCGCCGCCGACGGCGTTTGCGTGGAGGCACCGGGGCTGGCCAGCATTCCCGTGAAGGCGCGCGTGCGGACCTACCCGGTGGTCTCGCACAACAAGTGGATCTTCGTGTGGATGGGGGACCCGTCGCTTGCGGACCGTGCGCTGCTGCCGGACAACTTCTCGTGCGACCACCCCGACTGGCGCTACAGGCCCGGCTATGTCCACTACGACACGCCCTACCTGCTGGTCTGCGACAACCTGCTGGACTTCTCGCACCTGAGCTATGTGCACGAGGGCACGCTGGGCGGCTCGACGGCCATCGCCCAGGCCGTGCCCAGGATCGAGAAGGTGCCGCGCGGCATCCGCGTGACGCGGCACGTGCCCGACGTGCCCCCGTCTCCCTTCTGGAAGTCGTTCCAGAGCTTCGACCGCAACGTCGACCGCTACTTCATCTACGACTTCCTCCTGCCCGGCACCTTGCTGATGAAATCGGGCGGCGCGCCGGTGGGGCAGGCCGAAGGCGAGCAGCGCGGCGGCGTGCAGCTGCACAGCTGCCAGGCGCTCACGCCCGAGACGGCAACGACCACGCACTACTTCTTCCAGCAGTCGCACCGAAGCAGCATCGCGGACCCCGCGGTCACCGAGACCATCTACCGCGGCCTGGTCACCGCGTTCGAGGAAGACCGCGAAATGATCACCGCGCAGTACCTGAACATCGATCCCGAAGCGCGGATGCTGCCGCTCGCGATGGACGCCGCGCTGGTGCAGTACCGGCGGCTGCTGCAGGAAGAGGTCGAGCGCGAGCAGCGCGCCTCGCAGGCCGGCTGACGCGCCGCCCCACATCCAGAACAACTCCAGGAGACCCCGATGCGCCGCCACTTTCTCACCCTTGGCCTCACCATGCTCGCCGCACTGCCGTTCGCGGGTTTCGCGCAAGGCAACTTCCCGGGCAAGCCGATCCGTGTCGTCGTCACAGCCCAGGCCGGCGGCGCCAACGACTTCGTCGCGCGCCTGATCGGCGAGCATGCCGCGAAGGCACTGGGCCAGTCCTTCGTGGTCGACAACCGCGCCGGCGCCAACGGCGCGGTGGGCCTGGGCGAAGTGGCGCGGGCCGCGCCCGACGGCTACACGATCGCGGTCACGCTCGGCGATTCGCTCATCAACAACGTCGCGCTCTACAAGACGCTGCCCTACGACCCGCAGCGCGACTTCGTCTTCCTGACGCAGGTCGTGCGCAGCCCGGCCATCCTGTCGGCCAACCTCGAGCTCGGCGTGAAGGACATGGAAGGCTTCCGCAAGCTCGCGGCGCGGCCGGGCCAGCAGCTCAGCTATGGCACCTGGGGACCGGGCGGCCTCGGCCACCTGGCGGGCGAGGCGCTCAACCGCAAGCTCGACGCGCACATGGTGCACGTGCCGCAGCGCGGCGAGGCGCCGGTCATGGCCGACCTGCTGAGCAACACCGTGAGCGTCGGCCTCACGTCGGCGGGCTTCGCGCGCCAGCATGTGCAGGCGGGCAAGGTCGTTCCGCTCGCGATCATGGGGCGCGAGCGCTCGGCCGTGCTGCCGCAGGTGCCCACGATGCGCGAACTGGGCTTCGACGATCCGCTGTTCGAGGCGGCGGTATGGATCGCGTTCGTCGCGCCCGCCAGGACGCCGCCCGCGGTGGTCGAGCGGCTGACGGTGGCGCTGCGCAACGCCGCCGCCATGCCCGAGGTCCAGGCGCGGATGGCGGAGCGCGGGCTCGAGATGCTCAACACCACGCCCGAGCAGTTCAATGCGAACTACCGGCGCGACTTCGACGTGATCACCCGGCGCATGCGGGAGTTCGGCATCGAGGCGCAGTAGCCGCCGCAGCGGCATCGAAGTGCGCCGCGCGCCCGCTGCGCCGCGCCGGCGCCTGTCTGGCTCCTTTGCGAAGTCTTGAACGTCCTGGTTGGACCTCTGCGCTGAAAAGCGCGCCCGAAGAGGTGAATTCCTTTATAGTCAACCAATCAGTTCACCATTTTCGATCTTCCACTGGAACAAGACAATGAACACTGCTGCCTCAGCGCGTCCGGCCGACGCGCTCGACTCCAACTGGTCCCTCGTGGCCGCCGGCGCGCTGATGACCTGCGTGGCCATCGGCGTGCTGTTTTCGCTGGCCGTTTTCCTGGAGCCCATGAGCGCGGCCACCGGCTGGTCGCGCGCGGGCATTTCCAGCGCCATGACGCTGGCCTTCCTGAGCATGGGCGTGGCCGGCTTCGGCTGGGGCGCCTTGAGCGACCGCTACGGCCCGCGCGTGGTGGTGCTCGCGGGCACGGTGCTGCTCGGGCTTTCGACGGTGCTGGCCAGCCGCGCATCGACCTTGCTCGAATTCCAGCTCTTCTACGGCGTGATGATGGGCCTTGCGGCCGGCAGCTTCTTCGCGCCGGTGATCGCCACTGCCGCGTCGTGGTTCGACAGGCACCGCAGCCTGGCCGTCTCGCTGGTGTCGGCGGGCATGGGCGTGGCGCCCATGACCATCTCGCCGCTGGCCGCCTGGCTGGTCACGCATTACGACTGGCGCACCGCCCAGCTGATCATCGGCATCGGCGCGTGGGTCGTGCTGCTGCCCGCGGTCTGGCTCATTCGCGCGGCGCCGCGCACCGCCCACGCCGCTCCCGGAGGCGCGGCCCCGGCGCCCGAAATGAAGATCGGACAGGCGCTGCGCTCGCGCGCCTTCCTGGTGCTCGGCATCACGTTCTTCGCCTGCTGCGCCGCGCACTCCGGGCCGATCTTCCACACGGTCAGCTATGCCATCGGCTGCGGCCTGCCGACCTTCGCGGCCGTCACCATCTACAGCATGGAAGGGGCGGCGGGCCTCGGCGGGCGGCTGCTCTTCGGCGTGCTGGCGGACCGGCTGGGCGCCAAGCGGGTGCTCGTGGCCGGCCTGCTGATCCAGGCCTTTGCCGCCGCGAGCTACCTGCTGGTGAACCGTCTCGGCGGCTTCTATGCCGTGGCCATCGTCTTCGGCCTGGCCTATGGCGGCGTGATGCCGCTCTATGCGGTGCTGGCGCGGGACTACTTCGGTCGCCGCATCCTCGGCGCGGTGCTGGGCGCGGCGTCGATGCTGTCCAGCCTGGGCATGGCGCTCGGCCCGGTGCTCGGCGGCTGGCTGTTCGACCGCTACGGCAGCTATGCCTGGATGTACATCGGCTCGATGGCCGTGGGACTTGGCGCCGTGGCCATCGCGCTCACGTTCCCGCGGACCGGTGCTGCCGGCAAGGCGCCGCGGCTACAGCCGGCGGGCTGATTTCTCGGGCGTCGATCAGCGGCACCGCCGCCTCCAAGAAGCGGCGCAGCTACAGTGCTTGCTGGGTTGTATCCTGTAGGCTACAATCCGTTCATGGTCACGGTCATTGAAACCGATGAGTTCTCCGCCTGGCTCGAGGGGCTGAAGGACGGCATGACGCGCATCCGTCTGGTCCGACAAGCCGACCCAGCAGCGCGACATTGAACGAGCCAAGAAGTTGGCTCTGGAGTTGCGAAATGAGCAAGATCAAGACCCGTCCATTTGATATCGCCAACTACCTTGCCAGCGAGGAAGACATGGTGGAGTACCTGCGCCAGGTGATGGATGACAACGACCCCGCCGAATTTGCCGGGGCGCTGGGTGCCATTGCGCGCGCACGAGGCATGGCCCAGCTCGCCAAGGACACGGGCCTCTCCCGCGAGAGCCTGTACAAGAGCCTCTCGGGAGAAAGGGCACCCAGCAGCGATACCCTGTTCAAGGTCATCAACGCGCTGGGCTTCAAGCTGAAGATAGAGCCGGCGCATTCCTGACAGCGGCCGATTCAGTTCGCATTGGCCCGCGCCGTGGCCATCGCGCTCACGTTTCCGCGGACCCGCTGCATGACTCCTTTTGCAGGCCTGGATCGTCCTGGTTCCATCCACAGCACACAACGGAGCCAGGTCATCATGAGCATCATCAAGGACAAGAACATCGTCGTCACCGGCGGAAGCCGCGGCCTGGGGCTGGGGCTGGTCGAAGCGCTGGCCGCGCAAGGCGCCAGGGTGAAGCTGGTCGCGCGCGACGCCGGCGCGCTCGAGGCCGTGCGCGCGCGGCTGGGCGTGGCCACCGTCGCTGCCGACGTGACCGACGAGGCCGCGGCCCACCGCATCCTGGCCGAGGTCCGCCCCGACATCCTCGTGCTGAACGCCGGCACGCCGCCGCGCATGGGCCGGCTGGACCAGCTGAGCTGGGCCGACTTCAGCGCGGCCTGGGAGACCGACGTCAAGGCCGGGCTCTACTGGCTGCAGGCGGCGCTCAGGCTGCCGCTCGCGCCCGGCGCCCGCGTGCTGGTGGGATCGAGCGGCGCGGCGCGCAACGGCTCGCCACTCTCGGGCGGCTATGCCGGCGCCAAGCGCATGCTCTGGTTCATGGCCAAGTACGCCAACGGCATTTCGGAGCAGCAGAAGCTCGGGATCCGCTTCCAGGCGATCGTGCCGATGCAGATGATCGGCGGCACCGGCGTGGGCGACGCGGGGGCCGCCGCCTATGCGCGCGCCATGGGCGTGGCGCCCGGCGAGTTCCTCGCGCGCTTCGGTACGCCGATGCCGCCGCGCGCCTTCGGCGACAAGGTGGTTTCGATGCTGGAGGACCCGGCCTATGCCAAGGGCTTCGCCTTCGGCTTCGGCGGCGACTCGGGCATCACGGTGCTCGAGGAGGCGGCCTCGTGAGTGCAGCACAGGCGCCTTCGCCGAACCGCAGCGGCAAGCAGGCGCAGCTGGCGGCGCTCGCCGAGGCGCTGCGGCCCGAACTGCACCGCTACTGCGCGCGCCTGATGGGCTCGGTCATCGAAGGCGAGGACGTGGTGCAGGACACCTTCGAGCGCGCCTTCGCGGCCGTGCACGCCATGGACGAGGCGACGCCGCTTCGGCCCTGGCTGTTCCGCATCGCCCACAACCGCGCGCTCGATCTGCTGCGCGGCCGGACGATCCGCATGGCCGAGCCGATCGACGCGGCCAACGACCTGGCCGACACGGCCAATCCCGACCCGATGGAGATGCTGATGCGCCAGGAAGCTGTCAAGACCGCGGTGTCGCGCTTCGCGGAACTCCCCATCCACCAGCGCAGCGTGGTGATCCTGAAGGACCTGCTCGGCGAATCGCTGGCGGAGATCGCAGCGGTGCTCGACCTCACGGTCGACGCCGTGAAGGGCCACCTCGCGCGCGGGCGTGCGCGCCTGCGGGAGATCAACGCAGAGCCGCCGGGCCCGCCCGCACCACCGCCGCCGCCGTCCGCCGCGCTCGTGCGCTATGTCGCGCTCTTCAACCAGCGCGACTGGGACGGCCTGCGCGCGCTGCTGGCCGACGACGTGCGGCTGGTCCAGTCGGCGCATCCGGTGCGCGCCGGCCGCGCCGACGTCGGCATGTTCTTCACGCTCTACGCAAAGGTCGATGGCGTATGGCTTGCCCCGGCATGGCTCGAGGGCCGCGAGGTGATCGCGGTGTTCGACCGGCGCGGCGATCCGGAACCGGGCTACATCATGTGGCTCGAGTGGCAGGGCGGCCGCATCAGCCTGATCCGCGACTACCGCCACATCCGCTACGTCACGGCCGATGCGCGGCTGCAGCTGATGGTTTCCGTCTGAGTTTTCGGAGCCAGCGGCCGCCGGCATCGAAGCCGCGGCAGGCGCCCACGGCGATCGCACCGGTGACCGCGAGCATGGCCGCGGTATGAACGCCGACCGCCGCGAGCGCCAGCAAGAGCGAGTCCGACGCGCTGAACGCCGTCGCCGCCCCATCGCCCATGCACAGCGGGATCAGCGCCGGCACTAGCATCAGGCCGGCGCCGTGGGCGGTGGACACCATGAAGGACCAGAGCGCCATCCCCGCATGCCCGGCCGGTGCGCGCGCCGCGCTGGGCGTGCGGCCCCACAGGTGAAGCCCCGCGAAGACGATCACCAGCACGCCCGCCAGCACCTGCAGCAGCGCGCGGTCGAGCGACAGGCCGAAGGCCACCGCGCCGGCCAACAGCGCCACCGAGGCGGCATGGCCGAATGCGATCGGCAGCAGCGCCCGCAGGGCCTGCCTGCGGTCGCGCGAACGCAGGCCCCAGGCGGCCGCCCACATCCAGCCGCTGGCAGGGTTCAGCCCGTGCAGGGCACCGACGCCCGCGACTGCGAGCCACGGCCAGAGGCTTGCCATGATGGTGTGCCTGCCGATTCAGCGCGGTTCAGTCGGGCGCGTGGCAGCACGAACCCGCCGCGGCCGCCGGCTTTGCGGCCGGTGCCGGTTCGTAGCGGTCGTGGTGGCGCACCCAGTCCATCGCGTAGACGGGGTTGGGCTCGTCGCGGCCCTTGGGCGTGAGGTCGAGCAGGCTGTAGGTGCCCATCATTGCTTCGACGCCGCGCTCGTAGGTCGAGTAGGTGTGGAACACCTCGCCCGCATCGCCCTTGTAGAACACGCTGATGCCGGGCGCCTCCTGCGCCGGGAAGGGCCGCACGCCGTAGTTGTAGTAGACCTCGCCCTGGCCCTCGGCCCACTGCTGCGGCGTGAAGCTCACGTTGAAGTCGTAGTTGAAGTCGTTGCCGTGCGCGGAGACCCACCTGAACTCCCAGCCCATGCGCCGGCGGAAGCGCTCGATCTGGTCCAGCGGTGCACGCGAGACGACCAAGAGCGTGACGTGGCGGTTCTCCAGGTGCACCTTCATTCCGCCGAGGTGGTCGGACATGTAGGAACAGCTCGGGCAGCCCTGCTCCCAATCGGGGCCGAGCATGAAGTGCTGCACCAGCAATTGGCGGCGGCCTTCGAACAGGTCGGCCAACGCGCGCGGGCCCTCGGGCGTGTCGAAGACGTAGTTCTTCTCGACGCGAGTCCACGGCATCGCGCGGCGCTCGCGGGCGATCTCGTCGCGCAGGTGCGTGAGTTCCTTTTCGCGCGCCAGCAGCGCCTTGCGCCGGGCGAGCCACTGGTCCTTCGAGACGACGGGGTGGTTTGTCACGGTGCTCTTTTCGGCAATGGCGGTGTTCATGCGTTTCTCCTTGGGCTCGGTGAGCCGATGTGGGTTGGGTCCATGCGCGGCTCCACCCGCCTGGTGGCCGGCGCGCTCGTCTTCGGCAGCAAAGCCGAAAGGGGGTTGTCGCGGTGGGCCGCTCAGGCCCGGGCGGCTTTCGGGCGCCGCACGGCGCGGACCTTGCCGCTGCCGCCGCCACCGCAATAGAAGAGATCGGCGCCGTCGGACTCGAGCCCGCTCACGTTGGCGCCGCGCGGCATCTCCAGCCGCTCGAGCACGGCGCCGCTGTCGGGGTCGACGCGGCGCAGCTCGCTCTCGTCGCCTTCCCAGGTGGCGTGCCACAGCTCGCCGTCGACCCAGGTCACGCCGGTCACGAAGCGGTTGGACTCGATGGTGCGCAGCACCGCGCCGCTGACCGGGTCGATCTGGAGGATCTTGCGGTCGCGGTACTGCCCGATCCAGAGGCTGCCCTCGGCCCATGTCAGGCCCGAGTCGCCGCCGTGGCCGGGCGTGGGGATCGACGCCAGCACCTTGCCGCTGGCCGGATCGATCTTGTCGATGCGCGCCTCGGCAATTTGATAGAAGTAGGTGCCGTCGAAGGCGGTGCCGGCATCGCAGGCGCAGTCGAGGGTGCGCGTGGTCTCGCCGCTCGCGGGATCGAAGGCCACCAGCTGCGCGCCGGTGGCCGCCCAGACGCGCTCGCCGTCGTGGGTCACGCCGGCCACGCTGGCGGCGCCGGCGAAGGGGCCGTACTCGCGCACGATCTCGGCCGTGCGCGGCGCGGCTTCCGTCTTGTCTTTCTTGCTCGCTTTGCTGCTGTTCATCGCTGGCTCCTTGTTGGCGGGCTCCGGGTTCGGCGCCTTGGAGACAACTCTATTCAATCGGCAGCGCGGCGGGGAGTAACAAGATCGTCGTGAATCCCGCCAGCGGCGGCGCCAGCCAGCGCTGCGCCCGCGCCCGGCCGATGGCGCGCACCCGCCCCTCGGCCTCGAGCTCGGCCAGCGCGCGCTGCACCGTGCGCTGGCTCGCGTCCAGCGCCAGTGCCAGCGCCGAGGTCGACCATGCCGCGCCATCGGACAGCAGCGCCACCAGCGAAGCCTGTTCGCCGTCGATGGGCGGCGCAAGCACGACCACCTCGCGCGCATCGCGCGGCCTGAGCGCAAAGCCGCGCGCCGTGGCCTCGATGCCGGCCTCGGCCGCGACCAGCGCGCGCAGGCGGCCGATCTCGACCCGCAGGCGCGCGCGCAGCGTCTCGTCGGGATGGCGGGTGTTGAACGCGTAGGCGATCAGCGCCTCGCGGTCGACGTCGCCGGGCCAGGCCTCGGCGAGCGCACGCGCCAGCGCGAACAGCACCGGCCGGCGCGCCAGCGGCCGCCATGCGCCGCCGGCGCCCACGCCGCGGCGGCAGGCGTCGACCACCAGCGCGTCCGAGGCCCGCAGCGCCGCCACCTCGTCGAGCCGCAACTCCTCTTGCCCGCCGGCAAAGAGCCGCCGTGCCGCGGGACGGTCGAGCGCGGCCCGCGCCTCCGCCACCTCGGCCGAGAGCGCGGGCACGCGTGCGCGGTCGGCCGCCGCCTGCGCACGGGCCAGCGCCGCGCGCGCCGGGCCGACGTGCAGCGAGCGCAGCGCCAATTCCATGGCGGTCAGCTCGGCCACCGCCTCGAGCGCCGGCGGCAGGTCGCGCGCATCGAGCGGCGCCAGCGCGGCCCGGGCCGCCTCGAGCCGGCCGAGCAGCAGCTGCTGGCGCGCCGCGATGAGCCGCGCCTGCAGCGCGTTGGCACGGTCCGCGTGCGCTTCGAGCGTGGCCGCCGCCGCGGCCAGCGCGCGCGGCGAGCCGCCGAGCTCGCGCATGGCCATCGCCACCTCGGCCTCGGCCACCACGCAGCGCGCGCGCGCCAGTTCCTCGTGGGCGCCAAAGCCGCGCGCGGCGCGCCGCAGCAGTTCGCGCGCGCGCGGATGCTCGCCGAGCTGCGCCATCGCAATGCCGCGCAGGGCCAGCGCCGGCGGGTCGTCGCGCAGCGCGACCCGCTTGAGCGCGCCAAGCGCGTCGCCGGCGGCCAGGGCGCGGGCGGAGGCGGCAATCAGGGAATCCATGGGGCGAGGCTACACCGGCGCCAACACCGATCTCGGCCTGCAACAGGTCTTTCGAACGCTTGAGGGGATCGCGGTCCGGATATTTCTCCAACGTCAGCTTGACGTCCACGAAATCCATGGGATGCATGGTGTTCATGAGCGCCATCTCACCGGTCGTGGAGACCACATCTGCTGACCGTGGAGAGGCGAGGCCTCGCTTCCTTTCACTGCAAACAGACGATTTCAAAGAACATGGTGAAAGTCCATATAAGTCAACCGTTTAGATAGAAATCTCAAGGTAAGACACTGTGGTTTCTGACGGCCATTGGCTGGCCGTCTCCTCTCAATGAACCTGCTTTATGAAGCCTGACTTCACAAGGCATGCAATATTCGCCACTGTTTCTTTCTGATGCTTCTTCCTACAGTCGCCTCCAGCGCCGACCGGCGCCCCCACCCCACGAAGAAGAACGGACCCCACCATGAGCGCGCTCAATGTCAACGGCCGCGACCACACGGTCGACGCCGATCCCGGCACCCCCATCCTCTGGGCCCTGCGTGACACGCTGGGCATGACGGGCACCAAGTTCGGCTGCGGCGCGGCGCTGTGCGGCGCCTGCACGGTGCACCTGGACGGCCAAGCCATCCGCTCGTGCATCACGCCCATCTC
Source organism: Variovorax sp. 05T418 (assembly GCF_056396385.1). Classification (NCBI taxonomy): domain Bacteria; kingdom Pseudomonadati; phylum Pseudomonadota; class Betaproteobacteria; order Burkholderiales; family Comamonadaceae; genus Variovorax; species Variovorax sp. 05T418. The sequence goes on along the minus strand of NZ_JBFTLJ010000001.1, from coordinate 580,851 downwards.
GGCCGCAGAGGGCAAGAAGATCGTCACCATCGAGGCCGCAACGGACGGCAGCGACCCGGTCGGTGCCGCGGTGCATACCGCGTGGGTCAAGCACGACGTGGCGCAGTGCGGCTACTGCCAGAGCGGCCAGATCATGAGCGCCACGGCGTTCCTCAAGTCGCAGCCCCGGGGCAAGCAGCCCACGGCGGCCGAGATCGATGCCGCCATGGCCGGCAACATCTGCCGCTGCGGCACCTACGCCCGCATCCGCGCCGCGGTGGCCGATGCCGCCAAATCCCTGGCCTGAAGGAGCATCCGCCATGTTGCCCACTCACATCGATTCCACCGAACTGCCGCGCATCCTTCAGCGCCTGATGGCCGAAGCAAGCCAATCACAACCCGAGGACACCACCGCATTGCCGCGCCGCAGCTTCCTCAAGCTGGCTGGCGCCGGCGGCCTCGCGCTCGGCGCCTTTCCCCACATGGCCATGGCGCAGGCCACCGGCAAGCAAGCGGCGGCCAGCACCCTCAAGCCGACGCAGCAGCCTTCGGCTTTCGTGCAGATCGCGCCCAACGGCGAAGTCACCGTGACCCACAACCGCCTCGAATTCGGCCAGGGGGTGCAGACCGGCCTGCCGATGATCCTGGCCGAGGAGCTCGATGCCGACTGGAGCCTGGTGCGCAGCAAGAGCGGCACCAATGACGCCGCCTACCACGACCCGGTCTTCGGCATGCACCTGACCGGCGGCTCCAACTCGATCAAGAACAGCTTCACGCAGTACCGCGAGCTCGGCGCGCGCGCCCGCGCCATGCTGCTGTCGGCCGCGGCGGCGCGCTGGAACGTCGACGTATCCACGCTGCGCACGCAGGCCGGCACCGTGCTGGGCCCGAACGGCCGCAAGCTGGGCTACGGCGAACTGGCCGAGGCCGCCATGGCGCTGCCGGTGCCCGAGAAGGTCAGGCTGAAGGACCCCAAGGACTTCAAGCTCATCGGCCGACCGACCACGCGGCTGGATGCGCGCGCCAAGAGCAGCGGCCGGCAGGACTACGGCATCGACGTCAAGCATGCCGGCCAGCTCACGGCCGTGGTGGCGCATCCGCCGGTGTTCGGCGCGCGCCTGGCTTCGGTGGACGACAGCGCCGCGCGCGCCGTCAAGGGCGTGAAGGCCGTGCTGCGCGTGCCGCTGGACCGTGGCGCCGAGGGCGTGGCCGTGGTGGCCGACGGCTACTGGCCGGCCAAGCTGGGCCGCGACGCGCTCAAGCTGCAGTGGGATACGGCCGCCGTCGAAAAGGTCGACAGCGGCAGGCAACTGGTCCAGTACCGCGAACTGGCCAAACAGCCCGGCGCGCGCAAGTTCGACGCCGACATGGCGCCGCTGGCCAAGGCGCCGCGGCAGCTGGAAGCCGAGTTCGTGTTCCCCTACCTCGCCCATGCGCCGATGGAGCCGCTGAACTGCACTGTCCAGCTGTCGGGCGACAGCGCCGAGCTGTGGGTCGGCACCCAGTGCGCGGGGCTCGACGGTGCCGCGGCGGCGCGCGCGCTCGGCCTCAAGCCCGAGCAGGTGCGCGTGAACGTGCAGATGGCGGGCGGCGGCTTCGGCCGGCGCTTCGTGAGCACCAGCGACGTGATCGTGGAGGCCTGCGAGATCGCCAAGGCCGCGCGCGCCGCCGGGCTCAACGCGCCGGTGCGCCTGCTGTGGAGCCGCGAGGACGACATCAAGGGCGGCTACTACCGCCCCATGCACCTGCACCGCGCGCGCATCGGCTTCGACGAGCGCGGCAAGGTGCTGGCCTGGGACCACGTCATCGTGGGCCAGTCGATCACCGCCGGCTCCGTGTTCGAGCCCTTCCAGGTGAAGAACGGCATCGACGCCACGGCCACCGAGGGCATGCGCGATCCTTACCCGCTGCCGATGCGCCTGACCGTGCACCACCCCAAGGTCAACGTGCCGGTGCTGTGGTGGCGCAGCGTGGGCTCCACCCACACCGCCTTCGTGATGGAGACCCTGCTCGACGAGATCGCGCGCAGCACAAAGCAGGACCCGGTGGCCTACCGCATGCAGCTCTTCGGCGACAAGCACCCGCGCCACCGCGCCGCGCTGCAGCTCGCCGTCGACCGCAGCGGCTATGGCAAGAAGCAGCTGCCCGCCGGCCGCGCCTGGGGCGTGGCGGTGCACGAGTCCTTCGAGTCGGTGGTGGCCTATGTGGTGGAGGCTTCGGTGAAGGACGGCCAGCCGGTGCTGCACCGCGCCACCGCCGGCGTGCACTGCAACCTGGCCGTCAATCCGCGCAGCGTGGAAGCGCAGGTGCAGGGCGCCGCGGTCATGGGCCTGTCGATGTGCCTGCCGGGCGGCGCCATCACGCTGAAGGACGGCGAAGTGCAGCAGGGCAACTTCGGCGACTTCACCGTGCCGCGCATCACCGACATGCCCGAGTTCGCCGTGCACATCGTGCCGAGCGCGGAACCGCCCAAGGGCATCGGCGAGCCGGGCCTGCCGCCGCTGGCGCCGGCTTTTGCGAACGCGATCGCGCAACTGACGGGCAAGCCGCTGCGGCAGCTGCCGTTCGACCTGGCTGACACAAAACCGGCATGAGCCGCACCCCGACGCGCATGCACTGAGCCGGGCGGGCACGGAACGGTGTGCGCCCTAACGGCGCAGCGCCGGCGAAGCTTCGGCCTCCTCGATGTGCCCACCCAAAGCGGCATTCGGGCTCGGCTCCGCAGGCCGCCGAAGCGTTGCTTCCTGGGCCAGCCGCGTGGCGATCGCCTGTTCGACGGCCCGGCGCGGCGCAAGCTGTATGCGGCCGCACTGGGCGCAGCGATAAAGCCGCAGCGAAGGGAACAGGCGCATCCACAGCCGCCGCTGGAGCCGTTTCATGTGGGCAAAGCCGCACGTGCAACTTGAAAACAGGTTGTGCAAGACAAGCTCCAAAGGGTTCACGGCACCGAGCTTGTCTGTCGCTGGAACCTCTCAGCTCCAGGCAGCTACGTTGCGTAATTGTTTGTCTAAATTTCGCGCCATTGTGTTGAGATTGGTAACTGTTAACACTCCCACAAAGTGGTGAGTGGCTGCGCGGACCGTTGGGGTATGCCGATGCCTCCGGCATGGGATGCACGGGGCTCAGGGCGTGCTTTCCGGCCGCGGCACGCCCAGCTTGCGCAGCGTCCGGTGGAAGTTGCTGCGGTCGATGCCGGCCTCGCGCGCCGCATTGGCCACGTGCCCGCGGTGCCGCGCCAGCGCATCGGCGAGCCAGGCGCGCTGGAAGGCCTCGGTGGCTTCGCGCAGCGTGGCGCCGCCACTGGCAACGCCCGCGTGCTGGCCTGCCGGCGCCGGTGCAGGTGGCGCAGGCGACGCTGCCGGACCGCCGGCCGCCGCAGCCTCCAGCGCCAGGTGATGCGGCTCGATCGCCGTCCAGCGCGCGCCGCGGCGCTGCTCCCTGAAGGCGCGCAGCGACGCGCGGCTGATCACATGCTCCAGCTCGCGCACGTTGCCGGGCCAGCCGTGCGCGAGCAGGGCGGCCTTGGCGGCCGGCGACAGCCGCAGGTTGCGCGCGCCCAGGCGATGCTGGTTCTCTTCAAGGAAGCCGCCCGCGAGCGCCACCACGTCGCGCCCGCGCTCGCGCAGCGGCGGCACGACCAGCGGATAGACCGAGAGCCGGTGGTAGAGGTCGGCCCGGAAGCGGCCCTGCGCGATCGCCGCGGGCAGGTCGCGGTTGGTGGCCGCGATCACGCGCACGTCGACCTTCAGCGTGCGGTCGCTGCCGGGCCGCTGCAGCTCGCCGCTCTGCAGCACGCGCAGCAGCTTGGCCTGCACCGTCAGCGGCAGTTCGCCGACCTCGTCGAGAAAGAGCGTGCCGCCATCGGCGATCTCGAACTTGCCGTTGCGGTCCTGCACCGCGCCGGTGAAGGCGCCGCGCTTGTGGCCGAAGAGCTCGCTGTCGGCCAGCGTCTCGGGCAACGCCGCGCAGTTCACCTGCACCAGCGGCTGGTCGCTGCGGCGCGAGCGCGCATGCAGGCGCTGCGCCACCAGGTCCTTGCCCACGCCGGTCTCGCCGAGCAGCAGCACCGTGAGGTCGGACACCGCGACCGTGTCGATCTCGCTGCACAGCTGCTTCATCGCGGGGCTGCTGCCAAGGAGCTCGCGCGTGGCGCCGCGGCCCGAGCGCAGGGCCTGGGCCACGGCCTGCTCGCGCATGGCGCGCGCTTCCATTTCCTGGATCGTGTGGGCAGCCTCGATGCCGGTTTCGACCAGCGCCACCAGCGCGTCGAGCTGTGCCGGGCCCACGGCCTCGAAGGTGCCGGCGTCGAGCGCGTCCAGTGTCAGCAAGCCCCAGGTGGCACCGCGCAGGCGCAGCGGCGCGCCCATGCAGTCGTGCACGGGCAGGATGCCCGGCTGGCCCGCGACGAGGCCGTCGTACGGGTCAGGCAGGCCGCAGTCGTGCGGGAAGCGCAGGCCCCGCCCGCTCTCGAGCAGGCGGGCAAAGCGCGGGTGCGAGGCCACGGGGAACTGCCGCCCCAGGGTTTCGTCGCTCAGGCCGTCCACGGCCAGCGGCCGCAGCACGTCGCCGTCGAGCCGCAGCAGCGCGGCGGCATCGCATCGCACGAGGCCGCGCGCAGCGGCAAGGAGCGAGCGGTAGCGCTGCGCCTCGGTGGCCGCGGCCGCTTCGCCCGTGGTCGAATTGACACTGTTTGTGGTCATAAATACAACATGGATCCTGTTGCGAATTTGACCACGTATCGCAAATCCCCAGCGGCGGCGGGCACTTGCGGGGGGCCAGGAGCTGGCACGGATCGTGAGAAGGAAAAGCATCCCAACTGCCGACCCCGAAAGCCACAGATGACCCCGCAAAACATCGCCATCGTCAAAGCCACCGTTCCCGCGCTCCAGGCGCACGGAGAGGCCATCACCAGCCACTTCTACCGGATCATGTTCGAGAGCCATCCGGAGGTGAAGGCCTTCTTCAACGAGGCGCACCAGGCCGCCGGCAGCCAGGCCCGCGCACTGGCGGGCGCGGTGCTGGCCTATGCCACGCACATCGACCGGCTCGAAGAGATTGCAGGCGCGCTGCCGCGCATCATCCAGAAGCACGCCGCGCTGGGCGTGCTGCCCGAGCACTACCCGATCGTCGGCGGCTGCCTGCTGCAGGCCATCAAGGACGTGCTCGGCGAAGCCGCCACCGACGAGATCATCGCGGCCTGGGGCGAGGCCTACCAATCTTTGGCGGCGCTGCTGATTGCCGCAGAGGAAGAGGTCTACCGCGCCAATGCCGCGCAGACCGGCGGCTGGCGCGGCGAGCGCGAGTTCCGCGTGGCGCGCCGCGAGCAGGAGAGCGACGTCATCACCTCCTTCTACCTGGAGCCGACCGACGGCGGCCCGCTGCTCGCGTTCTCGCCCGGCCAGTACCTCACGCTGGTGCTGAACATCGACGGCGAGCCGCTGCGGCGCAACTATTCGCTGTCCGATGCGCCGGGCAAGCCCTTCTACCGCATCAGCGTCAAGCAGGAAGAGGGCGGCCGCGCCTCCAACTGGCTGCACGAGAAGGCCGGGGTCGGCACCGTCTTGCGTGTGCAGGCGCCTTGCGGCGACTTCGTGCTGCAGCCCGCCGGCGAGCGCGTGCGGCCGCTGGTGCTGGTGACAGGCGGCGTGGGCATCACGCCGGCCATGAGCATGCTCGAGTCGATGGCGCACACCGGCCGGCCGGTGCACTTCATCCACGCCGCGCGGCATGGCGGCGCCCATGCGTTCCGCTCGCGCGTCGATGCGCTGGCCGCCCGGCATGCCAACGTGAAGCCGCTCTACGTCTACGACGCGCCGCGCGAATCCGACCGGCCGCATGCGACCGGCTTCGTCACGCGCGAGCTGCTCGCGCAGCAACTGCCGGCCGACCGCGACGTCGACCTCTACTTCCTCGGCCCCAAGCCCTTCATGAAGGCGGTGTATGCGAGCGGCCTGGCGCTGGGCGTGCCCAAGCAGCAGCTGCGCTACGAATTCTTCGGTCCGCTGGAGGCGCTGGAGGCATGAGGCGGGCTACCCCATCTTGTCGACGCTTCGGCTTCACGGGTATAGGATGAAAGTGCACTCACGAGGAGATCCCAAATGCCCGCCCTGAACGCCCCCGAGAGCAGCAGCAGCCGCGCCGTCGAACGCGCGCTGGACGAAAGCAAGCAGGTGAAGAAAACGGTGGAAGAAGCCGCCGACGAGCTCGCCGTCGTTCACGTGGTGCTGGACAAGGGCGTCTCCGAGGACACGCGCACCGACGACCTCGACCGCGCGATCGAGCAGACCGGCCAGATCGAGAAGAAGCTGTCGAAATCGGTCGATCTGCTCGAGAAGGTCGCCGAAGCGCTGGAGACCGAAAGCAACCGCAAGGCGTCCTGAGCAAGCCCCGGCGCGCGCTTCGGCGGCGCGCTTCCTGGGCACCGTCTCCAAGTCGAGAAGCTTGCCTACAAGGACGAGCAGGGCCGGGCCGTACAAAGACCGCATTGGTGGTTGCGTTCCGATGTCCCAAGAGCCTCCAGACGCCGAAAGCGTATGCATGCCGCTCACTACGATCCTTGTCGAGGACAGCCGGACGATCCGGGACAACCTGATTCCCGCACTCGAAGAGCTGGCCGGCGCCCGTGTGGTGGCCACCGCCGAGACGGCCCAGGCCGCCATCGATGCGCTTGCGCAGCATGGCACCTGGCAACTCGCGGTCATCGATCTCTTCCTCAAGGAAGGTTCCGGCCTCACGGTCATCCGCTCCTGCCAGGGCCGCGCGAGCAACCAGCACGTCATCGTCCTCACCAACTATCCAAGCGCTGAGATGCGCCGCCGCTGCCTGGCGCTCGGCGCCGATGCGGTGTTCGACAAGTCCACCGAGCTCGACGCCTTTTTCGAGCACTGCCTGGGCTACCAGGCCCCCTGAGCCTGCGTGCGGACAGCCGTCCATGAAGAACTCTCCCGCCAGAGGCCTGGGCCGTGCCCGCTGGGTTCCGGGCAACCGGGTCTCGCTGCTGGAGAACGGAGAGGAGTTCTTTCCGCGCGTGTTCGAGGCGGTGCGGCGCGCGCAGCGCGAGGTGCTCATCGAGACCTTCATCCTGTATGAAGACAAGGTCGGCACGCAACTGCATGCCTGCCTGTGCGAGGCGGCCAGGCGCGGCGTCCGGATCGACCTGCTGGTCGACGGCTTCGGTTCACCGGATCTCTCCGAGGCCTTCATCCAAGAGATGGCTGCGGCCGGCGTCCGGCTCCGGGTGTTCGATCCGGGCCACAGCATCCTGGGGCAGCGGCTGAACCTGCTGCGCCGGATGCATCGCAAGATCGTGGTGGTCGACGATGCCTGCGCCTTCGTGGGCGGCATCAACTTCTCCGCCGATCAGCTGCTCGACTTCGGCGCCACGGCAAAGCAGGACTATGCGGTGGAACTGAACGGGCCGATCGTGCAGCTGATCCATCGCTTCGCCGCGCGTGCGGTTGCCGCCGACAAGAAGAAGGCGCAGCAAGGCGCGCGCAGCCATCGGCCCGCGCCGCCGGAGCGCCAGCAGGAAGGCAGCGGCCACGCCACCGGCCATGCGCGCGCCGGCGAAGCCGAAGTGTGCCTGGTCACCCGCGACAACTGGCGCCACACGAACGACATCGAGCGCCACTACCGCGTGGCCATCCGCAGCGCACGGCAGCGCGTGGTCATCGCCAATGCCTACTTCTTTCCCGGCTACCGCCTCATCCAGGACATGCGCAACGCGGCGCGGCGCGGCGTCGACGTGCGCCTCATCCTGCAGGGCGAGCCGGACATCCCGATCGTCAGGATCGGGGCCCGCATGCTGTACCACCACCTGCTGCTGGCGGGCGTGAGCATCTTCGAATACTGCGAACGGCCGATGCATGCCAAGGTGGCGCTCACCGACGACTGCTGGAGCACCGTGGGCTCGAGCAACCTGGACCCGCTGAGCCTGGCGCTCAATCTCGAGGCCAACGTGGTCGTGCACGACCCGGCGTTCAATCGCGCGCTGTCCGAGCGGCTCGAGCACATGAACCGCAACTGCAAGCGGATCGGGGCCGCGGACCTGGACAAGTGGAGCAGCTGGCGGCTGGTGCGCAGCTTCGTCGTCTTTCACCTGCTGCGGTGGTATCCCTCATGGATCGCATGGCTGCCGCGCCATGCGCCCCGCGTGACCCCGCTGGGCCGCTGAGCGCTGCGTTCACTGATGCCCGGCCTGAGCCACCCACACCGTCTTGATGTTCACGAACTCCTTGATGCCGTAGCCCGACAGCTCGCGGCCGTAGCCGCTGTCCTTCACGCCGCCGAAGGGCAGCCGCGGATCGGAGCGGACGGCCTCGTTGACGAACACGCAGCCCGCCTCGATCGACTCGGCCGCGATGCGCTCGGCGCGGGCCAGGTCGCGCGTGATGACGGCGGCGCCCAGGCCGAACGACGAGTCGTTGGCGACGGCGATGGCCTCTTCCTCGCCCCGCACCGGAATGACCGCGGCCACGGGGCCGAACAGCTCTTCGTCGTATGCGGGCATTCCCTTGGCGACGTCGGTCAGCACGGTCGGCGGGTAGTAGGCGCCCGGGCCTTCGGGAACCTGCCCGCCGAGCAGGCAGCGCGCGCCGCGCTGCACGCTCTGCGCGACCTGCCGGTGCAGCGCGTCGCGCAGGTCGTGCCGGGCGAGCGGGCCGATTTCCGTCGCCATGTCCAGCGGATCGCCTTGCCGCGCCGCCTTCATCTTCTGCACGAAGCGCTGCTCGAATTCGCGCCGCACCGGCTCGACGACGATGAAGCGCTTGGCGGCGATGCAGCTCTGGCCGCCGTTGACCAGCCGGCCCTTGGTGCACACGCTGGCGGCCAGGTCGAGGTCGGCGTCCTCCAGCACCAGGTAGGGATCGCTGCCGCCGAGTTCGAGCACCGTCTTCTTCAGCATCTCGCCGGCCTTGCGCGCCACCGCGCTTCCGGCCGGGCCGCTGCCGGTCAGCGTGACCGCGCGCACCAGCGGATGCCCGATGGCCGCATCGACCTGCGCATTGCCGATCAGCAGCGTGCGGAACAGGTGCTCGGGCATGCCGGCCTCGCGCAGGATCTGCTCGATCGCGAGCGCGCAGCCCGGCACGTTCGACGCATGCTTGAGGACCGCCGCATTGCCGGCCATCAGCGCAGGCGCGGCGAACCGGAACACCTGCCAGAACGGGAAGTTCCAGGGCATCACGGCCAGCACCACGCCCAGTGGATTGAAGGTGACGAAACTCGTGCGCGCCTCGGTATCGGCCGGCTCGCGCGCCAGCAGCCGCGCCGCGTTGTCGGCGAAGAATTCGCAGCACGCCGCGCACTTCTGCGCCTCGGCAATGCCGTCGCGCAGCGGCTTGCCCATTTCGTGCGCCATCAGCCGGCCCCAGGTGTCGGACTTCGCGCGCAGGATCTTCGCCGCCTCGCGCAGGTGCTGCGCGCGCTGCTCGAACGAGGTGCCGCGCCAGGCCAGGAAGGCCTCGTGCGTCTTGCCGATGATGTCGTCGACCGCGGCACGCGGCATTTCCGCATGGGCCTCGAGCTTCTCGCCGGTCGCGGGGTTGATGGATTCGATGGTCATCTTGCTGCCTGTCCTCACTTGGCGGCCTTGTGCGCGGCCCGCGTGCGCGCTGCCTTGCGGGCGGCATGCGAACGCTCGGCGGGACTCTTGGTACGCGCCGCCTTGCGCGCCGCTGCCGAGCGCTCTGCCGCGGTGCGCTCCTTGGACGCCGCCTTGGCATGCCGGGCCAGCGCCGGCCTGGACGCCGCGGCCTGGCTTTCGTGCTGCAGGGCGCCGATGGTCGCGCGCGAGCGCTTGCGCGACACCTTGGCAGCCGGCTTGTCGCCGGCCTCCAGCGCCTGCTGTGCGCTGCGCCGCGTCTTCTCGGAGACCGTGCCCTTCTTGGGCACGGGCAGGTCGACGCCCGCGCGGCGCGCCTTCGACAAGCCGATTGCAATGGCCTGCTCGGGCGAACGCGCCCCGTGGCGGCCTTCGCGGATGTGCTCGATTTCCTCGCGCACGAACTCGCCGGCCTGCGTGGTCGGCGCCTTGCCTTCGCGCTTGTCGCGCTCGGCGCGTTCGATGGTTTTCTTCTCGGGCATGGTGGATCTCCCGCAGTTGAAATTTCACTCTAGGCCGCTGGCGCGCCGCGGGTGTAGGGCGCCGCGACCTCGTCGATGTAGGCCTTCGACGATGCAGGCGATCACGCGCGTGGGGCGCCGAGTCCTACAGAGGGGAGGCGGCAATTTTTCGCAAAGTGTTCACGAGGCCCCGGCGCCGGCCGCCTCGGCCGGACCCGCCGCGTGGCCTTTCAACCGAAGAGGAGATTTCTCATGCACACGATCAAGGATGTGATGAGCCGGGACGTGCAAGTCATCAGTCCCGATGCGAGCATTGCAGAGGCCGCGCGGCAGATGCGCGACGGCGACTTCGGCATGATGCCGGTCGGCGCGAACGACCGGATGATCGGCTCCATCTCGGACCGCGACATTGCCGTGCGCGCGGTGGCCGAAGGCCGCGGCGCCGACACCAAGGTGCGCGAGGTGATGTCCGACCGGATCCGCTGGGCCTATGAGGACGAACCGGTCGAACGCGCTGTCGCGATCATGGGCGAGTACCAGATCCGCCGGCTGCCGATCGTCAGCCGCGACAAGCGCCTGGTGGGCATCGTGGCGCTGGGCGACCTTGCAGTCAGGGAAACCGAGTCCGAACCCGCGGCCGAAGCGCTGTGCGAGATCTCGGAGCCCGCCTGAGCACTGGCGCCCGCGCCGAGGTTGGCGATTTCCTACAGCGCTTCCGCATCCCTCTGACAGAAGTGGGCGATGCGGCGGCGCAGTCTGGAGTTGGATGTGGTGCGCCCCTCCGGGGCTCCGACGGTGCTCATGTGGAATCGAGCGAGCACGACGAGAACGGGGCCGGACAGGCCGGCGCAAACGCCAATGAGCGTGGCTCGTGGGCAAGGCGCATGGCATGAAAGGCGCACCACGTCCCCCTTTGAAGCGCAGCGGCCGGCCGCTGCCTTTCTTTCTCTTTCTCTCTCTTGCAAACACGGCCGAAAGGATTTCCCCAATGAGCAAGACCCAACTCGATGGCGCCAAGGTCGCCATTCTCGTGGCCGACGGCTTCGAGCAAGCCGAGATGACGGAGCCGCGCAAGGCGCTCGATGCGGCCGGCGCCGCCACCAAGATCGTCTCGCCGAAGGACAACACCGTGCGCGGCTGGAAGCACCACAAGCCAGCCGATGAATTCAACGTCGACATACCGCTGCCGCAGGCCGCCGCGCACGAGTTCGATGCGCTCGTGCTGCCCGGCGGAGTCATGAACCCCGATGTGCTGCGCATCAACGAGGAGGCCATCGCCTTCGTGCGCGATTTCTTCAAGGCCGGCAAGCCGGTGGCCGCGATCTGCCACGGACCGTGGACGCTGATCGAGGCCGACGCGGTGCGCGGCCGCACGATGACCTCGTGGCCCTCGCTGCGCAGCGACCTCACGAATGCCGGCGCCAAGTGGGTGGACCGCGAAGTGGTGGTCGACGGCAACCTCATCACCAGCCGCAAGCCGCAGGACCTGCCGGCCTTCGACCGCGAGATGGTCCGGCTGTTCGCGGATGCGCGGGCCCACGCCTGAGACGGCTCAATGCAGCGGGCGCCCGGCGGGCTCGGTGCGGCCCTGCAACTCGGAGATTCCCTCGGCCGTGTCGTGGCAGCTGAGTTCGTTGGTCACCGCCTGCACGCCCCGCATCTGCTTCAGCTCGTAGAGCAGGTCGTCCAGCTCCCGGGTCAGGATGTGGCCCCGCAGGTGGACGCTGCCCCGGTCGACTTCCACCTCGATCGACCTCGGATGGCTCACGACCCGTCCGAGCCGTGCGCGGATGCGCTCGTGCAGTTGGGAGTCGGTCTCGGGTTCGCCGCCTCCGGTGCGATCGAGCCGGCCGGTGGCCATGTATCCCTTCAGGTGGTCCGCCGCTCTCTTGCCTGCGGATTCGGCCATGTCCGCGGCCTCATGCCCGGCCGCAATGGCCTTGTCGCGCGCGAGCGCCCGGCGCCGCGGGCCGCTCTGGTGATCGAGGTAGTACATGGCCACAGTGCCTGCAGCCACGCCGGCTGCGAAGGAAACGAAATCGCGCATGGTGGTGCTCCTGTTCCTAGTGTGTGGATGGACGACTTTTCACTACTTTGCGCGGGCCGCAAGGGCCGTCTGTCGGACATCGTCGATGGATGGCAGCCGCGGCAACTGTCGTTGCGGCGCGCCCGAATTCCTTCGCACGCGGCAGGGGTTTGCCAACGGCCGAACATAGGCTTGGAGCGTCGCCGTGCCTGCGCGGAGGCGACGTGTTTCGCCACCACACTTGACGGGAGATCATCATCATGAATGCCCTGACCCGCATGGAACGAATAGCGGCTTCACGCTCGGCAGCGAGGTGGACGACAAGACCGCCGTCGCCAGGCTGGAGGACGGCGTGCTGAAGATCGAGCAGGCCTTCGCATGACCATTCAATGGGACGAGCTCCGCACTGCATACGATGCCTGGCGCGCGGAGCGCGACAAGTTCGACCGCTGGATGACGGCCATTGCCGCCGGCGAGCCGTACGACAAGGCCGAACTGCAACGAGACATCGAAGAGCTCGACGCGAGGCACCAGGTCTTCCTGGAGAAGGCCAGGCCGTTCGTGCAGTCGGCCGCCTAGCTCGACGGGCTTGCCATGGGCACGAGGATCGTTCAGTTCCTGGCCATTGCGATCGGCGCTCTCGCGCTGATTCCCTCGGGCGCCCACCTGGCGGCGCTCCCGAACAAGATCGGCCTCGGCCAGCCGGAGTATTTTCTGGTGCAGGGCATCTACCGCGGCTGGGCCGTGCTCGGCTCGCTGTGGGTGGCGGCGCTGGTGGTGAACATCGCCCTTGCGGTCGTCGTCCGCTCGCAGCCCCTGCCGTTCTGGCTCGCGCTCGGTGCCGCGGCCTGCATCGCGGCAATGTTCGCGATCTTCGTGGCATGGACCTTGCCGGGCAACCAGGCCACGCACAACTGGACCAGCGTCCCGGCCAACTGGGAGATCCTGCGGCGCCACTGGGAGTACTCGCATGCGGTGAACGCGGCCATCGTGTTCCTCGCGCTCTGCCTGGTCACGGCGTCGGCGTTGTCCTGGCGGCGGGCGTGACTGCCGCGGCATCCGTGGGCAGCATCGAGCCCACGGCGCGCCACACCATGTGCTCGGCCAGCGTGTCGTACAGCGGCCGGCTGATCATGCGCGAGACCAGGCTGGACAGCATGGCAGCCGCCATCAGGCTCAGCACCATCGAATGGCCATCGACCATTTCCATCACGATGATGAAGGCGGTGAGCGGCGCCTGCGTGACCGCAGCCAGGAAGCCGGCCATGCCCATCGCGATCAGCGCAGGGCCGAGATCGCGGCTGGCCAGCGCGGCCACCGCGTCGCCGATGCCCGCGCCGATGGACAGCGAAGGCGCGAAGATGCCGCCCGGCACGCCGCTCCAGGCCGTGAGCCAGGTGGCGACGAACTTGAGCACGGTGTTGAGCGGCGTGAGTTCGTCATGCCCCTGCAGCATCTGCTTCACGGCCTCCGACCCGGCGCCGAAGGTGACACCGCCGGTGACGAGCCCGATGATGGCCACGGCCAGGCCGCAGGCAGCCGCGAAGCGCACCGGAAAGCGCGCGCGCCAGCGGTTGAGGCGCCCCGGCGCGCCCGTGAGCGAGGCGATCAGCAGGCGCGCGAACAGGCCGCCCGCCGCGCCGCTGAGCAAGGTGACCAAGAGGCCCGGCCCGAGCGCATCCCACCCGAGCCGCGGCACGCGGATCACGCCGAAATAGCTGCTGTTGCCGAACACCGAGACGGCCACCAGGCCCGCCAGCACGATGGCGGTGATGATCAGGCCGCTGGAACGCGCCTCCAGGCGGCCCGAGAGCTCCTCGATCGCGAACACCACGCCCGCGAGCGGCGCATTGAAGGCGGCCGCGATGCCCGCCGCGCCGCCGGCCACCAGCAGCGCGCGCCCGTCGATGGTGGTGCGCGGCGACAGCCAGCGCCGCGCATGCTGCATCACCCCGGCCGCCACCTGCACCGAAGGCCCTTCGCGCCCGATCGAAAGCCCCGCCGCGAAGCCCGCCGCGCCGAGCCCGATCTTGGCGACCGTGAGGCGCAGCGATGCGAAGCTGAAGCGCCGTTCCTCCGGCAGCGTGGCGTGCAGCGCCGCCTTGATCTGCGGAATGCCCGAGCCTCCAGCGCCCGGGAAGAAGCGCAGCGTGAACCACGCGATGGCGGCGGTGAGCAGCGGCGTGGTCAGCAGCACGGCCCAGGGCCACGCGCGGTGGAAGCGCTGGAACGCGCCGAACACCCAATCGCTCGCAAGCGTGAAGCCCACCACGAAGAGCCCGGCCGCAATCGCATAGCCCAGCACGATGGCGCGGTCGAGCCAGGTGCGGCCGCTCGAGAGTTCGGCCCGCAGATGTTCGAGGAAGTCTGGCTCGCGGTTCATGGGTGCGGGCCAGTTTACGCAACCTTCGTGCCGCCTCAGGCCGCCGGCTGCTCCAGCAGTTGCTCGCCGCGCGCCGGGTAGTCGTTCTTGATGACGAAGTCCAGCGCCTGCACCATCTCGGCGAAGTTGGGCCGCACGAAGGGCATCGATTGCACGGACAGGTAGTAGACCGTGTTGTCGGGCCTGATGAGGAACAGGCCGGGCTCGGAAAACAGCGCCGGCTCGTCGATGCCGATGGAGGTCTTGCCCCGGCTCGCCGAGATGTACAGGCCCCACTTCCCGGCGTCCGCGAGCGACAGGCCATGGCCGATGCGCAGCTTGGCCGCGCCGATCTTGTCGGCCATGGCGCGGGCACGCGCCTCATCGTCGGAACTGATCGCGATGGTGGCCACGCCGCGCTCAGCGAAGGCCGGCGTCAGCCGCTCGAGTTCCTTCAGGTAGCTGGCGCAGATCGGGCAATGCAGCCCACGGTAGAAGCACACCAGCGTCATGCGCTCGGGCTTTTCGTCGATCAGCCGGAAGCGGCCGGCGCCGAGGGTGTCGACGCTCAGGTCCGGGGCTTGTTGGCGTGGAATCAGCATGGGGGTTGCTCCTTGAATAAAGCGGAGGGTTGCAAACAAGGCCCAAAGATCTCATGCTCGGCGCCATGAAACGTCCGACTTTCATGACTCAAAGTCCGAATCCACCCAAGATGGACCGGCTCGCCGCCTTCGTCGAGGTGTTCAAGCTGCGCGTGGCGGTGCTTGCACCGGGCGAGCCCGGCACGCCGGCCCTGCTGCTCGCGGGCCCGGAAGACGGCAGCGCAGGCCGGGTGGTCTTCCGGCCCGGCGGCTTTTCCGAACTGCCGCCCGATGCGCGCATCGCGGCCAGCGTCGATTTCGACAACGAGGCCAATCCGCTGATGAGCGCGATGCCCGAGGAGGTCTCGGTGCCGCTGGACGGCTCGCCGTCGCTGCAGGCCACCGCCGCAGCCTTCATGGCGGAAGCGGCGGGGAGCCGCTGCGGCCGCAGCGCGGCGCTGAACCGGCTCGCCGAGGTGCTGGTGCTGATGGCGCTCCGGAGCGCGATCGATGCGGGCACGCAGAAGCCGGGCCTGTTCGCCGCGCTCGCGCATCCTTCGCTGCACCGGGCCGTGGTGTCGATCCACGACATGCCGTCGCGGCAGTGGACCGTCGACGACCTGGCGAGCCGGTCGGCCATGTCCAGGAGCACCTTCATGTCGACCTTCCGCACGATCGTCGGCACCACGCCCATGGCCTACCTTGGCGCATGGCGCCTGACGCTGGCGCGCCGCTATCTGATGGCCGGCGACCCGGTCAAGCTCGCGGCCCGCCGCACCGGGTTCGGCAGCGCCGAGGCTTTCTCCAGAGCCTTTTCAAAAGCGTACGGCCACGCACCCGCGGCCCTGAAACCGGCGCGGGTCGGCCAGCCGAAGATGTGGTGAGGCGAACGCGCCCGTTGCCGCGATGCCGTCAGCGGCGCTGCGCACGCACGGCGTCGACCACCGACAGCACGGCGTCCACCACCGCCTGCGGCTCGTCGAACTGGATGTCGTGCCCGGCGCCCGCCACCAGCAGCTGCCTGCCGCGCGAGGACCACGCCGCCATTTCCCCGTGCATGTGCTGCCAGATGGCCTGGACCTGCCGGCCCTGCTCGGGCGTGAGCTTCATTCCGCGCAGTTCCGCGGCGGTGTATGGCGCCATTGCGGTCAGCACCACCAGCGGACGATCGCCCAGGTGCTGGAAGTCCATGGCTTCGGCCAGCGAGGCGTCGACCGCATCGCTTTCGGCGAGCTGCGTGCGCAGCGACTTGGGCGCGAAGGCGCGGACCGCCTGCATGTCCTGTGCGCTGTGGTGCGGGCTCTCCGGCAGCAGCACCGGCGCGGCCGCGCGCAGCACGCCGAACGGTGCCAGCGCAATGCCGATGCGCGAGCGCATCGAGCGCGATTCGGTCATGAAATGCGCCACGCGCTCGACCTGCTCCGGATGCGACGGATCGACCAGCACCAGCCCCGCGACCTCGGCGCCGAAGCGATGCGTGAAGCCCAGCGCGTAGAGCCCGCCCAGCGATTGGCCGGCCAGCACGAAGGGGCCGCGTTCGCCCGACTTGGCCAGCACGGCATGCAGGTCGTGCACCGCCTGCGCTGCGCCCGGCGGCGTGTTCGAAGGATCGCTCCACATCAGCCCCGCACGGCTGTAGGCGCATGTGCGCGTGTGCGCCGCGACCTTCGGCTGCACGGCCGACCAGCTCAGCGATCCGTCCACGCTCAGGCCCGCTTCGAACACCACGGTGGGCGAGCCGGTGCCGCGGCAGTCGAGCTGGATGCGGCGTCCGGCGCCGACGTCGACCATCTTCCCGGGCGCCGGGAAGTCTCGTACCGCGCGGTAACGACCGATCTGCTCGTAGGCAATGCCGGCCAGAGCCGCCAGCACGGCGAGCGCCGCAACCGCGGCAAGGCCGGCGCGCAGCGTGCTGTGTCTTGAAGTTCTCACTGTGCGGCTTTATGGCATGAAGACGCCGCTCGCGCCATGGGTTGATTTTATATAAGTTACCTATATCGTAGGCAGACTACGATCTGGACAGATATTTCAAGTTTGCCATTACTTGAAAAAAGTGCTTGAATCGCAGTATGGCTACGATTGGAAAGAGCAAACTAAACGCGCTCTATACCCGCCTGGTCCCTGGAATTCCACTGACCTCAGAAGACTTGGCGGCCCTGGGGATCTCCGCGGACCTGGCCGTGCACTATGTGCGCGCCGGCTGGCTCACGCGTCTGACACGCGGCGTGTTCTGTCGTCCCAACGACACCCTGGCCCTGCATCCGAGCCTCCTTCTGCTGCAGCGACAGCTGGCGGGCTTGCACGTGGGCGGCAAGTCGGCGCTGGACTGGTACGGCGTGCGCCAGTATGTGGCGCAGCAGCCAGTACTTCAGCTTTATGGTTGGGCGGCGGGGCACCTGCCGGACTGGTTCACTGGGCGCTTTCCGGCCGAGTACCACCGCAAGCGGCTGTTCGACGAACAACCGGGCGCCTTGCTGCACGCCGGCCCTTTCGAGAAGCGCGACGGGGCGGCGCAGGTGGCTGAACCGGAGCGCGCCTTGTTGGAGTTGCTGAGCGAGGTAGGCGTACGCCAGCCGCTGCAGGAAGCCCGCGAACTTGTGGAGAGCACCTACAGCCTGCGCGCCAATGTGCTGGGCGAGCTGCTGCGGCGGTGCACGAGCGTCAAGACCGTACGGTTGTGCCTGCAGCTCGGCCGCGAGGCCTCTGTGCCCTGGGCGGCCAAGCTCGATCCAGCCACGCTGCCAACGGGCAGCGGCCGGCCCTGGGTGTCCCGTTCGGCCGACGGCCTGTTGGTGCTCAAGCCATGAACCCCGCCTATCTGGAGACCGCGCGCCTGTTGATACAGGTGGCGCCGCTCGTCTTTGCGGACGACACCTTCGCCCTGAAGGGTGGCACCGCGATCAATCTGTTCGTGCGCGACATGCCGCGCCTGTCGGTGGACCTGGATCTGGTATTCCCCGATCACACGCTGCCGCGCGACGCGGCGCTGGCGCGCTTCAACGAAGCTATTCGCCAAGCGTCTGAGCGCTTGAAGAGGCGAGGCTTCCAGACGCACGCCCCGGCAGCGCTGGCAGGCGAAACCAAGCTGCTGGTGCGCCGCGGCTCGGTTCAGGTGAAGATCGAAGTCAACTTCGTGATGCGGGGCACCGTGCGGCCGGTGCGCCGAGCCGCGCTCACGCCGGCCGCGCGTGACATCTTGATGGCTGACCTGGAGATTCCGGTGGTGTCGCTGGAGGACGTGTACGGCGGCAAGCTGGTGGCGACGCTGGACCGCCAGCATCCGCGCGACCTGTTCGACGTGATGCAGCTCTTTGCGCATGAAGGCATCACACCCGGCATCCGCCGCGCCTTCGTGGTCTACCTGGCCAGCAGCAACCGGCCGGTGCACGAAGTGCTGTTTCCGCCGCTGCGCGACATCCGGCACGACTTCGAGCACAACTTCCAGGGCATGACGGCCGAGCCGGTGCCGCTCGACGCACTGCTCGCGGCCCGGGAGCGCCTCACGCGTGAGATCCAGCAGGGGCTCGACGACGATGAGCGGCGCTTCCTGCGATCGCTGGTCGCCGGCGCACCCGAGTGCGCGCTGCCAGGCATCGGGCATCTGGAAGATCTCCCGGGCGTGCGATGGAAGCTCCACAACCTGGCGCAGCTGCAAAAGACAAACCCGAAGAAGTTTGCCGAACAGGCCGAGACGCTGACCGCTCGGCTGGCCACCGTGGCTTCGAGTGCGAGTGTCCCGCTGTCTTCAAGGAAGGAATGAGCATGGACATCCGTCAGCTGCGCTATTTCGTCAAGGTCGTCGAGCTCAAGAACATCACGACCGCGGCGGAGGCGCTTTTCATCGCCCAGCCTTCCTTGAGCCAGCACATGGCCAATCTGGAGTCGGAGCTCGGCGTCACCTTGCTGGAACGCAGTGTTCACGGCACGCGGGCCACGGCCATCGGCGAGCTGCTCTATCGCCATGCGAAGACGATCCTGCGGCAGTTCGAAGACACCCGCTCGGCCATCCGGCAGGAGAGCGAATCGCCTTCGGGCCGGGTGGCCATCGGGTTCCCGACCAGCACCTCGCGCATCCTGGCCGCGCCGCTGCTGGCGCGGCTGCAGGAGCGCTATCCGCTGATCGAACTGGAAATGGTGGAGGCCTCCAGCGGGGACTTGACGGGGCAGGTGGCGGCCGACCGGCTGGCGCTGGCGGTCACGATGGATGCCCGGGCCGATTCGCGCCTGCGCATCGAGCCGATCCTGGAGGAAGAACTGTTCGTGGTGGTGGCCTCGTCGCAAAAAGCACCGCGCGCCTTCGGCATCGAGGCCTTTGCCAAGCTGCCGCTGCTGCTGCCCACGCATCCGAATTCGGTGCGCGTGGCCACCGAGCGGCTGCTGCGCGATCGCCAACTGAAATTCCGCCTGGTGGCCGAAACCAGCGCAGTGGAAATCCTGATCCTGGCCGTCGAGCGCGGGCTCGGTGCCACGGTGCTGCCGACCGCGGCCTTTGCGCTGGCGCAGCAGCATGGCCGCGTGCGCGGCGTTCCCATCAAGGGACGGCCGCTGCTGCGCGAGCTGTCGCTGAGCCTGTCGGCCCCGGCGGCGCACAGTCCCGCCGTGCAATGCGTGCGCGAACTGCTGCTGCAAGTGATCGACGAGGAGATCGCAAGCAAGCGCTGGAAGGGCGTGCGGCGGTTCAGCGACGCAGGCTAGGGCGGTGCGCTCCTTCGCGAGCACCTCATGCTCATTCCACGCGGATGTTGTTCCTGGTGATGAAGGCACTCCAGAAAGCCTGGTCATCGATCGCGCGGCGGCGGATATCCGCTTCGCCGCCGCTCATGGCCGGCAGCGAGAGGTCGGCCAGCCGGGCCTTGACGGCCGGATCCGCCATCACCTTCTGCAGCGCGGCGTTGAAGGTGGCAACGACCTTCGGATCCAGGCGCGCCGGGCCGGCAATCGCGTACCAGCCGGGCATCGGCGGCACGTTCAGTCCCGCCTCCTTCACCGTCGGCACCTGGGGCCACTGCGGCACGCGGCTGGCGCCGAGCACCGCCACCGCCTGCACCTTGCCCGACTGCACCTGCGGCAGCGCCGGGCCGACGACGCTCACCATGGCGTCGACCTCGCCCGCCAGCACGCCCGTGAGCGCCGCGGCCGAGCCCTTGTAGGGCACGTGCATCAGCTTGACGCCCGCGGTCGCGGCGATCAGTTCCATCGCGATGTGGGTGGAGTTGCCGATGCCGGCGCTGCCGAAGGTCAGTTCGCCGTTCTTCGCCTTCGCCTGCTCGAGAAACTGCGCGAAGGTCTTGATGCCGCTCTTGTTGCTCGTCACCAGCACGAAGGGCGTATCGGCCACGGGCGCAAGAAAGGTGAAGTCCTTCAGCGGATCGTAGGGCAGGCTCTTGTACAGGGCTGGGTTGAAGGCGATCTGCGACACGCCCGCGAGCACCAGCGTGTAGCCGTCGGCGGGCGCCTTGGCCACGGCGCCCAGGGCCACGAGGCCGTTGGCCGCCGGATTGTTCTCCACCACCACCGCCTGGCCCAGCTGCTGGGCGAGCCGGTCGCTGAGCAGGCGCGCGATCACGTCCGATCCCGAACCCGCGCCCTGCGGCACCACGAGCTTGACCGGCCGTACGGGCCAGGGCGATTGGGCCTGCGCCGCGAGAGGCACGGATAGGAGCGGCGTGCCGGCCAGTGCCAGCATGGAAACGAACGAGCGACGGGTGACGGGGGGCATGGCGTGCCTCTCTCTTGGCATGTTGAAGGAAGAACGGGAGAGCGAAGTGCTTAGCGCAGCGCGCCGCGCAGCGGAAGATCGAACCAGCTGGCGTCGGCGCCGCGAAGGATCTCCAGGCGCGGCGGCCGCCCGTGCGGCACCTGCGGGCCGTGGCCTTCGTCGCTGCCGCCGATCGACAGCCGTATGCGGCTGCCCGCCGCAAAAGTCCACGAGACCGGCAGCAGCGCGAAGTTCAGGCGCGCGGGCTCGTGGGGCACCAGCAGCCGGGCCGAGGCACGGTCGCAGGTGTTCACGGGCCAGCTCGCCACGTAGTCCGGCGAATGCGACAGGCCTTCGCGGTGCAAGGCCCGCAGCAGGCCTTCGGTGACGTAGCGGCAGCTGCCGTCGGCCAGCACTTCGCTCAGATAGACGTAGACGGCCGCGTCGGTCTCCGACGATGCGAGCAGCAGGCTCGCGCTCACATGGCCCGTCAATTCGGCGGATGCAGCCAGCGGTGCGCTGGTGTAGTGCAGGTATCGCGCCTGGCGCTCGGTCCAGTCGGGGTAGTAGTGCTCGATGCCGACGGCACCCAGCCGTTCCAGCCGCGTCTGGCGGCCGGTCGAGACGGAGAAGTCGACCTGGTAGCTGTCGCGGCCCGGGGCGGGTGCGTGCAGCGCCAGCACGCCGTTCGCATCGGGATGGACGCGGCAGGTTCCCGCGACTGGCGGCCATGCATCGGCGGCCTGCCACTTCTCGTCGTGGATGGTGAAGTAGTGCACCGGCTGCTCCCTGTCGAGCCCGGTATCGATGCCGCGCAGGTGATGGTCGAAGAAGCGCAGCACTTCGGCCAGCAGCGGAAAGTCCGAGCCGGTCTGCTCGCGCCAGGGCGAGACGTTGCTGCGCGCACCATGGTCCCAGGGGCCGAGCAGCAGGCGGTGCTGGTGCCTGGGCAGCGTCAGGAAGCGCGTGATCGCCGAGTTGCTGTAGCCGGCACCGTCGTACCAGCCCGAGACGGAGTAGATCGCCACGTCCTCGGGAATCTGGCGCGCGTAGTGGCCGGGGCTGCACACGTCCAGCGTCAATGCGGGGTCGTGCAGCGTTGCGTCGTGCCGGAACGGAAGCTCGCGCGCCATGTCGTTCAGCCGGCAGTTGCTGCGGTGCTGGTGCAGCGCCTGGGCCAGCAGCCGGCCATCGGCATCGGCGTCCACCGGCTGCGGCCCCGCGAACAGCGGGTTGCCGTAGTACGCGAACTTGGCAAGGGCCGGGCGGTCGTCCTGGTCGAGCGCGACCATCAGTTCGTCGTAGCGGCCGGTCCAGATGGTCGAGAGCACGCCGCCCACGTAGAGCTGGTCGGTGTAGATGTCGGTCACGGCGAACAGCGGTGCGATGGCCTTGACGGCGGGGTGCCGCGTGCTTGCGAGGAACACCGCCGCCGCGCCCAGGTACGAAATGCCGGTCGAGCCGATGCGCCCGTCGCTCCAGGGCTGCTGCACGATCCACTCGGCGATCTCGTGGTAGTCGTCGCGCTCCTTCGGCGAGCGCAATGCGTCGCGCGTGCCAAAACTCGCGCCGGTGCCCCGCACGTCCACCACCACCACCGCGTAGCCATGCGGCACGAAGAAGTCGCGGTAGCGGCCGCAGTTGGGGCTGGCCTCCACCGTGGGGTCGGTGGTCACGAAGCGCCGGTAGTAGGGCGTGAAGATGACGATGGTGGGCAGGCGGGCGGGCGGCTGCGCGCCGTTGCTCGCCTGGGGCAGGTAGTAGTCGAGCGCAATGCGGCAGCCGTCGCGCATCGTGACGTAGAGCGACTCCGGCCGCCCGGGCAGGCCGAAGGCGGGCTTGCGCCCGGCGAGGTAGGCGCTGGGCGGCAGGTGCCAGGCGCCTGGCGTGCTATCGCGGTCCGACATGAGCGGGGTACTTTTCCTGAAGACAGAGGGATGGTGTTGCCACCGTTCCGCCATTCTGGGAATGCGAGCCCGCGTTGAAAAATGCGAAATCCCGATTGATCCATAGGTTGAGCCTATGGAAGGAGGCGATGCTCCACCGCGGCCGAGCAACCTGCCGACACATCAGAACCCGACAGTCGTTCTCAAGGCTTTCTCAGCCGCTGTCCCGGGACGCTCCGTCGGCCTGGAAGAACCCGGCGTCCTGCAGGCTGCGCAGCACGATGTCCAGGATGCGCGCCGTCGTGTCGCTGCGGTGGTGCGCCAGGTACGAAAAGTAGTAGGGCACGTTCGGCACCGCCGGCTTGGCGCGCAAAATTTGCAGGGATTTTTCGGCGACCTGCCGGCGCGTGATCGATGCTGGCAGCATGGCAATCGCATGGCCGGAGGCGACCAACGCCACCATGAGCGAGAGCGAGTTGCAACTGCTGTACTCCTCGAACGAATAGCCGTCCGAGGCCAGCCAGCGCGATGCCGATTCATGCAGGGTCGACGGCGGCGCATTGCAGACGATGCGGTGGTTCAAGGCGTGGGCCGGCAAAAAGTCTTCGTCGGGCATCATCAGGTCGTGGGCCGCCACCCACTGGTGTTCGGTCAGTCCGATGAACTGGCTTGTCACGTCGGGCTGGCTGCTTTGCCCCGTGTGCAGCGCCATGTCCAGTTCGTGGTTGTTGATCTTCTGAAGCAGCTGGGCGCCTCCGCCCACCGTCAGGTCCACGCGAAGCGCCGGATAACAGTCCTTGATGTCCTTGAGGATCTGCGGCATCCCGATGATCGCGCAGGACTCGTCCACTCCCATGCGCACCAGGCCGGTGATGGTGCGCCGCAGATCGAGCCGCGCCATGTCCTGCGCCGACGCCAGCACGCGCTCCGCATAGACCAGCACGTTGCGTCCCAGCTCTGTCACCAGCAGGCGCTGGCTCTGGCGTTCGAACAGCTGGATACCCAGTTCCTCCTCCAGGTCGCGGATGCGGTGCGAGATCGCCGGCTGGGTGAGATGCAGGTGGCGCGCCGCTGCATGCACCGTGCCGAGACGCGCGGTCCACACGAAAGCTTCCAGCTGGTGGAGGGTGAACCTCGTTGATAAAGAACTCGAATCAACCATCGTGAGAATTGATCAGTATCGGTGCCGGGAGCGGCTGCCTACGATTGCCGTCATTCACAACGACGATATCCGAAATGACTGCCATCGAACGAGGAGAGTTGCCGCCGCCATGCACGCTGCAACTGCTGGCCCTGCTGAAGGAGGCCGAGCCGGCCACCATCGGCCACTTTCATGATCGCGGCTTCCTGCATGGGCGGATCAAGGCCATGGCTGCGGTGGCGCGCAGCGTCGGCACTGCCGTCACCGTGCGTTGCGAGGGCTCGGACGGATCCATCCTGCATCACGCGCTGGGACAACTGCGGGCCGGCGATTTCCTGTTCGTCGACCGCGCGGGCGACGAGACGATCGCGTGCATGGGAGGCGCCAGCATGCTCGCGGCGCGCCTTCGCGGTGTCGCAGGCGTGGTGGTCGATGGCTGCGTCACGGACATTGCGGAGCTGCGCGAGCTCGGCGTGCCGGTGTGGGCCCGCGGCCTGAGCGCCCGCACCACCCGCGCCAGCGGGCACGCGGGCAGCTTCTGCCGGCCAGTGGACTGCGGGGGCGTGCGCGTGCATCCCGGCGATGCCGTGCTGGCTGACGAAAACGGCGTTCTGGTGATGCGGCCCGACGAGGCGTGGGCCTTGGCCCGGAAGGCGATCTTGCTGCAACAGGCGGAGCAGCAGACGCTGTCACGGCTGCGCGCCGGCGAGTCCTATTCCGACGTGCTGGACACGCGCCTTGTTTTCCAGGAGGCAGCGGCATGACGAGCGCCCATCAGACCAGGCCGCCCGCCTTCGCACCGATGGCGGAACTGTCCCGTGCCTTGCGAACCGGAGAGACGAGTTCGGTGATCCTCACGCGGGAGTGCCTTCGCCGCATCGCAGCGCACGACGCTGTCTTCAAGAGCTTCCTGGCGGTCTACGAAGAAGAGGCCTTGGCGGCGGCGGCCCTCGCAGACGAGGAACTTCGCGCAGGCCACGACCGCGGCCTGCTGCACGGCATTCCGTTGGCGCTGAAGGACCTGGTGAACATCCAGGGCAAGCCCACGACGGCGGGCTCACCGCTGCTGTCGGCCAACATCGCGCAACAGGACGCAGCCATCGTTCGGCGCATTGCCGACGCCGGCGGCGTCATCGTCGGCAAGACCCACATGGTGCAGTTCGCGCTGGGCGCCTGGGGCACCAATACGCACATGGGCACGCCACGCAATCCGGCCGGCCGCGCCATGGACACGCTGGTGGCAGGCGGCTCCAGCAGCGGATCGGCCGTGGCCGTGGCAGCCCACCTGGTGCCGTGGGCGATCGGCTCCGACACCGGCGGCTCGGTTCGCGTACCCGCGGCCTTCTGCGGCATCGTGGGCTTCAAGCCCACCATCGATGCGCTGCCGCGCGAGGGCGTCTATGCGCTCAGCGAGAGCCTGGACAGCGTGGGCCTGCTCGCGTCGTCGGTGCAGGATGCCCGGCTGTGCTTCGAGGCGCTCGCCGGCGCGCCCGGTTCGGGCGCGGACGCCCGCCAGCGGATCGGCGTCCTGGAGGCGGATGAACTCGCGCCGCTCGCGCCGGCCGTCGCGCGATGCCAGGCACAGTGCCTGCAAAGGCTCGAGCAGGCGGGTTTCAGCCTGGTGCCATTCCGGTTTCCGGCGCCGCTGGCGGCGTTCAAGGAACCCACCAATGCCATCATGATCGCCGAAGGCGCCTGGGTGAACAACCGGTTCCTGGACGACCCGGACGCACCGATGGATCCGTCGGTGCGGTCGCGGCTTGTCGCCGCCCGGGCGACCACGGCCGTGCAGTACCTGCAGGCCCAAACCACCGCGTCGCGCTGGCAGCAGGAGTTCGCCGGCGAGATGGACAGGCTCGGGCTGTCCGCCGTCGCCATGCCCGTCACGGCGATGACCGCGCCGCGCCTCGAGGACGTCGACCACAACGTGGCGCCGGTCCACTTCACCCGCCCGGTCAACCTGCTCGCGCTGTGCGGTATCTCGCTTCCCGCGGGTGAGGACGACGACGCACGGCCCATCGGGCTGCAACTGGTCGGGCGCGCGGGATGCGATCACGCACTGCTGGGTGTCGCTGCCGATGTCGCCGCCGCACTGCATCCGTCTCGAATTCCGTCGCAGGAGGTGCGCAATGCTTAGCAAGCTGGCTGCCGTCCTGCTGGCATTCGTCGTTCCGTGCGCGGCCGCCCAGGACTACCCGCACAAGCCGGTGCGCCTGATCGTCCCGTTTCCTCCGGGCGGCAGCGTGGATCTGGTCGCGCGCCTGGTCGGCAAGAGCCTGCAGGACGCGCTGAAGCAGCCCTTCGTGGTCGACAACAAGCCGGGTGCCTCCGGCAACGTCGGTGCCGCCTACGTCGCCAAGGCGCCGCCGGATGGCTACACGCTGCTGGTCGGCAGCGCCGGTGTCTTTGCCGCCAACCAGTTCCTGTATGCCAATCCGCCATTCGATCCGCTGCAGGCCTTTGCGCCCATCATGCGGATCGTCGATCAGCCCAACATCCTGGTCGTGGGCCAGCAGTCGCCCGTGCGCAGCGTCAACGAGTTGATCGCGCTGGCCAAGGCACGCCCGGGAAAGCTGAGCTTCGGCAGCGCGAGCGTCGGTTCCGCCCAGCACTTCTCTACCGAGATCTTCATGCAGCAGGCCGGCGTGGAGCTCCTGCACGTTCCCTACAAGGGAGGCGCGCCGGCGCTCGTGGATCTGATGGGCGGGCAGATCGACATGCTGTTCGACACCTCGCCGACGGCCTTGCCTTACGCCAGGAGCGGCAAGCTGCGTGCGCTGGCCATCACCAGCCGACAGCGCTCGCCGCTGCTTCCGGACGTTCCCACGATGAAGGAAGCGGGGCTGCCCGACTTCGAGGTCGTCACCTGGACCGGCATTGCCGCGCCGGCCGGCACACCCCAGGCCGTGATCGACAGGCTCAACGCCGCGATCAAGACCGCGCTGCGCGGCGAGTTGCGTAGGCAGCTCGAGGAGACCTCCCTCATTCCGGTCGGGGACTCGCCCGAAGCCTTCCGGGAGTTCATGCGCAAGGACGCGGACAGCTACGCGCGCCTCGTGAAGGCCGCCAAGATCACGCCCCAGTGATCTTGCAGGGCGGTCCGGACGACGAATTTTTCACTCTCTTGATTGGATGCTGACATGAAGATTGCCTTGATACGTGTTGCGTGTGCCCTCTCACTGGCGATGGCAGGGCCGGCGTTCGCAGGGGACTACCCGGACAAGCCCATCCGCATCGTGGTTCCCTATCCGCCGGGCGGCGCGTCCGACACGGTGTCGCGCCTGATCGGGCAGCAGCTGTCGCAACGCCTCAAGCAGCCCGTGGTCGTCGAGAACAAGCCGGGTGCCACCGAACAGATCGCGGCCAGCTTCGTCGCCAAGGCGAACCCGGACGGCTACACGATCCTGCTGGCCTCCACCGCGGGACTTTCGGTCAATCCGACCCTCTACAAGGGACGCCTCGCCTACGACCCGGAAAAGGACCTCGCGCCGATCGTGCTGGCCGTGACCCTGCCCAGCGTGGTCATGGTTCATCCTTCGATGCCGGTCAATTCGTTCGACGAGCTCACGGCGTTCGCGCGGTCTTCGGCGACACCGATCAACTACGCTTCCAGCGGCGCCGGCAACCCCAGCCACCTGGGCATGGAGCTGTACAAGCGCGCGGCGTCCATCGACATGACGCATGTGCCTTACAAGGGTGGCGCGCCCGCGCTCCAGGATCTGATGTCCGGCCAGGTGTCCGTGATGATGGCCATCGGTCCGGAGTCGATGCCGATGGCCAAGGCCGGCCGGATGAAGGCGCTTGCAGTGACGACAGCGAAACGCTCGCCCGCCTATCCCGGACTGCCCGCAGTCTCCGAGACCAAGGGCTTTGCCAACTTCGAGCTGCTGCACTGGTTTGCACTGCTGGCACCCGCCCGGACGCCCGACGCCGTCATTGCGCTGCTGAACAAGAACGTGAACGACATCCTGAAGGACCCGGAGGTGAAGAACAAGCTTCTCGAGATGGGAATGGAGCTCGAAGGCGGCTCGCCGCAGCGGCTGGCCGAAACGATCAAGCGGGACCGCCTCAAGTGGGAGAAGGTGATCATCGAATCGAACATCCGGATCGATTGATCCGCACCGACCCACATCATCATCCGAAAGAGAGAACCGACATGGTCTTTGCTGGCGAAGGCATCCTGATTTCATCGATGGAAGTGCTCCCCGAGGAGGAGGCCGACTTCAACGAGTGGTTCGACCGTGAGCACCTGGCCGAGAGAGTGGCAATTCCCGGTTTTCTCGAGGCGAGACGGTATGAATCCGTCGGCGCGCCGACGYGCTACCTGCAGATCTACAACACCACGCGGTTCGATGTGCTGGACAGTGCGCCTTACCGGGCAGCCCTGGCGAGCCAGACCGAGTGGTCGAATCACCACATTTCACGATTCATCGCGCCGACGCGCGTGGTCGGACGCCTGGTGCACAGCGCGGGGGTCGCGCGAGGCGTCGCAGTCGCACTTATGCGACTTCGGCCGTCCGGTGATCCGGCCATGATGCCGGCGCTTGCGGGCGTTCTGGAAGTGCTCGACCAACCGGGCACGGCTTCGATCCACTTTGTCGAGGCCGATGCTGGCCTTTCCAGGCCGGTGACGGCGGATTCGGGCTACGTGGGCAGCGAGGACTGTTATGTGCTTATCGAGTGCACCAGCGAGGCCGCCGCCGGGAAAATCATCGCCCGACTGGGAGCGCCAGTGCAGAAGTATGGAGAACTCATCGACGCGCGAGTTTTCCGGTATCGCATGGATATCAGCGCGTAAGACGACCTCCAGCGCGGGTTCCGCCGTGCAGGCGCTCGCTTCTCCCGCTCATCCAGGCTTCAGTTGGCGCAGCGCGCTTCGAGCGCGTCGATGAAGGCGCGGTCCCATCGGCCTTCCTTCATGGCCCGGATGGTCTCCGCCTCCGTTGCGAGGTGCGCGCGTGCCTTCTCGATCAGCAACTCGGCCTCGTCTGGCGCGAAGGCCATCAGCCCGTCCTGGTCGCCGACCACGATGTCGCCGGGATTGACGACCATCCCGCCGACGGACACCGGCACGTTGATCTCGCCGGGGCCGTCCTTGTAGGGACCGCGGTGGGTGACGCCGCGCGCATACACCGGGAACTCGCGCGCACGGACCTCGGCCACGTCGCGGATCGCGCCATCGACCACCACGCCCAGGATGCCGATGTGCGCGGCGTAGAACGAGAGGATGCCGCCGACCACCGCGTTGTTGAGGTCGCCGCCGGCATCGATCACCAGCACGTCGCCGGGCCGGCAGAATTCGAGCGCGCGCAGGTACGTGAGGTTGTCGCCTCCGCGCGAGCGTGCCGTGACGGCCGTGCCCGCCATGGTCCGCGCCGTTGGGCGGTGGTAGGGATGCAGGCCGATGCTGCCGATGTTGCGGTGCATGTTGTCACTGAGCGCCGCGACGGGCATCTCGCGCAGTGCGGCGAGGATCTCGGGCGCCACCGGTGCGGCCGACGGGTTCTTGCGGATGGCTTTGTAGGGCATGGTGTTGTCCTCGGAAATTCAGTCAGGCGCGCGTCAGCGCAGGGCGGCCACGGCCCGTGCGATGCGCGCGCAGCCTTCCTCCAGCGTCTCGATCGACGTGGCAATGGAAAGGCGGAAGTAGGGCGACAGGCCGTAGGCGGTGCCCGCGACCACGGCCACGCCTTCGCTCTCGAGCAGGTACATCACCACGTCGCCGTCCTGGTCCAGCCGCTTGCTCTCTGGCGTGGTCTTGCCGATCAGGCCGCCGCAGTGGATGTACAGGTAGAAGGCGCCCGGCGGCGGGCTGCAGTGCAGGCCGGGGATGTCGTTGATCAGCGCCAGGGTGCGGTCGCGGCGCTGCTTGTAGATGGCCACGCTCTCGGCCACGAAGTCCTGGTTGCCGTCGAGCGCCGCCGCGGCGGCCGCCTGGCTCACCGAGCAGCAGTTGCCGGTGGACTGCGACAGCAGTGTGTTCATCGCCTGGACCAGATCCGCCGGGCCGGCCGCGTAGCCGATGCGCCAGCCGGTCATCGCATAGGTCTTGGAGACGCCGTTGATCACCAGCGTGCGCTCGCGCAGCGCAGGCGCAACCGCAAGCAGGTGCGGCGTCGCCTGGCCGTCGAAGCGGATGTGCTCGTAGATGTCGTCGGTCATCACCATCACTTGGCGGTGGCGCTGCAGCACCTCGGCCAGCGCGCGATATTCGTCGGCGGTGTAGCTGGCGCCGGTCGGGTTGCTCGGCGAGTTGATCAGCAGCCAGCGCGTGCGCGGCGTGATCGCGGCCTCCAGCTGCGCTGGCGTCAGCTTGAAGCCGTTGGCCTCGGGGCAGGCCACGGTGACCGGCGTGCCTTCGCAGGCCAGCACCATGTCGGGATACGACACCCAGTAGGGCGCGGGAATGATCACCTCGTCGCCCGGCTCCAGCGTGACGGCGAGCGCGTTGTAGATCGCGCTCTTGGCGCCGCTGGTGGCGATGATCTCGTTCATCGCGTAGTGCAGGCCGTTCTCGCGCTCCAGCTTGGCGGCGATGGCTTGGCGCAGCTCCACCGTGCCGGCCATCAGGGTGTAGCGCGTCGCGCCTTTCTCGATGGCGGCGGCGGCGGCCTGCCGGATGTGGGGCGGCGTGTCGAAGTCGGGCTCGCCCACCACGAGGTTCACGATCGACTTGCCCTGGCGGCGCAGTTCGTTGGCGCGGTCGGCGGCCGAAGTGCTGGGCGAGGGCTTGATGCGCCGCACGCGGGCGGCAATGCGGGAGGGCGTCACTTGTCTTCCTGGGTTGGCGATGGCATGGACCGAACGGTACGCACATCGATCGCGCGAGGCCAAGACGAGATTGCACTGGTTGTATAGGCAGAGCTTATGGTGGGCCCCGATGGCCGCTGCGCGAGGGCGGTGCTAGGCTCGGCTTTTGCTTGGGGACACGGCGTGAACCTGCGACGCCTCAAATATTTCGTGAAGATCGTGGACATCGGCAGCCTGACGCAGGCGGCCGAGGTTCTTTTCATCGCCCAGCCCGCGCTGAGCCAGCAACTGGCCACGCTCGAGGGCGAGGTGCGCCAGCAGCTGCTGGTGCGCACCAAGCGCGGCGTCACGCCCACCGAGGCCGGCAAGGTGCTGTACCGGCATGCGCAGATCATCCTGCGCCAGTGCGAGCAGGCCCGCGTGGACATGGAAGCGGCCGGCGAAGGGCTGTCGGGCCAGGTGTCGGTGGGGCTTGCGCCCGGCACGGCGGCCTCGGCGCTCTCGCTGCCGCTCTTGCGCACGGTGCGTGCGCGCCACCCCGGCATCCTGCTCTACCTGAACGAAAACTACGGCACCACGCTGAGCGAGCTCATCATGAACGGCCGCATGGACCTGGCCGTGCTCTATGGCGACAAGGCGATCCACGGCCTCTCGTTCCTGCCGCTGCTCAAGGAGCCGCTGTTCCTGGTCGGGCCGGCCGCCATGCCGGCGCCGGCGCAGCCGGTGAAGCTGGCCGACCTGCGCGACATCGAGCTCTTCCTGCCGCGCCCCTACAACGTGGTTCGCAAGCTGGTCGACGCGGCCTTCGTGCGCGCGGGCATGGTGCCGCGCGTGGTGGCCGAGATCGAGTCGGCCTTCACGCTGACGGCCGCCATTGCCGACGGGCTGGGCGCCACCATCCTGCCGGCGTCGATGGCGCGCGAAGTGGTGGCGGCCTGCGGGGCCTGGCAGTTCCAGATCGTCGATCCGGTCATCGAGGCGCCGCTCGCGCTGTGCCAGTCCGACCACCTGCCGCTCTCGGAGCCGGCGCAGGCGGTGAAGAGCATCCTGCTCGAACTCGTGGTCGACCTGGCCGGCACCTTCGCGGCCACGCCCGAACCCGAACTGGCTGCGCTGTCGTAGCGTGCCGTCATAAGCCGGCCTTATCCCGGCACAGCCATTCCGTCTTGGGCTTTGTGCCCGCGGGCCGCTACCGTTCATGCCTGCCGTCACGCGTTCGCGGAATGCGTCGGCCACCAAGGATGTTCTGTCGCCACAGGCAGCCCCGGCATGAAGCAGGAACAGATCAAGACGCTCATCGACGCACTCGCGGCCTCGGACCTCGCGGAGCTGGAGTACAGCGAAGACGGCAGCACATTGCGGCTGGTGAAGCAATCGGCGCTGGCGGCCGTGCCCGCAGCCGCGCGGCGCCCGGCTGCTGCTGCGCGCAAGGCGCCCACCGCGGAGTCTGCGCAGCAGGCACCGCCGCCAGCCGCCGCGGCCGAATGCCTTGCGCCGCTCTACGGCGTGGTGCACCTGCAGTCCGCGCCGGGCGAGCCGCCCTTCGTGCAGCCGGGGCAGGCCGTCGAGGCCGGCCAGATGCTCTGCGTGATCGAGGCCATGAAGATGTTCAACGAAGTCCGCGCCGACGCTGCCGCCACCGTGCAGGCCGTGCTGGTGCGTTCGGGCCAGGAAGTGGAAGCAGGCGAGCCCCTGTTCCGCTTCGGTTGAGGAAAGCTGCGCGATGTTCGACACCGTCCTCATTGCCAACCGCGGCGAGATCGCCCTGCGCATCCTGCGCGCCTGCCACGGCCTGGGCCTCAAGACCGTGGTCGCGCATTCCGAGGCCGACAGCGAAGCCAGCTACGTCGCGCAGGCCGACCAAGCGCTGTGCATCGGGCCCTCCGCGCCGGGGCAGAGCTACCTGAACCAGTCCGCCATTCTGTTTGCCGCCGAACTCAGCGGCGCGCAGGCCATCCACCCGGGCTACGGCTTCCTGTCGGAGAACGCGGGCTTTGCCGCGCGCGTGGAGCAGGCCGGCCTCGTCTTCATCGGCCCCAGCGCCGCCTGCATCCGCACCATGGGCGACAAGGTCTCGGCCAAGCGCGCGATGCGCAAGGCTGGTGTGCCGTGTGTGCCGGGGCCCGACGAGCCGCTGCCGGACGACCCGGCCGCCGTGCAGGCCATCGCGCGCGAGATCGGCTATCCGGTGATCGTCAAGGCGGCGGGTGGTGGCGGCGGGCGCGGCATGCGCGTGGTACAGGGCGAAGCGGCGCTGCTCGATGCGATGGCGCTCACGCGCGAGGAAGCGCGCCAGGCCTTCGGCAACCCCGAGGTCTACATCGAGAAGTTCCTGCTGCACCCGCGCCACGTCGAGATCCAGGTGCTGGCCGACAGCCACGGCAACGCCATCTGGCTGGGCAGCCGCGACTGCTCGCTGCAGCGCCGCCACCAGAAGGTGATCGAGGAAGCGCCCGCGCCCGGCATCGATGAGGCGCTGATGGCCGAGGTGGGCGAGCGCTGCGCGGCCGCCTGCCGGCAGATCGGCTACTGCGGCGTGGGCACCTTCGAGTTCCTCTACGAGAAGGGCGCCTTCTATTTCATCGAGATGAACACCCGCCTGCAGGTCGAACACCCGGTGACTGAGATGACCGCGGGCATCGACATCGTGCAGCAGCAGTTGCGCATGGCGCGCGGCGAGCGCCTTGCGCTGGTGCAGCACGAGGTGCGCTGCCAGGGCCATGCGATCGAGTGCCGCATCAACGCCGAGAACCCGGACACCTTCGCGCCTTCGCCCGGGCGCATCACCGGCTGGCAGGTGCCGGGCGGCTTCGGCGTGCGGGTCGATTCGCACGCCAACGCCGGCTACCGCGTGCCGCCGTACTACGACTCGATGATTGCCAAGCTGATCGTGCACGGCAGCACGCGCACCGATGCGCTCGACCGCATGCGCCTGGCGCTCGCCGAGATGCGCATCGACGGCATCGCGACCAACGTGCCGCTGCACCGCGAGCTGCTGCGCGACGAGGGCTTTGCCGCCGGCGGCGTCGACATCCACCACCTCGAGCGCTGGCTGCAGCAAAGGAGCGCGGCATGACCGTGCAGCGGCCATCGATCAGCCTGCTGGGCACGACCGCGCTGATCTTCGAGGCGCCCGGCGAGATGAACCTCGACTCGCAGCAGCGCATCTGGGCGCTGGCGCACGAGACCCAGGCCTGGCCGGAGATCCGCGAAGCCGTGCCGGGCATGAACAACCTGATGCTGACCTTCCTGCACCCGCCGCGCGGCGCCGGCGCGCTCCAAGCCCTGGAGGCGCGCCTGCACGATGCGTGGGACGCGGCCGTCGCACGACCGCGCGAAGGCCGGGTGGTCGAGCTGCCCGTGGTCTACGGCGGCGCGGGCGGCCCGCACATGGCCGACGTGGTGGCGCACACGGGCCTCAGCATCGAGCGCATCGTCGAGCTGCACAGCGCGC
Organism: Variovorax sp. 05T418; assembly: GCF_056396385.1. Lineage (NCBI taxonomy): Bacteria > Pseudomonadati > Pseudomonadota > Betaproteobacteria > Burkholderiales > Comamonadaceae > Variovorax > Variovorax sp. 05T418. The sequence goes on along the minus strand of NZ_JBFTLJ010000001.1, from coordinate 546,909 downwards.
CGCTCTACCCGGTGTATGCGCTCGGCAGCCATCCGGGCTACTGCTACCTGGGCGGCATGGACGCGCGCATTGCCACGCCGCGCCGCAAGGTGCCGGTGCTGAGCATCCCGGGCGGGGCGGTGTCGATCGGCGGGGCGCAGACCGGTGTCTCGGCCTCGGCCGGGCCCAGCGGCTGGAACACCATCGGCAGCACCTCGATGTGCTTCTTCGATCCCGCGCAGGACCCGCCCGCGGCGCTGCAGCCGGGCGACATGATCCGTTTTCGCGTGGAGGGCATCGTCCGATGATCGAAGTGCTTTCCTCGGCCGCGCTCGCCACCGTGCAGGACCAGGGGCGCACCGGCAGCCTGCGCTGGGGCGTGGGCACCTCGGGCGCCATGGACAACCTGGCGCTCGCGGCCGGCAACCTGCTGCTGGGTAATGCGCTGGATGCAGCCGCCATCGAAGTGCCGGTGTTTCCCTTCAAGGTGCGTTTCGGCGAGGACTGCGCCTTCGCGCTGACCGGCGCCGATTGCGCGGCCCGGCTGGACGAGCAGCCGCTGCTGCCCTGGTGGGTTCACCAGGCGCGGGCCGGGCAGGTGCTGGCGCTGGGCCTGCCGCAAGGCGGCGCGCATCAGCGCGGCAGCCGCGCCATGCTGTGCCTGGCCGGCGGGGTCGAGGTGCCCGAAGTGCTGGGCTCGCGCAGCACGCAGCTGCGTGGCGCCTTTGGCGGCCACGAAGGGCGTGCGCTGCGCCGGGGCGACGTGCTGCGCGCCGCCGCAGCGGGCGCTGCGTGCAAGACCGGCTTCGGCCTCGTGCCGCCCGCGCTCGCATTGCCGCTGCAGCAGGGCGGCGTGGCAGCCGTGCGCGTACTGCCCGCGGCCGAGTACATGGCGTTCGAGCCCGCGTCGCGCGACGCCTTCTGGGCCGGCGAATGGAAGATCACTGCGCAGAGCGACCGCTACGGCTACCGATTGGAGGGCGAGGCACTGCGCCCCATCGCACCGATGGAGCTGCGCTCGCACGGCATCGTGCCCGGCGTGATCCAGGTGCCGCACAGCGGGCAGCCGATCATCCAGATGCGTGACGCCCAGCCTTCGGGCGGCTACCCGAAGTTCGGCACGGTGATCGAGGCCGACATGTGGCGCCTCGGCCAGGCGCCGATCGGCAGCCGCGTGCGCTTCATCGAAACCACCTGGGACGAAGCGCTGGCCGCGCTCGACGAAGTGCGCGCCTGGCTCGACAAGGTGGCACGCATGGTGGAACTGCATCGCGGTGCGCCTGTTTCCGTAGCGAGGCAACCGGGATGACGCCTTGTTTTTTTATTCGCCGTGTCGTGTTTGGAGCGTGCTGTTCAGGGCGCGCTCCTGCCGACGGGGTACCTTGCTCCGCGAATGTCCCCCGCCTTCGGCTCCTCCTTTATTTCGCTGCGCAAGGCACCCCATCGACAGGAACGTTATGCGCAGCGGCGGTTGATCAGCGGTACACCACGAGCGTGCCCAAGTGCACAGGGCATCGGGTGCTCCCCGCAGCGAAATCAAGGAGGAGGCCGCAGGCCGGGGGACATTCGCGGAGGGGAGTACCCGGTGGCCTGTGCACGCGTCCCGAACAGAAGCGCCCCGAACAACAGCACCCCAAGAAAAGCTGACATGCAGGACATCGCACTGCGCACCTCGCAGCTGGCCGCCTGGCTGGCCGGCACCGACATCGGCCTGCTCGAACTGCGCACGCCAGAAGGCACGCTGCGCCTCGGACGGCAGGGCGACAACATCGTTGAACTGCCGGCGGAAGAAGCCGAACCAGAGCACTCGCCGATCCACGCCCCCTCCGTCGGCGTGTTCCTGCACAGCCATCCGCTGGCCGCGGCGCCGCTGGTGCGCATCGGCCAGCGCGTCGAAGCCGGCCAGACCCTCGGCCTGCTGAAGATCGGCCCGCTGCTGCTGCCCGTCACCGCGCCGCAGGCCGGCATCGTCGACGGCCTCCGCGCGGCCGACGGCCTTGCAGTCGGCTTCGGCGCGCCGCTGCTCGACCTGCTCCCCCTCTGACGAACGAGAGAGAAAAAGGACTCCCATGGACATCGACCTGAACGCAGACCTCGGCGAAGGCTTCGGACCCTGGCGCATGGGCGAGGACGAGGCGCTGCTCGACATCGTTTCTTCCGCCAACGTGGCCTGCGGCTTCCATGCGGGCGATCCGGTCATCATGGACCGCACCGTGCGCCTGGCGCTGGCGCGGGGCGTTGACGTGGGCGCGCACGTGGGCTTTCCCGACCTGCTCGGGTTCGGCCGCCGGCCGATGCAGATCGAGCCGAAGGAACTCGTCGCCTACGTGCTCTACCAGCTGAGCGCGCTGGACGGCATGGCGCGCACCGCCGGCCACCGCATGACGCACATGAGCTTTCACGGCGCGCTCGGCAACATGGCCGCGGCCGACGCCGCGCTGGCCGAGCCGCTGGTGCGCGCGGTGGCGGATTTCGATCCGATGCTCATCGTCAGCACTTCCGCCAGCCGCGCCATCGAGGACGCGGCCGCGCGCTGCGGCCTGCGCGTGCGCACCACCTTCCTGGCCGACCGCGCCTGCGGCGACGACGGCCTGCTGGTGCCGCGCAAGCTGCCCGGTTCGGTGATCCACGACCAGGGCGCGGTGCTGGCGCGCGTGCGCCAGCTGCTGGAGGAGGGCACGGTCACCAGCCACAGCGGCAAGAAGATCCCGATGCGCGCGCATTCGATCCTGCTGCACGGCGACACGCCCGGTGCGGTGGAGCTGGCGCGCGCGGTGCGCAGCGTGGTCGAGCAGGCGGGGCGCGTGGTGCCGATCTCGAAGCAGCCGGACTAGCAGGTCTGCAGCCCGGACATGGTGCTTACCCTAGGCCGTATGCACGAACACGGGGCAACATAAGGGCGGCTTATCGCTCCACAGCCAATCCGTCTTGGCGCCGCGAAGAAGCGCTCGATACAGTGAATTCAACGCAGCGATCTCCAGTTCCACGAAAGAAACAAAGATGCCCTTCTCCGACTACAAGACCGCGCTGGTGACGGGGGCCTCCTCGGGCATCGGTGCCGCCGTCGTCGAGCGCCTCTGCAAGGAAGGCCTCCAGGTCCACGCGCTGGCGCGCAGCGCCGGCAAGCTGGCCGAACTGGCCGCGCGCACCGGCTGCATCCCGCATGCCATCGACGTGAGCGACCTCGCCGGCATCACCCGCCTCACGCAGGAGGTGGCATTCGACGTGCTGGTCAACAACGCCGGCGTCGACCGCCCCGGCTCCATCCTCAAGGCCGATGCCGAGGGCATCGACCTGCTGGTCGACGTGAACCTGCGCGCCGTGCTGCACCTGTGCCGGCTCGTGGTGCCCGGCATGGCCGCGCGCGACCGGGGCCACGTGATCAACATCAGCTCCATTGCCGCGGCCTACAACTTCGGCGGCAACAGCACCTACCACGCGACCAAGGCGGCCGTAAGCATGCTGTCGCGCCAGCTGCGCATCGACGTCTTCGGCAAGCGCGTGCGCGTGACCGAGATCTGCCCGGGGCGCGTGGCCACCGACATCTTCGCGCACGTGCACGGCGACTCCGAAGAAACCCACAAGCGCTTCGTCGAAGGCTACGAGCTGCCGCAGGCCGAGGACATCGCCAATGCCATCGCCTTCGCGATTGCGGCGCCCATCGCGGTCAACGTGGGCCACATGGAAATCACGCCCACGCTGCAGGTGCCCGGCGGACTCTCGACCGCGCGCCCGGAAGCGCCGCAGGCCTGAACGCCCCGCACGGCCACGCCAAGGAGCAGCACATGAAGGACTTCGACCTGCTCGCGATCCTGCTGAAGCCGGAGTTCGGCGCGATGCTGCTGCACGGCCTGCAGGAAACGCTGAAGATCGCGGCCGGCTCCTGGCTGCTGGCCATGGCCATGGCGGTCGTGCTGCTGGTCGTGCGCCTCATGCCGAGCCGGCTGGCCGAGCGTGTGGTGATGGGCTATGTCTCGTACCACCGCAACGTGCCCACGCTGGTGCAGCTCATGCTCTGGTACTTCGGCATCTTCAGCCTGCTGCCCGATGCGCTGCAGGGCTGGCTGTCGGTGCACAACGCGGAGACGATTCTCTCGATCGTCGCGCTCGGGCTCTGCCAGGCCGCCTACTTCAGCGAGGACATGCGCTCGGGCCTGCGCTCCATCCCGCCCGGCCAGGCCGAGGCCGCGCGCGCGCTCGGCCACGGCTACATCGGTTCGATGCGCCACGTGATGCTGCCGCAGGCCATCCGCAACGCGGTGCCGGCACTGGTGAACCACAGCGTGTCGCTGTTCAAGAACAGCAGCCTGGCGATGGCCATCGGCGTGGCCGAGCTGACCCACGCGGTGAAGGAGATCGAGAGCCAGAGCTTCCGCACCTTCGAGGCCTACAGCATGGCGACGGTGCTGTACCTCGTGTGCTCGCTGCTCATCATGGCCGTCGGCGGCTGGCTGTCGCGGCGCTACCGCATCGCCCAAGCGAGGTAAGAGGCCATGTTCAGCGTCTTTGAAATCCTGCGCGACAACTGGCTGCTGCTGCTCGTCGGCCAGTACCCCAGCGGGCCGCTCGGCGGCATCGTCGCCACGCTGATCCTGTCGGTGCTGGGCATCGTGCTGGCGTTTCCGCTGTCTGTGCTGCTGGCGCTCGCGCGGCTGTCGCCCTGGCGCCTGCTGCGCTGGCCGGCCACGGTGCTGGTCTACGTGGTGCGCGGCGTGCCGCTTCTCATGGTGATCCTGTGGGTCTACTTCCTGGTGCCGATCCTGATCGGGCGCGATGTGTCGGGCTTCACCACCATGCTGTGCACGCTGGTGATCTACGAGGGCGCCTACCTGTCGGAGGTGGTGCGCGCCGGCATCCAGGCGCTGCCCAAGGGCCAGGCCGAAGCGGCGCGCGCGCTCGGCCACAGCCACCTGGGCACGATGTGGTTCGTGATCCTGCCGCAGGCGCTCTACAACATGCTGCCGAGCATGCTGAGCCAGTTCATCTCCACCATCAAGGAGACCACGCTGGGCTACGTCATCAACGTGCAGGAGCTGACCTTCGCGGCCAACCAGATCAACAACCAGCTGCTGACCAAGCCGTTCCAGGTGTTCTTCATCCTGGCGATGACGTACTACGTCGTCTGCTTCAGCCTGACGCAGCTCGCGCAGTGGCTGGAGCGGCGCATTGCCCACAAGCGGCTCGGTGCAGCTTCCGTGAAGACATCCGAAGACGGTGTTTCGCTGCCGCCGCCGGTGGCAGCAAACCCGTGAGGCCGCGCTCGACGGCCATCGACCACAAGACCAGGAGACAGCGCCATGAACCCCGTTCCACACCCCGCAGGGGATGACACCATGATCCTGTTCTCCAACATCAACAAGTGGTATGGCGACTACCAGGCGCTCGCCGACGTCAACGCCGAGGTCAAGAAGGGCGAGGTGGTGGTGGTCTGCGGCCCTTCGGGCTCCGGCAAGTCCACGCTGATCCGCACCGTCAACCGGCTGGAGGAAGTGAAGTCGGGCCAACTGCTGTTCGACGGCCACGACATCCACGCGCCCATGAGCAGCGCGGCGCTCAACAAGCTGCGCAGCCGCATCGGCTTCGTGTTCCAGAGCTTCAACCTGTTTCCGCATCTCTCGGTGCTGGAGAACATCATGCTGTCGCCCATGCGGGTGCTGGGCGTGAAGCGGTCCGACGCAAAGGCGAGGGCGGCGCAGCTGCTCGAGCGCGTGGGCCTGTCGAACAAGGCAGGCGCCTACCCGGCGCAGCTGTCGGGCGGACAGCAGCAGCGCGTGGCGATTGCGCGCGCGCTGGCCATGGAGCCGCCTGCGATGCTGTTCGACGAGCCCACCAGCGCGCTCGACCCCGAGATGGTGGGCGAAGTGCTGTCGGTGATGCGCGGCCTGGCCCACGACGGCATGACCATGATGTGCGTCACGCACGAGATGAACTTCGCCCGCGAGGTGGCCGACCGCGTCTGGTTCATGGACGCGGGCCGCATCCTCGAGAAGGCCGACCCCGAGGCCTTCTTCAAGAGTCCGCAGCATCCGCGTGCGCAGCGCTTCTTGTCGGACCTGCGCGCGCACTGATTTTTTTCTTCCCCCAGCATCTCCTCAGGAGCTCACCATGTCGAACAGAAACGTCTTCCGCCTCACCACGATCGGAACCTGTCTTTGCGCCGCCTCTCTGCTGGCGCATGCCGACCAGTGGAGCGACATCAGCGCGCGCAAGGAGCTGCGCTGCGGCACCTTCGCCGACGTTCCGCCCTTCGCCGCGCCGGATCCGAAGACGCGCGAGATGGTGGGCCACGACGTCGACCTGTGCCACGCGCTGGCCAAGGAACTCGGCTTGACGGCCAAGGTCACGCCGCTCTCGGTGGAAGCGCGCGTGCCCGAGGTCAAGCTCGGGCGCGTCGACGTGACCATTGCCAACCTGGCCTACACCAAGAGCCGCGGCGAGCAGATCCAGTTCAGCGACCCGTACTACGTGGCCAAGGAAATGCTCGCGGTGAAAGCCTCCGACCCGGGTGCCGCCAAGGCCGACTTCAAGGGCAAGCGCCTGAGTTCGACCAAGGGATCGACCTCGGAGCTGTCGATCAAGATGAACGGCTCGGAGCCCGTGACCTTCCAGGACACCGGTTCGGCCTTCATGGCGGTGCAGCAGAACAAGTCGGTCGGCATGGTCGCGAACACCATGACCATCACCAAACTGGTCAATCAATCGAAGACCGAGGGCGTGGCGCTCAAGATGATCAAGGAGCCGATGGTGCTGCAGCCCATCGGCATCGGCATGAAGAAGGACGAGCCGGTGCTGTTGGCCAAGGTGAACGGCGCGCTCTACGCGCTCGAGAAGTCGGGCGAGCTCGACAAGATCTGGGCCAAGTGGCTCGGCCCGAACACCGAATACAAGATGGTGCGCGAAGAAAAGGTCACGCCGCTGGCCGACCTCAAGTTCGAACTCCTGCCCTGAGAGCATCCACCTTGCCGCCAGCGCACCCAACTAGTTATAAGAACTAATTATTAAAACGAAACTGCGTATTGTTTTTGCGCGTTTCTTGGGCATCATTTCCGCATGGAGAAGACAAAGGCCCTGGTGACCGTGATCGAGATGGCGCGCGCCGGCCTCGGCTTTACGCCTGCCGACGCCCTCGACCACATCGCCGCTCTCATCGCCCAGGAGGATGCACAAAGCCCGTTCCACGACCGCCGGGTCGAGGAACTGCTTCGCCTCGGGGCCTGCATCTGGAGCCTGCGGCGGGACCTCGTGACGCCGCGCTGAGCTTTGCTTCGCCCCGCCGCCTCGCGCGCACGGGCTATGCCGTGTGGCCAGATGCAGGAAAGGGTACTTAAGGCTACATTTTCCAGACCAAGAAAAGCCGGCATTCTTTGGGTCGAACAAACGCCGGCAATCGGAGGACTGAATGCCGCTCTTGTTCCTGCTGAGGCTCCAGCACACGCTGCTGCCTGTCCGAGTCGCGCTTCCGGAGGAAGTGCGGATCGTCTCGGTGCTCGTGGCCACGGGCTTGATCGAGGCCGAGTTCGCACCCGTGAGGCCCGCTGGCCGGGATGCCGCATCGCGCATTGCGACGGTGAGGCGCATCACCGAGGAAGGCCTCGCCGAGCTCGCGCAGATGAGCGACGCCCCCAAGTTCGTGAAGACCTCGATGCAGTTCGCGCGCGGATTGCGATTGATGTAGGGCTTGCAGGATCAGGCCTGCCACGGCAGCCCGCGCATCCGCTCGCGCTTTTCTTCCTCGTCGAAGTGCGCGAGCGAAGGCTTGATCAGGTCGCTGCGCGCCACGATGCCCACCAGCACCAGCGACTGCGCGTCCTTCACCACGGGCAGCCGCTCGAGCCGATGGCGCGCGAGCCGCGTGGCCACCGCGCGGCAGTTCTCGCCCGGCAGCGCAAAGAACAGCGGCACGTCGGCGCATGCGTCGCCCACGGTGGCAATGGGATCGCGCGTGCCGCACGCGGCCAGCATCGCGCGGTCCGCCACGCCGATCACCGCGCCGTTGCGCACCACGGGGAACGCACGGTGGGCCTGGCCGTCGCCGAAATGCTCGAACAGCGCCCGCGCCACCGGCAGGGCCGCGTCGATGCTGCGCACCTCGCGCGTCATGACCTCTTCCACCGAGTGCCGCTCGAGCGGATCGACGCCGTATTCGCGGTAGATGTGATAGCCGCGGCGCGCGATCTTCTCGGTGAGGATCGAGCGGCGCATGGTCAGCACCGTGAAGCCATAGGCCACGGCGGAGGTGGTCAGCAGCGGCAGCAGCGCATTGCTGTCGTGCGTGAGCCCGAAGGCGAAGATGGTGGCGGTGAGCGGTGCGCGCATCACGCCGCCCAGCGTGGCGGCCATGCAGACCAGCGGCCACAGCATCGGGTCGTTGCCGGGCAGCACGTGCGAGAGCACCACGCCCAGGCCCGCGCCCATCATCAGGAGCGGCGCAAGCACGCCGCCCGAAGTGCCCGAGCCCAGCGAGATGACCCAGATCACCGCCTTCACCGCGAGCAGCGCGGCCACCACGCCGAGCGCCAGGTGGTTGTGCAGCAGATCGCCGATCACGTCGTAGCCCACGCCCAATGCACGCGGCTCGAAGTAGCCGCCGATGCCCACCGCCAGGCCGCCGATCGCCGGCCACCACATCCAGTGGATCGGCAGCTTACCGAACAGGTCTTCGACCTTGTAGAGCGAGATCGAGAGCGAGGCCGACAATGCGCCGCACAGAAGCCCCGCGGCCACGCACGAGAGCATCGCGAGCGGGCCGGGCACCGCGGTCTGCAGCGGAAACAGCGGGCCGGCATCCATCAGCAGCGGACGTGTGAACCCCGCCACCGCGCAGGCCACGGCCACCGGCAGCAGGCTGCGCGGCCGGAGCTCGAACAGCAGCAGTTCCACCGCCAGCAGCACGGCCGCCACCGGCGTGCCGAACACCGCCGTCATGCCCGCGGTGGCGCCGGCCACCAGCAGCGCCTTGCGCTCGGCGGCCGTGAGATGGAAGTGCTGCGCGATCAGCGAGCCGATGGCGCCGCCGGTCATGATGATCGGCCCTTCGGCGCCGAACGGGCCGCCGCTGCCGATCACGATGCCCGAGGACAGCGGCTTGAGCAGCGCCACCTTCGGCGACATCTTGCTCTTGCCGAACAGGATCGCCTCGATCGCCTCGGGAATGCCGTGGCCGCGGATCTTGTCGGAACCGTAGCGTGCGACCAGCCCCACGATCAGCCCGCCGATCACCGGCACCGCAATGACCCAGGCGCCCAGCGTGTGCCCGGCCGGCGAGCGGTCCGCCAGCGAGAAGGTCTGGAAGAAGAACAGGTTGGTGAAGAAGCGGATCAGGTCGAGCAGCACGCGCGCGGCCACGGTGCTGACCGCCCCGACCACGATGGCCATGACGGTGATGCGCAGCAGGCGCGCATTGAGGGCGAAGTCGCCGCGGGGCGGGTGGGGGACTGGAGTCATGGCTGTTCGGGAAGAGTCGATCTGCCTCATCCGAGGCCAGCCCTCGAATATATCATTTCATGACATATTCGGTTCGCCCCCTGCGTTGAGAAACCCGCAGCGGCCTGCTAGGCGCCGCCCTTGCTGGCGAGCGCCACCACCTTGGCCAGTTCGGCCACCTGGTCCGCGTGCAGCACCGCGAGCCGTTCCAGCTTCCTGCGTCCCGCGGCCAGCAGATGGACCTCGACCTGGCGCCGGTCCGCATGGCTGGGCTTGCGCTTGACCAGGCCGGCCTCCTCGCAGCGCGACACCAGGGCGACCACGCCGTGGTGCTGGGCCTGCAGTCGCTCGGCGATCTCGCTGATGGTGGCCCACTCGCGGCCGGGAAAGCCCTGGGTGTGGAGCATCAACTGGTATTGAAGGACGGTGATGCCTTCCTCCCGCGCCGCGTCTTCGCTGAAGCGAAGGAAGCTGCGCAGCCTGAATCTGAAGTCGGACAGTGCCTCGAAGTGCTGCTTCTCGATGGATCCCCGTTGGCTGGCCATGAACTTTCCAAGAATGATTGTGCGAACGGAAAGCAATGTAGCAGCCGGCCCGATTCCGACGCAGGGTAATTACTCACAATGTGATGCAATAAACCTCATAACATGATGCATCTGACTTGAACCTGACCTGTGCGATGCCGGCTGCCTTCTCGGCATGCCGCGCGCACTTCCCCGTTGTCCGCTGCCGTTGCCCGTGCATCAGTGCGGGTTGCCGTATCCATTCCATTCGAGAGAGAGAAAGATTGCGTATGCAGATCAAGAGCCAGAAGACCTTCTTCTCGGGCATCATGTTCACCTGCGTCGGCGCGGCGTTCGCGCTGGGCGCCGCCAACTACAACGTCGGGAGTGCGGCCCGCATGGGGCCGGGCTACTTCCCGCTGATCGTGGGCGTGCTGCTGACCCTGCTGGGCCTGGTGGTGATTGCCACCGCGTTCACGGGCCCCACGTCCGACGGCGAGCCGGTCGGAAAGATCGCATGGAAGCCGCTCGGCTTCATCATCGGCGCCAACCTGCTGTTCGGCATCCTGCTGGCGGGCCTGCGCAGCATCGGCCTGCCGGCCATGGGCCTGATCCTCGCCATCTATGCGCTGGTGATCGTGGCCTGCATGGCCGGTGCCAACTTCTCGATGAAGCTGTCGCTGGTGCTGGCAACCGTGCTGGCCATCGGCAGCTACCTGACCTTCATCGTGGGACTCAAGCTGCAGTTCCAGGTGTGGCCCACCTTCATCACCGGCTGAGCGCGAGGCACCACCCATGATGGATCTGATCAACCACCTGTCGCTCGGCTTTTCCACCGCGGTGACGCTGCAGAACCTGGTCTATGCGTTCATCGGCTGCCTGCTGGGCACGCTGATCGGCGTGCTGCCGGGCATCGGCCCGACGGCCACCATTGCCATGCTGCTGCCGGCCACCTACGCGCTGCCGCCCGTGGCCGCGCTCATCATGCTCGCGGGCATCTACTACGGCTCGCAATATGGCGGCTCGACCACCGCCATCCTGGTCAACCTGCCGGGCGAATCGTCGTCCGTGGTGACGGTGATCGACGGCCACCAGATGGCCAAGCGGGGGCGCGGCGGACCGGCGCTCGCGGCCGCGGGCCTGGGCTCGTTCTTCGCGGGCTGCGTGGGCACGCTGATCCTTGCCGCGTTCGCGCCGCCGCTGACCGAGATCGCCTTCAAGTTCGGCCCGGCCGAGTATTTCTCGCTCATGGTGCTGGGCCTGATCGGCGCGGTGGTGATGGCCTCGGGCTCGCTGCTCAAGGCCATCTGCATGATCATGGTGGGCCTGCTGCTGGGCCTGGTCGGCACCGACGTGAATTCGGGCGTGGCGCGCTACAGCTTCGACATTCCGGAACTGACCGACGGCCTGGGCTTCATCGCGATCGCCATGGGCGTGTTCGGCTACGGCGAGATCATTGCCAACCTGGCCCGGCCCGAGGACGAGCGCGAGGTCTTCACGGCCAGCGTCACGGGCCTCATGCCCACCAAGGAAGACTTCAAGCGCATGTTTCCGGCCGTGCTGCGCGGCACCGCGCTGGGCTCGTCGCTGGGCATCCTGCCGGGCGGCGGCGCCACGCTGTCGGCCTTTGCGGCCTACACGCTCGAAAAGAAGATCAAGCTCAAGGCGGGCGAAGTGCCCTTCGGCAAGGGCAACATCCGCGGCGTGGCCGGGCCCGAAGCCGCAAACAACGCGGGTGCGCAGACCTCCTTCATTCCAATGCTGACGCTGGGCATTCCGCCCAACCCGGTCATGGCGCTGATGGTCGGCGCCATGACGATCCACAACATCCAGCCGGGCCCGCAGGTGATGACCAGCAACCCGGAGCTGTTCTGGGGGCTGATCGCCTCGATGTGGATCGGCAACCTGATGCTGGTGATCCTGAACCTGCCGCTCATCGGCCTGTGGATCAAGCTGCTGACCATTCCCTACCGGTGGCTGTTCCCGGCGATCGTGCTGTTCTGCGCGATTGGCGTGTACTCGACCAACAACAACGTGTTCGACATCTGGCTGGTGGCGATCTTCGGTGTCGTGGGCTACACCTTCATCAAGCTCGGATGCGAGCCGGCGCCGCTGCTGCTCGGCCTCATCCTGGGGCCGATGATGGAAGAGAACCTGCGGCGCGCGCTGCTGCTCTCGCGCGGCGACTGGAGCGTGTTCGTCTCGCGGCCGATTTCCGCGGGGCTGCTGGCGGGCGCGGTCGCGCTGCTGCTGATCGTGCTCCTGCCCTCGATCAGATCGAAGCGCGAAGAGGCGTTTGTCGAGGAAGCAGGTTAGCCAAGGCAAGACAAGGAGCCGCCCATGTCCAGTTCCCGCCAGGCTTCGGCGCCCGAATCCGCCGCGGCGCTGCACCGGCCGGTGTGCGAGCTGCTCAAGTGCAGCCTCCCGCTGGTGCTGGCCGGCGCGGCCGACCCCGAACTGGTCGCGGCCGTGACGCAGGCCGGCGGCTTCGGCTTTCTCGGCACGTCGGAGGCGCCGCCTGCGCGCCTCCGCGAAGAGGTGCTGGCGGTGCGGGCGCACACGGACCGGCACTTCGGCGCTGAATTGAATCCGGCCGCCACGGAGCCGGCGCTGCTCGACGCGCAGATTGCTGCCTGCATCGAACTGCGCGTGCCGGTGGCCGGGCTGCTCGGCGCGCTGTCCAGGACCGCCGTGCGGCAGCTTCGCGAAGCCGGGGTGGTGGTGGCCTGCCAGGTGTCATCGGTCAGCGGCGCGTGCGAAGCAGAAGGCGCCGGGGCGCAGATCCTGATCGTGCAGGGCCGGGAGGCCGGCGACGCCGTGCGCGGTGCGCAGCCGCTGGCTGCCATTCTTGCGGATGTGCTGGTGCTGGCGTCGGTTCCGGTGCTCGCCGCGGGCGGTATTGCCGATGGGGCGGACATTGCCGCCGCGCTGGCTGCGGGCGCGCAGGGCGCCGTTCTGGGTGCCGCGGCCCTGCAGGCGCGCGAGGGCGAAGGTGAGGCCGAAGGCACGGCACCGCTGGAGAAGATCGCCAGCGCCAGCAGGCGCCTGCACCAGCTCGCATCGGACGCGGCGGCCTCGCTGCGGGGCCGGGCACTGCGCTTTCCTGAACGCGTGATGCTGTCCTCGCCGGTCTGCTATGCCGACGAACTCGCGCCATCGAGCAAAAATAATTGAAACGCGGCGCGGGGCTGCTTCATCCAATGGGAAAGAGAAGCACACATGTCCCACGCCGCCCCCTCCCCAGTTGCCGCATCGGCGAGCCCCGCACAGGGCTCCGACCGCGAACTCGCGGCGCGCGCCGCGCAAGGCGATGCGCCGGCCTTCGAGTGCATCATGCGGCGCCACAACCAGCTGCTGTTCCGCACGGCGCGCAGCATCCTCAAGAGCGACGAAGAAACCGAGGACGCGCTGCAGGACGCCTACCTGCGCGCCTGGCGCGCCATCGGCAGCTTCCGCGACGATGCGCAGCTCTCGACCTGGCTGGTCCGCATCGTGATCAACGAGGCCCTCGGGCGCCTGCGGCGCCGCGGTGCGCAGGTGATTCCGCTCGACGGCGCCGCCGCGCCCGGCTTCGATGAAGACGAGCCCGAATCGGCCGCCGCCGACGATCCCGACAAACAACCGGAACGCCACGCCATGCGGGAAGAACTTCGGCGGCTGATGGAGCGCCGCATCGATCGCCTGCCCGATGCCTACCGCACCGTCTTCATGCTGCGGGCGGTCGAGGAAATGAGCGTCGAGGAAACGGCCGCGGCCCTGGCGCTGCCCGAAGCCACCGTGCGCACCCGCTTCTTCCGCGCGCGCAGCCTTTTGCGCGAAGGCCTGTCCCGCGACATCGACGTGGCGGTGGGCGATGCATTTTCATTCGACGGCGCGCGCTGCGATCGCATCGTGGCGCGTGTGCTGGCGAGCCTGGCCGACGGGCGGGAATCACCCCGCCCCTGAAGCTCTTACCCACGATCACTACGAGGAAAACAACCATGTCCTTCTTTCAAATGACTTCTCCCGTCGCCGCGCGGCGCATGTTCCTCGGCCAGTCGGGGCTGGTGCTGTCCGGTGCCGCGGTCGCGCTGCTGGCCGGCCGCGATGCCCTGGCCGCCAAGACCGGCGGCGCCACCGGCAACGACGTGCAGATCCTCAACACCGCGCTTGCCGCCGAACTCGAGGCCATTGCGGCCTACCAGGCCGGGGCCGAGAGCAAGCTGCTCGAGAAGCCCGTGCTCGACCTGGCGCTGAGCTTCCAGGGCCACCACAAGGCGCATGCGGACCTGCTCGCCAAGACGGTCGCCAAGCTCGGCGGCCATGCCGTGGCGGCCAAGGCCAGCTACGGCTTTCCGCTGGAGCAGCTGAAGTCGCAGGCCGACGTGCTGCGCTTTGCGGCCAAGCTGGAGCAGGGTGCCGTGAGCGCGTACCTGGGTGCCGTGCCGCTGTTCGGCAATCGCGACCTGTCGAAGGCGGCTGCGAGCATTCTTGGCGACGAGGCGATGCACTGGGCCGTGCTGCGGCAGGCACTCGGCGAAACGCCCGTGCCTTCGGCCTTCATGTCATGAGCTCAGGCCGGTGGCTCCTTGCGGCCGCCGCACTGGCCGCGGCCGCGCACGCGTGGGCAGTGCCCGACGCGGTGCGCGGCGAGCAGGTCTACGCGCGCTGCCTGGCCTGCCATGCGCTGGCGGTCGACCGCGTCGGGCCCCGGCACTGCGGGCTGTTCGGCCGGCTGGCCGGCAGCGTGCCCGGCTTCGCCTACTCGGAGGCCATGAAGAAATCGAAGATCGTCTGGAACGACAAGACGCTCGACCGCTTCCTGGCCAAGCCGCTGGCCATGGTGCCCGGCACCGCCATGACCTACGACGGCGTGCCCGACGCCGCAGAGCGCGCGGACCTGATCGCCTACCTCAAGCATGCCAACGAAGCGCCGCCATGCAGCGGCCGCGCACGCGAGTGAGCCATCAGCCGCCGCCCGCCGCATTCTGCTTCGGCTGCTTGATCGTCCACAGCGCTGCCGCCATCAGCGCGACACCCGTAAGCTGGACCCCGTTCAAGCGGCGCCCGTACACACCCCAGTCCACCAGCACCGCAGTCAATGGGTACACGAACTGCAGCACGGCGATCCTGCCGAGCGAAAGCCGGGCCATGCCCGCAAAGAGAAGGGCGTAGGCCAGCCCGGTGTGCAACACGCCCAGGCCCGCGAGCCACGCCCAGGCGGGCGCCGAATCCGGCCAGCCGAACACAAGAGGCACCCACGCCAGGACAACAACGCCGATCAGGCACTGCCACCAGGCCAGCGCGTAGGACGTGATGGCTTTTTCCGTATTGGCGAGGATGGTCACCGCGGCATAGCAGAGCGATCCGCCCAGGCACATGAGCAGGCCGAGCGTGTAGCCGCTGCCCCATGAGGCCACCGATGCCATGTTGCCGAAAAGCCCGGTCGTCAGCGCGAGGCCGCACAGTGCGGCCAGTGTGGCGGCCCACTGGCGCGGCGACACGGCTTCGCGCAGGACCAGTGCGCCGAAGAGAATGATCCACACCGGCTGGATGTGAAAAACAATGGTGGCCACCGCAATCGAGATGCGCGGGATCGCCGCGAAGAACAGCGCCCAGTTCAGCACCATCAGGCAGCCCGTCGCGCAGGCGATCCATCCGCTCTTGCCGCGCAGCCGCAGCTCGTTCGTTCGGCCGGTTGCCAAGCCCCATGCGAGCAGCGCCAATGCACCGAAGGCGCAGCGAAACAGCACCGTGACCAGCGGATGCTGGTGCGCCTCTTCCACGAAGACGCCGATCGTGCCGAGCAGCACGCCGCCGGCAATCAGCAGCCATTGCCCCGTGCTCTCCCGTTTCGATTGCCGGCGCGTCGCCGCGAACGCGGGGTGCACCTGGACTGCCTTCTTTTGCATGAAGGCGATCGTCCGCCCATGCGACAGCGGCGTAAAGCGCATAGTTCGAAGGCCTATCATTCGAACATCGAATGAGAAGCGCGACGATGAAATATCCCGATCTCCAGATCGACTGGCTGCGCGCCCTGGTGGCGGTGGTGGATGCCGGCTCGCTCTCTGCCGCGGCACCGCTGGTCCACCGCTCGCAGTCGGCGGTGAGCATGCAGATCAAGAAGCTGGAGAACGCGCTCGGCCAGGCCGTGCTGCTGCGAGGCCCGCGGCACCTGGAAGTGACGCCGGCGGGCGCGCAGCTGCTGGGCTATGCGCGCCGCATGCTCGAACTGCAGTCGGAAACGCAGAACGCCATGTTCGGACCGGAGCTCGCGGGCCGCGTGCGGCTCGGCGTGCCGGACGACTACGCCTCCACCTACCTGACGCCGGTGCTGCGCAGCTTTGCCGGCCGCTACAAGGGCGTGGAAATCGAGCTGACCTGCGAGCAGTCGACCTCCCTCATTCCCAAGATCGCGCGGGGCGAGCTCGACCTGGCGCTGGTCTCTCGCGACAAGCCGCAACGCGGACAGCTCCTGTTCCACGAACCGCTGGTGTGGGTGGGCACGGCGCAGCATGAAGCCTGGCGCCGCAATCCGTTGCCGATCGCCGTCTACGAGGCGGGCAGCATGGCCCGAACTGCCGCGCTCTCAAGCCTGGCCGCCAGGCGGCGCGCCTATCGCATCGTCTATCACAGCTCCAGCCTCGCCGGCCAGCTCGCGGCCGTGGAGAGCGGCCTGGCCGTCGCCGTGTTCACGCGCTGCAGCGTTCCGGCCCACCTGCAGATATTGCAGAACCTGCCCAGCGGCTTCGACCTGCCCAGGCTCAAGTCGATGGATGTGGCGGCGCTGCGCAGCAAGGTGTCGCTGCGCTCGCCCGCGGTGGATGCGATGTACGAGCAGATGGTGCGGACCTTGAGCCCCGCATAGGCGAGGGCACCGGCGCGATCAACTGCCTCCGCCCTGCGGCCGCGCCAGGGTCTCGGCAAGCTCCCACAGCGAGCCCATCTGGCCTGAATGAAAAAGCAGGGGTGGCACATCGGTCCGCGAGAAGCGCTCCACGCGGCCGAGGATGATGGTGTGGTCACCTTCCTGGTGGCGCGAGTAGGTCGAGCACTCGAAGGTCGCGACGCTCTCGACGAGCCGAGCGCATCCGTTGGACCCGATCTCGAAGGCTTCGGCGAAGCGCTCGAACTTGTCGGCCGCGGGCTTGGCGAAATGCCAGGCCAGCTCGCGCTGCCCGGCGGTCAGCACGCTGAGGTTGAACGGCCGCGTCGCCAGGAATGCATCGGCGCTGCGCGTGTCGTCGCGGATGCTCCACAGGATCAGCGGCGGGTCGAGCGACACCGATGCGAAGGAGTTGATCGTCATGCCTTCGCGCTTGCCGTCCGGCGTGGTGGTGGTCACGAGGCACACCCCCGTGGGAAAGGCGCCGAGCGCCTGCCGCAGCTGGCGCGCATCGACCGTCTCGGCCGCGTCGCCCGTGATGAGAGCCCAGGAGTACATGGCCGGTGCCTCGGTCAGTACTGGCCCTTCGGCTCCAGGCCGAGCAGGTACTGGCCCACCATCGAGGAGACCGCGTCCCAGTTGAGGCTGATGTGGCGCGAGATCGCATTCGTGTCGCGCCACATGCGCTGGATCGGCTGGTTCAGCGACAGGCCCGCGCCTCCGACGCTCGCGAACACCGCCTCGACGGCATCGCGCGAGAGCCGCGCGGCAAAGGCATGGTCGCGCCGGTTGCGGATCCGCTGCTCGATGCTGATGACGTGGCCGTCCACGGCCATCTGCTCCACCTGCGCGGTGTCGCGATAGAGCAGCAGCCGCGCCGCATCGACGCTGGCCGAGGCTTCGGCCAGGCGCGACTGCACGGGAAAGAATTCGCTGAGCCGGCTGCCGCCGCCGGCCACGGCGCCCCGGGTGACGCGCGTGCCGGCCAGTGCGATCAGTTCGTCGACCGCGCCTTGCGCGGTGCCGACGATCGGCGACACCAGGCAGACCGGCACCGCCGACAGAAAGGGGATGCGGTAGATCGGATTCGCGTTGACCTTGGCGCCCGGCGGATTGTTGGAGGATGCCTCCGCGAAGGTCAGCTTGCGGTGCCCCGGAATGAACACCGGCTTGTCGATGACGATCGCCTTGGACCCGGTGCCTGCCTGGCCGGCCACGTGCCAGTTGTCCTCGATGGCCCAGTCCGAGCGCGGCGCGAGCAAAAAGCCGGCTGTCGGCGGGGCGCCTTTTTCTTCAGGCGGAAACTGCACGCCCAGCAAGGCCCACTGCGAGTTGTCCACGTTCGAGGCAAAGAGCCACTTGCCTTGCACCCGATAGCCGCCGTCGACCTTCTCGGCCATGGTCGCGGGCGCATACGAGCCGCAGACGATCGCGCGCGGGTCCTTGCGCCAGACGTCGTCCTGCGCCTCTTCCGGAAAGATCGCGACCAGCCACTGGTGGATGGCGCCGAGCGAGCAGCCCCACGATGACGAGGTGCAGCCCCGCGCCAACTCGCTGACCACGTCGATGAACGCAGTGAACCCGTACTCGTAACCGCCGTAGCGCGCGGGCTGCATCAGCCTGAAGAAGCCCGCGTCGTGGAAGGCCTGCGTGGTGGCCTCGGAAACGCGGCGGTCCTGTTCGGTTTGCTGCGCCCGCTCGCGCAGCATCGGCACCAGATTGCTTGCAGATGCAGCTATTGTTTCGATCGAAGGCGCGTCCGTCACGGGCGACTTTCGGCCCGGAGCGGGGAGGTCTACGCGGTCCAGTTGGGCAAAGGGGTTGGCGGCTTCAGTCATTGGTGGTCTCCGGATGGTGGGTGGGAACTCGACGGTGGCAAGGCTTCGATTGAAGCGCATGAAATTTGCAAATGCAAATAATAAATGCTTGGGGTTTACGCTATATCGATGCCGGCAATCGCCTGTAGCATTCGGTATGGCCACCAGAAAACAGACCGCAGCGAAGTCGACGCAGCCACGCAAGGCGCGCACCGAGGCACCTCCAAAATTGAATGCAAACGCAGATAAATTAACGGACCATGACCTCGAGCGGGCCATTCCGTACCTGCTTGCCCGCGCAGGCATGCGCATGGGGCAGTCGTTCAGCAAGGAGCTCAAGCAGTTCAAGCTCTCGCTGACCGAGTGGCGGGTGTGCGTGGCGCTGCACCACAAGGCGCATCAGCGCCTCTCGGATCTGGCGCTGCACACGTCGACGGACGCTTCCACGCTCTCGCGGGTGGTCGATGGCCTCCTGCAGCGCGGCGTGCTGGTGCGCGACCGGTCGGACGAGGATGCGCGCGCGCTCGCGCTGAGCCTGACCGAGGCGGGCCGCGACCTCACGCTGCGGATCATTCCGCTGGCCCAGGTCTACGAGCGTGTCTCGCTGGCCGGCTTGACTACCACGCAGGCCGAATCGCTTCGGGACATGCTCCGGATGGTCTACGACAACCTGGCCGTGCTGGACAACGAATGACCGTTCGGTGAAGGAGGCGGCGCCATGAACATCAACTCCATCGACCTGAACCTTTTCCTGGTGTTCCAGGCGATCTACGCCACGCGCAGCGTCACGCTCGCGGGCGACCGCCTCGGCATGACGCAGTCCGCGGTGAGCAATGCCCTCAAGCGCATGCGCGAACGCTTCAACGACGCGCTGTTCGTGCGCTCGGCCGACGGCATGGTGCCCACGCCGGTCGCCGAGCGGCTCATCGCGCCCATCGAGGAAGGCATCGCGTGCCTGGTGCAGGCGGTCGACCAGGGCCGGACCTTCGAGCCCGAGACCTCCAGCCGCACGTTCCGGATCGCCGTCAACGACATCGGGCAACTGGTCATGGTGCCCGAGCTGCTTTCGGTCGCGCGCGGCATCGCGCCGGGGGTTCGTTTCGAAACCGTGGATGTCTCCGTGGCCGAGGCCCGGCAGCGCATGCTCCACGGGCAGATCGACGTCGCCCTGGGCAGCTGGGAAGCGATGGGGCCATCGTTCTACCAGCAGCGGCTGTTCGACGAGACCTTCGTCGTGCTGATGTCGAAGGCGTCGCCGCTGGGCGCGCGCGAGCGCATCGAGCTCGACGACTACCTTGCGGCCGAGCACATTGCCTACCGGCCCCAGGGCACCACCGACTTGCAGCTCCAGCAAACCCTGGAGAGGGCCGGCGCGCTCGACCGGCGGCGGGTCGTGCTTACCGCCGCCCATTCGCTCGGCCTGACGTCGATCGTCGCCACGTCGGGGTTGCTGCTGACCGCGCCGGCACGCCTTGCCAAGGCCATGGTGGCGTCGCGCGCGGACCTGCACAGCGTCGACGCGCCGTTCGAGGTCAGGCCCTTCGAGATCCGCCAGCAGTGGCACGAGCGCTTTCACCAGGACAGCGGCAACCGCTGGCTGCGCGAGCTGATCTTCGGGCTCTTCCATGAACGGTCGAGCCGCGAGCCTGCGCCGCAGGCGCGAGCCACCTGATCAGGCTTGCGGCGGCGCGCCCTCCCATGCGCGGCCGAGCAGGGCGCGCAGCGCCGCCTTCTCGAGCGGCCGCGGATTCGGATACTGGTTGGAGACTGCCAGATCGGCTGCATGCTCAAGACCGGCGGCCGGCATGCCGATAGCCTTCAGCGACACGGCAGCGCCGTGCGTTCTTGCGAGTTCGAAGAACCCCATGGCCGCCTCCGCGGTTCCCAGGGCTCTTGCAATGCGCGCCATGGCCTCTGGCGCCGCGCTCGCGTTGTACGCAAGCGCATGCGGAAGAACCACGGTGTGCACCTGCGCATGCGGCAAATCGAAGGTGCCGCCCAGCGTGTGGCACAGCTTGTGGTGCAGGCCCATCGACACGGCACCGAGCACCGTGCCGCACAGCCAGGCGCCGTAGAGGGCCTGGCTGCGTGCGGGCAGGTCGCGCGGGTTGTCCCGCAGCGGTTGCAGCGACGCCGCGCAGGCGCGGATGCCTTCTTCTGCCATCAATGAGATCACCGGGTTGCCGTCGTGCGCATACAGGCCTTCCGCCGCGTGCGCCATCGCATTGATCGCGCTCGTGACCGTCAGGTCCAGGGGCAGCGACAGCGTGAGCCTGGGGTCGTAGATGACGACACGCGGAAGCACGCGTGCATCGCGTCCGGTCTTCTTCAGCCCCGCTTCCGTGATGCCGTAGATGGGCGTCGCTTCGCTGCCCGCATAGGTCGTCGGCACCGCGATGATCGGCAGGCCGGACTCCAGCGCAATCGCCTTGCCGAGCCCGATGGTGGAGCCACCACCCACCGCCAGCGCGCAATCCGCCTTCAGCTCCGAAGCCAGTGCGCGTGCCTTGCGCGCGGTCTCGATCGGCACGTGCATGGCTGCTTCATCGAAGATCCCTGCGATGCGGCCCGGCAGCCGGTCGGCAATGGCTTGCGCCTGCTCGCGCTGGTTGGGCGTGCACAGGACGAGGGCGCGCGTCGCGCCCAGGCGCTCGATCTCCGCTGGCAGCTGGTCGATGCTGTCCGCACCGAAGACGATGCGCGAAGGGCTCGCGGTGTAGACGAAGCGCTCCATGCCCCTAGTCCCTGGATGCGTTGTTCAGGACGAAGTCGTAGTCGAGCGTGTGGAACGGCACCTTCATGTGCGTTCCGTCGGGCGCGATGCCGGGCTCGTGGCGCTTCCAGTCGGCGATGAGGGAAGAGCGCACGCCGAACACGGCGTCCGAGCCCAGGTAGCTGCCGCCCGAGCGGAACACGTGGGTGATGAGCGGCTCGTAGCCCGGCGCCTTGATCATGAAGTGCAGGTGCGCGGGACGCCACGGGTGGCGGCCGAGCTGCTCCAGCAGCTGGCCCACCGGGCCGTCGTGCGGAATGGCGTAGGGCACGGCCACGATGGACTTGAAGTGGTAGCGCCCGTCCTCGAGGCTCTTCAGGTGGCCGCGTCCCTGCGCATGGTCCAGCCCGGGGCGCTGCACGTCGTACCAGCCTTCATCATCGGACTGCCACACGTCGATGCTCGCATCGCCGATCGGCTCGCCACCGATGCCCCGGATGGTGCCGGCGACGAAGCAGGGCTCGCCGCTCGCGCCGTTGGAGATGTCGTCGCCATTCTCGTACTGCGGCGCATCGGGCACGTAGAAGGGCCCGAACACCGTCGCCTCGGTGCATCCCGTCGGGCGCCGGTTGCACTGCGCGGTGACCAGCGTCGAAAGCCCCAGCACGTCGGACAGCAGGATGAACTCCTGGCGCTTGTCGTCCGTGATCTTTCCGACCCGCGTGAGAAAGTCGATGCCGCAGGCCCACTCGGCCTCGGTGAGCTGCACCTCGCGCGCAAAGTCGTGCAGATGCCGCACCAGGCTGTCCATCACGGCCTTCAGGCGCGGGCTGGGCGTGGCGGCCTGCGCCTTCAGGGCCGCGCTGGTGATGGTCCATTCGTCGATGTCGATCATGGGTGCCTGTGCCTTGTCGATGAGCGCCTTGGGATCAGGCCAGCTTGAACAGCGACATCGCGTTCGTCCGGCCGATCTTCTTGCGGTCGGCCTCGCTGATGCTCGTGTCGTTGAACCAGTTCGAGGCATGGTCGATGTTCTCGAACGGCCAGTCGGTCGAGAACAGGATGCGGTCCGATCCAACCTCCAGCATCGCATCGATCAGCGTCTGGGTGCGGAAGTTGCCGGAGGTCGTGAGATAGAAGTTTTCCTGGAAGTACTCGCAGAGCTTGCGCTTGGCCGGATAGCCCTTGGGCGCCTTGACCCAGGCGTTGCGGTGATCGACGCGCCACATGTTGTAGGGCAGGCCCTCGCCCAGGTGGCCGAGGATGATCTTGAGCCCCGGATGGCGATCGAAGAGGCCGCTTGCCATGAGCCGCAGCGCATGAACCGCGGTCTCCTGCGCAAAGGCCCAGGTGGGGCCGAGCAGCCAGGGGTGGCCTTCGTAGATCTGCGCCCAGCTCGCGATGGGGTTGCGCGGATGCAGGTAGAACGGCGCATCGAGCCGCTCCGCGGCGGCCCAGAAGGGCGCGTACTGCGGCGCATCGTAGTAGGCGACGTTGTCGGGCGTGCCCACCTGCGAGAAGCCATTGACCAGCGCGCCGCGAAAGCCGAGCACGGTCATGCAGCGCTCGAGTTCCTGCGTGGCCTTCTCGGGGTCCTGCATCGGCAAGGCGGCAAAGGCCTGGAAGCGGTCGGGCCTCTTCGCCACCTGCTCCGCGAGAAAGTCGTTGGCGCGCACCGCGAGCTCGTACGCCTTCACCGGATCGGCCACCGCCTGGACCGCGGGCGCGTTGAGCGAGAGGATCATCATCTCCATGCCGTGCTCATCCATCTGGCGCAGGCGCCCGTCATGGATGTCGAGCAGGCGGCTGCTGAGCTCCTTCCAATAGACGCCGGGCACGAAGCCCGCTGAATCCTGCAGCGTCTGTGGAATTGCGAAATGTTCTTCGAGACCGATCTTTCCTTGCATGCCTATCTCCTGTGTGCGGGCGGATGGGCCAATCTATGGGCGGCGGCAGGCACGGTCCAACAAAAATCGGTGATAGCGCGCATTCGAAGATCGCATGCAGGGGCAGGGTGGCCGCAACCCATGGGTAGACCCGCCCCAACATTCACAGGCTGCATAGAGGACATCCGGAAAATGCGTTGGACCCTCGAAACCGGCACGCCCATGATCGCTGCCACTGCCAGCCATGCCTGGCCGCGATCTTTGCCATTCGAAGGAGACAAGAGCCATGCGCCAAATCGATCTTCACAAGCTGGCCGACGATGCCCGCTTCAACCGCTTCCACGGCCTCGTGCTGTTCTGGTGCGCGCTGATCATCGTGTTCGACGGCTACGACCTGTCGGTCGTGGGCATCGCATTGCCCTCGATCATGAAGAAGATGGGCGTCGACGCCACCAACGCGGGCTTCATGGTCAGCTCCGCGCTTTTCGGAATGATGTTCGGCGCCATCTTCATGGGGACCATTGCCGACCGGATCGGCCGCCGCTGGGCGATCGCCATCTGCGTGGGCCTCTTCAGCGTGTTCACGGCCTGCGCCGGGCTGGCGGAGGACGCCATTGCGTTCAGCGCCATGCGCTTTCTTGCCGGGCTCGGCATCGGCGGCGTGATGCCGAACGTCGTCGCGCAGATGACCGAGTACTCGCCGAAGAAGATCCGTGCGACCCTCGTCACGCTGATGTTCAGCGGCTATGCGGTCGGGGGAATGATCGCGGCGATCCTCGGCAAGGGGCTCATCGAAAGCTACGGTTGGCAATCGGTGTTCTTCGCGGCCGGCCTGCCGGTCTTGCTGATTCCCTTCATCCTCAAGTCGGTTCCGGAATCGATGCCCTTCCTGCTGGCCCAGGGCCGTACGGAAGAGCTGAAGAAGATCGCCTCACGGCTCGACCCCAGCTACACGCCGCAGGCGACCGACCGCTTCGCGGTGCCGGCCAAGGACCGGGCCGACAGCGCGCCGATCAAGCACCTCTTCTTCGATGGCCGCGGCTTCAGCACCGTGATGTTCTGGATCGCGTTCTTCATGTGCCTGTTCATGGTCTTCGCGCTGAGCTCATGGCTCACCAAGCTCATGGCAAGCGCGGGCTACAGCCTGGGCTCGGCCCTGACCTTCGTGCTGGTGCTGAACGCGGGTGCGATGGTCGGCGCCATCGCGGGCGGCTGGCTCGCCGACCGGTTCCACATCAAGTACGTGCTCGCCGGGATGTATGCGCTGGCCGCGGTGTCGCTCACGCTGCTGGGCTACAAGATGCCGACACCGGTGCTGTTCATCCTGATCGGGCTGGCCGGCGCATCGACGATCGGCACGCAGATCGTGGCCAACGCCTACACCGGCCAGTACTACCCGATGGCCGTGCGCGCCACCGGCCTGGGTTGGGCATTGGGCGTGGGCCGCAGCGGCGCGATCCTGGCGCCGATCGTCATCGGCATGCTGGTCGGCATGAACCTGCCGCTGCACCAGAACTTCATTGCGATTGCCATTCCGGCGGTCATCGGCATGGTCGCGGTGCTGCTCATCCAGCACGACCGCTCGGCCTCGGTGCTGAAGGCGGAGGCCGCGCCTGCGCTGGGCAAGGTGGCGGCGGGCGTCTCCGGAACCGCCGGGAGCTGACCGGGCAGCGCAGGCCGCCCGCACCTGTCCCGCACCTATCCGTGCGGATCGGCTTCCGCAAGCGGACGCGTCAATGCCGCCGCCGTGTCGAGCAGGACGACGGCGCGGTCCGGGTCATGGCCCATGTAGGGGCTGACCAGCAGCTGGCCGATGAGCCGGTCGAAGCCGTGCCGCACCTTGGCCGGCTCTGGGTGCGCCGCATACATGGCGCGCAGCATCGACACCACCGCACTGAACTGCGTTCCCAGGACCTCCATGGCGCCCAGGCGGCCGCTCGCCTCGAAGACTGCTTGTGGATCGGTGGTGGTCATGCGGGGCTCCCGTCTCGGTGTTGAGGCGCCAGAACGTAAAAAGAGGCCTAATGGATTACATCTCAATCCAAAATCCCCAAAGCTGGTGACATTGCCGCCGAAGAGCGTGAGATTTGTCACGGTGGCCGCGGCCTGCCTGGGCGCCATTGCCATCGCGGTTCGATATCGCGCTCGGTCCCACCGTGCCAATCGCCGCCGTTGGGTGTGGGCTGATGTCCCGAGCTTGCAGCGAGGGTTTGGATCTTGTTGTCCCGCATATCCAAAGGCCAAAGGCCCGGCCGGATTGCAGGCTGTGTTACGCGGTACGCGCTCCCCCGCGTAACGTAGCAACAGCCAAAAGCTTGGGTGCCTGTGACGAACGGCGCTGCTTCCGCCGCACGCATGAATGGAGAAAAAGCCTTTTTAATCAACCGTTTGCAATAAATCGCACGAGGCTTCCCCGGAGTGGAAGGGCAGTGGCACGCATGTTGCCACTTGTGACCATCCAATAAACGAGGAGGCCTCTCACATGACCGCGTCGCAGACATCGATTCCATCCACTTCCGGAGCCGTCAACAACGACGTTGCACCGGTGGTCATCGCCCAAGCCACGGTGACCCCCATCGCTCCGATGGGATCGTCTCCAGTGCCGCCGGTCGCCGCCCCCGGGCCGTCCAGCATCGGATCGCTTTCCAATGCCACACCCGGCACCGCGCTGATTCGCGACGGCGTCCGGATTCCCGTGGACGGCAGCCACGCCCTTCTCACCGGCGACCGCGTGCTGGTCCCCGAAGGTGGCCAGGCCGAGGTGTTGTTTCCGGGCTCGCCTTCCAACAAGGCGCCGCTGGCCGGCGTCTTTACCGGCGGCACCGACGCAACGCTCGGATCGACCAAGCTGCCGGGCGGCCTCGAGCAGGTGAACGTCGACGTCGCCACGGGCGACCTCAAGATCACGCCGCCCGACAACGATGCCGATGCGGCGGCAGTTGCCGTCACCAAGGCGCACACCGGTGCAGCCGGCATCGGCCTGGGCGAGTTCGCCCTCGGCGCGCTCGGAGCAGTCGCGCTCGGCGCGGCCTTGGGCGGCGGTGGCGGCAGCGACGGCGGAACGGTTCCGTTCTTCCTTGGCAGCGGCACCGGCGGCGGTACGGGGGGCGGCCTCGACGATGGTGACAGCGACAGTGATGCTGATGCCGATGCCGATGCCGATGCCGATGCCGATGCCGATGCCGATGCCGATGCCGATGCTGATGCTGATGCTGATGCCGATGCCGATGCCGATGCTGATGCCGATGCCGATGCCGATGCTGATGCTGATGCTGATGCTGATGCTGATGCCGATGCTGATGCTGATGCGGACGCCGATGCGGATGCGGATGCGGACGCCGATGCGGATGCGGATGCGGATGCGGATGCGGATGCGGATGCGGATGCGGACGCCGATGCCGACGCCGACGCCGACGCGGATGCTGACGCGGATGCCGATGCCGATGCCGATGCCGATGCCGATACTGACGCGGATGCTGATGCTGATGCTGATGCTGATGCGGACGCCGACGCCGATGCCGACGCCGACGCCGACGCCGATGCAGATGCAGATGCAGATGCCGATGCCGATGCAGATGCAGATGCAGATGCAGACGCAGACGGCGATCACCTCCTCGATCCGGGCGACGACCTCACCGGCGGCTTGATCGGCTCGACCGACGACAACCTGGGCCTGGGTGGTTCACTCACCCCGGTGCCGGGCGTCATCGACGGCGCGACCGACCTGGTCGATGACATCGTGTCTCCGATCCTGGGCGAGGAGTTCACACGGGACGATCCGAACCAGTTCGATCCGGTGGACGATTTCACCGAGACCGTGGTCGACAGCGTGGACGGCGTGGCAGCGCCCATCATCGATCCCCTGCTGGGCGAAGGCGCTACCGATGCGCTGGTCGGCCAGGTCGACCACGTCACCGATGCGCTTCAGAACGGCCTGGACAACCTCGTGGGCGAAAACGGCATCCTGAGCGGCGCGACCACGGCCCTCGGTCTCGACGGTGTCGTGGAAGACCTCGTGGGCGACGGCGGCGTCGTCGAGAACGTGGTCGAAGGCGTGCTGGGCGAGAACAGCCTGCTGAGCGGCCTGGTCCAGGAAGAAGGCCTGGTAGGGGGCCTGCTCGCCGAAGACGGCCTGGTCGGCAACCTGCTGGGTGAAGACAGCGCCGTCGGCGGCCTGCTGGGCAACGTGCTGAGCGACGAAGGCGTCGTCGGTGGCCTCCTGGGTGAAGACGGCGTGCTGGGCGGCCTGCTCGGCGGACCGCTGGGCCAAGAGGGTCTGCTGGGCGGCCTGCTCGGCGGCGACGGCGCACTCGGCGGCCTGCTGGGCGGAGACGGTACGCTGGCCGGCGTGCTGGGCAGCGAAGGCCTGACCGGCAGCCTGCTCGGCCAGGACGGCGTGGTGGACAACCTGCTCGGCGTGGACGGCGTCGCCGGCGGCCTGATCGGAGACAGCCCGCTCGGTGGCCTGCTGGGCGGCGAGGACGGCCTGCTCGGCGGCCTGACCGACGGCGTGCTGGGCAACGTGCTCGGTGGCGATCTCCTGGGTGGTGAYYTGCTCGGCGGTGATCTGCTGGGTGGCGTGCTGGGTGAGGACGGCCTCGTTGGCAACCTGCTCGGTGGCGATCTCCTGGGTGGTGATCTTCTCGGCGGTGATCTGCTGGGTGGCGTACTCGGTGAGGACGGCCTTGTTGGCAACCTGCTTGGCGGCGATCTCTTGGGTGGTGATCTTCTCGGCGGTGATCTGCTGGGTGGCGTGCTGGGYGARGACGGCCTCGTYGGCAACCTGMTYGGYGGCGATCTCYTGGGTGGCGACTTGCTCGGCGGTGATTTGCTGGACGGCGTGCTGGGTGAAGACGGCCTGGTCGGCAACCTGCTCGGCGGCGACCTCCTGGGCGGTGATCTGCTCGGCGGCGATCTGCTCGATGGCGTCCTCGGCGAAGACGGCCTGGTCGGCAATGTGCTCGGTGGCGACCTCTTGGGTGGTGATCTGCTCGGCGGTGATCTGCTGGATGGCGTGCTGGGTGAAGACGGCTTGGTCGGCAACGTGCTCGGCGGCGACCTCCTGAGTGGCGACGTGCTCGGCGGCGACCTGCTCAACGGCGTGCTGGGCGAAGACGGCCTCGTCGGCAACGTGCTCGGCGGCGATCTCCCGGGCGGTGATCTGCTCGGCGGCGACCTGCTGGACGGTGTGCTGGGTGAAAACGGCCTCGTCGGCAACCTGCTCGGCGGTGACCTCCTGGGTGGGACCACCACGCCGATCACCAGCCAGGTCGATCAAGGGCTTGGCGGCGGCGGAACGCCGGTGGCCGGCATCCTGGACAGCGTGCTGGGCTGATCGATGGTCCGGCCACCGTCCTTCGTCGAGAGGGGCGGTGGTGGATGCTTCTGAAAAGAAGGGACGGGCCTTAGCGGCCCGCCCCCGACAAGCCCGCGCAGTTCCGGCTCAGCGCAATGCTGCGGCCGGATCGGCGCGGCGCACTTCCATCACGCCATGCACAGTGGCCTGCTCGTAGACCGATGGCACGCGCGTGGCCAGGTGCAGCAGGATGCGCGGCGCGTGGCTCTTGACAGACCATCGGAGCAGAATGCCGGCCGCCACCAGCGGCCCGCCTGCCCATGGAAGGCCGGCCAGCGCCAGGGCGATGCCCGGGCCGATGAGGGCAATCGCCAGCGGCATGGCGTAGGTCCTGTGAGACACGAAGGCCGCTGCCAGCGCGGGATTGACGATCACGCGAAAACGCCCCTGCGGCAGGCCTTGGCGGAATTCCTCGAAAGGGACGTATTCGGCGGTGTCCTGCATGTCGCTGTGGTTGTTCATGCGCTGCATTCTGATGCGGTGTTCAGCCGCGTCCCGCCTGCTTGAGCGAGGCCGCCGCCAGCGCGCAGGCCATCCGGCCGGAATGCACCTCGACCGATGAGGACGCCTCCACTGTGCTGCTGGCGCAAGTCGGCCATGATGCGGCGCTGCGGGGCTGTCAGCCCGCCGCAGGCAGCGCCGATTCCTCCGTCCACCGCGCATGCGAGGCGCTCAGGTGATGCAGCATGGCTGCCACCGCGGCCTGCGGGTCCCGCGCTTCGAGCGCGCGGTAGATCGCCTCGTGCTCGGCAAAGGCCGCCTTCCACGCATGCGAATTCTCGGCGCGCTCGCTCATGCGCGAGGAGATCGGGCTGTGCCGGCCATCGAACAGTTCCCCCACCAGCCGCACAAGCACCGAGTTGCCGGTCATCTCGGCGATGGCGATGTGGAAGCGCCGGTCGTTCTCGATCTGCGCGCGGCCGTTCAGGCCGTCCTCGCGCATGCTTTCCAGCGAGGCCTTCACGCGCTCCAGGTGCTGCGGGTTCACGCGGGCGGAGGCCAGCGTGACGACCGAGCCTTCGAGCATCGCGCGCGCCTGGATCATTTCGGACGGGCTCTCGCCCACCGCCGGCGTGGCGCGCTCCGGCGTGTCGGGCGACGCGCAGACATACACGCCCGACCCCATCCGTATCTCGATGCGCCCGTCGATCTCCAGGGCAATCAGCGCTTCGCGCAGCGAAGGCCGCGACACACCCAGCTGCAGGGCCAACTCCCGCTCCGGTGGCAGGCGCGCGCCGACGGGCAGGTTGCCGTCGCGGATGACAGCCCGGATCTGGTCGGCAACCTGCTGGTAGAGCCGGCGGGTGTCGGTGGGTTTGGTGGTGGCGGGGGGAAGCATGAGAAGGGCAGGCCGTCGATCTGGTCATGCCAGTTTGCCACCCTCGATGTAGTGATTGCTACTAATGAGCGGTATTTCGCGGGAAAACCCGCAAAGGGTTTGTTCCGGTGGGGCCATTTTGGGCGCTATGGCAAAGTGGCCTCGCCAAATTGGTAAGGCCAAAAGAGACGGAGCATGAGACAGCGCATCGACTCGCATCAGCATTTCTGGCGGCCCGCGCGCGGCGACTACACATGGCTGCGCGCCGATGTGCCCGCCCTTGCGCCGCTGGTGCGCGACTTCCTTCCCGAGCATCTCGCGCCCCTGCTGCGGGCGCATGGCGTCGAGCGGACCGTGCTGGTGCAGGCCGCCGATTCGCAGGCCGAGACCGGCTTCATGCTCGAGCTGGCCAGTGCGCACGAGGTGGTGGGCGGCGTGGTTGGCTGGGTCGACCTGGGCAGCCCCGACGCCGTGGCCTCGCTCGAGCGCATGGCGCAGCACCCCAAGTTCAAGGGCGTGCGGCCGATGCTGCAAGACCTGCCCGACGACGACTGGATCGCGCGCATGCCGCGTGCCGATGCCATCGAGGCCCTGATCCGCCTGGGCCTGCGCTTCGATGCGCTGGTGAAGCCGCGGCACCTGCCTTCGCTGCTGCGCTTCCTGGAAGACTGGCCGCAATTGCCCGTGGTGATCGACCACGCCGCCAAGCCGCCCGTGGGCGCGCACGGCAGCGAAGCCTTCGCGGCCTGGCGCAAGGACACGGCCGCGCTCGCCGCGCTGCCGCAGGTGTGCTGCAAGTTCTCCGGGCTCTGGGGCGAGGCGCCGCAGGCGGCGCACCACGATGTCGATGTGGCGGTGCACGCCGTGCGCCCGGTGTGGGAGCCGCTGCTCGAGAGCTTCGGCCCCGCGCGCCTCATGTGGGGCAGCGACTGGCCGGTGCTCACCCTGGCCGGCGACTACGCGGGCTGGATCGCCGTCAGCGAAGCCTGCATCGGCCGCCTCTCGGACGCCGAGCAGTCGCACATCTGGCGCGGCACCGCGCAGCGCTTCTATGGCCTCTCGGCGGACTGAACACGCATGGCACCCATCGTCACCATCCGCGACCTCTGCAAGTCCTTTGCCGGCGTGCGCGCGCTCGACAAGGCGCAGTTCGACCTGCTGCCCGGCGAGGTGCATGCGCTGATGGGCGAGAACGGCGCGGGCAAGTCCACCCTCATGAAGGTGCTGGCCGGCGTCTACAGCAAGGATTCCGGCGAAGTGCTGATCGACGGCCAGCCCGTGGACATCGCGAGCCCGCGCGCGGCGCAGGCGCTGGGCATCGGGATCATCCACCAGGAACTCAACCTGATGAACCACCTGAGCGCCGCGCAGAACATCTTCATCGGCCGCGAGCCGCGCGGGCGCTTCGGCCTCTTCATCGACGAAGACACGATGCGCACCCAGGCCGAGCGCATCTTCGCGCGCATGAACCTGCGGCTCGACCCGCACACGCCGGTCGGCGAACTCACGGTCGCCAGGCAGCAGATGGTGGAGATCGCCAAGGCGCTGTCGTTCGATTCGCGCGTGCTCATCATGGACGAGCCCACCGCCGCGCTCAACAACGAGGAGGTGGCCGACCTGTTCCGCATCATCGGCCAGCTCCGGTCGCAGGGCGTGGCCATTGTCTACATCTCGCACAAGATGGACGAACTCAAGCGCATCGCCGACCGCGTGACCGTGATGCGCGACGGCCAGTACATCGCCACCGTGCCGATGGCCGGCACGCCGATGGACTCGCTGATCGCGATGATGGTGGGCCGCCAGCTCACCGAGGTGGAGAACGACTTCCCCGACACCTCGGGCAACGAGGTCGTGCTCGACGCGCGCGGCATCACGCGCGGCGCGCTGGTGCGCAACGCCAGCTTCGTGCTGCGCAAGGGCGAGATCCTGGGCTTTGCGGGGCTCATGGGCGCGGGCCGCACCGAGCTCGCGCGCGCGGTGTTCGGCGCCGACGCCATCGACGCGGGCGAGGTCTTGGTGCACGGCAGGAAGGTGTCGATCAAGTCGCCCGAAGATGCCGTGCGGCACGGCATCGGCTATCTCTCCGAAGACCGCAAGCACTTCGGCCTGGCCACCGGCATGGACGTGGAAACCAACATCGCGCTGCCGAGCATGAAGAAGTTCCTGTCGATGGGCGTCTTCATCGACCAGGCGGCCATTGAGGCCGCGGGCGAGCGCTACGTGAAGCAACTCAGCATCAAGACGCCCTCGGTGCGCCAGCAGGTGCGGCTGCTCTCGGGCGGCAACCAGCAGAAGATCGTGATCGCCAAATGGCTGCTGCGCGACTGCAGCGTGCTCTTCTTCGACGAGCCCACGCGCGGCATCGACGTGGGCGCCAAGGCCGAGATCTACCGCCTGCTCAACCAGCTGGCAGCGGAGGGCAAGGCCATCGTGATCATCTCTTCGGAGCTGCCCGAGATACTGCGCGTGAGCCACCGCGTGCTGGTGATGTGCGAAGGCCGCATCACCGGCGAACTCGCGGGGCGCGAAGCCTCGCAGGAAAAGATCATGCAGCTCGCCACCCGGCGTGAAACCGCTGTTGCTGCCGCTGCTGACGCCACCGCCTGAGGACTGGAGACAACGCCTTGACAACCCCCACCGCCACCACCGCCGCCGCCGCACCGGGCTTCTCGCTGAAGGCGCGGCTCTTTCGTCCCGCCACGCGGCAAAAGCTCCTGGCCTTTGCCAGCCTGATCGCGCTGCTGGTGTTCTTCAGCTTCGCGTCGCCGCAGTTCCTGCAGACCGACAACCTCGTGAGCATCCTGCAGTCGACCGCGGTGAACGGCGTGCTGGCCATTGCCTGCACCTTCGTCATCATCACCGCGGGCATCGATCTTTCGGTGGGCACGCTGATGACCTTCTGCGCGGTCATGGCCGGCGTGGTGCTCACCTACATGGGCATGCCGCTCGCGCTGGGCATCACGGCGGCGATCTTCTTCGGTGCGCTGGCGGGGTTTGTCTCGGGCGTGCTGATCGCCAAGCTCAAGATCCCGCCCTTCATTGCCACGCTGGGCATGATGATGCTGCTCAAGGGCCTGTCGCTCGTGATCTCGGGCACCAAGCCGATCTACTTCAACGACACGCCGGACTTCCCGGCCATCTCGCAGGATTCGCTGATCGGCTACTTCATTCCATCGCTGCCGATTCCCAACGCGGTGCTGATCCTCTTCCTGGTGGCGGTGGCCGCGAGCATCGTGCTCAACAAGACCATCCTCGGGCGCTACACCTTCGCGCTCGGCAGCAACGAGGAGGCCGTGCGCCTGTCGGGCGTGAACACCGATTTCTGGAAGATCGTGGTCTACACGGTGAGCGGCGGCATCTGCGGCATCGCGGGCCTCCTGATCGCCTCGCGCCTGAACTCCGCGCAGCCGGCGCTGGGGCAGGGGTACGAACTCGATGCGATTGCGGCGGTGGTCATCGGCGGCACCTCGCTCAGCGGCGGCACCGGCACCATCGTGGGCACGATCATCGGCGCCTTCATCATGAGCGTGCTGACCAACGGCCTGCGCATTCTCTCGGTCGCGCAGGAATGGCAGACGGTGGTCACGGGCGTGATCATCATCCTGGCCGTGTACGCGGACATCCTGCGCCGCCGCAGCAGCAGCGCGCACTGATCCTTTTCCACAACCCAAGGAGACTTCGCATGATCCAAAGAAGAGCAGCCACCGCCGCGCTGGCCGCGGCCCTCGTCGGCCTGCCGGCCTTCGCCCAGGCGCCGCAGCAGGAGATCTACATTCCGCTCGTGTCCAAGGGCTTCCAGCACCAGTTCTGGCAGGCCGTGAAGTCCGGCGCCGAGCAGGCCGCCAAGGACCTGAAGGTGAAGGTCACCTTCGAAGGCCCCGAGACCGAGGCGATGGTCGACAAGCAGATCGACATGCTCGCCGCCGCGCTCGCCAAGAAGCCGCAGGCCATCGGCTTTGCCGCGCTCGACAGCCAGGCCGCCATTCCGCTGCTGAAGAAGGCGCAGGCCGCGAAGATTCCGGTGGTGGCGTTCGACTCGGGCGTGGACAGCGACATTCCCGTGACCACCACCACCACCGACAACAAGGCCGCCGCCGCGCTGGCTGCCGACAAGATGGCCGAGATGATCGGCAAGTCCGGCGAGGTGGCGCTGGTGGTGCACGACCAGACCAGCCGCACCGGCGTGGACCGGCGCGACGGCTTCGTCAACCGCATCAAGTCGGCCTACCCGAACATCAAGATCGTGAGCGTGCAGTACGGCGGTGGCGACCAGCTGAAGTCGACCGAAATCACCAAGTCGATCCTGCAGGCCTCGCCCAACCTGAAGGGCATCTTCGGCGCCAACGAGGGCTCGGCCATCGGCGTGGTCAACGGCGTGAAGGAGATGAAGCGCAGCGGCAAGGTCGTGATCATCGGCTACGACTCCGGCAAGCAGCAGAAGAACGCGATCATGGACGGCAGCATGGCCGGCGCCATCACGCAGAACCCGGTGGGCATGGGCTACAAGACGGTGGAGATGGCGGTGAAGGCGATCAAGGGCGAGAAGCTGCCCAAGGTGGTCGATACCGGCTTCTTCTGGTACGACAAGACCAACATCGCTGACCCGAAGATCGCATCGGTCCTGTACGACTGATTTTTTGCAGAAAGCCCGTTCATGACCATCGTCCGATCCATGCGCGTGCTGGACGTGCGCTTTCCCACTTCGCAGCAGCTCGACGGCTCCGACGCGATGAACCCCGACCCGGACTATTCGGCGGCCTACGTCGTGCTGGAGACTGACCAGCCGGGGCTCGAAGGCCACGGCCTGACCTTCACCATCGGCCGCGGCAACGAGATCTGCTGCGCGGCCATCGAGGCGATGCGCCACTTGGTGGTCGGGCTCGACCTGCAGTGGGTGGCCGAGGACATGGGCCGCTTCTGGCGCCACATCACCTCGGACAACCAGCTGCGCTGGATCGGACCCGACAAGGGCGCCATCCACCTCGCGACCGGCGCGGTGGTCAATGCGATGTGGGACCTGTGGGCCAAGTCCGAAGGCAAGCCGGTGTGGCAGCTGGTGGCGGACATGAGCCCCGAGGCGCTGGTGCGCTGCATCGACTTTCGCTACATCACCGACTGCATCACGCCAGAGGAAGCGCTTGTGTTGCTGCGCGATGCGGCCGCCGGCAAGGCCGAGCGCATCGCCACGCTGAAGGCCGATGGCTACCCCTGCTACACCACCTCGGCTGGCTGGCTCGGCTACCCCGACGAGAAGCTGCGGCGGCTCGCGCAGGAGGCGGTGGATGCGGGCTTCAACCACCTCAAGCTCAAGGTGGGGCGCGACCTTGCGGACGACATCCGCCGGTTGACGGTGGCGCGCGAAGTGCTCGGTCCCGACCGCCACCTGATGATCGACGCCAACCAGGTCTGGGAGGTCGGCCAGGCCATCGAATGGGTGCGGCAGCTGGCCTTTGCCAAGCCCTGGTTCATCGAGGAACCGACGAGCCCCGACGACGTCGAGGGCCATCGCAAGATCCGCGAGGGCATTGCGCCGGCGGTGAAGGTGGCCACGGGCGAGATGTGCCAGAACCGCATCATGTTCAAGCAGTTCATCATGCGCGGCGCGATCGACGTGGTGCAGATCGATGCATGCCGCCTCGGCGGCGTGAACGAGATCCTCGCGGTGATGCTGATGGCCGCGAAGTACCAGCTGCCCGTGTGTCCGCACGCCGGCGGCGTGGGGCTGTGCGAGTACGTGCAGCACCTGTCGATGATCGATTACCTGTGCATCTCGGGAACGCGCGAAGGGCGCGTGATCGAATATGTGGATCACTTGCATGAACACTTCGCCGAGCCCTGCGTGATCCGCGGCGCGGCCTACATGCCGCCCACGGCCGTGGGCTTCTCGATCACGATGAAGCCCGACTCGCTCGAGCGCTACCGCTTCCGCGGATAGTTGGATCAACAGAAAGGCATCGGGCGCTCATGGACCTGAATCTGAAGGACAAGGTGGTGCTGGTCACCGGCGGCGGCAGCGGCATTGGCGCGGCCATTTCGCTCACGCTCGCGCGCGAAGGCGCGGTGCCCGTGATCTGCGGGAAGAACCCGCTGGACGCGCCGTTCGAGCAGGAGCTGCACGCGCTGCAGCCGCGGGCGCGGTTCCTTCAGTTCGACCTGATGGAAGAGGCCGCCTGCGGCCAAGCCGTCGAGAGCAGCGCCGCGGAGTTCGGGCGCATCGACGGGCTGGTCAACAACGCGGGCGTGAACGACAGCGTGGGACTCGAAGCGGGGCGCGAGGCATTCATCGCATCGCTGGAGCGGAACCTCGTCCACTACTATGTGATGGCGCATTTCTGCCTGCCGCACCTGAAGGCCAGCCGCGGCGCGATCGTCAACATCTCCTCGAAGACCGCCCTCACGGGGCAGGGCAATACCAGCGGCTACACCGCGGCCAAGGGCGCGCAGCTGTCGCTGACGCGCGAGTGGGCGGCCTCCTTGCTGGAGGAGGGCGTGCGCGTCAACGCGGTGATACCGGCCGAGGTGATGACGCCGCTCTACCAGCGCTGGATCTCGGCCTTCGACGAGCCCGACCGCAAGCTCGCGGCCATCACCGACAAGATCCCGCTCGGCCGCCGCATGACCACGCCGCAGGAGATTGCGAACACCGTGGTGTTCCTGCTCTCCGAACAGGCCTCGCACACGACGGGGCAGTGGGTGTTCGTGGACGGCGGCTACACGCACCTGGACCGGGCGCTGACCTGATCCTTCGCGCTTCCCTTCACCCGCCACCAGACCCGACGACCATGCGCCACTGCCTTGCCCTCGACCTGAAAGACGACCCCGCACTGATCGCCGAGTACGAGGCCTATCACCGCGACATCTGGCCCGAGGTGCGCGCACATCTGCATGCGCACGGCGTGACGGGCATGGAGATCTACCGGCTCGGAACGCGGATGGTGATGCTGATGGAAACCGACGACGCGCGCTACGACGCCGAGGCGATGGCGGCCGCGACGCGCAGCGATCCGAAGATCCGCGCGTGGGAAGAATTGATGTGGAAGTTCCAGGCGCCGACGCCCTGGACGCCCGAAGGGGAGAAGTGGTTGGAGATGGATCGGATCTTCAAGCTGTAGCTGCCTGCAGTTTCGACATTCCCTTTTTGTCGGCTGCAGCGTGAACGCCGGCCAGGGCTGTCGCAGGTCGGTCCCGGAAGCGACGCTCCGTGTCACTCTTTCGGTCCGATCTGCATGTTCCTTCCTCCCTGCATGCGCGGGTACGGATCGTGCACCTTGTGCCGCGGCATTCGATTCGCTTTTCAATCTCGATCAACCTTTCTCTTTCATTTCCCATGTTTTCTCGACGATGCGTTTTCGCGCTGATGCTTTCGGTGCTCCTGTTCGGCTGTGGCGGTGGCGGCGGAGGCGGCGGTAGCCAGGGTGGCGGCGGCTTCGCCGGCCTGGCGGGCCTGGCCGGCAGCAATGGCAGCCAGGGCCCTACCGGCGGCCAAGGCGGCGGCGGCACCGGTGCTGCAGGTGGCACGGGCGATGCAGGCGGAGCCGGCGGCACAGGCAGCGGCGCTTCGCCCACCGTCCCGGCGACTGCCGCATTGGCGGCCAAGCTCGGCAAGCCCGCGCGCGTGCTGCTCGGACTCGGCGCGGGCAACACCCTCGCGCAGATGAAGAGCCAGGACATCCACCCGGACATCATGGACGCCTACCTCGTGGGCGTGGGCGCAGGCGCCTGGCCCACCTGGAACAGCCCCGACGGGGCCTACGTCACCGTCACCGCGCAGGCCGCCCAAGCCTACGGCGCCGTCCCGATGTTCACGCTCTACCAGATGGCAACGAGCGGCGAGGGCAACATGAGCACCATCAACGACACGGCCTTCATGAACGGCTACTGGTCGCAGGTGCGGCTGATGTACCAGCGCATCGCAGCTCTGGGGACGCCCGTCCTGGTCAACCTGGAGCCGGACTTCTGGGGCTTCGTTGCGGCGCAAGCGCCGGGCCGTGACGCAACGCGGCTGTCGGCCCTGGTGAACAGCCAGCCCGAATGCAGCGGATTGCCCAACACCGCCGCGGGCTTGGGCCAATGCCTGGTGCAGATGGGCAGGCAGATTGCGCCCAAGGCACTGCTCGGGTTCCCGCCCGCATTCTGGAGCGGCACCGCTGCCGAGATCGGCGCGCAAATGCGCGCGGTGGGGGCGCATCAGGCGGACTTCATCGTCGCCCAGACCACCGACCGCGACGCGGGTTGCCGGGAAGTTGCGTCGCCGCCCGCGGAATGCACAGGGCGAAGCGGCCCGTTCTACTGGGACGAAAGCAACGTCGCCAGCCCCAACTTCCACGAGTCGCAGCGCCAGATCTCGGACTACCGCGCAGCGCTGGGCAACGGGCTGCCGATCCTGTGGTGGCAAACGCCGATGGGCGTGCCCTCCGCCACGCCGGGCGGCACCGACCTGCACTACCGCGACAACCATGTCGACTACATGCTGCGCAACGCCCAGGAGTACGGCGACACCTCCGCCTTCGCGATCGTCTTCAGTGCCGGAGGCAGCGTCCAGACCTCGATCAGCACCGATGGCGGCCAGTTCGCGCGCCTGTCGGCGCTGTACCTCGCACGCGGCGGTGCCGCCTTGAAGTAGCAGCGGTCGGCAACGGCGGAGGCATGGCACTCCTGCCCTTGCCGCGCCCGGCATGAGAGCCGGCATGACGTCAGGGTTCACCCCAATCACCGGTCCGGCGATTCGGACGGCCCCATCGCCGCGCATCCGGATCGTCGGCGGGGCGTCCATTTCATTCCTGCCTCGTTCCCCATGAAATCAACGACTTAGCGTGCCCTGCGCGCCACGCATCGCGTGGCACATCGATTGCTCTGTACCAAGGCTGGCCGCATCGCCCGATGCAGGTCCCGGCCATGACACAGGAGACAAACCGATGAGCACCATGGGTGACCTTGACCCCACGGAAACCGGCGAATGGGTCGACGCGCTCGGCGCGGTCCAGCAGCACCGCGGCAGCGAGCGCGCGAACTTTCTGCTGAACCGCCTCGTCGACGAGGGCCGCCGCGAAGGCGTGTACGTGCCGCGCTCGCTGAACACGGCCTACAGGAACACCATCCCGCCCGAGAAGGAAGAAAAGTCTCCCGGCAACCGCGAGATCGAGCACCGCCTGCGCTCGATCATCCGCTGGAACGCGATGGCGATCATCCTGCGCGCCAACAAGGATTCGTCCGAACTCGGCGGCCACATCGCGAGCTTCCAGTCGGCGGCCACGCTCTACGACATCGGCTTCGGCCACTTCTGGCATGCCGCCACCGACACCCACGGCGGCGACCTGCTGTTCATCCAGGGCCACAGCTCGCCCGGCATCTACGCGCGTGCCTTTCTCGAAGGCCGCTTGAGCGAGCAGCAGCTGCTCAATTACCGGCAGGAATCCGAAGGCAACGGCATCCCGTCGTACCCGCACCCCTGGCTCATGCCCGACTTCTGGCAGTTTCCCACCGTGTCGATGGGCCTGGGCCCATTGATGGCGATCTACCAGGCACGCTTCCTCAAGTACCTGCATGGCCGGGGTCTCGCCGACACGGCGCCGCGCAAGGTCTGGGCCTTCATGGGCGACGGCGAGATGGACGAGCCCGAGTCGCTCGGCGCCATCTCGCTCGCAGGCCGCGAGAGCCTGGACAACCTCGTGTTCGTCATCAACTGCAACCTGCAGCGCCTCGATGGCCCGGTGCGCGGCAACGGCAAGATCGTGCAGGAACTCGAGAGCGTGTTCCGCGGGGCCGGATGGAACGTCATCAAGGTGCTCTGGGGCAGCGGCTGGGAC
The DNA here is from genome assembly GCF_056396385.1 of Variovorax sp. 05T418. Lineage (NCBI taxonomy): Bacteria > Pseudomonadati > Pseudomonadota > Betaproteobacteria > Burkholderiales > Comamonadaceae > Variovorax > Variovorax sp. 05T418. The sequence goes on along the minus strand of NZ_JBFTLJ010000001.1, from coordinate 507,243 downwards.
GCGCTGCTTGCCAAGGACAAGAGCGGCAAGCTCTTGCAGCGCATGGAAGAGTGCGTGGACGGCGAGTACCAGGACTTCAAGAGCAAGAGCGGCGCCTACGTGCGCGAGCACTTCTTCGGCAAGTACGACGAGACCCGCGCGCTGGTCGCAGAGATGAGCGACGACGAGATCTGGGGCCTCACGCGCGGCGGCCACGACCCCGAGAAGGTGTTCGCCGCCTACGCCGCGGCCGTCAGGCACAAGGGCCAGCCCACGCTGATCCTGCCCAAGACGGTGAAGGGCTACGGCATGGGCGAATCGGGCGAGGGCCAGATGATCGCGCACCAGGCCAAGAAGATGACGCAGGACGCGCTGCGCGGCTTCCGCGACCGCTTCCAGATCCCGGTTTCCGACGAAGAGCTGCCCAACGTGCCCTTCATCCGGCTGGCCGAGGACAGCCCCGAGATGAAGTACCTGCACGAGCGCCGCGCCGCGCTCGGCGGCTACCTGCCCCAGCGCCGCCGCAAGTCGACCGCGCTCGAGATTCCGCCGCTTTCCACCTTCGAGCGCCTGCTCAAGGACACCGGCGAGCGCGAGATATCGACCACCATGGCCTTCGTGCAGATGCTCGGCACCTTGGTGCGCGACAAGCAGATCGGCAAGCACGTGGTGCCCATCGTGCCCGACGAATCGCGCACCTTCGGCATGGAAGGCATGTTCCGCCAGCTCGGCATCTGGTCGTCGCTCGGCCAGCTCTACAAGCCGCAGGACGCCGACCAGCTCATGTACTACCGCGAGTCGAAGGACGGCCAGGTGCTGCAGGAAGGCATCAACGAGGGCGGCGCGATGTCCAGCTGGATCGTCGCGGCCACCTCGTACAGCACGAACAACGTGCCGATGATTCCGTTCTACATCTACTACTCGATGTTCGGCCTGCAGCGCGTGGGCGACCTGGCCTGGCTGGCCGGCGACATGCGTGCGCGCGGTTTCCTGCTGGGCGGCACTGCCGGGCGCACCACGCTCAACGGCGAGGGCCTGCAGCACGAGGACGGCCACAGCCACATCCTGGCCGGCACCATTCCCAACTGCGTCTCGTACGACCCGACCTTCGCCTACGAGGTGGTGGCCATCGTGCGCGACGGCATGCGCCGCATGTACGCCGAGCAGGAGGACGTGTATTACTACATCACCCTCATGAACGAGAACTACCCGCACCCCGGCATGCCCGAGGGCAGCGAGGCAGGCATTCTCAAAGGCCTCTACCAGCTCAGCGATGGCGGCAAGACCCCCAAGAAGGGCCACCGCGTGCAGCTCATGGGCAGCGGCACCATCCTGCGCGAGGTGATGTTCGCGGCCGAGCTGCTGAAGAACGACTTCGGCATTGCCGCCGACGTGTGGAGCGCCACCAGCTACAACGAGCTGCGCCGCGACGGCATGGCCGCCGAGCGCTGGAGCCGGTTGCACCCGACCGAGCCGGCGCGCAAGAGCCATGTCGAGCAATGCCTCGAAGGACACGAAGGCCCGGTCATCGCGGCCACCGACTACATGCGCAACTACGCCGACCAGGTGCGCGAGTACGTGCAGGCCGCGGGCCGGCGCTACACCGTGCTCGGCACCGATGGCTTCGGCCGCAGCGACTACCGCAAGAAGCTGCGCCGCTTCTTCGAGGTCGACCGTTGGCACGTGGCCGTGGCCGCGCTCAAGGCGCTGGCCGACGACGGGGTGATCAAGCACGCCGTGGTGGCCGAGGCCATCGAGAAGTACGGGCTCGACGCCGAGCGCGCCGCCCCCTGGACCGTCTGAGGCACGACATGAGCAATGCAATCGACATCAAGGTGCCCGACATCGGCGACTTCAGCGACGTGCCCGTCATCGAGATCTTCGTGAAGCCGGGCGACACGGTGAAGGCCGAGGACCCGCTGGTCTCGCTCGAATCCGACAAGGCCACGATGGATGTGCCCGCGCCGCGCGGCGGCGTGGTGGAGTCCATCACCGTGAAGCTCGGCGACAAGGTCAGCGAAGGCAGCGTCGTCATGACGTTCAAGGCAGAGAGCGGTGCCGCTGCGGCCGCACCGGCACCGGCCGAAGCCGCCAAGCCCAGCGTCAGCGCCGCGCCGTCGGCCACCAGCGCGCCGGCCGGCGTGGCCGAGGTGCGTGTGCCCGACATCGGCGACTTCAAGGACGTGCCCGTCATCGAGATCTTCGTGAAGGTCGGCGACACGGTGAAGGCCGAGGATCCGATCATCTCGCTCGAATCGGACAAGGCGACGATGGATGTGCCGGCGCCGCTCTCGGGCGTGGTGACGGCCATCGGCATCAAGATCGGGGACAAGGTCAGCGAGGGGTCGGTGATTCTTTCGCTGGCGACGGGCGATGCGCCTGTGGCGGCGGCCGCTCCCTCACCCCAGTCCTCTCCCGCGAGCGGGAGAGGGAGCGAAGCGGCGGCGGCGTTGCCGCCTGTCGGCAATGCGGAGGTCGAAGCCGGCTTCGCGCTCGCCTATGCGGGCCCTGCGGTGCGCAAGCTCGCACGCGAACTCGGCGTCGACCTGGGCAAGATCAACGGCACCGGCGACCATGGCCGCATCGTGCGCGCCGACGTCGAGGCCTTCGCGAAGGGTGGCGGTGCATCTGCCGCGCCCGCTGCCGGCAAGGCTGCAGCAGCCCCCGCAGGCGGTGGCGTCGGTGGCATCGACCTGCTGCCCTGGCCCAAGGTCGACTTCGCCAAGTTCGGCCCGACCGAGCGCAAGGAGCTCTCGCGCATCAAGAAGATCAGCGCCGCGAACCTGCACCGCAACTGGGTCGTCATTCCGCATGTGACGACGCACGACGAGGCCGACATCACCGAGCTCGAACCCTTCCGCGTGCAGATGAACAAGGAGCTGGAAAAGTCGGGCGTGAAGATCAGCATGCTGCCCTTCATGATGAAGGCGGCCGTCGCCGCGCTGAAGAAGTTCCCGGAGTTCAACGCGAGCCTCGACGGCGACGCCTTGGTGCTCAAGAACTACTGGCACATCGGCTTCGCCGCCGATACGCCCAACGGGCTCATGGTTCCGGTGATCCGCGACGTCGACAAAAAGACTGTGCCCGAGATCGCGAAGGAGATGGGCGAGCTCGCCAAGCTTGCGCGCGACGGCAAGCTCAAGCCCGACCAGATGTCGGGCGGCACCTTCACCATCAGCTCGCTCGGCGGCATTGGCGGCATCTACTTCACGCCGATCATCAACGCGCCCGAGGTCGCCATCATGGGCGTGTGCAAGAGCTACTGGAAGCAGCACTCTTCGGACGGCAAGACCTACAGCTCGCGCCTCACGCTGCCGCTGTCCCTGTCGTGGGACCACCGCGTGATCGACGGCGCCGCCGCCGCACGCTTCAACGTCTATTTCGCCAACGTGCTCGCCGACCTGCGGCGCGTGCTGTTCTGAAGGAAGCTCCCAAATGGCACACACGGTGGAAGTCAAGGTCCCGGACATCGGCGAATTCAAGGATGTCGCGGTCATCGAACTGCTGGTCAAGCCGGGCGAAGTCATCGCGGTCGATACCGGGTTGATCATGGTGGAGTCGGACAAGGCTTCGATGGAGATTCCTTCGAGCCATGCGGGGACCGTGAAGGAACTGAAGGTGGGGCTGGGGGACAAGGTGAGTGAAGGCTCCGTCATCCTGGTCATCGAGACCGCCGCGGCGGGAGCGGGGGCACCCTCACCCCAGCCCTCTCCCGCAAGCGGGAGAGGGAGCGAAGCCGCGCCCGCATCTGCACCAGTGCCGACACCTGCGGCAGGCAGCTACACCGGCCAGGCCGACATCGAATGCGAGGTCCTCGTGCTCGGCGCCGGCCCCGGCGGCTACTCGGCCGCATTCCGCAGCGCCGACCTCGGCATGAAGACCGTGCTGGTCGAGCGCTACGCCACACTCGGCGGCGTGTGCCTCAACGTGGGCTGCATTCCCTCGAAGGCGCTGCTGCACACAGCCGGCGTGATGGATGAAGTGAAACTGCTCGCCAAACACGGCATCAAGTACGCCGCGCCCGAAGTCGACATCGACGCGCTGCGCGGCTTCAAGGATGGCGTCATCAAGAAGCTCACCGGCGGCCTGGCCGGCATGGCGAAGGCGCGCAAGGTCGAGGTGGTCACCGGTGTCGGCAGCTTCCTTGATGCGCATCACGTCGAGGTGGTGGGCGAGGGCGGCGGCAAGCGCGTGCTGAAGTTCGCCAAGGCCATCATCGCCGCGGGCTCGCAGGCCGTGAAGCTGCCCTTCATGCCAGAGGACGAGCGCGTGGTCGATTCGACCGGCGCGCTGCTGCTCAAGGGCATTCCCAAGCGCATGCTGGTGATCGGCGGCGGCATCATCGGCCTGGAGATGGCCACGGTGTACTCGACACTGGGCACGCGCATCGACGTGGTCGAGATGCTCGACGGCCTCATGCAGGGCGCCGACCGCGACCTCGTCAAGGTGTGGGAGAAGTTCAACGCGCCGCGCTTCGACAACGTAATGCTCAAGACCAAGACCGTCGGCGCCAAGGCGACCAAGGCCGGCATCGAGGTCAGCTTCGAAGGCGAGAAGGCACCTGCCACACCGCAGCTCTACGACCTCGTTCTGGTCGCCGTGGGCCGCAGTCCCAACGGCAAGAAGATCGCCGCCGACAAGGCCGGCGTGGCCGTCACCGAGCGCGGCTTCATCGAGGTCGACCGGCAGATGCGCACCAACGTGCCGCACATCTTCGCCATCGGCGACATCGTGGGCCAGCCCATGCTCGCCCACAAGGCCGTGCACGAGGCGCATGTGGCGGCGGAAGCGGCGCACGGCGAGGCTTCGTTCTTCGATGCGCGGCAGATTCCTTCGGTGGCCTACACCGACCCCGAGGTGGCCTGGGCCGGCAAGACCGAGGAGCAGTGCAAGGCCGAAGGCCTGAAGTTCGGCAAGGCGGTGTTCCCCTGGGCCGCATCGGGCCGCGCCATCGCCAACGGGCGCGACGAAGGCTTCACCAAGCTGCTGTTCGACGAGGCCACGCACCGCATCGTCGGCGGCGGCATCGTCGGCACGCATGCGGGCGACCTGATCAGCGAGCTGTGCCTGGCCATCGAGATGGGCTGCGAGCCCGCCGACATCGGCAAGACCATCCACCCGCATCCGACGCTCGGCGAATCCATCGGCATGGCCGCCGAGCTGTTCGAAGGGGTGTGCACCGACCTGCCCCCGGTGAAGAAGAAGTAGGCCGCCACGATGCCGCTCGCACTGGCTTTCGAAGCGCTGGGATCGGGGCCTCCGGTGGTGATCCTGCACGGCCTGTTCGGCGCGGGGCGCAACTGGATGCGGGTTGCAGAGACGCTGGCCGCAGACCACCGCGTCTATCTGCCCGATGCCCGCAACCACGGCGCCTCGCCGTGGGCCGAGTCCATGTCGTACGTGGAGATGGCGGGCGACGTGCTCGCGCTGGTCGAGCAAGAGCAATTGCAGCGGCCCTTCGTGATCGGGCACAGCATGGGCGGCAAGACGGCAATGGCCCTCGCGCTCTCGCATCCGCAGGCCATCGGCGGCATCGCCGTGATCGACATCGCGCCGGAGAGCTACACCGACCAGTTCTCGTCGTACGTGTCGGCCATGCGGAGCCTCGATGTGGCGGGTGCCGCCAGCCGCCGCGAAATCCACCAGGCACTGGCCGACAGCCTCAACGCGGAGGCCCCGGTCGACTTCCTGATGCAGAACCTGCGCCGGCAGAACGACCGCTTCGACTGGCGGCTGAACCTGCTGGCCACGGGCCTGTGCATGCGCGAGCTCTGCGGCTTTCCCGAGACGCTGCACGAAGCGCGTTATGCCGGGCCCGCGCTCTTCGTCCACGGGGCGGAGTCCGACTACGTGCGGCCCGCGTCGTTCGCGGGCATCCGCGCGCTTTTTCCGCGTGCGGGAACCGAGAGCATTGCCGATGCGGGCCACTGGATACACGCCGACCAGCCCGCGGCGCTGCTGTGCGGGCTGCGCAATTGGCTGGCCGGCGGCGGCACGGCCGTCCCTCAATGACATTCCACGGAGACACCATGTCCGACGACAAACTGCGCGAAGCCGCCCTCGACTACCACCGCTATCCCACGCCAGGGAAGATCTCGGTGAACCCGACCAAGCCGATGGCCACGCAGCGCGACCTTGCGCTCGCATACTCGCCCGGCGTGGCCGAGGCCTGCATGGAGATTGCCCGCGACCCGGCCGAGGCCATGAACCTCACCTCGCGCGCCAACCTCGTGGCCGTCATCACCAACGGCACCGCGGTGCTGGGGCTGGGCAACATCGGGGCGCTGGCCGGCAAGCCGGTGATGGAAGGCAAGGCCTGCCTCTTCAAGAAATTCGCCGGCATCGACGTGTTCGACATCGAGCTCGACGAGAACGACCCCGACGCGCTCATCGACACCATCGCGCGCATGGAGCCCACCTTCGGCGGTATCAACCTGGAGGACATCAAGGCGCCCGAGTGCTTCTACATCGAGAAGAAGCTGCGCGAGCGCATGAAGATCCCGGTCTTCCACGACGACCAGCACGGCACCGCCATCGTCGCGGCCGCCGCCATCCTCAATGCGCTGCGGCACGTGAAGAAGGACATCCGCGAAGTGAAGCTGGTGGCCTCGGGCGCCGGTGCGGCGGCACTGGCCTGCCTCGACCTGATCGTGAGCCTGGGCCTGCCGATGAAGAACATCTACGTGTCCGACAGCGCGGGCGTGGTGTACACCGCCCGCAAGGAACAGATGGACCCGAACAAGGCCCGCTATGCGCAGGAGACTTCGGCGCGCAAGCTCGCCGACGTGATCGACGGCGCCGACATCTTCCTCGGCCTCTCGGCCGGCGGCGTGCTCAAGCCCGAGATGGTCAAGGAGATGGCGCGCGACCCGATCATCCTCGCCATGGCCAACCCGGCGCCGGAGATCCTGCCGGAAGACGCGCTGGCCGTGCGGCCCGATGCGATCCTGGGCACCGGCCGGTCGGACTATCCGAACCAGGTCAACAACGTGCTGTGTTTTCCGTTCATCTTCCGCGGCGCGCTCGACGTGGGTGCGACGGCCATCAACGAAGAGATGAAGCTGGCCGCGGTGCGGGCCATCGCCGAACTCGCGCATGCCGAGATTCCCGAAGTGGTGGCGCAGGCCTACGGCGCGCTCGGCCTGCGCTTCGGCCGCGACTACCTGATCCCCAAGCCCTTCGACCCGCGGCTGATCGAGGCGGTCGCGCCCGCGGTGGCCCAGGCCGCGGTCGACAGCGGCGTGGCAACGCGGCCCATCGCCGACATGAAGGCCTACCGCCAGCGCCTGTCGCAGTTCGTCTACCAGTCGGGCAGCAGCATGCAGCCGCTGTTCGCTGCCGCCAAGCAGTCGCCCAAGCGCGTGGTCTACGCCGAGGGCGAAGACGAGCGCGTGCTGCGCGCCGCGCAGGTGGTGGTCGACGAAGGCCTGGCACGCCCGCTGCTGCTGGGCCGCCCCGAGGTGATCGCCGATCGCATCGCGCAGTACGGCCTGCGCCTCACGCTGGGCGCCGACTGCGAGGCCGTCGATCCGCTCGATGCGGCCGTGCATGGCGATGCGGCCGAGGCCTACTACCAGCTCAAGCGCCGCGAGGGCGTCTCGCGCCTGGTGGCGCAGACCGAGATGCGCAGCCGCGGCACGCTGCTGGCGGCCATGCTGGTGCGCCAGGGCCGGGCCGACGCCATGCTGTGCGGCACGCTCGGCAGCTACGGCGACCACCTGCGCCATGTGCGCGACGCGATCGGCCTGCGCGCGGGCGCCAGCACCATGGCCGCGATGCAGATGCTGATGCTGCCGGGGCGCCAGCTCTTCATCTGCGACACGCACGTGAACCGCGACCCCGATGCAGCGCAGATCGCCGAGATCGCGCTGCTCGCGGCCGAGGAGGTGCGCCGCTTCGGCGTGACGCCGAGCGTGGCGCTGCTGTCGCACTCGAACTTCGGCGGCTCGGACGCGGCCTCGGCCGTGAAGATGCGCGAGGCGCTCGCGCTCATCAAGGCGGCCGATCCGCAGCTCGCGGTGGAAGGCGAGATGCGCGGCGACGCGGCGCTGTCCAAGACCATCCTCGACCACGAGTTTCCGGATTCGGCGCTGGAGACCGAGGCCAACGTGCTCGTCATGCCCAACGTCGACGCGGCCAACATTTCGTACAACCTGCTGCGCATGGCGGCCGGCAGCGGCATCACGGTGGGCGGCATCCTGCTGGGCGCGGCGCGCTCGGTGCACATCCTCACGCCGTCGTCCACCGTGCGCCGCATCGTCAACATGACTGCGCTGGCGGTGGTCGATGCCAACTCGCACCGCAATGCGGCCTGAGGAGGGTGCGGCCATGAACGACACCGTGACGCCGCCGGCGTCTGAAATTTTCCAGGAGATTCCCGTGGACCAACCATCCGTCGCACCCAAGCCCTTCTACAGATCGCTCTACTTCCAGGTCATCACCGCCATCGTGCTCGGGGTGCTGCTCGGGCACTTCTGGCCCGACACCGGCGCATCGATGAAACCGCTGGGCGACGGCTTCATCAAGCTCATCAAGATGATCATCGCGCCGATCATCTTCTGCACCGTGGTGGTGGGCATCGCGGGCATGGAAGACATGAAGAAGGTCGGCAAGACCGGCGGCCTGGCGCTCCTGTACTTCGAGATCGTGAGCTCCATCGCGCTGGTGGTGGGCCTGGTGATCATCAACATCGTGCGCCCCGGCGCCGGCATGAATGTCGACGTGAGCCAGCTCGACGCCAAGAGCATCGCGGCCTACACCGGCCCTGGCAAGATGCAGAGCACCACCGACTTCCTGCTCAACGTGATCCCCAGCACGGTGGTCGATGCCTTCGCCAAGGGCGAGATCCTGCAGGTGCTGCTGGTCGCGGTGATGTTCGGCTTTGCGCTGCACAAGTTCGGCGGCCGCGGCACGCTGGTGTTCGACGTGATCGAGAAGGGCTCGCACGTGCTCTTCGTGATCGTGGGCTACATCATGAAGGTCGCGCCGATCGGCGCCTTCGGCGCCATGGCCTTCACCATCGGCAAGTACGGCGTGAGTTCGCTGCTGCAGTTGGGCCAGCTGATGGCCACCTTCTACCTGACCTGCCTGCTGTTCATCTTCGTGGTGCTGGGGAGCATCGCGCGCTTCCACGGCTTCAGCATCTGGAAGTTCATCAAGTACATCAAGGAAGAACTGCTGATCGTGCTGGGCACCTCGTCGAGCGAATCGGTGCTGCCTCGCATGATGGCCAAGCTGGAGAACCTGGGCGCCAAGAAGTCGGTGGTCGGCCTGGTGGTGCCCACGGGCTACTCCTTCAACCTGGACGGCACCTCCATCTACCTGACGATGGCGGCGGTGTTCATCGCGCAGGCCACCAACACCGACATGACGCTCACGCAGCAGTTCACGCTGCTGGCGGTGCTGCTGCTCACCTCGAAGGGCGCAGCGGGTGTCACGGGCAGCGGCTTCATCGTGCTGGCGGCCACGCTGTCGGCCGTGGGCCACGTGCCGGTCGCGGGCCTGGCGCTCATCCTGGGCATCGACCGCTTCATGTCGGAAGCCCGCGCGCTGACCAACCTGATCGGCAACGGCGTGGCCACGGTGGTGGTCGCCAAGTGGACCAACGACCTGGACACCGTGCGCATGAAGCGCATCCTGGACAACGAGACATCGGCCGAATCCGACGCGCCCGAGGCGGTGCTGGACAAGGTCGAGACCCACATGCCCGTGGCCCAGCCGCGCTGAGGCGGCCACATGCCTGTACGGAACAGCCCACCATGAACAGCCCCGTGCAGAAGCACCGCGTGGTCATCGTGGGCGGCGGCGCCGGCGGCCTGGAACTGGCCACGCGCCTGGGCGATTCGCTGGGAAAGAAGGGGCGGGCGGAGATCACGCTGATCGACAAGCACCGCACCCACGTGTGGAAGCCCAAGCTGCACGAGATCGCCTCGGGCAGCATGGACATGAGCGCGCACGAGGTCGACTACCTCGCGCAGGCGCACTGGCACCACTTTCGCTTCCGGCTCGGCGAGCTGACCGGCATCGACCGCGAGCGGCGCGAAGTGCAGGTGGCGCCGTACCTCGACGACGAAGGCCGGCTGGTCACGCCCGAGCGCGCCTTCGGCTACGACACGCTGGTGGTCGCCGTCGGCAGCCTCAGCAACGATTTCGGCACGCCCGGCGTGCGCGAGCACGCGCTGCGGCTCGAATCGAAGGCCGATGCGCAGCGCTTTCACCAGCGCATGGTCAACGCCTGCATCCGCGCGCATGCGCAGGCCACGCCGCTGCGGCCCGAGCAGCTGCACGTGGCGATCATCGGCGCAGGCGCCACGGGCGTGGAGCTGGCGGCCGAGCTGCACCGCACCACGCGCGAAGTGGTGGCCTACGGGCTGGACCGCGTGGATGCCGAGAAAGACATCCAGGTCAGCGTGATCGAAGCGGCCGACCGCGTGCTCCCCGCATTACCCGCGCGCATGTCGGCCGCCACCGAGGCACTGCTTCGCAAGCTGGGCGTGGATGTGCATACCTCCGCCAAGGTGGCCGAGGTGCTGCCCGAGGGCGTGCGCCTGGCCGACGGCCGCGTGCTGCCGGCCGAGCTGGTGGTGTGGGCCGCGGGCGTGAAGGCGGCCGATTTCATGAAGGACATCGCGGGCCTGGAGACCAACCGCAGCAACCAGCTCGCGGTGCTGCCCACGCTGCAGACCACGCGCGATGAGCACATCTTCGCCATCGGCGACTGCGCGGCCTGCGACTGGCCCGAGGCCAACGGCGGCAAGGGCGGCCTGGTGCCGCCGCGCGCGCAGGCGGCGCACCAGCAGGCCTCGCACGTCGCGGCGCAGATCCGCCGGCGCCTGGACGCAAAGGCGCTCGAGCCCTACCGCTACCGCGACTTCGGCTCGCTGGTCTCGCTCGGCGAATTCAGCACCGTGGGCAACATGATGGGCGGCCTGATCGGCGGGAGCCTGATGGTCGAGGGGCTGTTCGCGCGGCTCATGTACATGTCGCTCTACAAGATGCACGAGCTGGCGCTGCACGGCGTCGTCAAGGTCTCGCTCGACACGCTCGCCCGCCTCATCACGCGGCGCACCGAACCCCACGTCAAGCTGCATTGAGCAGCCCAGCGCAATCCTTCTTTCGCACCAACCTCAAGGAGATTTTCATGTCAGACGATATCGTGATCGTGGCCGCGCAACGCACGGCGGTCGGTAAGTTCGGCGGCGCGCTGGCCGGCACGGCCGCGCCGGAACTGGGCGCGCATGTGGTGAAGGGGCTGCTCGAGAAGGCCGGCGTGCCGGGCGATGCGGTGTCCGAGGTGATCATGGGCCAGGTGCTCGCGGCCGGCGCGGGGCAGAACCCGGCGCGCCAGACGGTCATCAAGGCGGGGCTGCCCATCGGCGTGCCGGGCCTCACCATCAACAAGGTCTGCGGCTCGGGCCTGAAGGCCGTGATGCTGGCGGCGCAGGCCGTGAAATGCGGCGATGCCGAGATCGTGGTGGCCGGCGGCCAGGAGAACATGAGCGCCGCGCCGCACGTGCTGCCCAACTCGCGCAACGGCCAGCGCATGGGCGACTGGAAGCTGGTCGACACCATGATCGTGGACGGGCTGTGGGACGTCTACAACCAGTACCACATGGGCACCACGGCCGAGAACGTGGCCAAGAAGTACGGCATCACGCGCGAGATGCAGGACGCGCTCGCGCTCGCCTCGCAGCAGAAGGCCGCGGCTGCGCAGGACGCCGGGCGCTTCGACGACGAGATCCTGCCGTTCAGCATCGCGCAGAAAAAGGGCGAGCCCATCGTCTTCGCGGCCGACGAGTTCGTGAACCGCAAGACCAACGCCGACGCACTCGCCGGCCTGCGCCCGGCCTTCGACAAGACGGGCTCGGTGACGGCCGGCAATGCTTCGGGCCTGAACGACGGCGCGGCTGTGGTGCTGGTGATGTCGGCCTCGCGCGCCGCCGCGCTAGGCCTGCAGCCGCTGGCGGTGATCCGCGCCTATGCGAGCGCGGGCCTGGACCCGTCGCTCATGGGCATGGGCCCGGTGCCCGCTTCGCAGCTCGCGCTCAAGAAGGCCGGCTGGAAGGCGCAGGACCTCGACCTGATGGAGATCAACGAAGCCTTCGCGGCCCAGGCCTGCGCGGTCAACCGCGAGATGGACTGGGACACCAGCCGCATCAACGTGAACGGCGGTGCCATTGCCATCGGCCACCCCATCGGCGCCTCGGGCTGCCGCGTGCTGGTGACGCTGCTGCACGAGATGCGCCGCCGCGGCGCCAACAAGGGCCTGGCCTCGCTGTGCATCGGCGGCGGCATGGGCGTGGCGCTTGCAGTCGAACGCGCTTGAACGGATTTTTTGTCACACAACGCACCAAGGAGAATGCAGATGAGCGAAAGCAAGCAGCAACAAGTGGTCCTGGTCACCGGCGGCATGGGGGGCCTGGGCGAGACGATCTCCACCAAGATGGTCGATGCGGGCTACAAGCTCGCGGTGACCTATTCGCCCGGCAACAAGTCGCACGCCGACTGGGTCGCGCAGATGGCCGGGCGCGGCTACCAGATCCTGGCCGTGCCCTGCGACGTGGCCGACTACGACTCCTGCGCACGGGCGGTGGGCCAGGTGCAGGAAGCCCTGGGCCCGGTCGACGTGCTGGTCAACAACGCCGGCATCACGCGCGACATGACCTTCAAGAAAATGGACCAGATCAACTGGAACGCCGTGCTGCGCACCAACCTAGACAGCCTGTTCAACATGAGCAAGCAGGTGGCCGACGGCATGGTGGAGCGGGGCTGGGGCCGCATCATCAACGTGTCGTCGGTGAACGGCTCGAAGGGTGCGTTCGGGCAGACCAACTACTCGGCCGCCAAGGCCGGGGTGCACGGCTTCACCAAGGCGCTGGCGCTGGAGGTGGCCAGGAAGGGCGTGACCGTGAACACCATCTCGCCCGGCTACATCGGCACGAAGATGGTCACGGCCATTCCGAAGGAAGTGCTCGACAGCAAGATCCTGCCGCACATTCCCGTGGGGCGCCTGGGCAAGCCCGAGGAAGTGGCGGGGCTGATCATCTACCTGGCCTCGGAAGAGGCGGCCTTCGTGACGGGCGCCAACATCGCCATCAACGGCGGCCAGCACATGCAATGAACGCACGACCATGATCCTCAAGAACGGCATCGATCAGGCCGCACTGATCACCAAGTTCACCGACGCCTCCGCCAGGCAGGGCGAGACCATCCGCAAGACCGTGCACGAGGCCACGCTCAAGGCGCTGCAGGGCCGCGAGCTCACGCTGGCGAACATCCGGCAGGTGCTGGGCACGGTCATCAAGGCGGCTTCGGCCGGCGCAGAAGGCAGCAAGCTGCCCGCGCCCGACGTGCAGGCGCTGCTGGCCAAGGCCTTCGCCGGCATGGACGGTGCGCTGGAGCAGGCGGTGCTGGCCAACCAGCGCGCGCTGCAGCAGTTGGTGGACCAGGGCGTGAGCCTGCGCGAGACGCAGCTCAAGAAGGCGCTCGCCGACATCGAGAAGATGGAAGACACGCTGTTCGCCAGCGTCAGAAAGGCGGCCCCGGTGGACGGCCCGTGGAGCGGCGTGTTCCAGGCGCTGCAGGGCAAGGGCACCGGCACCGGCGCGCGCGCCACCGCGGCGCTCGAGCAGCTCATGCAAGACACGCACAAGAACCTGCGCGACGGCCGCGCGCTGAGCCTGCGCGCCACGCAGGCAATGCTCGACAGCTATGCCACGCTCGCGAGCGGCGTGCTGATCGGCATGTCCGAAGCCCTGAAGCAGGGCGGGGCGGCTTCCGGACGCACGCCATCGGGCAGCCACTGATGCGGCGGCGGCGGCCTTGTGCAATAACGGGTTCATGATTCCACGGGAGCCGGCCCGGCGCTTCGACTTGCCTTCCCGCAGCCCGAGACGGTGGCGCGGCCTGCCGCGCTGGTGCGGCGCACTGGCGCTCGTGGCCGCGGCCGCCTTTGCGGGGCACCACTTCGCCATGCAGAACGGCCTCGCGCGGCTGCGCGAGGCAGCCGACCACCGGCTCGACATGCTCGCCACCGGGCTCGATGCCGACCTGGCCCGTTTCGAGTACCTGCCGGCGCTGCTGGAGATGACGCCCATCGTCCCCGGGCTGCTCGGCACGCCCTCGGACGCGTCGCTGCGCGATGCGGTCAACCGCTACCTCGACGGCGTCAACGCCGCCGCCGGCGCGGAGATGCTCTACGTGCTGGATGCCGCCGGCACCTCGCTGGCGGCTTCCGACTGGAACCGGCCCGGCACCACCGTCGGCCAGGACCTGTCGTTCCGGCCCTACGTGATCGATGCGCTGGGGCAGGGCAAGGGCCGCTTCTACGGCGTCGGCATCACCAGCCGCAAGCCCGGCTACTACCTCTCGTATGCCTTGCGCCGCGGCCAGCCCACGCGCGGCGTGGTCGCCGTGAAGGTCAACCTGGAAGAAACCGAACGCGCCTGGCGCAAGCTGCCGGGCGACGTGGCGCTGATCGACCAGCGCGGCGTGGTGATCCTCGCCACCCGCGAAGAGCTCAAGTTCCGGCCGCTGCTGCCGCTCGACGCCGTGCAGCGGGCCGAGGTGCAGCGCTCGCGCCCCTACGGCGAGGCCGGCCTGCAGCCGCTGCAATGGACGCTGAAGCAGACGCTGGCGCGCGATGTGAAGGTGATCGCGCTCGACGGCGTCGACCAGCTGGCCTCGACGCGTTCGCTGCGCGGTGCGCCGTGGCAGCTGATGGCGCTCGACGACCTGGCGCCGGTGCGCGTGGGCGCGCGCAACGCGGCCATCACCGCGAGCCTGGCAATGGCGGTGCTGCTGCTGATGGCCGTCACGCTGTGGCAGCGCCGCCGCGCCGTGCGGCAGAAGCTGGCCAACCAGGCTGCGCTGCAGGCGGCGCACGACACGCTCGAATCGACCGTGGTGGCGCGCACCGCGCAGCTGCGCGCCGCCCAGGGCGAGCTGGTGCATGCCGGCAAGATGGCGGCGCTGGGCCAGATGTCGGCCGGCGTGGTGCACGAGCTGAACCAGCCGCTCACCGCGATGCGCACGCTCTCGGAGAGCGCCGCCATCCTGCTCGACAAGAACCGCCTGGACGACGTGCGCGGCAACCTGCAGCGCATCCGGGGCATGGTCGACCGCCTGGCGCGCCTGACCTCGCAGCTCAAGACCTTCGCGCACAAGAACGAGCTTCCGCTCGCGGCAGTGCTGATGGCGCGAGCCGTGGCCGACGCGCAGGCCATCGTGGCCGAGGCCACGAAGAAGAACGGCGTCGCCATCGAGGTCGACGTGCAGCCCGCGAGCCTGAGCGTGATGGCCGAAGAGGCCGCGCTGGGCAGCGTGCTCGTCAACCTGATGCGCAACGCCATCGACGCCATGCAGGCTTCGCCCCGGCGCAGGCTGCGGCTCGAGGCGCGGCCGCAGGAGGGCCGGGTGATCCTGCGCGTGAGCGACACCGGGCCGGGCATTCCACCCGACATCCTGCCGCGCCTGTTCGAGCCCTTCGTCTCCAGCAAGCCGGCGGGCGCGGGCCTCGGGCTCGGGCTCGCGATCTCGGCACAATTGGTGCGGGCCATGGACGGCACGCTGCGTGCGGCCAACCTGCCGGAAGGCGGTGCCTGCTTTGTCGCCGACCTGCCCGCCGCCGTTTACGCCATCCCTATTCCCGCCCTTACAGGAGTGATCAACAAGTGAGCGAAAGCCCCGCCATCCGGGTGATGCTGGTCGAGGACGACGAAGACGTCCGCATCAGCACGACGCAGGTGCTGACCCTGGCCGGTTTCGAGGTCGAGTCCTTTGCAAGCGTCGAACGCGCACGCGGCCACATCCGCTTCGGCGTGCCGGCCATCGTGGTCTGCGACGTGCGCCTGCCGGGCCTGAGCGGCGCCGAATGGCTGCCCGAGCTGCACGGCATCGATGCCGAGCTGCCCGTGATCCTGGTCACCGGCCACGGCCATATCGCGATGGCGGTGCAGGCCATGCGCGAGGGCGCCTACGACTTCATCGAGAAGCCTTTCGGTTCCGAGCGGCTGGTGGCCATCGTGCGCCATGCCGTCGAGCGCCGGCAGCTCTCGCTGCAGGTGCGCGCGCTGCGCGATGCATTGGAAAACTGGAACGGCATCCAGTCGGTGCTGATCGGCCGGTCGGCCCAGATGCAGCTGGTGCGCCGCAACGTGATGACGCTGGCCGAAACCTCGGCCGATGTGCTGATCTACGGCGAGACCGGCACCGGCAAGGAACTGGTCGCGCGCTGCCTGCACGACCACAGCGAGCGCCGCCGCCAGCATTTCGTTCCGCTCAATTGCGGCGGCCTGCCCGAGGCGCTGGCCGAGAGCGAGCTGTTCGGCCACGAGGCCGGCGCCTTCACCAGCGCCAACCGCGTGCGCGTGGGAAAGTTCGAATATGCCAACGGCGGCACGCTCTTCCTCGACGAGATCGAGAGCATGCCGGTGGCGGTGCAGATCAAGCTGCTGCGCGCGCTGCAGGAACGCTGCATCGAGCGCATCGGCTCCAACAAGGCCATTCCCTTCGACTGCCGCGTGGTGGCCGCAAGCAAGGACGACCTGAAGGAAATGAGCGACCGCCAGAAGTTCAGGGCCGACCTGTACTACCGGCTCGGCGTCGCCTTCATCGAGCTGCCGCCGCTGCGCGAACGGCGCGAAGACATTCCCCTGCTGTTCGAGCACTTCACGCTGCTGGCCGCGAGCCGCTACGAACGTGCGGCGCCGCTGCCCACCAACGCTCAGCTGGCCGACCTGATGGCCTATGCGTGGCCGGGCAACGTGCGCGAGCTGCGCAACGTGGCCGACCGCTTCGTGCTGGGCCTGCTCGGCGAGCGGCTGACGCAGACCCGCGGCACCGGCGAGGGCTCGCCAGCGCTGCCGCGCGCGCTGCCGCAGCAGGTCGAATCCTTCGAGCGTGCGGTGATCGTCGAGGCGCTGCGCAAGCACCAGGGCGACCAGCCGGCCACGGCCGCCGCGCTGGCCATCGCGCGGCAGACGCTGCACGACAAGCTGCGCAAGCTCGGCATCGCGGCGGAGGAGTTCAAGGCCCAGTGACCTGCTGACTCACAGCTTGGCGAGCGGCACCTGCAGGTCGGCGAGCTGCGCCGCATCGACGCGGGTGCGGCGCTCGATCAGCCGCCGCGCAACGCGCAGGTCGCGCGCGGCATTGGGGCCCAGCGCCGCAACGACCTTGCCGGCATCCAGGAAGAACATCACGAAGCTGCTGGAATTCCGGTCGCCGCGCACCACCACATCGTGCGCCGGCGTGGGCATGCCGAAGATCTGCAGGTTGACCTCGTACTGGTCCGACCAGAACCAGGGCAGCGGCTGATGGTTCACCGCGATGCCGAGCGCGGCGCGCGCGGCGGCAATGCCTTGCTCCTGGGCGTTCTGCCACGATTCGAGCCGCATCCGCCGCCCCGCCCATTCGCAGTGCCACGTGGCCACGTCGCCCGCGGCCAGGATGTCGGGATCGGATGAGCGGCATTGCGAATCGACCCGCACGCCGCCATCGCACGCCAGGCCCGCCTCGCGCGCGAGCTCGTCGTTGGGGACCAGGCCGACACCGACGAGGACCGCGTCGCATTCGAGCGCGCGTCCATCGGTGAATGACGCCGTGAGGCCACCTTGCGCGCTCTGCGCCAGGCGCTCGATGCCGGTGCCGAGCCGGACATCGACGCCATGCGCGGCGTGGAGCTGCAGCAGGTAGCCGGAAATTTCCGGCGGAACGGTGCGCTCGCAGAGCCGGCCCGTCGCTTCGACGACGGTCACACCCAGGCCCTTCTTCCGCGCCGTCGCGGCCACCTCGAGCCCGATCCAGCCGCCCCCGACCACGAGCAGCCGCCTGCCGGCCGACAGCGCGGCACCGAGCGCCGCCGCATCCTCGATGCTGCGCAGGCTGAAGACGCCGGGCAGATCCGCACCCGGAATATTCAGACGGCGCGCCCGGCCGCCGCTGCAGAGGATCAGCTTGTCGTACGGAACATGTTCTCCCTGCGTCAGGTGGAGCTGCTTCGCCGCCCGGTCGATGAAGGTCGCGCCGACATTCGGCCGCCAGTCGATGTCGAGCGCATCGAAGGCCTCCGGTTTCAGCAGATGCGTGGTGTCCGCAGGCGCGTCCCCGGCGAGCACCGCCTTGGACAGCGGCGGGCGTTCGTAGGGACGATGGGGCTCGTCGCCGACCAGCACCACGCGGCCCGCGAAACCCTCGCTGCGCAGCGTTTGCGCGGCCCAGCCGCCGGCCTGGCCGGCGCCCACGATGGCGATGGTCCCGCTGCTCATGGCTTCAGTCGAGCGAGAGGAACACGCGGCCCGCCTCGATCCTCACGGGGTAGGAGCGGATCGCCTCGGTCACCGGCGCGCAGATCGGCTTGCCGTTGCGCACGTCGAACTTGCCCTGGTGCAGCGGGCATTCGATCTCGTGCCCTTCGAGGAAGCCCTCGCACAGGCGCGCATGGCCATGGGTGCACACGTTGTCGGTCGCGTAGATCTGGCCGTCCACGTTGTACAGCGCAATGTCGCGCCCGCCGACCTGCATGCCGACGACATCGTCGGCGGGCACTTCGTCGACCGCTGCGGCCTCGGTCCATTGGGAATCGCTCATGGCTGGCCTCAGAGGGGATAGATGACGGAGTTGGGGATCATTTCGCTGTCGTAGATGACCTGGCGCGAGGCGAACTTCAGCCCCTCCGGGGTGCGCACGACCACGTCGATGTAGCGGCCCACGTTGAACACGCTCGACAGTTCCGAGAGCTTGGTGCGGAACACCGCGTAGTTGGCCTCGCACTCGAAGCGGTCCGCCTCGGCCTTCAGCACGAGCGGCGTCCCGACCACGTGGCGCTGGTAGTAGGGGTCGTGGAACAGGGTCTCGTGGATGCCGTAGACGCGGTCCTTCAGCATGCCCTTGCTCTCGAACGACAGCGTGGCCAGCGGAAAGCCGCGTTCGTGGTTCTCGCGCGGCTGCAGGCGGTAGCTGCAGTCTTCCGTGAAGAATTCCGGCCAGAGTTCCCATTGGCCGGAGCTCACCGCCTGGGCGTAGCGGGCGTAGAGCTGGGTCAGCTCGAAGTAGTCCTGGAAGTTCATTTCAAACCTCCATCACCTTGCGCCAGTATTCGTACATGCCGCGGATCAGGGTCTCGGTGACCATATGGTCCGTGTCGCCGACCTCGCGGCCGCCGAGCTCGGCGAGCGTGCGGTGGAAAGGCTTCTGCTCGAAGCCTTTCTGCGAGAGCTCGATCACCTCGCCATCGTCGGCCGAGACGAAGCCCGCCGGCCCGAAGAGGTTGGCCTGGCGCAGCCGCCGAAGCGTCATGGCCTCGTCGTCGTCCTCGAAGCCGAAGTGCGTCCAGACGAAATCGAAGGCGCCGGGGCCGCTCGGCTGGATGTGCCGGGTCGAGACGCTGTTGACCTGCTGCTGGAAGATCACGCTCGGGAACAGCGTCATCATCACCGCCGTCGGGCCGCGCCACCACGGCTCGGGCACGATGTCCAGGAAGCGGTCGTCGTTGAGCTTCATGCTTTCCTTGAAGCTCGACACCTGGGTGACCTGGTCCGCCTTGCCGCTCGCGCCGCGGGTCGAGATCATGGCGGCGTGGCGGTGATGGCGGTCCATCTTCAGCTCCGACTTGTTGTCCGCGCGCCAGAGGCCGAAGGTGACGAACCACGTGTGCAGCAGGCCCGGGTGGTAGGGGTCCTTGATGTTCTCCTGCATCAGCTTCCAGTTGCCGGGAATGCGCTGGCGGTTGTAGCCGAGGATCGTGAGCTTGCGGCCGTTGAAGAGCCGGTCGAAGTAGCCCAGGATCTCCGGGCCCATGAAGTCCTCGAGCGGTTCCACCTCTGCATCGAAGGACGCGAACACGACGCCGCCGCGTGTCGCAACCCTGAGCTTGTTGAGGCCGTGCTCGGCCGGCTTGAAGTCGGCCGGCATCCCGCCGTTGACCTTGCCGTCCTGCTTGACGCCGCGGCGGAAAGGCACGCCCTGCAGGTCGCCGCCGAGCGAATAGTTCCACTGGTGGTACGGGCAGGTGAAGCCGCCGGCCTTGCGGTTGCCGTGCCGCTCGCGGCAGAACTGCATGCCCCGGTGCGCGCACACGTTCTCCACCACGCTGATGGAATCCTCGGCATCGCGGACCATGATCACCGAGCGCTCGCCGATCACCGTGCGCTTGAAATCGCCGACCTCCGGAATCTCGGCCTCCAGGCCCACGTAGCACCAGTGGCCCCGGTAGAAGAGGCGCTCGAGCTCGCGCCGGTGCTGGTCGGCGTCGGTGTAGGCCATGAAGGGGATGCGGCTCGTGCCCTTGTCTTCCCAGCGGATCTGCTGCGGAAAGACGGCGGATGTGTCGTCCATTTCTTGTCTCCTGTGCGGCCGCGTCGCCCGGGCCGCTCGTCTCGTGGTGCCCGATGATCGGCCGTTCGAGGCTATCGTTCAATAGAATGTGCCGAATAGTTCATATAGATTTCGCGAATGGGGATGCCGTGGAGCTCAAGGACATCGACCTCAACCTGCTGGTGGTGTTCAACCAGCTGCTGATCGACCGGCGGGTGTCGAAGGTGGCGGCGAATCTCGGCCTTTCGCAGCCGGGCGTGAGCAACGCGCTGGCGCGCCTTCGCAAGCTCACCGACGACCCGCTGTTTCTCAGAACACCCAAGGGCATGGAGCCCACGCCTTTCGCCGAGCAGCTGGCCGCGCCGACCGCGAGCGCGCTGCAGACGATCCATGCCGCCATCAACCAGCGCAGCTCGTTCGATCCGGCCACCTCGGCGCGCGCCTTCACCATCGGCATGACCGACATCGGGGAGATCTATTTCCTGCCCAAGCTGATGCAGGAGCTGGCGCGCGTGGCGCCGGGCCTGTCGATCAGCACCGTCCGCAACACGGCGGTCAATCTCCAGGACGAGATGGAATCCGGCCACGTCGCGCTGGCCATCGGCCTGCTGCCGCAGCTGAAAAGCGGCTACTTCCAGCGCCGGCTGTTCAAGCAGCACTACGTCTGCATGTTCCGCCGCGGGCATGCGCTCGACAAGCGGCAGATCTCGCTGGCCGAGTTCTCGAAGGCCGATCATGTGGTCGTGGTGTCGGAAGGAACCGGCCACGGCAAGGCGGACGAGCTTCTCGGCCGCAAGAAGATCGTGCGCAAGGTCGTGCTGACCGTGCCGCACTACGTGGCGGTCGGCCATATCCTGCATGGCTCCGACCTGGTGGCGACGGTGCCCGAACGGCTCGCGCAGGCCCTGGCCGAGCCGTTCGACCTGTCCTATGTGCGCCATCCGGCCCGGCTGCCCGAGATTGCGATCAGCCTGTTCTGGCACGGCCGCTATCACCGGGACCCCGCCGTGGCGTGGCTGCGCGCCTTGATCGTGCGGCTTCACGGGGAAGGTGCGCCCGGCTGAAGCTCTCCAGTGAATTCACGATCGTTCACTAAACGATCTCAATGCTATCATCGGGTCTTTCCCACAGGATCCCGAGAGGCCCGCCCATGCGTTATCCCGGCCCGCGCGAGAACGACCGAGCTGGATCGAAGGCAGCGGCCGAGCCCGTGCGGGTCACCCGCGAAGGGCTGCTCGACGACGCCTTCATGGCGCAGGTCTACGCGCAGCTCCCGGCGGGCGTGCGGCTGCGCAGCGCAGAGGAGCTGGAAGCCTCCATCGAAGGCATCCTGTCGCGGCACGATGGCCATGCGGCCGTTCATGTGTTCGGATATGGATCGCTGATGTGGAACCCCGCGGTGGAGCACACAGCCATGCATCCGGCGAAAGTCCACGGTTGGCACCGCGCCTTCTGCCTGCGCTCGGTCGTCGGGCGAGGCTCGCAGGAGCGCCCCGGGTTGATGCTCGCCCTCGACCGGGGCGGCGCGTGCCAGGGCGTGCTGCTGCAGATCGAGCCGCGCAAGGTGCGCGATGAGCTGCGGGTGCTCTGGCGAAGGGAGATGCTGACCGAGGTGTACCAGGCCCGGTGGGTGACCGCCCATGTGGAGGGCCGGCCGGTGCGCGCGATCACCTTTGCGGTCGACCGGTCCCATCCCCGCTACACGAAGGCGCTCTCCCCGCATGAGATGGCCCGGATGATCAACACGGGAGCGGGCAGCCTCGGCAGCTGCCGCGAGTATTTCGATGCCACGCTTCGAAAGCTCGAGGCGCTCGGCATACGCGACATGGGGATGGAGCGCCTGCGCAGCGCCGCGGGCTGAAGCCCCATCCACACCCTCAGGCCGCCGCTGGGGCCCGCAGTTCCTTGCGCAGGATCTTGCCCACGGTCGATTTGGGCAGTGCCTCGAGAAAGGTGATGCGCCGAGGCACCTTGTAGGGCGCCAGGAGCTCGCGGCAGTGCGATTCGACCTGGTCCGCCTGCAGGCCCGGCGAGCGGCGCACGACGAACAGGTGGGGGACTTCGCCGGAGCGCTCGTCGGGTACGCCGACGCAGGCGCACTCCAGCACGTCCGGATGCAGCGCGACCACGCCCTCGATCTCGTTCGGATACACGTTGAATCCGGACACCAGGATCATGTCCTTCTTGCGGTCGACGATGGTCATCAGCCCCTGTGCATCCATGGTGACGACATCGCCCGTGCGGAACCAGCCATCGCTGGTGAATGCCAGGCGCGTTTCTTCCTCGCGCTTCCAGTAGCCGGCAAACACCTGCGGCCCCTTGATGAGCAGCTCGCCGGGCGCGCCCTGCGCCACCGGCCCGCCCGCGTCGTCGACGATCATCACGTCGGTGGAGGGCACCGGAACGCCGATGGTGCCGTTGCAGCCCGGCGCATTGAAGGTGGCGCTGGGCGACGTTTCCGTGAGCCCGTAGGCCTCGGTGATCGGCGGGCCGCCGGCCGCCTCCCACCTGCGCGCGACCGCCGCCTGGATCGAGGCGCCGGCGCCGATGACCATGCCGCAACGCGAGAAATCGACCGACGACAGTTCGGGCAGGTTCACCATGCCGTTGAACATGGTGTTGACGCCGATCAGCACGTCGAAAGGCGCTCGCCGCAATTCGGCGCACAGCGCCTGGATGTCGCGCGGATTCATGACGAGCCGGTTGTGTCCGCCGCTCGCCAGCGCCATCAGCGCCATGCCGAGCGGGAAGATGTGGTACAGCGGCAGCGGCGTGACCAGCTCGAAGTTCTGGATCTCGAGGTTCAGCCGCAGCCAGGACTGCATCTGCAGCACACTCACCAGGACGTTGCGATGCGTGAGGCAGGCGCCCTTCGACACGCCGGTCGTGCCGCCCGTGTATTGCAGGAATGCGAGGTCGGAAGGGCGCACCTGTGGGGCGCTGAAGCCGGCAGCCTGCACCGATGCGATGGCGGCGTGCAGCGGGACGAGATGCACGTCGGAGCCGCGCGCCCGCACCGGCCGATCGCCGGCGGGCGCGAGCAGCGACCGCCTCAGCTCCTGCATCGGCACGGTGACGACGTGCCGCACTTCCGTCCGCTCGATGGCTTCGGCCGCGAGTCCCGCGAACGGATCGGCAACCACCAGCGCCACCGCGCCGGAATCCGCCAGCTGGTAGGCCACCTCGCGGGCTGTGTAGAGCGGGTTCATCGTCACCCCCACGAAGCCTGCGCGTGCAATCGCGGCCAGGGCAACCGGATAGAGAAGGTGGTTCGGCAGCAGCAGCGCCACGCGGTCGCCGGGCTGCAGGCCTGCCGACTGCAGGAATGCCGCAAAGCGAGCCGATGCTTGTTCGAGCTCGGCGAAGCTCAGCGATTCGCCGTTGCAGGTCACGGCCGGCCGGCTGGCGTTGCGAGCGAAGGCACCTTCGAACAGGGTGGCGAGGGTGTCGTGCTCGCCGTACACGAGGTCGCGGGGCAGTCCTGCCGGGTAGGACGCATGCCAGATTCTTTGATCCACGTTGTCTCCTTTTTTCTTGAGGGGTCTGGTCAGGACAGCGCTTCGCGAACGAAGTCCATCCGGTCCTGGCCGAAGAACATCTGGTCGCCGACGAAGAGCGTGGGTGCGCCGAACACGCCGCGCTCGACCGCCTCTTGCGTGGTTGCCTTCAATGCGGCCTTGGTCTCGGCGTCCTGCGCCAGGCGCTCGATCTCGGCGGGGTCGAACCCGCCTTCGGCCAGCGTGCGGGCCGTGAGCTGCGCATCGTTCAGGTTGAGCGCATCGATCCACAGCGCCTTGAACACGCAGCCCAGCAGCTGCTGCAGCTGTTCGGGCCGGCGCAGTTGAATGCCGGTGACCGCACGCATGAGGAACAGCGTGATGACCGGGAAGTGCGGATTGCCCTGGAACGGCACGCCATAGCGGCGCGCATGGCGCTCGTAGTCCATCTGCGTATAGCGGCCCTTGACGGGAATGGTGGCCGGCGAGGCGTTGCCGGTGGCCTGGTAGACGCCGCCCAGCAGCATCGGCCGGTAGACGAGCTCGGCGCCGTGGCTTGCGCACAGGGCAGGCAGCTGCGTCCATGCCAGGTACGACGACGGGCTTCCGACATCGAAGAAGAAATCGACTGACTTGCTCATTCAAGCTCCTTTAAGTTAACGGACGTTTGGTAAACGGAAGCTATGTGATTGAGCGGCCTTCGTCAACGGGGTTTCCTTGGGCCTTGCCCTCAATTGACAAACGAACGTTCATTGATTAACGTGCAATGACCTAACGAACGTTTTTTAAAGGAGACCGTATGGACCCATCAGCCAACCACCGCGGCGTGGCTCTCGTCGTCGGCGCGGGCGACGCCACCGGCAGCGCGATCGGCGCGCGCTTCGCCCGCGAGGGCTATGTCGCGTGCCTCACGCGGCGATCGGCCGACAAGCTGGAGCCGGCCGTCGAGCGCATCCGCGCGGCCGGCGGCCAGGCCTTCGGCTACGGCAGCGATGCGCGCAAGGAGGAGGAGGTCGTGGCCCTCGTCGACCAGATCGAGAAGGAGCGCGGCCCGATCGAGGTGATGGTGTTCAACATCGGTGCCAACGTGTCCAGCAGCATCCTGGAAGAGACCGGGCGCAAGTACATGAAGATCTGGGAGATGGCCGCCTTCAGCGCCTTCCTGAATGCGCGCGAGGTCGCCCGCAGGATGGTCGAGCGCGGGCGCGGCACGATTCTTTTTACCGGCGCGACGGCCGGCATCCGCGGCTCGGCGAAGTTCGCGGCCTTTGCCGGCGCCAAGCATGCGCTGCGCGCCCTGGCCCAGAGCATGGCGCGCGAGCTCGGTCCGCGCGGCATCCACGTGGCCCACATCGTGGTCGACGGCGCGATCGACACGGAGTTCATCCGCAGCAACTTCCCCGAACGCTATGCGCTGAAGGAGCAGGGCGGCATCCTGAACCCCGAGCACATTGCGGAGAACTACTGGTACCTGCACACCCAGCCCCGGGACGCCTGGACCTTCGAGATGGACCTGCGCCCCTACATGGAAACCTGGTGAAAGAAGACACATGAAAACACGCATCACTGAACTCTTCGGCATCCGCCACCCGATCATCCAGGGGGGCATGCACTACGTCGGCTTTGCCGAGCTCGCCGCGGCCGTGTCCAACGCCGGCGGACTCGGGCTCATCACGGGCCTCACGCAGCGCACGCCCGAGCTGCTGGCCAAGGAGATCGCCCGCTGCCGAGAGATGACGGACCAGCCCTTCGGCGTGAACCTCACGTTCCTGCCGACCTTGTCCTCGCCGCCGTACCCCGAGTACATCGCGGCCATTGCCGAAGGCGGCGTTCGCATCGTCGAGACGGCAGGGCGCAGTCCCGAGGCCTACATGCCCGCGCTCAAGAAGGCGGGCATCAAGGTGATCCACAAGTGCACCTCGGTGCGGCACGCGCTGAAGGCCGAAGCGATCGGATGCGACGCCGTGAGCGTGGATGGTTTCGAGTGCGGCGGCCACCCGGGCGAGGACGACCTGCCCAACATGATCCTGCTGCCGCGCGCGGCCGAGGAGCTGAAGATCCCGTTCGTCGCCTCCGGCGGCATGGCCGATGCGCGCAGCCTGGTGGCGGCGCTGGCACTGGGCGCGGAAGGCATGAACATGGGCACGCGCTTCGTGGCCACGCAGGAAGCGCCGATCCACCAGAACGTGAAGGACGCCATCGTGGCGGCCACCGAGCTGGACACGCGGCTGGTGATGCGCGGCCTGCGCAACACGGAGCGCGTGCTGACCAATGCATCGGTCGAGCAGCTGATCCGGATCGAGAAGGAAAAGGGCGCCGATCTCAAGTTCGAGGACATCATCGACCAGGTCGCGGGCGTCTACCCGCGCGTGATGCTCGAAGGCGAGATGGATGCCGGCGCCTGGAGCTGCGGCATGGTGGTCGGCCTGATCAACGACATTCCGACGGTGCAGGAACTGATCGACCGCATCATGGAAGAGGCCGAGCAGCTGATCGTCCAGCGGCTCGCCGGTTTCCTGGAGCCTGCGCTGGCCTAGCCAGGCTCCGTGGCAGCGATGCGGTGGCGCTGCCCTAGAAAAGCTCGACGGCCGGCTCCATCAATGCGGATGACCCGGCCCGGATCTCCTGGCAGAGCCCCGCCGCCTGCGGTAGCAGCCGCTGGAAATAGAAGCGGGCCGTTGTAATCTTCGATGCATAGATCGGGTCGCTCGATCCAGCGTTCTTGAACCCCACCTCGGCCATGCGCGCCCAGGTCCACGCAAGCGCCAGGTGCCCGACCAGGCGCAGGTAGGGCGCAGCGGCCGCGCCTGCCGCATGCGGGTCCTGCGCCGACGCGGCCACCAGCTCGCCCGTGAGCTGCCTGATCTCGGCGGCCAGTTCGATGAGCGGCTGCGTGAATTCGCGCATCGCCTCGCGCGGGCTGCAGGTCTCGGCGAATGCGCCGGCCATGTCGAGGAAGGCGCCCATCTGCCGGCCCTGGTCGGCCAGCACCTTGCGCCCGAGCAGGTCCATGGCCTGCACGCCGTTCGTTCCCTCATAAAGGCCCACGATGCGCACGTCGCGCAGGTGCTGCTCGACGCCGTTCTCGCGGATGTAGCCGTGCCCGCCGAACACCTGCATCGCGAGCAGCGTGCATTCCACTGCGAGGTCGCTGGACAACGCCTTCACGAGTGGGGTCAGCAGGCCCAGCAGTTCGGCCGTCTCGTTGCGCCTGGCGGGGTCGGGATGAAGGCGCTGCAGATCGCTCAGCTGCGCGGTCCACAGCGCCAGGGCGCGCGCGCCCTCGATGTTCGCCTTCTGCGTGAGCAGCATGCGGCGCACGTCGGCGTGCCCGATGATCGGATCGGCCGCTTCGCCGGAGGGTCTTGCACCGCTCGCGCGGCCCTGCAGGCGCTCCTTCCCATAGGCCAGGGCCTTCTGGTAGGCCGCTTCCATCAGGCCGATGGCGATCATGCCGACCAGCACACGCATGTGGTTCATCTGCACGAACATGCCCGCGAGTCCCTTGTGGGGCGCGCCCAGCAGCCAGCCGGTCGCACCGTCGAAGTTGATGGTGCAGGTCGAGTTGCCGTGGATGCCCAGCTTGTGCTCGATGGAGCCGCAGACCACCGCATTGCGCGCGCCGGCCGCGCCGCTCGCGTCGGGGATGAACTTCGGCACGATGAAAAGAGAGATGCCCTTCACGCCCGGCGGCGCATCCGGCATGCGCGCGAGCACCAGGTGCATGATGTTCTCGGTCAGGTCCTGCTCGCCGCCCGAGATGAAGATCTTGCTGCCGGTGATGCGGTAGCTGCCGTCGGGCTGCGCCACGGCGCGGGTGCGCATCAGGCCCAGGTCGGTGCCCGCATTGGGCTCGGTCAGGCACATGGTGCCGGCCCACTCGCCCGAGGCGATCTTCGGCAGGTAGAGCGCCTTCTGCGCCTCCGATCCGTTGGCCGACACGTTCACGTAGGTGGCATGCGACATGCCCGGATAGGACGACCACGCCATGTTCGCGCCGCCGAACACTTCGTAGACCGCGTTGGCCACGACCGAAGGAAAGCCCTGGCCGCCGAACTCGGGGCTGCAGGCGAGCCCGGGCCAGCCGTTCTTGGTGAATTCGTCGTAGGCCTTCTTGAAGCCCGGCGGCGTCTGCACTACGCCCGGCGAGGGCATGCTGCAACCGTGCTCGTCCCCTGCTGCGTTGAGCGGCGCAATCACCTCGGCGGCGAACTGGCCGGCCGCGGCGAGCACCTGGTCGATGGTTTCGGCGTCGAGGTCGGGCTGGCCGCAGTCCTGCAGCATGGCCGGCACCTGGAGCAGTTCGTGCAAGACGAACTGGATGTCGCGCATCGGGATCTGGTAGGTCATGGTGCTGCTCCTTGCCTCAGGCCACTTCGAACAGGCCCGCGGCACCCATGCCGCCGCCGACGCACATCGTCACGACGACGAAGCGCGCGCCGCGCCGTTTGCCCTCGATGAGCGCATGTCCCACCAGCCGCGAGCCGGTCATGCCGTAGGGGTGGCCGATCGTGATGCCGCCGCCGTTGACGTTCAGCTTCTCGGGGTCGATGCCCAGCCGGTCGCGCGAATACAGCACCTGGCAGGCGAAAGCCTCGTTCAGTTCCCACAGGCCGATGTCGCTCACCTTGAGCCCGTGGGTCTTCAGCAGCTTGGGCACGGCCAGCACCGGGCCGATGCCCATCTCCTCGGGCGCGAGGCCGGCCACCGCGATGCCGCGGTACGTGCCCAGCGCCTTGAGCCCGCGGCGCTCGGCAACCGCGCGCTCCACCAGCACGCAGGCCGATGCGCCATCGGACAACTGGCTCGAGTTGCCGGCCGTGATGACACCGCCTTCGACGACCGGCTTGAGACTGGCAAGGCCTTCGAGCGTGGTGTCGGGGCGGTTGCCCTCGTCGCGGTCGAGCGTGACCTCGCGGTAGCTGATCGCGCCCGTCTGCTTGTCGGCCACGGCCATGCGCGCCGTGATCGGCACGATCTCGTCGTCGAACAGATGGCGCTCCTGCGCCAGCGCGGTGCGGCGCTGCGCTTCGGCCGAATACGCGTCCTGCGCCTCGCGCGAGATGCCGTACTTCTTCGCGACGATCTCGGCCGTGTGGAGCATCGGGATGTAGGCGTGCTGCACGCGCGCGATGAGCAGCGGATCGGCCTCTTCGCCCACCCACTTGACGAAGGGGTTCTGCACGGCGGAGATGTTCTCCTGCCCGCCGCCCATGGTCACATCCATGCCGTCGACGATGATCTGCTTGGCCGCCGTCGCGATGGCCATCAGGCCCGAGGCGCACTGCCGGTCCATCGTCTGGCCCGGCACCGACTGCGGCAGGCCCGCCGCGAGCGCCGCGAGGCGCCCGATGTTCATGCCCGCGGTGCCGGCGGCCATCGCGCTGCCGATCACCACGTCCTCCACCTCGCCGGGATCGATGCCCGCCCGCTGCACGGCGTGCTGGACCGCGTGGCCCATCAGCGTGGGCGACTTGATGTTGTTCAATGCGCCGCGAAACGCGCGGCCGATGCCCGTGCGTGCGGTGGAAACGATGACGGCTTCTCTCATGGTCAGACTCCAGGGGGTTGGCTAGGCAAGTTGTTGGCGCAGCGGCTCGCCGCGGTTGCGCGGTTCAGGTGCAGGGCGGGCGGGAGCTCCTCATCGCCATTGCCTCGTCCGCAGTCCTTTAAATAACGATCGTTTGTTAAACGATAGTGAACTATAGGTTTGCGCCCACGGCAGCGTCAACACGCTGGAGCGGGTTTGCAGCAGGGGGAAACCCTTGATGCGGAGTCCAGGTAGCGCAATGGAATCACGACCGTTTATCAAACGAGTGGCATGCTATGATGAACACCTCCACGATCTGCAGAGGCCCACTCATGCGCTATCCGTCCACCCACAAAGAGGAAACCCGCAAGAAGCTGCTCGCGAATGCCCGCGCCATCGCCAAGAAAGGCGGCTTCGGCACCACCGGCGTCGATGAATTGATGGCGAGCATCGGCCTGACCGGGGGCGCCTTCTATGGACACTTCCCGTCCAAGGAGGCGCTGTTCGCCGAACTGCTCGAACACGAGATCTCCAACAGCACCGACATGCTGGCCGGAGACCGCGACTCGCCGCCCGACCACGTCGCCAAGCGGCTGCGCAGCTACCTGAGCTCGTACCACGCGCTGCATCCGGAAACCGGCTGCGTGCTGCCGGCACTGGGACCCGAGATCGCCAGGGCCGGGCCCGAGGTGCGTGCCTCGGTCGAAGAAGGCCTGAAGCGCCTGCAGAAAAGCTGGAGCTCGCGCATCGGCGACCCCGACGCCGCATGGGCGCTGATTGCCCAGTGCGTGGGCGCGCTGGTGCTGTCCCGCGCGGTCGAATCCGAGCGCACGCGCAAGGAAATCCTGGCCTCGAGCCGGCGCTTCATCGACCAGACGCACGCGCTGGACGCGGCGCCCGCGAAGCCATCCAAGGCCTCCTGACGGCCGCAGCCGATGCTGCCCCGGCGCGCCACTGCAGCACCTGCGCTGATGCCAACGCTTCCCGCACCGCAGGCGCAGGCGGCCGATGCCGCCGGCCCCGAGCGGCCGGCCTGCACCTACACCACGGCGCATCAGCTCGCCCGCCTCGTCAGGCAGCACTACGACGCGGAACTGGGCGCCATCGGTCTCAGGGCCACGCAGTACCGGCTGCTGGTGGAAATCCTCGCACATGGGCCGGTGCGCCCCTGCGACCTGGCCGAGCGCATGTCGCTCTCTCCCTCGACGCTGACGCGCAATCTCAAGCCGCTGATCGCGGCGGGATGGGTCGATCTTGGGCCCGGGTTGGACGGACGCACCCGCAGTGTGTGCATCACCGCTGCGGGCCGCGGCAAGTGTGCCGAGGGCCGGCCTCGCTGGAGCCTGGCACAGGCCAAGGTGCACCGGTTGATCGGGAGCCGGCAGGTCGGTGCCTTGCATGCGCTCGTCGGCCAATGCTTGACGATCATGTCGGCGGCGGCCGAATGAACGCGGTGGTCAATCCCGACGCGGTTCGATGGCCGCCGCCCGGATGGGCTCGGCCTGCCAGCCGCCGCCCAGCGCCTTGAATGCACCGACCGCCGCGCGTGCCGATTCCGTCTGCGCCTGCGCCCTGGCATCGGCCACGCGCAGCATGCTCTCGTCGGCCTGCAGCACTTCGATCAGGCTGACCACGCCGCGCTGGTAGGCCGCGAACGACGCGCCCCGCGCACGGCCCAATGAGGCCTCACCCTGCGCGAGCAGCGCGGCCTGCTCTTCGCGCTTGACCAGGGCCGAGAAGGCGTTCTCCACGTCTTCGGTGGCACGCAGCGCGGCGAGCCGGTAGGCCGCGAGCAGCTCCGCGTCCTGCCCCTTGGCGAGCTCGATCTGCGCATCGATGCGCGCGAAGTCGAACAGCCGCCAGCGCAGCCCGAGCAGGGCCGCGGCCTGGCTCGCGCCGCCGGTGAACAGGTTGCCGCTGGCCACCGACGTGGCGCTGCCGATGGTTCCCGCGAGCGACAGCTTCGGGTAGTACTCGGCCACGGCCACGCCGATGCGTGCGTTCGATGCCGCCAGGCGCCGCTCGGCGGCGATCAGGTCGGGCCGGCGGCGCAGCAACTCGGCGGGCGAGCCGGTGGCGCCGATGCCGGGCGCAACGGGAATGGCCGCGGCCGCCGCCAGTTCGGCGCGGTGCGCGCCCGGCGCTGTGCCCAGCATCACGTCGAGCGCGTTCATGGCCGCGGACTCGCCGGCCTCGAGCGCCGGCACCGACGCCCGAACCTGCGCCAGTGCGCCCTCGGCCTGGTGCAGTTGGAGCTCGGTGGCCAGCCCCTTGCCGTGGAGCAGGCCGATCTTCGCGAGCAGGTCCTGCTGCGTGGCGACCTGCCGGCGCGCAATGTCCAGGCGGGCCTGCAGGCCGCGGAGCGTGATGTAGATGTCGGCGGTCTGCGCGGCCACGGCCAGGCGCGTGGCGGCCGCGCCGGCTTCCGAGGCCTGGTAGTCGGCCAGCGCGGCCTCGCGTCCCCGGCGCAGCCCGCCGAAGATGTCCAGCTCCCAGCTGGCGCCGAGGTTCGCTTCGTAGGCGCTACCGTAGCGGTCGAAACCCGGCTGCGCGTTCAGCACCTGGCCCAGCGGCGTTTCCACCGACTGGTAGGCCCTGGCCGCTTGCGCGCCCAGATTGCCCGAAGGCAGCAGCGCCGCATTCGCCGCACCGAGCCCGGCCCGGGCCTGCGACACGCGCGCGGCGGCCTGCGCAAGATCGAGGTTCTGCTTCAACGCCTGTTCGACATAGCCGGCCAGCTGCGCATCGCCGAAGCCGGTCCACCATGCCGCGAGCTCGGCGTTGGCGGTGGCCGATCGCTGGCCGAGCGCCGCCTCGCCCATGAAGCGGTCGGGCAGGGCCGGGGCCGGCCGGACATAGTCGGGCCCCACGGCGCAGCCTGCGAGGAGGCTGAACAGCAGGGGCAGGGCAAGCGTGCGTGGGGACATGGGAGTGCTCCGGGCGACGGGCGAAAAAAGCAAAAGAAGTGAGTGACTATAATTCAATTTGGTCACTTGTTGTTGTTTGTTTGTCCAGGCGCTAAGCTCCCGGCATGAACAACGCAACCTCTTCCCCGCCGGCCGCGCGGGGGCCGGCCGACCACGACGTGCGCGCGCAGATCGTCGTGGCGGCCACCGAGCACTTCAGCCAGTACGGCTACGAGAAGACCACGGTTTCCGACCTGGCCAAGGCCATCGGCTTCTCCAAGGCCTACATCTACAAGTTCTTCGAGTCCAAGCAGGCGATCGGCGAAATGATCTGCGCGAACTGCCTGCGCGAGATCCAGCTGGAGATCCGCGCCGCGGTCGACGGGGCCGGCAGCCCGCCCGAGAAGCTGCGCCGCATGTTCAAGGCCATCGTGGATTCGGGCCTTCGGCTGTTCTTCCAGGACCGCAAGCTCTACGAGATCGCCATCTCGGCCGCCAGCGAGCGCTGGCCGTCGGCCATCGCCCATGAAGAGTGCATCCGGCAGATGCTGCTCGAGCTGCTGAAGCAGGGGCGCGAGTCCGGCGACTTCGAGCGCAAGACGCCGATCGACGAGACGGCGGCGGCCATCTACCTGGTCATGCACCCCTACGTCAACCCCGTGATCCTGCAGCTCAGCTCCAGTTACACGGAGCAGGCGCCGGCCCAGCTGTCGGGCCTGGTGCTGCGCAGCTTGTCGCCTTAGCCGAATAAGTTCCCAGTGACTATTGACTAAATTGGTCACTGTTATCAGAATCGGGCTCTGATCGATTCGTCAATGGGCCCCTCATGCACACGCGCCGCTTCCTCACATCCGCCTTGGTCTGCGCCTTGCCGTTCGCGCTGGCCGCCTGCGACGACAAGGCCCCGCCCGATCCACGCACCCAGACGCCGCTGGTGCGCGCCGCCACGGTCCAGGCCGCCGGGCCGGCATCGCGCTCGTTCACCGGCACCGTCGCCGCGCGGGTCCAGAGCGACCTGGGCTTTCGCGTCTCCGGAAAAGTGCAGGAGCGCCTGGTCGACGCAGGTCAGGCGGTCAAGCGCGGGCAGCTGCTCATGCGCATCGACCCGGTCGACCTGAGGCTGGCGGCGCGTGCGCAGCAGGAGGCCGTGAGCGCCGCACGGGCGCGCGCGAAGCAGGCCGGCGACGAGGAAGCACGCTTTCGCGACCTGCGCGGCACCGGCGCGATTTCCGCCTCGGCGTACGACCAGGCCAAGGCGGCGGCGGATGCCGCGCAGGCCCAGCTCGCTGCGGCAGAAGCGCAATCGGAAGTCGCGCGCAATTCGAATCGCTATTCGGAACTCGTTGCCGACGCAGATGGCACGGTGCTCGAGACGCTGGCCGAGCCCGGCCAAGTCGTCAACGCCGGGCAGCCGGTGGTCCGCGTGGCGCAGGCCGGGCGCAGGGAGGCCGTGGTGCAGTTGCCCGAAACGCTGCGTCCGGCCGTCGGCTCCGGCGGGCAGGCCACGCTGTTCGGCAAGGAAGACGTTGCCGTGCCCGTCAAGCTCAGGCAGCTCTCCGATGCGGCCGACAGGCTCACGCGCACCTTCGAGGCGCGCTACGTGCTCGAAGGCGCGCTCGCCAATGCGCCGCTGGGCGCCACGGTGACCGTCGACATCTCGGACGGCAAGCCGGCCCGTGCAGGAGGCGTGCAGGTGCCCATCAGCGCCTTGTTCGATACAGGCAAGGCGACGGGCGTGTGGGTCATCGGCGGCGATCCGTCGACGGTGCGCTGGCAGCCGGTGGCCGTCGAGCGCCTGGATGGCGAGCGCGCGCTGGTGGCCGGGCAGCTCAAGCAGGGCGACCAGGTGGTCGCGCTGGGCGCGCACCTGCTGCGCGAAGGCGAGAAGGTGCGTGTCGCGGCCTCGGCCGCGCCCGCCGCGGCGGGCGGAGCGCGCCCATGAGCGAAGGCCGCTTCAACCTGTCGGCGCTGGCGGTACGCGAGCGATCCATCACGCTGTTTCTCATCGGCCTGATCTCGCTCGCGGGGCTGGTCGCGTTCTTCAAGCTCGGCCGCGCGGAAGACCCGGCCTTCACGATCAAGGTGATGACCATCATCACGGCCTGGCCGGGCGCCACCGCGCAGGAGATGCAGGACCAGGTGGCCGAGAAGCTCGAGAAGCGCCTGCAGGAGCTGCGCTACTACGACCGCGCCGAAACCTACACGCGGCCCGGCCTCGCGTTCACCACGCTGACGTTGCAGGACAGCACGCCGCCCTCCAAGGTCCAGGAAGAGTTCTACCAGGCGCGCAAGAAGGTCGGCGACGAAGCGGGCAGCCTGCCGGCCGGCGTGATCGGGCCGATGATCAACGACGAGTATGCGGACGTCACCTTCGCGCTGTTCGCGCTCAAGGCCAAGGGAGAAGCGCAGCGCGTGCTGGTGCGCGACGCCGAGGCGCTGCGCCAGCGCCTCTTGCATGTGCCGGGCGTGAAGAAGGTCAACATCGCGGGCGAGCAGTCGGAGCGCATCTACGTCGAGTTCGCGCACGACCGGCTGGCCACCCTGGGCATCGGGCCGCAGGACGTGTTCGCCGCGCTCAACGGCCAGAACGCGCTGAGCCCGGCCGGCTCTGTGGAAACCCGCGGCCCGCAGGTGTTCATCCGGCTGGACGGCGCATTCGACACGCTGCAGAAGATCCGCGACACGCCCCTGGTTGCGCAGGGCCGCACCCTGAAGCTGTCGGACGTGGCCACGGTCAGGCGCGGCTACGAAGACCCGGCCACCTTCATGATCCGCAACGGCGGCGAGCCTGCCTTGCTGATCGGCGTCGTGATGCGCGAGGGCTGGAACGGGCTCGACCTGGGCAAGGCGCTGGAGGTGGAAGCTCAAGCCATCAACGCCGAGCTGCCGCTGGGCCTCCGCCTCACCAAGGTCACGGACCAGTCGGTGAACATCAGCGCGTCGGTCGACGAGTTCATGGTCAAGTTCTTTGCGGCGCTGCTGGTCGTGATGCTCGTGAGCTTCCTCAGCATGGGCTGGCGTGCGGGCCTCGTGGTGGCCGCCGCGGTGCCGCTGACGCTGGCCGTGGTCTTCGTGGTGATGGCCGCGACCGGCAAGAACTTCGACCGCATCACGCTCGGCTCGCTGATCCTCGCGCTCGGCCTCCTGGTGGACGACGCCATCATCGCCATCGAGATGATGGTGGTGAAGATCGAGGAGGGCTACAGCCATGTGGCCGCGTCCGCCTACGCCTGGAGCCACACGGCGGCGCCGATGCTCTCGGGCACGCTGGTCACTGCCGTCGGCTTCATGCCCAACGGCTTTGCGCCGTCGACCGCGGGCGAGTACACGAGCAACATGTTCTGGATCGTCGGCATTGCGCTGATCGCGTCCTGGGTGGTCGCGGTGGTGTTCACGCCTTACCTGGGCGTCAAGCTGCTGCCGAACTTCAAGAAGATCGAAGGCGGCCATGCCGCGATCTACGGCACGCCGCGCTACAACCGGCTGCGCGGCGTGCTGGCGCGCGTCATCGCGCGCAAGTGGCTGGTGGCGGGCGCGGTCGTCGGGCTCTTCGTGGCGGCCATCCTCGGCATGGGCGTGGTCAAGAAGCAGTTCTTCCCGATCTCCGACCGTCCCGAGGTGCTGGTCGAAGTGCAGATGCCCTACGGCAGTTCGATCACGCAGACCAGCGATGCCACGGCCAAGGTCGAGACCTGGCTGTCCACGCAGCCCGAGGCGCAGATCGTCACGTCGTACATCGGGCAGGGCGCGCCCCGCTTCTTTTTCGCGATGGGGCCGGAACTGCCCGACCCCTCGTTCGCC
Source organism: Variovorax sp. 05T418 (assembly GCF_056396385.1). Lineage (NCBI taxonomy): Bacteria > Pseudomonadati > Pseudomonadota > Betaproteobacteria > Burkholderiales > Comamonadaceae > Variovorax > Variovorax sp. 05T418. The sequence continues at coordinate 471,217 of NZ_JBFTLJ010000001.1, read as the reverse complement.
AAGATCGTGGTGCGCACGGCCAGCCAGGAGGAGCGCGAGGCACTGAAGCACCGCCTGCGCCAGGCTATTGCCGATGGCCTCGCGTCCGAGGCGCGGGTGCGCGTGACGCAGCTGGTGTTCGGGCCGTACTCGCCGTTCCCCGTGGCCTACCGCGTCAGCGGACCCGATGCGAACGAGCTGCGCCGGATCGCGGCCGAGGTGCGGCAGGTGATGGATGCCAGCCCGATGATGCGCACCGTCAGCACCGACTGGGGCACCCGCACGCCCACGCTGCACTTCACCCTGAAGCAGGACCGCCTGCAGGCCGTCGGGCTGAGCTCCAGCGCGGTGGCGCAGCAACTGCAGTTCCTCCTGAGCGGCGCGCCGGTGACCACCGTGCGCGAGGACATCCGCACCGTGCAGGTGGTGGCCCGTTCGGCCGGCAGCACCCGGCTCGATCCCGCCAAGCTCGCGGACTTCACGCTCGCCGGTGCCGGCGGCCAGCGCATTCCGCTGTCGCAGGTCGGCGAGGTCGAGGTGCGCATGGAAGAACCCGTGATGCGGCGGCGCGACCGCATGCCCACGATCACGGTGCAGGGCGACATCGCCGAGGGGCTGCAGCCGCCCGACGTATCGAACGCGATCACCGCGAAGCTGCAACCCCTGGTGCAGAAGCTGCCGGCCGGCTACCGCATCGCCGAGGCCGGCTCGATCGAGGAATCGGAAAAGGCAACCGCAGCGATGCTGCCGCTCTTCCCCATCATGCTGGCGGCCACGCTGCTCATCATCATCTTCCAGGTGCGCTCGATCTCGGCGATGGTCATGGTGTTCCTCACGAGCCCGCTCGGGCTGATCGGCGTGGTGCCGACCTTGCTGCTGTTCCAGCAGCCCTTCGGCATCAATGCGCTCGTGGGGCTCATCGCGCTGTCGGGCATCCTGATGCGCAACACGCTGATCCTGCTCGGGCAGATCCACCACAACCAGCAGGAGGGGCTCGATCCCTTCCATGCGGTGGTCGAGGCGACCGTGCAGCGTGCGCGGCCCGTGATCCTGACGGCGCTGGCGGCGATCCTCGCGTTCATTCCGCTGACGCACTCGGTGTTCTGGGGCGCGCTGGCGTACACGCTGATCGGCGGCACTTTCGCGGGGACGATCCTCACGCTGGTGTTCCTGCCGGCGATGTATTCGATCTGGTTCAGGATCAAACCCGGCAACGCCGACCAGCCCGCGCATTGACGCGCCGCATCACCATTCATCAAGAGATCGAAGGAATTGCCATGTCGAGTTCATCAGTCGTTGTCGTGACGGGCGGATCCTCGGGCATCGGACGCGCCGCTGCAGAAATGTTCGTGGCGCGCGGCTGCCGCGTGTTCGGCACAGCGCGCGACCTGCGCAGGGCACCCGCGCTGCCCGGCGTCGAGTTCGTCGAGATGGACGTCCGCGAGGAAGGCTCGGTCCAGGCGGCCATCGACTCCATCATCGAGCAGGCCATGCGCATCGACGTGCTGGTCAACAACGCGGGAATGATGATGATCGGCGCGGTCGAGGAAACCGCGACGGCCGAGGCCGCGGAGCTGTTCGACACCAACGTCTTCGGCCTGCTGCGCGTGACGCGCGCGGTGCTGCCGTACATGCGTGAGAAACGCCGCGGGCGGATCGTCAACGTCAGCTCCGTGCTCGGCGTGCTCCCGGCCCCGTACATGGGCCTGTATGCGGCCACCAAGCATGCGGTGGAAGGGCTGTCGGAGTCGCTGGACCACGAGGTGCGCCAGTTCGGCATTCGCGCGACCTTGGTGCAGCCGGCCTTCACCCGGACCAACCTCGATGCCAACGCCCCGCGCACCAAGGCGCGGATCGCAGGCTATGACCGCGAACGCGACCTGGTGGCGCTCTCCGTGGCCGACAGCGTGGGCAGTGCGCCCGAGCCGCACGGCGTGGCGGGCACCATCGTCGAGGCGGCGCTCGGCCCCTGGCGCATGCGCTGCACGCCGCCGGGGGAGGCGTCCTTGCTGACGAAGCTGCGCCGCTTCATGCCCGCGGGACCGGTGGACGCGAGCCTCAGGAAAAAGCTCGGGCTCGGTTCCTCCTGAACGCTCGCCCCGTCCGGCAACGAAGGAGAACATCATGGACAGCCTGGATCTCCTGCGCACCTTCAGCGAGGTGGCCTCTTCCGGAAGCTTCTCCCGCACCGCCAAGCACCTGGCGCTGTCGCGGGGAACCGTCAGCAAATACATCGCGGCCCTCGAGCACCGCTTCGGCGTGCGGCTGCTGAACCGGACCAATCGCGCCGTCAGCCTCACGGACGCAGGCCTCCTGCTGCTCGACAGGAGCAGGCCGATACTGGAACTGGCCGATGTGACGCGCGCCGAGCTGCAGGACCGCGCGCGCGTCCCGAGCGGGCGCCTGCGCGTCTCGGCACCGCACGGCATGGACCTCACGCAGCTGCCGGCGCTGATCAACGACTTCCTCGGCCACTACCCCGAGGTCAGCATCAGCCTCGTGCTCTCGAACCGCCTGGTCGACCTCACCGAAGAGGGCGTCGACATCGCACTTCGCTTCGCCCCCTCGGCCAACGAGAACCTGATCGTTCGGAAACTGATGCCGATGGCGCTCAGCGTCTGCGCCGCGCCCATGTACTGGCGCAAGCACGGCGTGCCCACCCACCCGGACGAGCTTGCGCACCACGCCGCGTTGATCAGCACCCAACTGAATCCGCTGCCGAAGTGGCGCTTCGAGGCCGACCGCCAGCCGATCGAGGTGGCGGTCCGCGGCCGGCTGGACGCCACGGAAGCCAGCCCGCTGATCCAGGCGGCACTGCTGGGCGCAGGCGTCGTCTACCTGCCGTCGGTGATGCTCGATCCCTACATCGAGAGCGGGCGGCTGGTGCCCGTGCTGTCGGAGTTCGTCCGCAGCGACATGTGGCTCTCGGCCGTCTATCTGCAGCGCCGGCACAGCACGGCGGTGCAGCGCGCGTTCCTGGATTTTCTGGCGGTGCGGCTCAAGCCTGCGGGCAAGGAGGGCAGGGCAGCCGGTTGACGGATCCATCTTCGATGCATATACATTTTGTACATACGCAGCATCAGGAGGCTCCGGTGATCTACGCCCGTGTTTTCAAATCCGGCAACAGCCAGGCAGTGCGCTTGCCGAAGGAGTTTCGATTGACCTCCGAGCAGGTGGAGATCTTTCGCCAAGGCAACGACATTGTTTTGCGTGAGCGGCCCGCGAGCGCAACCGCGATCTTCGATGCGCTCGCCGGAATGCCTCCCGGCTTCATGGCCGGTGGCCGCACCGATAGCGCGCCCCAGGAGCGGGAGTCGTTCTGAATGGCCATCGGCGATCTGCTCGACTCAATATCTGCATCTACATCGCCAAAACATAAACCGGATGTGATGCTCCAATGCATCGCCCCCTCAGTTCCGCTCCGACAGCTGCGCCAGGATGGCCGGGTTCTCCAGCGTCGACGTGTCCTGCGTGATCGGCTCATCCTTGGCCACCGAGCGCAGCAGGCGGCGCATGATCTTGCCGCTGCGCGTCTTGGGCAGGTTGTCGCCAAAGCGGATGTCCTTGGGCTTGGCGATCGGACCGATCTCTTTTGCGACCCAGTTGCGCAGCTCGTTCGCGATCTTCTTCGCTTCGTCTCCCGTGGGGCGCSCGCGCTTGAGCACSACGAAGGCGCASAYCGCCTCGCCCGTSRYGTCGTCGGGSCGSCCSACCACCGCGGCCTCGGCCACSAGSKCGGTSCWCGACACCAGCGCCGATTCGATCTCCATCGTGCCCAKGCGRTGSCCCGAGACRTTSAGCACGTCGTCGATGCGGCCGGTGATCGTGAAATAGCCGGTCTTCGCATCGCGGATGGCGCCGTCGCCCGCGAGGTAGAAGCCCTTGAGTTCCGGCGGGTAGTAGCTGGCCTTGAAGCGCTCCGGGTCGCCCCAGATGGTGCGGATCATGCTCGGCCAGGGCTTCTTCACCACGAGGATGCCGCCTTGGCCGTTCGGCACGTCGGCGCCGGTCTCGTCGACGATGGCCGCCGCGATGCCGGGGAAGGGCAGGGTGCAGGAACCCGGCACCAGCGGCGTGGCGCCAGGCAGCGGCGTGATCATGTGGCCGCCGGTCTCCGTCTGCCAGAAAGTGTCGACGATCGGACAGCGGCCGCCGCCGACGTGCTGGTGGAACCACTCCCAGGCCGCCGGATTGATCGGCTCGCCGACCGAGCCCAGGATGCGCAGGCTCGACAGGTCGTAGCGCCTGGGATGCACTTCTGGGTTACCTTCGGCCGCCTTGATCAACGAGCGGATGGCCGTGGGCGCGGTGTAGAACACGCTCACCTTGTGGTCCTGGATCATCTTCCAGAAGCGGCCCGCGTCGGGATAGGTGGGGACGCCCTCGAACACCACTTCGGTGGCGCCCAGCGCGAGCGGACCGTAGGCGATGTAGGTATGGCCCGTGACCCAGCCGATGTCGGCGGTGCACCAGAACACGTCGGCGGGCTTCAGGTCGAAGGTCCACTTCGTCGTCAGCGCGGCATGCAGCAGGTAGCCGCCGCTGGAATGCTGCACGCCCTTGGGCTTGCCGGTCGAGCCGGAGGTGTAGAGCACGAAGAGCGGATGCTCGGCGCCCACCCATTCGGGCTCGCAGGTCTCGGGCTGGCCTTGCGTCTCTTCATGCAGCCAGCGGTCGCGCGAGGGCACCCAGCCGATCGGCCCGCCGGTGCGGCGGTAGACGACGACGTTCTTCACGCTCTCGCAGCCGCCCAGCGCGATGGCTTCGTCGACGATGGCCTTGAGCGGCAGCGGCTTGCCGCCGCGCACCTGTTCGTCGGCGGTGACGACCATCACGGCGCCGGCATCCTGGATGCGGTCGCGCAGGCTCTGCGCCGAGAAGCCGCCGAACACCACCGAATGCGTGGCGCCGATGCGCGCGCAGGCCTGCATCGCGACCACGCCTTCGATGCTCATCGACATGTAGATGACGACGCGGTCGCCCTTCTTCACGCCGCGCGCCTTCAGCGCATTGGCCATGCGGCAGGTGCGCGCGAGCAGCTCGCGGTAGCTGGCCCGCGTGACCTGTCCGTCGTCGGCCTCGAAGATGATCGCGGTCTTGTCGCCCAGGCCGCGCTCGACCTGGCGATCGAGGCAGTTCCAGGACACGTTCAGCGTGCCGTCCTCGAACCACTTGAAGAAGGGCGCCTGGCTGTCGTCGAGCCCCCGGGTGAACGGCGTTTTCCAGCCCAGGAACTCGCGCGCGAGCCGCGACCAGTAGCCGCTGTGGTCGGCCTCTGCCTCGGCCACCAGTTTTTCATAGGCGTCCATGCCGTACACATGGGCGTCCTTCATGTCCGGGGCTGGAATGAGAGGGCTTGCTGCTTCGTTGCTGCTCACGATGGGTCTCCTGATGGTTTGATGCGAGGCGTCGCGGATCTGGTGGCTGTTTCACGGGTCCGCATGGCTGTTCAGCCAGGCTGCAACCGCTGCAGCGCTGCGGAAGTCGTCGCAGGCGCGCGCGGGAACGCCGGGGTAGCGCTGGTTCCACATGCGCGCGAGCGCCTGGCCCGGCCCCACTTCCAGCACGCAGCGCACCTGCCGCGCCATGATGTTTTCAATGCATTCGTCCCAGCGAACCGTCTGGGCGATCTGGGCAGCCAATGCCGTGCGGGCAGACCGTGCATCGCGGATGCGGTCCCCCGCATTGCTGAACAGCACGGCGCGGGGCGCCTGAAACGGCACCTGCGCCAGCACCAGTGAAAAGCTCTCCGCCGCTTCGCGCATCCAGCGCGTATGGGACGCGACGTTGACCCGCAGGCGTGTGCACTGCGCACCGGCTGCGATTGCCATGCGCTCGGCATCGTTCAATGCCGCGATCGGACCGCCGAGGACCACGCTGGCGCTGCCGTTGCGAATCGCGAGTTCGAGCCCCGCATCGATGCGCAACTGCTCCCACTTCTGCTCGGGCAAACCGCTCACGGCCAGCAGGCCGCCGGGCGCGCGTGCGGCGCAGCGGTCCATCGCCGCGGCCCGCTGCGGCGCGAGTGCTGCGGCCGCGCCCGCGTCGATCACGCCGGCCGCGCTGAAGGCAGCGAGTTCGCCGACGCTGTAGCCGGCGACCGCGGCGGGCGGCGAAACCATGGGCGCAAGCTGTGCCCAGGCCGCGAGGGCAAGGCCGGTCAGCAGCGTCTGCGCGTTGTCGTTGCGTTCGGCCCAGTGCGGATCCGCGAGGGCACGGCGCCAGTCGTCGACGCCGAGTTGCGCGCACATGTCATGCACAAGTGCGTCGTCCGCGAGCCATGGCAGCATCGCGGGATGCTGGTTGCCCTGCCCGGAGAAAAGCAGTGCGAAGCTCATGAGCCTGGGCACACGCGCTGGAGCCAGCACGCGGCGGCCAGCGTATCTGCCGCGCCGCCGGGCGACAGGCGGCGCCGCACGAAATCGTCTGCAATGGCTTGCGCCTCTTGCAACCCTTCGGGCCGTGCGATCCCGCCCCGATCGAGAAAGCCCTGCGCCGCGCGTTGGGCGCCGCGCAGGCCGGCCAGGCCGCCGCGGTGCGCAAGATTGCTGTCGTCCAGCACCGCAATGATGTGGAACAAGGTATCGAGCCGCGCCAGGCGGGGCGCGAGGCCGCGGGCCAATGCCTTTCTCAGCGCAGGAAGCGCCGTCTCGAACAGCACCGGAAACGCCAGCGCCGCCTCTTCGGATGCGCTGCGCAGGCCATGGCGCCGTGCCGCGATGCCGCCCGGCAGCACGGGCGCGCGCTGGCTGCGCCCGGCCAGTGCCTCGCCCCAGTGCCGGCGCAGCGCATCGCGCAGTGCCGCCGGATCCCATGCACTGCCATGCGCCCGCAACGCGGCACCGGCCGCGGCGCACAGCAGGCCGAGCATGAAGATCGCGCCCCGGTGCGTGTTGACGCCGCCGGTGGCGGCCAGCATGCGCGCCTCCGCCGCAATGCCGTGGCGCTCGAGCACTGCGAAATCCGCGCCTGCGGCGCCGGCCTCGGCGATCCGGACGAAGTAGCGGCGCAGCGAGAACAGGCTGCGCATGAAGGTGTGTGCGTCCATGTCGTCGTGGCTGCCGCAGTCGATCAAGGTGACCAGGCCGGGCTTGGGCGACAGCGACAGTTCGTCGTAGAGCGCAAGCGTGGCCGCGCGTCCGATCGCCGCCGGTGCCAGGCGCGAATCCGGTGACGGCAAGCGCGCGAAGTTCCTCATGCGGCGATCTCCATCGGCTCCGTGTGGCCACACCAGGCGGCATCGCGATGCAGGTGCACGCCGTCGAGCCGCTTGGCCATCACGGCCCGCGCACGCCCGCCGCGCCATTCGGCCCATTCACGCCAGGCCACCGCTGCGCCGTCGCCGAACATGAGCTCGCCGTCCAGCCGGAGCTGCGGTGCCTCGAACAAGCCGAGCGCGCGCGCCACGGCATCCGCATGGATCGCTCCTTCGACCGCGATCGACAGGTCCAGATCGGAGCCCGCGCGCACATGGTCGAGACCGCTGATCGCCTGCCAGCCGTAGCTGCCGAACACGCGTGCCGCCGCGTGGCATTGGCTGAGCCTGCCGAGCAGTTCGCGCAGCACATCCCATGCTGGCGGCGGCAGCAGGTCCTGCACGTCGGCGAGCCGCGGGAACTCGCCGAGGCCATCCACCGCGGCGCGCGGCACCTGCAGCACAAGCCGGCGCCGGCCCCAGCACGCAGGCGCGGGCAAACCCAGCGCGATCCATCCATCGGCGCCGGCATGGGCCGGCTGGCGCGTCACGACCAGCGGCAATCGATGCAAGGCCCAATGCGCGAGGCAGCCGCGCGCCTGTTCGTCCCAGGGCCGGCCCAGCACGGCGGCCCACCCGCTCCGGGTGAGCCAGGCGAGTTGGTGGCGATGCAGCGAAACCATGGCGGTCATCCGAACTCAGCCCGCGTTCAGGCAGCGTCCAGCACGCGCTGCACGACCGCGGCGGCGAGCCGGCGTCCACCGCGTTCGGCGCCGTCGCGTGCGCGCCTGTCTTCTGTCGGCGTGTGGGCCAGCGCATCGCGCAGGCGGGTTTGCAGGTCGCCGGTCCACAGCGCACGCACGCCGCCCATCGCCACATAGTTCTGCACGCCGGGCGCGAACACCGGGTTGGATTTCGACAGCTCGGTGAGCCGGTCCTCCGGCAGCTTGGTCACGCGCGCCATCGCGGGAATGCGCATCACACGGATCTCGGCCTCCGGCAGCGCGTAGCAGGCGTCGGCGATCAGCCCCGAGGTGATGAAGCCGCCCGACAGCGCCTGGTCGTACACCAGGCCGATCACGCGATGGCCGCGGCGCCGCGCCAGGTCGATGCTCGCGCCCAGGTGCGCCATCGCGCGATTGATGCCGAGCAGTTCGTCGCGCCGGCGCAGTTGCTGGCCCTGCGTGTCGATCAACAGCAGGATCGGACGGCCCGGATGCTGCCTGACGGTGTCGAGCACCGCGCGCGCCTGCGCCAGCGCGAGCCGCACGCCGATCGGCGCGTGGTTCGTGGTGCCGATCACCGTGAGCGGCTCGCGTTCGAAGATCACTTCGCCCTGCAGAAAATCGCCATCCGCACGCAGGCCGTGGAAGGAGCCGAAGAGCTGGGTGACCAGGGAATTCCATTGCATCTGATGCTCCTTGCTCACAGGGTGCGCAGCGCGCGCACCGCTTCCACCGGAAGGTCCGGGACGTTTTCCGCGCCGGCAATGCCGAGCGCGCGCCAGAGCAGCGTCGCTTCGTCGCCGCCGGCGTCGCCGTCCGGCAGCGCATGCAGGCGCTGCGTGAGCAGGCTGTGCTCCTGCTCCAGCGCCGCCTGGGTCAGCGGCTGCTGCCGTTCGAGCGCCGCGATGGCGGCTGCGCGGAATTCCGCGACGTCGTCCTCGACCAGCGCATCGCAATCGCCGGTCAGCCAGCGGTGCTTGCCACCGGTCGTGCGCCAGACCAGCGCCCGGTCGCGCGAGTCGAATTCATCCACGCCGTGGGAGGCCTCGATCACTTCCGGGCCCGACATCGCGAGCCGCCCGACATCGCTCATCACGATGTGGTCGGCGCAGCGCGCCACGATGCCCATGCCGCCGAAGCAACCGTTGGCGCCGCCGATCAGCACGATGACCGGTATGCCCGCGGCGCGCACGTCGAGCACGGCGCGCATCACTTCCGACACCGCGATGAGGCCGGCGTTGGCCTCGTGCAACCGCACGCCGCCCGATTCGGCCAGCAGCAGCACCGCGGCCGGCCGGTCGCGCAGCGCGCGCTGCAGCAGGCCGACCAGCTTGGCGCCGTGCACCTCGCCCACGCCGCCGCCCATGAACGCGCCTTCCTGCGCAGCCGCGAAGACCTCGCGGCCACCCAGCATCGCGCGGCCGATCGCCACGCCGTCATCGAAGGCCGAGGGCACGCCAAGCTGCGCGAGGTGCGGGCTCATGACCCGCTCGCTCGGCGGCAGCCATTCGTGAAAACTGCCGGCGTCGAGCAGCAGCGCCAGCCGCTCGCGCGCCGAGCATTCGGCATAGCTGATCATGGCCGGCCTCCGTCGATCTCGGCCACCGCCTGATCCAGGCGCAGGCTCACCACGGCGGGCGTGGCACCCATGTCGTTGATCGAGATGCGCACACCGGCCAGCGGATGGCGCGCGTGGAAGTCGTTCATCACGGCCTGCCAGATCGGCCCGAAACCGCGCGCCGAGGTTTCGACGCGCACCGCGCAGCCATCGCCGCCGGCGGGCTCGAGCATGACCTCGAGGTTGCCCGAGCCGACCACGCCGACCAGCACCGGCGCAAAGGCGCCGGCCGGCCGGCCGCCGGAGAAAGAAAAGTCCAGGGTTTCGAGCCCTGCGGGAACGTCGCTCATCGTCGGATCTCCTGCTACCAGTTTCTGAAGCGCCTGGGCGGTTGGTACAAGCCGCCGGAGGCGCGCACCAGGTCGCGCATGCTGCGTGCGGCCAGCAGGTTGCGCGTGGCCTGGCGCGGGTCGATGCCCAGGTCCTGCGGCCGGCGGATCACGCCGCGGTCGCGCAGGTTCTCGACCGCGCGCTGGTCGCGCGCCAGGCCCACTGCCGTGTAGCCCGCCACGCCGCGGATGGCCTGCTCGCGCTCCGCGTCGCTGCGGCACAGCAGCAGGTTGGCAATGCCCTCTTCGGTGAGGATGTGCGTGACGTCGTCGCCGTAGATCATGATCGGCGGCAGCGCCATGCCGGCCTGCTCCTGCAGCGTCCAGGCATCGAGCCGGTCGACGAAGGCCGGCTGCATGTGCTCGCGGAAGGTCTCGACCATCTGCACCACCAGCTTCTGCCCGCGCGGCGTGCCGGCCGCGCCGCTGCGGCCGTCGCGCGCTTCGCGCCCGGCCTTCAGCCAGGCCGGGCTCGCATGGCGGCGGCCGCGCGCATCGGCGCCCATGTTGGGGGCGCCGCCGAAGCCGGCGATGCGGCCCAGCGTCGCGGTGGAGCTGTTGCCGTCCAGGTCGATCTGCAGGGTCGAGCCGATGAACATGTCGCAGGCGTAGTGGCCGGCCGCCTGGCACAGCGCGCGGTTGCTGCGCAGGCTGCCGTCGGGGCCGGTGAAGAAGACGTCGGAGCGCGCGCGGATGTAGTCCTCCATGCCCAGCTCGGAGCCGAAGGAATGCACCGACTCCACCCAGCCCGCCTCGATGGCCGGTATCAATGCCGGGTGCGGGTTCAGCGCCCAGTGCTTGCCGATCTTGCCCTTGAGACCGAGCGACTCGGCATAGGTCGGCAGCAGCAGCTCGATGGCCGCGGTGTCGAAGCCGATGCCGTGGTTCAGCCGCTGCACGCCGTACTCGGCATAGATGCCCTTGATGGCCATCATCGCCATCAGCACCTGCACCTCGCTGATCTGCGCCGGGTCGCGCGTGAACAGCGGCTCGATGAAATTGGGGCGCGGCGCCTTCACGACGAAGTTCACCCAGTCGGCCGGTATGTCGATGCGCGGCAGCGTCGTCGTGTGGCCGTCGACCAGCTCGTTGACCTGGGCAATCACGACGCCGCCCGAGAAGGCGGTGGCCTCCACGATGACGGGCGTGTCCTCGGTGTTGGGGCCGGTGTAGAGGTTGCCCTGGGCATCGGCCGCGTGCGCCGTCACCAGCGCCACCTGCGGCGTGAGATCGACGAAGTAGCGCGCGAACAGCTCCAGGTAGGTGTGGATGGCGCCGATCTCGATGCGTCCGGCCGACACCAGCTTGGCCAGCCGCGCGCCTTGCGGACCCGAGAAGCTGAAGTCCAGCCGGGCGGCCACGCCGTTCTCGAAGAGGTCCAGATGCTCCGGCAACGCCAGCACCGACTGCACCATGTGCAGCCCATGCACTTTCGTGGAATCGACCTGGACCAGCGCACGCGCGAGAAAGTCGGCCTGCTTCTGGTTGTTGCCTTCGAGGCAGACCCGGTCGCCCGGCTCCAGCACGGCCTCCAGCAGCTGGCCGATGGCCTCGGTGGCGACGCGCTTGCCCGCCAGTTCGGCGCCGAGCGCGTTGGCCGCCCGCGCAAGGCGTGCCGCGCGATTCTCGGCCTTGGTGTTCCAGTTCATGCGGTCCATGGAGATCCCTCAACCCACCAATGCCTTGGTGGCAAAAAACAGCACCGACGGCCCCATCAGGCAGCCCAGGCCGGTGTGAAAGGTCGCGACGAGCGCGCCGTAGGGCACCAGCTTGCGGTCGGTCGCGGCAAGGCCGGCGGAAACACCGCTCACGGTGCCTGCGAGGCCGCCGAACACCATTGCCGAGCGCGGCGTCTTCAGTGCGAGAAAGCGCGCGGCGATGGGCGTGCCCACCATCACGATGATGGCCTTGACCAGCCCCGTCGCAATGCTCAGCGCCATCACGTCCGGGCTCGCGCCGATGGCCGCGCCCGTCACCGGGCCGACGATGTAGGTGACCGCGCCGGCGCCGATGGTGGTCATGCTCACTGCGTCGGAGTAGCCGAAGGCGCGTGCAATGCATGCGCCCACGATGAAGGGCAGCACCGTGCCCAGCAGCAGCGACACCACGCCGATCAGCCCGGCCTTGCGCGCCTCGGTGGCCTGCACTTCGAAGGCGGTGGCCACGATCGCGAAGTCGCGCAGCATCGCGCCGCCCATCAGCCCGATGCCGCCGAACAGCGACATGTCGGCCAGGCCCTTGTGGCCGCCGGTCTGTGTGCCGCCCCAGTAGGCGAGCGCCAGGCCGATCACGATCGCGATGGCCGAGCCGTGCACGCGGCCGAAGGTCAGCCGGCGCGAGATCTGGCCCGACAGCAGGATCACCAGGCCGACCACCGCAAAGGCGGTCACGAGGCCGTTCTGGAGCGCGGCTTTTTCGAGGATTTCGATCATGCCGTTCACTCCGCTTCGGCCAGCAGGGGGTTGTCGTGCAGCTTGGGCGCGCCCTGCGCTTCCACCTGCGGCCGCTCCGCGCGATTGATCACCGCGATCACGCAGGCGCAGACCGCGACGGCGGCAATGGCCGAGAGCAGCGCCACCGGTCCGCCGCGCAGCGCCGCGACCATGTCCTGCTGCGCCGCCATGGCCACGACCACGGGGATGTACATCGCGCCCCAGTACTCGACGCCGAGCTCCGTGAGCTTGGGCAGGAAGTCGCGCTTCTGCATGTAGAGCCGCGCGAAGATCAGCAGCAGCATCGCGATGCCGACGCCCCCGACGTTGGTCTTCACGCCCAGCGCCTGCCCGAGCAGGTCGCCCAGGAAGATGCCCAGCAGATGGCATACGGCCAGCAGGGCGGTTCCGAAAATGATCATGGGCGTCTCCGTTGTGTGCCGCGCGAGATGCGCGGTGTTCTGGAGACGTACGGTATCGGCGCCCCTGCGCGCGATCAATTAACGGGGGACGGCGACGCTTACGGCGCGTGAAACGATCGCGGGTAAACCCTAGGCCAGTTCGGCCTTCGAGCTGCGGCACAGCGCCAGCAGCGCGAGCAGGTTGGGATCGCGCTCGCGCGTGCGCAGGAAGTTGAGCGCGATGGTCTGGCGCATCAGGTAGCGGGGCTGCAGCGGAATCAGCTGCACGTTCTGCGGCATCACCCCCCACACGCGGCCCGGCAGCAGCGTGTAGCCGACGCCGCCGCTCACCAGGTTCATGAGCGAAAAGATGTCGCCCGTCTCCATCACCACGTTGGGCGTGAAGCCGGCCACGCGAAACGACTCCACGAAGCCGCTGTAGGTGACGAAGCCTTCGCTCAGGCTCACGAAGCGCTCGCCGGCGCAGGCGGCCAGGTCGATCTCCTTCTGCCCCGAATAGGGGGAGCCCACCGGGGCGGCGAACCGGATGTCGTCCTCGAACAGCGGCTCCGACTCGACGTCCGCCGTTCCCTCGGGCACCGCCATGAGGGCGGCATCGATCGCGCCGTCGCGCAGCTTCTGCAGGAGGTCGGCGTTGGAGCCGAGCACGAGCTCGGTGTGCAGCTCGGGCCTGCGCAGCTTCAGCCCCATGATCAGCCGCGGCACCGTGCGGCTCGTCAGCGAATAGAGCGATCCGATGCGGATCCGGTCGGACGAGTAGCCGGCCACTTCCCGTGTCGCGCGGATGCCCTCGGACATGGTGCGCAGCACATCGCGCGCCACGTCTGCCAGCGCCTGTGCCGCATCGGTCGGATGCAGGTTGCGGCCCTCGTGCCGGAACAGCGCGCAGCGCAGGCCGGTTTCCAGCGAATGCAGCGCGCGGTGCACGCTCACGGTGCTGATCTCGAGCTTTTCGGCCGCGCGCGCAAGATTGCCGGTCTCCATGAAGGCCAGCAGGATCTCGAGCTTGCGGAAGGTGATCTCTTCGTCGACGTGGAGGAGCATGGAGGGCCTGCGGATGATGTCCGATCGTAATCCTGGAACGGGCCCACAAATTGCGGTACAACGCGGCGCAGAGCAAAACTGTCTCAACGTTGAACCTGAGTGAGGAAATGCCTATGGACGCGTGGTCGAACGAGCAGCTTTCCCCCTTGTACGAGAGAGAACTCTTCCGTTCGCATGATGCAGAGGAGACGCATGCGCGTGTCTCCCGCGAGCTCAAGCCGCACCGCAGCGTGTGGGGCCGCGGCGACGTCGACGCCATCTTCTGCCGCGCGGAGCTGAGCGCACTGTCGTTGTGCATCCTGCGCTACGGCTGCGATGTCGACATCGAGCCCGACGCGCTCGGCAACTTCGTGCTGGTGCAGATGCCGCTTCGCGGCCATGCCGACGTCCATACCGGCGGGCACACCCTGCAGATCCATCCCGGGCAGGGCGCGGTCATTTCCGCCCACAAGCCGGTGCGGCTGCACTGGCATGCCGACTGCGAACAGCTGATATTGAAAATCGAGCTCAGCCGGCTGCAGGAGGTGGCACGCCATGCCTTCGCCTTGCGCGGCACCGACGACGTGGGCGAGATCGATTTCGCGATGCCCTTTTGCCTGGACGACGCCGCCGGCACGCAGTGGTGCCGCATGGTGGCCGGCCTGGCCTCGCTGCTGCCTTCGGGCGACCTGGGAACCTACGACCCGCGGTGGATGGCGCACTGCGAAGACAACCTGATGCTCTACCTGCTGTGCCACCGGCCGAATTCAGCCCTGCAACGGCATGCCGCCGTGCGGCGCGGCTGCGAGGAAGCCGGCCTGCGGCAGCTGCGGCGAGCCGAGGAGTTCATGCGCGAGCGGCTCGACACGCTGCTGTCGCTCGAAGACGTGGCGCAGGCCGCGGGCGTCACGCGCCGCAGCCTCGCCTTGCTCTTCAAGCGCTATCGCGACCTCTCGCCCGGCGAGGTGCTGCGCAACATGCGGCTGGACGCCGCGCACGCGCAGCTGGCGCGGCACGACGGTGCCAGCGTCACCGAGGTGGCGCTGAGCTGCGGCTTCTCGCACCTGAGCCGCTTTGCCGCCTGCTACCGCGAGCGCTTCGGCCAGCTGCCGCGCGACACCTCCCGCGATCCCGCACCGCTGCCGGCCGCGCGGCACTGAAGCGCACGCATCCTCAGGACTTCATCGCGCACTGGGCGGCAGTCCGGTCCTGGTAGCGCTCCAGCACGGTGCCGATCACCTTGTTGGCGATGCGCCCGTTCGCGTCCTTGGCGATCACGCGCAGGTAGTAGTTCTGGATCGGGAAGTTGTTCGGGCCATAGCGGAAATCGCCGCGCACCGACTTGTAGTTGGCCGCCTTGATCGCCTTGAGCAGCGCGGGCTTGTCGGCCAGCTTGCCGCCGACGTCGCGCACGGCCGCATCCATCGCCATCAGCACGTCGTAGGCCTGGCCGGCATAGAAGGACGGATTGCGCCCGTTGTTCTGCTGGCGGAAAGCCGCCACGAAGCGCTGGTTGGCGGCGTTGTCGAGGTCGAACGACCAGTGCGCGGTATTGAACAGGCCGAGCATCGGCTCGCCGACGGCGGGGATCATGTCCTCGTCGGCCGAGAACGCGGTGGAGATCAGCGCCACGTCCTTCGACAGCCCGGCGCCGACGAACTGCTTGATGAAGCTCACGCCCATGGCGCCGGGCAAAAAGAAGTACAGCGCATCGGGCTTCGACGCGCGGATCTGCGCCAGCTCCGCCGAGTAGTCGAGCTGCCCGAGCTTGGTGTACAGCTCGTCGCTCACGCTGCCCTTGAAGGTGTGCTTGAAGCCGTTGATGGCGTCCTTGCCGCCGGGATAGCTGGGCGCGATCATCGCGACCTTCTTGAAGCCCTTGTCCGAGGCGAACTTGCCGGCCGATTCATAGTACGCATCGTTCGGGTAGGAGGCGCCGAAGAAGTACGGATTGCAGCGCGCGCCCGAATAGTCGCTCGGGCCGGTGTTGCTCGACAGGTAGGGCACCTTGGCCGCAAAGAGCGGCGGGCCTACCGCCAGCGCGACCGACGAGCCGACGGGCCCGGTGAACAGGTCGATCTTGTCGCGCAGCAGCATGCGCTCGACCACCTGGCGCGCCATCTCGGGGTTGCCTGCCGTGTCGGCCTCGACAAATTCCACCGGTACGCCGCCGAGCTTGCCGCCCAGCTGCTTCATCGCGACGGCGAAGCCGGCCTTGGCCTCGGCACCGCCGACGGCAAACGGGCCGGACAGGTCCATCGCCAGGCCGACCTTCACGGTCTGCGCCTGTGACGGCAGTGCCAGCGCGCCCACCAGGACGGTGAGCGCGCACAAGACGGATCGGGGCGTGGCCTGCGGCATGGAAAGTCTCCTCGGGAGTGGGTTCATTGAACGTGGGTGGGGCAGCAAATGCAGGCCGCAGTCTCTGTGCGGCGGCGCCGCCTCGCTATCCGTTTCGTGCGGCGCAAACCGCTGCACGAAATGGACAGACAACGGCCCGGCACGCTCCACAGAATCGCCGCCGACCCCACCACTTCGAGAGACGAACCGATGAGCGACACCATCGACATCCCGGCCGGCGACGGCACCCAGACCTTTCGCGGCTACCTGGCCCTGCCGGCCTCGGGGCGCGGCCCCGGCATCGTGCTGTGCCAGGAGATCTTCGGCATCAACGACTACGTGCGCGAAGTGGCCGACCTCTACGCCGAAGAGGGCTACGTGGTGCTAGCGCCCGACCTGTTCTGGCGCATGGAGCCCGGCGTCGAGCTGGGCTACTCGCCCGAGGACTGGCAGCGCGCCTTCGGCTTCTTCCAGAAGTTCGACATCGAGGCCGGCGTGGCCGACGTCACGGCGAGCGTGAAGGCGCTGCGTGCGCACCCGGCCTGCACCGGCAAGGTCGGCGCGCTGGGCTTCTGCCTCGGCGGCAAGCTGGCCTACCTGGCCGCCGCGCACTCGGGCGTGGACGCGGCCGTGGGCTACTACGGCGTGGGCATCGAGGGCGCGCTCGACCTGGTGCCGAAGATCGATTGCCCCATTGCGCTGCACTTTGCCGAGCTCGACCAGTTCTGCCCGCCCGAGGCCCGCGCCCAGGTGCTCGCGGCCTTCGCCGGCAAGCCCGCTGCGCACATGTATGTCTACCCGGGCGTCGACCATGCGTTCGCGCGCACCGGCGGCGAGCATTTCGACAAGCCCTCCACGCTCATGGCGCACCAGCGCTCGATGGCGCTGTTCAAGGAAGCGATCGGCCCGGTGTACGACCTCTCGGCGCTGTGGGACAAGCACTGCGAGTACGAGTTCGCCACGCGCGACGTGGTCGCCACCATGGCCACGATGGTGGGCGAGCCCTATGTGAACCACATTCCGACCATGACCGGCGGCGTCGGCGCCAGGGAGCTGTCGCGCTTCTACAAGCACCACTTCATTCCGACGACGCCGCCCGACACGCGGCTCACGCCCATCTCGCGCACGGTGGGTGCGACGCAGATCGTGGACGAGATGCTGTTCAGCTTCACCCACACGGTCGAGATCGATTGGCTGCTCCCGGGCATCGCGCCCACCGGCAAGCCGGTGGAGATTCCGCTCGTGGCCATCGTGAAGTTCCGCGGCGACAAGCTCTACCACGAGCACATCTACTGGGACCAGGCCAGCGTGCTGGTGCAGATCGGCCTGCTCGATCCGAAGGGCCTGCCCGTGGCCGGCGCCGGGACGGCGCGCAAGCTGGTCGACGAAACGCAGCCGTCGAACACGCTGATGCCGCGCTGGGAAAAATCGGCCGCGCTCACCATCGCCGATCCGGCGCTGCCCTTGGGATGAGCGGCGACTCCGACATGCTCGCGCTGGTCGTGGACTCGGCCACGCCGCTCACGCCGGGCATCAAGGCCTTCGTGCTGCGATCGGCGAACGGCGAGCCCTTGCCGCCGTTCGCGCCGGGCGCGCACCTGGGCGTGCGGGTGGTGCAGGCCAACGGCCGCGCGGGGCAGCGCGCCTACTCGCTCGCCCGGCCGCACGACGGCTCGGACCGCTGCGAGATCGCGGTGCTGTGCGAGCCACAAGGCGAGGGCGGCTCGGCCTGGATGCATGCGCTGCAACCCGGCGCATCGCTGGCCGCGCACCCGCCGCGCAATGACTTCGCGCTGCACGCCGGCAGCGCGCCGCCGCTGCTCCTTGCGGGCGGCATCGGCATCACGCCGCTGCTGTGCATGGCGCGCTCGCTCGCGGCCGAGGGGCAGCCCTTCGAATTCGTCTATGCCACGCGCAGCGCAGAAGCCACGGCTTACCTCGGCGAAGTGCGCGCGCTGGGCGGCACCGTGGTGCACGACGGCGGCGACCCGGCACGCGGCCTCGACCTGCACGCGCTGCTGGCCGCGCCCGTGCCGGGCCGCCACCTGCATGTGTGCGGCCCGCGCGGCATGGTGCAGGCCGTGGTCGACACCGCCCGCGCGCTGGGCTGGCCTGGCGACCACGTGCACTTCGAGCTCTTCGCCGGTGCCATCGCGCAGGCGGGCGACGCGGCCTTCGAGGTGCGCACGCTGCGCTCGGGCAAGACGCTGAGCGTGCCGCCCGGCCAGAGCCTACTCGACGTGCTCATCGCCGCGGGCCTGGACCCGCTGTACGACTGCCGCCAGGGCGACTGCGGCGTGTGCGTGGTGGACGTGGTCGAGGGCGTGCCCGACCACCGCGACCACAACCTCAGTCCGCGCGAGAAGGCGGACGGCAAGACCCTGTGCACCTGCGTGTCGCGCGCGAAGACGCCGCACCTGGTGCTCGACATCTGACCAGGAGACCCACCCCATGACCATCGACCTGCAAGGGCTCGTGCAGCCCGACCGCGTGCACAAGCGCGTCTACACCGACCCCGCCATCTTCGAGCTGGAGATGGACCGCGTGTTCGGCCAGGCCTGGATCTACGTCGGCCACGAAAGCCAGGTGCCCAAGCCCGGCGACTACTTCACCACCCGCCTGGGCCGCGAGCCCGTGGTGATGGTGCGGCACACCGACGGCCAGGTGCACGTGATGTTCAACCGCTGCCCGCACAAGGGCGCCAGGATCGTGCCCGACGGCAGCGGCAGCGCCGGCAAGTTTTTGCGCTGCCTGTACCACGGCTGGACCTTCAAATGCGACGGCAGCCTGCTGTCGGTGCCGCTGCGCAGCGGCTACGAATGCACCGCGCTCGACCTGAAAGACCCGCAGTACGGCGTGCGCAAGGTGGCGCGCGTGGCCACGCACCGCGGCTTCGTGTTCGCGAGCCTGTCGGCGGACGGGCCGGAACTGAAGGAATTCCTGGGCGGCGTGGCCACGTCGCTCGACAACTTCTGCGACCGCGCCCCGGAGGGCGAAGTGGAGGTGGCGGGCGGCGTGCAGCGCGTGATCCAGCGCAACAACTGGAAGATCTTCTTCGAGAACCTGCACGACACCATCCACGCCGTGGCCACGCACGAATCGTCGTGGCGCGCGGCCAAGGAAGAGTACGAAGCCATGCCGGCCGGCACGCCCAAGCCCTTCGAGGTGGTGATCGTCGACGGCAACGGCGAGCCGCTGGAGTTCTGGGAGAAGCTCGAACTCAAGGGCTACGACCACGGCCATGGCTTCATGGAAGGCATCTTCGTGCCGCCGACCGATCCGGTGAGCCTGGCGTATGTGGCGTCGCTCGAAGCGGCGAAGGGTGCCGAGCGCGCCGGAGAGATCCTGCGCGTGAACCGGCACAACACCATCGTGTACCCGAGCTGTTCGCCGCACACCTCGTTCCAGCAGATCCGCGTGATCCGGCCGCTGTCGGTGGACCGCACGCTGGTCGAGATCTTCAGCTTCCGGCTGAAGGGTGCGCCGGAGGCCACCTTCCAGCGCACGCTCAAGTACACCAACATCGTCAACTCGCCTTCGTCGAACGTGATGCCCGACGACCTGGAGGCCTACAACCGCGTGCAGGAAGGCCTGGGCTCCAATGGCGGCGACTGGGTCAGCATGCACCGCGCGGCGGGGCGCGACCAGCCGCTGCCGGGCGGGCGCGCCTCCAACGGCAACAGCGAGATGCCATCGCGCAACATGTTCGCGGCCTGGGCCGGCTACATGGGCGTCAAGACGAACGAACACGCGAACGAACACGCCGGGAGCGCCGAATGAACTTCCGCGACTGGAACGAGCAGCAGGACCTCACGCAGTTCCTGCACCACGAGGCGCGCCTGCTCGACGAGCACCGCTGGGACGAATGGCAGAAGCTCTTCACGCCCGACGGGCTGTACTGGGTGCCGCTGGTGCACGGCCAGGCCGATCACCTCAACCACGCCTCGCTGTTCTGCGAGGATGCCTTGCTGCGCTCGATGCGCGCGCGGCGGCTCGAGCAGGCCCGCGCCTATTCGCAGCAGCCGCCCACGCGCACCGTGCACGTGCTGGGCAACATCGCGCTCGAGTCGCGCGACGACGACGCGGGCTGCACCGTGCGCTCGACCTTCCTGCTGCTGGAGTGGCGCAAGACCGAACAGCGCAGCTTCGGCGGCAGCGTGTTGCACACCCTGCGCCGCGCCGAGGACGGCTGGCGCATCCAGACCAAGCGCATCGACCTTGTCAACTGCGACGCGCCGCACGAAGCCTTGCAGGTGTTCATGTGAAGGCCGCGCTGCTGGCCATGCACTACCAGAACGACGTGCTGCACGTCGACGGCAAGGTGCGCGTGGGCGTGGCCGCCGACGACCCCGCACGCCCGCGCCTCATCGCCTCGGCCGCACGGCTGATCGCCGCTGCGCGCGCGAACGGCGTGCCGGTGATCTTCGTGCGCATCGCCTTCGCGCCCGACTACTCGGATTGCCTGCGCAACTGCGCGCTGTTCCGGCGCGTGGCCGAGAGCGGCGCGGTGCAGGAAGGCAGCTGGGGTGCCGGGTTCTACGGCGAACTCGCGCCGCTGCCGGGCGAAGCCGTCGTCACCCACAAGCGCAACAACCCCTTCTGGGCCAGCGGGCTCGAGGAGGTGGTGCGCGCCACCGGTGCCAGCCGCTTGTACCTGGCCGGCATCGCCACCAACCATGTGGTGGAGCACGGCGCGCGCCACGCGAGCGACCTGGGCTACGACGTGGCGGTGGTCGCCGACGCCTGCAGCACCGCGCAGGCGCACCTGCAGGCCGCCAGCCTCGAAACCCTGTCGATGCTCGCGGACGTGGTCCGCGTGGACGATGCCGTGGCACAGATGGAGAGGGGAGGCCGGCCATGACCCCGCTGCAAGGCAAGGTCGCCGTCGTGACCGGCGCCGCCGCGCTGCTGGGCAACGCCATCGCGCGGGCCTTCGTGCAGGCCGGCGCGCGCGTGGTGGCGGTCGACATCGACGCGGTGCGCGGCGAGGCGCTGGCGGCCGGGTTGGGCGAGGGTTGCCGCTTCGTCGCCTGCGACATCGCCTCGGACAATGCGCTCGATGCGCTGGTGGCCGGCGTGCTGCGCACCGAAGGCCGCATCGACTGCCTCGTCAACAACGCCGTGGTCTACGGCGACGCGGGGCTCGGCGCCGCGCGCGCCGACTGGCTGAGCGCGCTGAACGTCAACCTGGTCTCGGGCGCGATGCTGGTGCAGAAGAGCGCCGACGCGCTGGCCGCGCAGGGCGGCGCCATCGTGAACATGGGCAGCGTCGGCGGCAAGTTCGGCGCGGCGGGGCGGGCGCTGTACCCGGCGGCCAAGGCGGCCATCCTGCAACTCACGCGCAACCAGGCCGCCACGCTGGCGGCCCGGGGCGTACGAGTGAACTCGGTGTCGCCGGGCTGGACCTGGTCGGACGCGCTGTCGCGCATGGCGGACGGCGACCGTGCAAGGGCCGACCGCGTTGGCGCGCCGATGCACCCGCTGGGCCGCGTGGGCGACGGCGACGACGTGGCGCAGGTGGTGCTGTTCCTGTGCTCGGACGCGGCGCGCTTCGTCACCGGCGCCGACATTCCGGTGGACGGCGGCTTTTCGATGCTCGGTCCGGACCAGGGTCGATCCGCGGGCGATTGGTTCGGCGCTGCGTAGCGCCCGCGGCGTCCTCTGCCTCAATCCGCGGTGATGTTGCCTTTCTTCACCACCTCCGCCCAGCGCTGCGCGTCCTTGGCAACCAGCGCCCCGAAGGCAGCCGGCGTGGAGACCGCCGGCACCATGCCCTGCGATTCGAAGGACTTCGCGACCTCAGGCTGCCTGAGGACCTTGCCGATCTCCAGGTTCAGGCGCTCCACCACGTCCGCGGGTGTTCCCTTCGGCGCCAGCACCCCGTACCACATGTCGATGTTGTCCGGGGTGACGCCGGCCTCCGCGAGCGTCGGAACATCGGGAAGCTGCGGCAACCGCTTGGCGCTGCCGGTTGCAATGGCCTTCAGCTTGCCGGCCTGGATGTGCTGCAGCGCGACGTGCACCGGCAGGAACATGTAGTCGATCCGCCCGCCGAGCAGGTCGGTGACGGCCCCTGCCGTCCCTTTGTAGGGGACATGCAGCATCTCGGCACCGCTGCGCTGGAGAAACAGCGCCATCGACAGGTGATGGGGCGTGCCGACGCCTGGCGTGGCGTAGGTCAGCTGCCCGGGCTTCGCCTTCGCGGCGTTCACGACTTCGCTCACGGTCGCGGTTTTCTGCACGTTCGGGTTGGCCACCAGGAGCAGGGTTCCCCAGGAGGTCTGGGCAACGGGAGTGAAGTCGCCGACGGGGTCATACGACAAGGTCTTGTACAGGCTCTTGTTCATGACGAGGGTGTTGACCTGGACCAGCAGCGTGTGGCCATCGGGCTTGGCCCGTGCCACCCGTTCGCTTCCGATGTTGCCGCTGGCGCCCGCGACGTTCTCCACGATCACAGGCTGTCCGAGCGCGCCCGGCAGGTGCGCGGAGAGCTGGCGCGCGATCAGGTCGATGCCCGTGCCGGGCGTGTAGGGCACGACGAGCGTGACCGGCTGTGTCGGCTGCCATGCGGCCGACGCCGCCGACGCGGCAATGCACAGCGCTGTTGCGGACAGCAGTGGCTTGATCCATCTGGCGAACATGGGAGGTCTCCTTCAATAGTTTTCAAGTTTTCAGGGTTGCTTCTGGATCGGGTTCAGACGAAGGAAGGGCGATTCTTGAGCTGCGCGGGGTCGTAGCCCGCCACGCGCTTGTAGGCATCGGAAATCGCCTGGAGTTCGGCCCGGGGCACCACGTCGTCGATCCGGGCGAACGGCTTGCCGCCGGAGCGTTCGTAGACCTCGCGCAGGATCGCGTCGGGCGGCGTGCGCCGGTTCGTGAGCACGACATTGGCCGTGGCCGGCACCCGTTCCTGATCGTAGCTTTCCAGGGCCGCGGGGCCCACGCCTTCCTTCTTCAGGCGGCCGGCGAGGCAGCGCGCGTCGAGGATGGCCTGGCCGGCACCGTTCGAGCCGCGCGGCACCATCGGGTGCGCGGCATCGCCAAGCAGCGTGATGCGTCCATGCGTCCAGCGCGGCAAAGGATCCTGGTCGACCATCGGGTATTCCAGGATCGAGTCGGCGCCGCGGATCAGCGCCGGCACGTCCAGCCAGTCGAAGTGCCAGTTCTCGAACGCCGGGAGGAAATCCTCCAGGCGGCCTTCGCGGCTCCAGTCGCGCACGGCCGGCTGCTCGGCTTCGATCTCAGCGACCCAGTTCACGAGCTGGTTGCCATCGGCGTCGATGGCGTCGCGGATCGGGTAGATCACCATCTTGCCCACGGCAAGCCAGCCTGCCCGGATCATGCTTGCGCCCGACAGGATCGGCTTCCAGCGCGTGGTGCCGCGCCACATGTTGACGCCCGAATAGCGTGGAGCGCCTTCGTCCGGATAGAACTTCTTGCGCAGCACCGAATGGATGCCATCGCAGCCGATCGCGACCGCGCCGCGTACGCTGGCAACGGCCTCGCCCGAGGCATCCGCGAAATGGGCGGTGACACCCGCCTCGTCCTGGTCGACATCGACGCACCGGTGGCCGCACAGCACGCTGCCATCGCCCAGCCGCTCGCGCACCGCGGCCAGCAGCACGGCCTGCAGGTCGCCACGGTGGATCGAGAACTGGGGCCAGTCGTAGCCGGCCGCGGTGCCGGCCGACTCCGTGAAGACCAGCTGGCCGTGCTCGGTGAAGAAGACGGCCTCCTTGGTGCGCACTGCCATCGCATCCAGCGCGGGCAGCAGGCCCAGTTCGCTGAGCTCGCGCACCGCGTGCGGCAGCAGGTTGATGCCTACGCCCATCGGCTTGAGCTCGGGGACCGCTTCGTACACACGGCAGGGAATCCCGGCCTGGTGCAGGCTCAGGGCCAGGGTGAGGCCGCCGATGCCGGCGCCCAGGATGATGACGTCTTGGTGGGTGCTGCTCATGTTCGATTCTCTTGAAGTGCCCGCGGCGTGGCGCCCGCGGATGCCGAGTCCGTCATTAGGCGCAATCTGCAAAAATATTGGAAATTTAGATCTGACATGCATTTATAAGAACTTGGTATGAACCTGACGACGCGGCAGATGCGGGCATTCCGGCAGGTGGCTCGCACCGGCAGCTTCACCCGGGCGGCGGAGCTGACGCACATGACCCAGGCCGGGCTGAGCATCCTCATCCGCGAAGTGGAGCGGCAGCTCGGTGCCCGGCTGTTCGACCGCACGACGCGCGCGGTCCAGCTGACGGCGGCCGGGCGGCGGCTGGCCCCGGTGGTCGAGCGCGTGCTCGCGGAGCTCGACAGCGTGACCCAGGAGATCGGCATCCTGGGCGATGCGGCGCGCCAGAACCTGCGCATTGCCGCCACGCCGCTGGTTTCATCCCAGCTGCTGCCGCAATTGCTGGCGATGTTCAGGCAGGCGCAGCCCCACGTTCAGGTGCACTTGCTCGATGCCGCGCTGGAAGACGTGGAAAGGGCGGTGCTGGCGGACGAGGCGGACCTGGGGCTCGGCTTCTTCTTCAAGGCCGCGCCGGGGCTGGTGCGCACCGAAGTCGCCAGCTTCCAGCTCATGCGGGTGACCGCTGCCGAAGGTACGCGAAGGGCCGTGGGACGGGTGCCGTGGTCGGCCTTGAAGTCAGCGCAGCTGATCGGCTTGCCCGCCGGCAATCCCATCCAGAAGGTCATCGATGCGCAGCTCGGCAAGCTGAACATCGTGAACCCGGAAGGCCAGTCGGTGAGCTTCTTCGGCACCTTGATTTCGATGGTGGAAGCAGGCTTCGGCACGGCCGTGATGCCCACCTTCGCCATGGCCGCATGCAAGCGCCATCAGGTCAACGCAGACCTGCTGAGCTCACCCAAGGTCGAGCTCGCGTTCTACAGCATCACGAAGCGGGGCACGAAGGATTCGGAGGCGATTGGCGCCTTCGTCGAATTGCTCAAGCTTCGGCTGCCTTTCATGTCGCGATGAGACTTGGGCGGGTGCCAGCGATGCTGGCATCCGCGAACTCTTCGACAACCATTCGCTCGGCCGCTACCGCTACACGCCAAATTTAAGCAATGTATGTTATGTTAAATAAATCGGGCATATACGAGAGTACCTCCCAGACGTTAGCGACGCGCCCGTTGACTTCGAGCCCAGCCCTCACCTTCGCGGACGCATTCGCAGTCAGGCTTGGCCAGCCGCCGGAGCCGGAACACCGGTGAGCGTGTGGGCAACCGGGAGAGTCTTGCCAAGGATGTCAATCATCGCCTGCGCTTCCGCTCGCGAGATTGGCGGGAAAGGCGAACGATACGTGGTGTCGTTGCGCCGGCCATGAGCGACGCTCACCAGCTTAATTTCGTCCGCGTCGAGGTTCAAGTCCGCTGCGGCTCGAAGAATGGCCAGTTGCGGCCAGATTCCTTGGTTCGGACGCTATAGAACTCGAGCACTGCCTGGACTAGCGAGTAAAAGCCTTCGTAAGCGAGGATGAAGCGCTGTTTCGGCCGCTTCACATCCACGGTCCGAGCCACTTCGAGGCTCTCTGCCGCATCCTTCAGGAAGCCCTCGATGGCTCCAGGAGTCTGTGGGACCTCTTCGAGCGCGCGAGTCCTAATGAGGTTGTCGTATTCAGACGGTCTCATCATTGCGAATCAGCTCCAACTTTGGCCCTTTTGCAATCTGAGCCATGACTTGGTCACTTGAAATCAGTTCTTCCCACTCCTCTGGGTCATACAAGCTCAGATGAATGGGCCTTCCGAGCTCCTGCTCGAGGTCCAGAAGGGCATTGGTCACCTCACGTAAAGCCACACGCCCGATGACGGCCAGGTCGATGTCGCTTCGGCCGTTGTCAGAGCCTTTGGCCACAGAGCCAAAGACGAACGCCTCCCGTATGCTATCGCCAAACGGTTCAAGAGCTCGCATCAGGGGCTCCTTGACCCCGAAGGACTTGCGCGCAATGCTGCTTAGCTCGTCAAACAGGAAGAAGTCCTTGTTAGCTCGGATGCTGCGCTGACGCCCCCGCCGAGGCTCCTCAGTGAGGACTCCAGCTTGCAAAAGCCGCTCAATCTGCTGCTGAGCGCCGCCTCTGCCGCCTGCTGCCAGGTCCAGGAGCTCACTCAGCAGGAATGACCGGTCTGGGTTGGCCAGGGTGGCCGCCAGAACGCGCTGAACTGTCGGAGTGAATAAAAAGTCGGCAGAACTCATACTGATATGTCCCTCATTCAGGGATAAAGTTCCCGCCAAGGCCCTTAAACGAGGAGTGTACTACTGCTTTAAGGGACTTTAATCCCTTTGCGAGGGGCAGTCATCCTTCATTTAGGGACAAGCAGCCCTGAATGAGGGAGTTAACCCGGAAGCCGAGCTGAAACGTCTACGTGGTCCGCCCGAGAAGAGCAACAGGCTTTTTGCACTGCGAGATTCAGGAAGGCGTGCGACCTTCATTCTGGCTGATGTTGCAGTGATCCTGCTGCCCAGATGACCTCGTGACCTCGTGACCTCGTGACCTCGTGACCTCGTGACCTCGTGACCTCGTGACCTCGTGACCTTGTGACCTTGTGACCCAGTTGCCGATTTTTCTACCCCAGCAGGAGGCGCCACACGCTTCCATTGCGACCAGGCTTGGAACGCACTTGACGAAGAATTCGGTGAGTCTCGCGCGTTTGATCTGGCGCCATTGGATCTCGCCCGTATCTGCATCGAAGATGTGCAATTGGAACTCCACGCCTCCTTGGTCTTCCACGGCGCACGGCGATGGATCAACTCGGCCTTGCGGAGGCCGTTGATCGTCTCGGCCAGGGCGCTGTCATAGGGAGTCGCCCTTGCTGCCCACTGACGGCTCTATGCCAGGGACTTATCTCAGCAGTGCCGAGATTTTCTCGCTCGTCCTCGCCTGCTTTGCCAGCGGAAGCCGCCGTACAAAGGGAGCCGCCGACGTCGCGGCACCGCTATGATCATTAAGGGGCAAAGAGCGTGAGTTCAACGTCCGGTCGCCGCCGAGAGCCACCGCTGCAAAGCGGACTCCAAAAAAATGAGGGCGCGATCCCCGCGGACCGCGCCCTTCAAGACTAGCTCTGCAAGAGCGTCGCCATTTCACGAGCGGACGCCACTTCGTAGTGGTCGAACTGCATCGCGTAATGTGCCCGGCCCGACGACAGCGCACGCATCGGCCGCCTTTCCTACGGCATCTACCTCTGGCACTTCTTGTTCATCGACATCATCGACTTCGAACGCTCGCTGCCCCCGTGGGTGCTTCTGGGTGAGGTGATCCTCGTGTCGTTCCCGCTGGCCGCTATCTGCCTGCACCTGGTCGATGTGCCAATCAAGCGGCTACGCAAAAAACTCCAGGCGCGCGATCGAAGGGATCGCACGGCGGCCGACCTCATTCGCGGTTGATACGCGTTGAGGTGCGTGGGCGCGACCTGCGACGCAAGGCTCGCCCCTCGATCTCCCGCGCGTTTGGTGCATATCGGGCACCACCGTGAGTCCTTTTGCAGGCCTACCGGCTCGCGCCCCGCCTCCCTACGATCAATGGCATACGGCACTCAGCCGTGATCCGAGCCCGACAACCCTTCGGTGTTGAACGGCAACTTGCTGCCAGTCGCCCGGCTGGTTTGGCCCGCGCAACCGGGCCGCATTCTTGGAGATTCCGCCATGTTCCTCACTGATGACACCTTGCAACCCACGAGCGAGAAGCCCAAAGACCTGGTGCCCTCCCGTTACGCGCTGCGCATCGGCGACATCGATGCGATGGTGGTCAGCGACGGCCCCTTGCCGCTGCCCACCACGACGATGGCCACCAACGCCGATCCGGCGGACCTGGCCAACTGGCTCGGCCAGATGTTCATGCCGCCCGACAAGTACGACTGGCCGCTGAACGTGATGGTGGCCCGCAGCGGCGACCAGACCATCCTGATCGACGCGGGCCTGGGCGGCCAGTTCCCGGGCTTTCCGAGGGCCGGGCAGTTTCCCCAGCGGCTGGCTGCGGCCGGCATCGAGCTCGAGTCCATCACCGACGTGATCATCACCCACATGCACATGGACCACGTGGGCGGGCTGCTCGTTCCCGGCATCAAGGAACGCCTGCGTCCGGACGTGCGCATCCATGTGGCCAAGGCCGAAGTCGACTTCTGGATGTCGCCCGACTTCTCCCGCACGGTGATGCCGAATCCGGTGCCCGAGGTGCTGCGTTCGACCGCCAAGAGCTTCTACAACGAATACCGCGACCGGCTGCAGATCTTCGAGGAGCGGCGCGAGGTGGCGCCGGGTGTGGTGGTCCGCCGTACCGGCGGCCACACCCCGGGGCACAGCGTGGTCGACCTGGTGTCGGGCAACGAGCGCCTGATGTTCGCGGGCGATGCCATGTTCCCGGTCGCATTCGACCACCCCGACTGGCAGAACGGCTTCGAACACGACCCCGAGGAGGCGACCCGCGTTCGCCTCGCCCTGTTCCGCGAACTGGTGCAAAGCCGCGGACTGCTGGTGGCCGCCCACCTGCCCTTCCCCTCCATCGGCCGGGTGGCGGCGGAAGGCGACATCTTTCGCTGGGTTCCGATCATCTGGGACTTCTGAGCGCGCACCGCATCGCCGGTGCCCAGGATCTTTTTTCCCTCTCTCCTCTCTCGCGGCCTCCGCGAACGGGTACCTCAGCCGCACTGAGGCCGGAGCACACATGACCAACCGTCTCAACTACATCAAGCAATCGCCCGAGCTCTTCAAGAAGCTGATCGAGTTCAGCACGCTCGTGGACAGCGGCACCATCGAACAATCGATCCGGGACCTTGTCGCGATCCGCGCGTCGCAGATCAACGGCTGCGCGTTCTGCCTGGACATGCACATCAAGGAGGCCAGGATCCATGGCGAACGCGAGCTGCGCATTCACCACCTGGCCGCATGGCGCGAATCGACGCTGTTCGTTCCGCGCGAGCGTGCGGCGCTGGCCTGGACCGAAGTGCTGACCAGGCTGCCCGAACACGGCGTGCCCGACGACATCTACGAGCGCGTGCGCACGCAGCTGTCGGAAAAGGAGCTTTCGGACCTGAGCTTCAGCGTCATGGCCATCAACGCATGGAACCGCGTGAACGTCGCGTTCCAGACCGTGCCCGGCTCGTCCGACAAGGCCTTCGGCCTGGACAAGGCGAACCTCTCCTGAGCCTTTGCAGCCCGCGGCACCGCCAGTGGCGATGCCGCGGGCTGCTTGCTTGCCTGCTGCTTCTGCGTGATGGTTGCCGGGAGCGCAGCCTTCCCTCGCCATTGATGGCTGCGCCTCGCAGTCCCTCCCCTCCCATCCCATTTCGAGTTGCTTCCCGCCATGCCGCGGTGGCGCAGCCATGCGCTTGCAGGCCGCGCTTTCGCCCGTACTGAAGCGACGCCGCGCCGCCATTGATGCCGTTGGCTCACTGCGGCGTTTCTCTCGACAGGCCTACCGCACCGGCCGGCCGGAACCTAGATTCGAGTGCGACAGATGCAGAACGCGTGAACCATCTTTTCTCATCGCACGCCCTGGCTGTTCATCCGCCTTCAACGGTTTTTCCGCTCGATGGCTCCCTCAAATTATCAGGAGTAGTTGATGACGAAAAGAATCATTCTTGCGGCACTGCTGACCAGTCTCGCGACCTCGATCTCGATCTATGCGATCCAGCCGGCCATTGCTGTCGCGCTTCCCGCCGCAACCACCGAGGCCCCGGTCGCAAGCCCGTTCCACTCACTCGATATTTCGTATCCGGCGCCACAAGAGCCCCTGGACCTCACGCCGATCACGCCGACAGAAACAGTGGGTGCCGCGAAGTACGAGCCCTTCTGAGCGGCGCGCCTGCACGAACCCTGCCCCCCCGAAGAAAGACCCCCATGTCCTTGAATGACCAAGAACCGCCCGCACGGCGGCTCTTCCTGCGCCAGATCGGCGGCGCATCCAGCGTCGCCGCACTCGCGGCGCCCGCACTGCTCGGTGGCCTCGCCAGCCCGCTCGCTTCGGCGCAGCAGGGCAGCGCAGCCCGCCCCACCGACGACGCCCACCCCTCGGGCTACCTGTCGCTGGGCCCACAGGAAGCCGCCTGCGTCGAGGCCCTCGTCAACGTGATGTGCCCAGCCGATGCGATGACACCGAACGGTGTCGACTGCGGCTTGCATCTCTACATCGATCGTCAGCTCGCTGGCGGCTGGGGGCGTGGCGACCAGCTCTATCGGCAGGGCCCCTGGCGCCCCGGCAAACCGCAGCACGGCTACCAGTCGCCCCTCACCCCCGAGCAGCACTTCAAGGCCGGCCTCGCGGTGCTGCGTCGCGAGGCCCGGCAACGCACGGGCAAGGCCGTCGAGCAGCTCGAGGCCGGCCCGCTCGACGCCCTGCTGCAGGAGGTCGCAGCTGGCCAGATGGACGACGAGCGCTTTGCGCTCGGCGCATGGTTCAACGACTTCTTCTATCCGCTGTTCGTCCAGGCCTGCTTTGCCGACCCGATGTACGGAGGCAACCGCGACAAGACTTTCTGGCGCGCCGTGGGCTTCCCCGGCCTGCCCGCTTTTCACGGACGCAACGTGGTCCAGTTCCGCGGCCTGCCCTTCCCCGGCGCAGCCAAGCCGCAATCGATCGAGGACTTCAGCTGAAGGCCCCACACCCATGACTCACAAACTTCCCAAACGCGCCGTCGTCTTCGTCGGCGGAGGCCTCACCGCGGGCCTGGCGGCGCGGCAGATGATGGACTCCGGCATCGACGTGCTGGTGCTCGAGCGCGGCGGCGATCTCGCGGGCAGCGCAGCCGCCACACTGCCCAACCAGCGCGACGAATTGCGTTGGGGCGTGCGCAACGGCCTGGTGCAGAACTGGGCCAACGAAACCTACACCCTGCGCCACGCCACCAGCGAGAGCGCGTTGCCCGTGCGCCGCATGGAAGCCTTCCTCCCGGGCGAAGGCATGGGCGGTGCGGCGAACCACTGGAACGGCCAGACCTGGCGTTGGGCCGAGTACGACCCGGCCCTGCGCACCCGCCTCGAGTCCCGCTACGGCAAAGCCGCGATTCCGCGCGAGATGATGGTGCAAGACTGGGGCATCAGCTACGCCGAGATGGAGCCCTACCACGACCTGTTCGAGCAGCTCTTCGGCATCGCGGGGCAGGCCGGCAATGTGGGCGGACGGCTGATCGACGGCGGCAACCCTTTCGAGGCGCCCCGGCAACGCGACTTTCCGCAGCCGCCGCTCGAGATCCTCGAGTCGGGCCGCATCTTCAAGGCCGCCGCGCAAAGCCTTGGCTACAAGCCGTTCCCGCTGCCCGCGGCCAACTCACCGCGCGCCTACACCAACCCCGATGGCGCAAGCCTTGCGCCATGCCAGTACTGCGGCCACTGCGAGCGCTTTTTCTGCGAAGCCAACGCCAAGGCCAGTCCGGCGGTGTTGCTGTACCCCTTGCTGCGGAAACAGCGCAATTTCGAGATCCGGCTCCATTCGCAGGTGACCGGCCTCGTCTACGACAAGCACGCCAGGCGCGTGACGGCCGTGCAGTTCATCGATCTGCAGACCGCGCAAATGTACGAGCAGCCGGCCGATGTCGTCGTGCTGTCCGGCTTCACCATGACCAACACCAAGCTGCTGCTCACGAGCGGCATCGGGCGCCCCTACGACCCGAAGACGGGCAAGGGCGTGGTCGGCAAGAACTTCTGCTACCAGGTGATGTCGTCGGTGCCGGTGTTCTTCAAGGACCGCTTCATCAATCCGTTCATGGCCTCGGGCGCCTCGCAGATGGTGGTGGACGAGTTCAACGGCGACAACTTCGACCATGCCGGGCTCGGCTTCTTCGGCGGCGGCTACATCTATTCGAACATGACGAACGGGCGCCCCATCAATGCCCGGCTCCATCCGGCCGGAACGCCGCGCTGGGGATCGGCCTGGAAGCAGGCCAACGCCGACTGGTATGCGCACGCCTTCAACGTCGCGGTGCACGGCAGCAACTACCCGCACAGCCAGAACTACCTCGATCTCGACCCGACGTACCGCGACGCCTATGGCTCGCCGCTGTTGCGCATGACCTTCAACTTCCACGAGAACGACCATCGCATGAGCGAATACGTCACGAACAAGGCCGCCGGCATCGCGCGCGCCATGGGTGCCACGACGGTCGGCGCTGCGCAACCCCGGCGCGGCGACTTCGACGCACGGCAGTACCAGACGACGCACACCACCGGCGGCACCGTCATGGGCGCGGACCCGTCGACGAGCGTGGTCTCGCCCCACCTGCAGCACTGGGACGCGCAGAACCTCTTCGTGGTCGGCGCATCCGTGTACGCGCACAACGCGGGCTACAACCCGACCGGTCCGCTCGCGGCACTGGCGCTGCGCCTGGGCGACGACCTGGTGCGCTACGCCAGGCAACCGCGCATGCTTTGAGAGGGCCCGACATGCGAACACGCCTTCTTGCCGCTTGCGCCGCGGCTTTCTTGAACATGGCGCATGGCCAATCGGCCGTGCCACCGCCTAAGACCTGGACGACATGCGCGGCATGCCACGCGGCGCGAGGCGCAGCCGCCATCGGGCCGCCGCTTGCGGGCGTGGTGGGCCGAAAGGCCGGCTCGTCGCCGGGGTTCGGCTACAGCCGAGCCATGAAGAACGCACAGCTCACCTGGGACGACAAATCGCTGGCGGCCTTCCTGAGCGATCCGCAGCAAGCCGTGCCGGGCAACAGGATGCCCTTCGCGGGGGTTCCCGATCCTGGTGAAGTTGCGGAACTCGTCAAGTACCTGAAGACGCTGCGATAACGGGTCGCCACTGGTGGCTTCGGGCGGCTGCGTGCCCCGATGACTTATGGACTGCAGGGACTAGCGCCCGATGCCGCGCAATGCCGAGCTACGATCTCGGCCAGAAACTCAAGTCTCAACGCATGGAAACCGTCCACCCGATCCGCCTGCCCGGTCAACAACCTTGCGCCGCCCGTGCCCAGCTCCCGGCGACGTGAGACGGCCGGTACGCAGACTCATCATGCAAGCGCAGTCGGAGGAGCCATCTGACCTGGCGTCGGCCGAAGTCCGGTGGTACTTCGGCGTGTTCGTTGTCTGGGAGGCGCAGCGCCGGTTCGAGCGCTCCGGCGAGCCCGTGCGGCTGGGGCCACGCTCTTTCGATCTGCTGCTGCAGCTGATCAAGCGGGCCGGCGAATTCGTGGGCAAGGATGACCTGCTCGCGACGGTCTGGGGTGGCGTCGTCGTCGAAGAGGCCAGCGTGCGCGTCCATATGTCCACGCTTCGCAAGGCGCTGGGCGAGCCCGGCGAGAGCGACGAATGCAAGGAGTGGATCTCCAATGTTCCGCTGCGCGGCTATCGCTTCAATGGACGTGTCCGGCGCGAGGCGCCCGGCATCCCGGCCAGGCCCGCAGCCCCGCTGGCCGACCCCGGTTTCACCCCACTGCCGGTTCGGCTGACCGAACTCGTCGGCCGCGAAGCCGATGTGGCGAGCGTTCTCGAAGCGCTCGATACCCACCGGCTGGTCACGATCGTGGGCACGGGTGGCATCGGCAAGACCCGTCTCGCGATCCACGCCGCGGAGAGCCATCAGCACAGGCACGGCGCGGAGATCGCCTTTGTCGATCTGTCGTCGCTGATCTCCCAGGACCACGTGCTCGGCACCCTGGCGCGCGCCGTGGGGGTGCCCGCCGACCTGCCCGACATCGTCGGCGCCATCACGCAACGCCTGATGGCGCGCGCTGTGCTCCTGTTGATCGACAACTGCGAGCATGTGGTGGACTCCCTGGCGCTGCCGATCGCCGGCTTGCTTTCCGTGCTGCCCGGCCTGCGCATCCTGGCGACGAGCCGCGAGGCGCTGCGCGTGACGGGCGAGTACGTCTTTCGGCTGCCGGCGCTCGCAATTCCGGACGCCGAGCAGATCTCGCTCACGCAGGCGCTGCACTGGCCCTCCGTGGAATTGCTCGTCGAGCGCGCCAAGGCCGCGGGTGCGGGTGCGTTCGATGAATCGCATGGCCCCCTGCTGGCCCAGATCACCAGGCAGGTCGACGGCATCCCTCTGGCCATCGAACTGGTGGCCGCGCGCCTGGGCGTGCAGCCGGTCGTCGATCTGGCGCGCAGGCTGGACGACCACATGCGCCTCTATGCCTTCAGCCGCGCCGCGCTCGCACGGCACCGAACGCTCGCCGCGGCGCTCGACTGGAGCATCGCGCTTCTGAGCGATACAGAGCTGCGGCTCTTTCGCTGGTTGTCGGTGTTTCGGGGGCGCTTCGATGTGGAAGCCGCGCTAGGCGTGAGCGCCGGCGGCATGGACGCCGAGGTGGCATTCGACGCACTGATCTCGCTGGTCAACAAGTCGCTTGTCTTCTTCGACAGCAACGACGCTGTCGCGCCCTACAAGCTTCTGGACACGACGCGAAGCTATGCAGCTGCGCTTCTCGCCCAGAGCGATGAACGGCCGGCATTGCTGCGGCGCCATGCGGTCCTCATGCGCGATCTCATGAAGGCAGCGGCGGCGGAACTCTCCGACCTGACCAAGCAGGCCTGGGCCGGCCGTTATGCACACCGCCTGGACGACGTGCGCTTTGCGCTCGAAGTCTGCCTGACGCAGCAGCCCGACGCGAAGATGGCCGCCTCGCTGGTGACGGCTTCCGCGCCGTTGTGGTTTCACCTGGCCCAGGTCGTCGAATATCGCGACCGGGTCTCCGCGGCGCTGGCGCTGGTTGATCGTCAACCCACGCGCGACACGGAAACGGCGACCTGGCTGAACACCGCGCTGGTCAGCGCCCTGCTCCACACCGGCAGGTCCACACCCGAGTTGGGTGCCGCCGCAGACCAGGCCCTGGCCGGCGCGCTTGCCGTCAAGATCCCCGTACTGGAACTGCAAGCCCGTTGGGGGCGGTGCACGCACGACATGTTCCGCGGCGAGTATTCGGCGGCGCTGGACCAGGCGCACACGCTGATGGCGGCAGCGCGATCCTGGTCCGACCCCGCCGCACTCAATCTCGCGCACCGCGTGATGGCGATGGCCAACCACTTTTGCGGCCACTTCGATGTGGCGAGGATGCACAGCGAAGCTTCCGTGCGCGTTGGTGGCGGCCTCGGCCATGCCCGGGCCAACATGGTGGGGGTCAACGCCATCGTTGCGGCGAAAGCCATGCTGAGCCGAACCCTCTGGGTGCAAGGGGAAACGGCCCGGGCCCTGGAAGAAGCCAGCGACGCGGTGGACCGAGCGCAAGCGGCCGGAAAATCCGTCTCCCTGTGTTCCGCGCTGTATGGTGCCTGCCCGGTCGCGCTGTGGGCCGGCGAACTCGAGCTTGCCGCCCAATGGATTCACTTGATGACGGACGAAGCGCGGCGCAAGGGCCTGGTGGGCTGGCTGCGCTATGCCGAGTGGTTCTCCCAGGGCCTGCAGTTGGGCATCGCGCCGGACCGGGATCTTTACGTGCGTGAAGTGGCCGGCCAGCTCGCGACCTATGACGCACCCCACAGGGAGATGCTCGCGACCTTCTGCATCGACTGGGTCGACGACGAGATGATCGAGCGCGTCTCGCGCGGAGAGAGTCGTTGGGTCGCCGCCGAGGTCTGGCGCGCTGCCGGCTGGCGCGCGGAGCAGAACGCTGCACCCGACGAGGCGGACGCTTTCTACCTCCGGGCAACGGAAACTGCGAGGCAACAAGGCGCCGTCGCCTGGGAAAAGCGCGCCGCGGTCCGCCGGCCCGGCGCACGGCCGGTTCATCGCTGAGCTGCCCCGGCGCGCAGTTCCTCCAGCGCACCCGCTGCACGCAGTTCCCAGGCGAGTGCGCCTTGCGAGCGCGCAAGGGCGTGGGCCTGCAGATAAAGCGCCTCGGCTTCGGCATCGTCGCCCCGCAGCTCCTTGCGCCGCCCGGCAGCGCGGCAAACCTCGGCGGCACTCCACTGCCCTTCGCCCCGCGTCGCGCGAGCAACCAGGTCATCATCCACCCACTGGTCGCAGAACGTGACCATCATCTCCCTGCGGGGCTCGTCCATGGCCAGGACCTTTGCCGCGACGGCGTCGATGTGCGCGCCGGCGTCGTCGACCTCGCCGATCTTCATGGCGTCGTCGTAGCAAAGCGCCCAGTCATGCCAGTAGGCGAAGCCCTTGGACCGGGTCTGCTGCAGCATCGTGTCGATCCAGGCGCGGGCCGCCCGTTGTTCGAGGGCCCATATGGCCATCGGACAGATCCAGAAGAGGGCAACGCATAGCGACAGCGTGTGTCCCAGCGCCTCAGCCTCCTCCATGCACCGGATGGCGGTGGCCATGGCAAGACGGCTCTCGCCCTGGATCCACAGCGTCCTGGCAAGAATGGCCATTGCGGTGGTGCGCGCGTCGGGCTGGAACGCGTTGGCATGGTTGCGCCGGGTCGCGTCGTCCACGTCCGCCGCTGCTTCGGCCTGCATCCTGGCCTCGGCGAACGCGCCGCAGAAGTGATTGGCGAGCGCCAGCATCCGGTGCGACAGGTTGCGCGTCACGGCGTTGGTCGAGTGGCTCGCAAACTCTCTCAGGATCTCGGCATGCCGCAACGCCGGTGTGTACGCGCCGCGCGTGATGTTCAGCGCGCAAAGGCCCCACCGAGCCTGGAATTCGAGTGTCTTCACCTTCAGTTCCAATGCGCAATCCAGCGCCCGCTCGCACGCCTGTGTCATCTCCGGCACCGTGCCGCCGGTGTGCCACAAGGCGTTGTAGAGCGCGATCTCCAGCCGTCCGGCCGTCAGGCGGTCGGGTACCTTCAGCACATCGACATGGTCCAGCGCCGCGCGAACGCGATCCCGGTATTCGCTGACCTCGGACAAGCGGAACCAGAGCGGCGCCGATGCGACGGTGAGCGCGCCCGCGATCGTCATGTCGTCGTGGTGGCCGATGCAGGCATCCAGAGCTGCACGAACGTCGTCCAGGCAGCCGCGGTAGCGCTGGGTCCAGGCATCGGCGTCCAGCAAAGCGAGGTCCGCGGTGGCAAGGCCCATGAGGTCCAGCATGAAAAGGGCATGGCTTTTCGATACCGCGTCTCGCTCGCCCGCCCGCACGAGCAGAGCATGCGCATAGCTGCGGGTGGTGTCGAGCAGGCGGTAGGGCGAGTCCGCGGCCTGGTCGGTGTCGTACACGACGAGCGACTTGCTGGCCAGGCTCAGCAACGCGTCGGACGCCACGTCGGGGTCCAGCGCACTGGCTGCCACGCTCAGCGCCGCTGCGACGCCGAAGTAGGCGCGGAACACCGACAACCTGCGAAACAGAAGCAGCTCGGCGGCGCCCAGCAGGCCAATGCTCCAGTCCAGCGTCGCAGCCAGCGTGCGTTGTCTTGCCAGCGCAGCCCGCCTGGCCGTCGAATGCAGGCGCATGTGATCGTCGAGCCTGAATGCCAGCTCGCTCACGGGCTGGGCCCCCAGGCGGGCCGCGACCAGCTCGATCGCCAGCGGGATTCCGTCCACCTGTTGGCAGATCCTGGTCAGCGGACCGCTGCTCGCGTCGTCGAATCCGCGGGCGCCCGCGGCCTGGGCTCTCTCGACGAGCAACTGCACCGCCGGCGAGCGCAACGCAAGCGCCAGGGAGCCGGGCTGGGACTGGTGGACCGCCAGGGGCGCCAGGCGAAAGACATGCTCGCCTCCCACGCGCAGCACCTCGCGGCTGGTTGCAAGAACCTGCAGCCCGGGCAACGCCGCCAGGAACCTGCCCAGGAGCGGCGACAGCCTCTCGATGACATGCTCGCAGTTGTCCACGAGCAGCAGCATCGCCTGGCCTTCGAGGCGCTGGACGATGGCTTCCTCGATGTCCGGCACGCCGCCTCGCACGCCGATGGCGCGCGCCATCGTCGTCAGCACGTGGTCCTGCGATGTCAGGGGTGCAAGATCGACGAAACCAAGCTGGGCTTGCTGCCGTTCCCGGTAGCGTGCTGCGACGCAGATGGCAACGCTGGTCTTGCCCACGCCGCCGGGCCCCGCGACCGTGACGAGCCTGCTCGCCGCAAGCATGCCGAGCAGGCGCTCGACCTCCACCTCGCGCCCCACGAGCTTGGCGAGGCGAGCGGGCAACGCTGCGGGAGCATCCCGCAGCGACGCATGAGCCACCTGCACGGCGATGGCGGACGGCAAGAACTCGCAGTGCACCCGCCCCAGGAAGCGATAGCCGCGCAGTGGGATGTTGGCAATCCATTCCAGGCACCCGTCCTGAGCTCCGGGCGGACCCAGGGCCTTGCGCAGGATCGACATATGGACTCGAACGCTCGCCTCTTCGACCACCGTGTCCGGCCAGACCGCCGCGAGGAGCTCGTCCTTGCTGATCACTTCGCCGGCGCGCTCCAAGAGTGCGACCAGCAGGCCGATGGCGCGCGATCCAAGCCGCACCGGCTGCCCGTCGCGCTCGAGCCTTGGCTCGGCCTCCCACAGCGCGAAGGCGCCGAAGCGCCACCGGCGAATCTCAGACACGGACCAGCCCGCGCTGCGTCGCCTTGGCGGCGACTTGCGCCCTCGAGCCCACGTGCAGCTTCTCGCAGATCCGGGCGACGTGTGCCTTGACGGTATTAGCGGAAATGTCCAGCTCGCGGGCGATTCCCTTGTTGCAATCGCCTTTCACCAGGTAGCGCAGCACGTCCTCCTCCCGGGCGGTGAAGCCCACGCACGGCTTGCCGTGCCTGATGAGCGCCTTCGTGCCCTTGCATAGATAGAGAGAGCCCCCCCGAGCCACGTGGCGAATGGCATCCATCAGCTCGGCCGGATCCGCGTCCTGGCGCACATAGCCGTGCGCCCCGCTGGCGATCGCCCGCATGACCTCCCCCTCCTTGTCCCGCCGCGTCAAGACGATGACGCGCGGCATGCGAAAGCCGCCTGCCACCCCCGGCTGATCCACTGCCGAAGCCGAAGCGAGCAGGTTCAGCGCGCAGGCATGGTCAGCCACGACCACATCCGCCATGCCCTCGCCGGGCTCGTTCTCCGCCTGCACCTGAAGACCCGGTTCCTCGCCGATGAGCGAGACGAGACCGGCCATGGCGAGCGGGTCGCCATGGCATACGCGCACGTACAGATCGAGGGAACCGGTCATGGCGATGCCTCCAGAAGCAGTCCGCAGCGAAAGGCTTCGCCGATCGCGGCAACCCGCGTCGGCTTCCGGAGCTTGCGCAGGATCGCCTTCACATGGGCCTTGACGGTGCCTTCGCCGATGCCGAGTCGCCGGCCGATGTCCTTGTTCGCCAGGCCCTGCGCCATAAGCCGGAGCACTTCGAGTTCGCGCGCGGTTGGCACGGCAGACGAGAGGTTGTCCAGCAACTGGTCGGCCACGGGACAAGACAGGTACCTGCGTCCCTCTGCAACGCAGCGCACCGCCTCCGACAGTTCCTCGGCCGAACAATCGTGCAGAAGGTAGCCGCGCACGCCCGCATCCACGGCGCGGCGTATCTGCCACCCGGTGCTCTGGTCCGTGACCACGAGGAAGGATCCCGGCGCGGAGCCGCCCGGGCCGGGCGGGACATTCGCCGTCTTGTGAACGCCGGTTGCGTAGTCCGTGACGAGCACATCGACGGCACCGCCGCCATCGACGTCGGTGAGGCCTGATTGAACGACGAAGCCGGCACGGGAGCGCAGCAGCGATGCGATGCCGGCGGCCACGTAGGGGTCGCGGTGCGCGACCGCCACATGGATCGGCCTGGCCTGGGTCGGCGCGGTCATGGGCTTCAAGTCCTTCTGGAAGTCATGAGTGGAAGTCTGTGCAGTTGGCGATCGCGTCGCCAGTTAAACCGTGTCAAGCCTTGTTAAGGATCCGGATGCACCAAGGACAACACCACGGCACCCCTGGGGACCGACGCGCCGAAGTCATTCAGGGCATTGCCGTCGCGACCGCGACCGCGTCAGCGGCTTCGACGATCAGCCGGGCCACCAGCTTCGGCCGCGAGATCATGACCACGTGGGAAGCGCCCTTGACCACGACCGTCTTCATCGACTTGGCACGCTCGGCCATGAAGGCCTGCGCGGCAGCCGGAATGTTCTTGTCGCGGTCGCCGTAGATGAACCAGGAGGGCAGGTTCTTCCAGGCGGCGGCAGGCGACGCTTCGCCCAGGGCGCCCTCTGTGATGGGGCGCTGCGACACGGCCATCAACCGGGCGAGCGCCGGCGGCACGTCCTCGGCGAATTGCTTGCCGAACTTGTCCTGCAGGATGTAGAGGTCCTTGGCGCCGTCCGGCAGGAGCACCGGCGCCGCCAGCGCCGAGCCGAGCGTGCTGCCGGGAAACTTGCCCGACAGGTCGGCCGCCGATTCGCCCACTTCGGGGGCGAACGCAGCCACGAAGACCAGGGCCTGGACATTGGGCTTTCCAATCGCCGCAGCGGAAATCACCAAGCCGCCGTACGAATGCCCGACCAGCACGACCGGCCCGGGGATCGACCCCACGAGGGCAGCCACATAGTCCGCGTCGGACTTCACGCCGCGCAGCGGATTGGCGGCCGCGACAACGGGAAAGCTGCGCGCACGAAGGTCGCGCACCACCTCGTTCCAGCTGGCCGATTCGGCGAAGGCGCCGTGGACCAGCACGACAGTGGGCTTTGCCGGCGCGCCCGATGTGGCCGCGCCTGCAGGTGCCGACAGGTGCAGCGCCAGGATGCCGATGGCTGTGAATGCGCGTGCGAGACTGGAGAGATTTTTCATGCTGATTTCCTTTGTTGAATGGATGGCCTGATTTGAAAATTTCGCGCGCCATGCGGGATGCATCGCACGAGCGGCGGCGCACTCGTGGCCACGGTGGCAAAACGGAGCTCCGCGTTCGCCGCCTCACCGCCCGCAATTGCGCAGGCGGCCACGATGGCCAGCAGCGAGATGCTCATGTATGCGGCGCTCCAGACCCGGTCGATCGCGCCTCGCGGCGCGGCGTCCGCGGCTGCCTGCACGGCCTGCGCGCGTGCCTTGAGCGTGCGGCGCGATGCGCCCGGTTGCGCAAGGGGATGAATGCGCTGCGTCATGGTGACTCCTCGAGGGCGCCATGGCCCTGGCCTCAGGACGGCTGGGCTCCGGTTCGCGAACATCGCGGCACGGTTCGAATGCTAGGTTTCGCATCTCGGTTGCGGTAGGCATGCAAGAGGTACTGCCGTGTTGCATGCCGGGCATCAATGTGCGGCACGCCGTCAGGCGCGTCGATGAAGAGGAAGCCACACGTTGAACTCGGCGCCGCGTCCCGGCCCCGCGGAGGTCGCCTTCACGAAACCTCCATGAGCGACTGCAAGGCTGTGGACCAGCGCGAGGCCGATGCCCAGCCCACCTCGCGAGCCACCCTCCCCGGTGCCGGCCTGGCAGAACATGCCGAAGACATGCGGCAGGAACTCGCGCGCGATGCCGCAGCCGGTGTCCGCCACCGCAAGCCGGGCAAAGCCATCCTCGGAGGACAGGCGCACCTGAACCTCTGCGCCGGCGGGCGAGAACTTCATCGCGTTGTCCAGCAGGTTGCCCACGACCTGCTCCAGCCGCACCGGGTCGGCATGGCAGATCAACGGATCGGCCGCCTGCATCTGGGCGCGCAAGCGTCCCGAAGGCCAGCGCGCACCGAATGCGGCGACAAGGTCCAGCGCGAGTGCGCCGAAGTCGACCTCCGCGCAGCGCAGCGCCAGCTTGCCGGTTCGCAGGCGCGAGAAATCGAGCAGGTCGTCTATGAGCCGCTTCTGGCTTTCGATGGCGCGCTGCATCGCCTGGGCGATGCCCTGCAGTTGCGAGGGCTCCGCGGATGCGGGCAGGCGCTGCAGCAGGCAGGCGTTCATCTGAATGACATTCAGGGGCTGCCTGAGTTCGTGCGAGATGACGGCCAGCGCCCGGTCCCGGGTCGTACAGCGCAAGCTCGTAGCGGCTCGAACGTCGTGCGGGGTCTGAAGGGCGGCTTGCGCGCCCCTGGTGTGATAAAGCTCCACGAGGAATCCGTGCTTCTTGATGCGGCCACCCCGGATTCATCGCGGCAGGGGGCCTCGGTGATGAACGATGTTGTTCTCTGGTTCTTCGCGATGGCACCGATCGTAGGCAGCCGCATCTCCTCGCAGAAGGGCGCTGCGGTGGCGCACCGTGTTGCCGGCGGAACACCAATCGGCCAGGGCCGGCCGCGGCACATCGTTCGTGATCTCAGGACGCTTCGTTCACCCGGACCGGGTTCCTGAACAGCCCCTCATCGCATGCAATCGCCCGACATCGCCGACGGCGGCGATTGCTGCCCATGCAAGGCCCGGATCGCGGCCCCTGTCACAAAACCCGGCGTCCGGCCGTCTTGTATCTCGTGCGGCCCGAATGGCTGCGGCCTTCATCTTCTTGACTGGATCATCGAATGAAAAAATCTGCGCTCGAGGCATTTCCCAACGCGGGCAAGCGGGTCGTCGCCGTCCGACGCCGCACGGGCCTGC
Source organism: Variovorax sp. 05T418 (assembly GCF_056396385.1). Lineage (NCBI taxonomy): Bacteria > Pseudomonadati > Pseudomonadota > Betaproteobacteria > Burkholderiales > Comamonadaceae > Variovorax > Variovorax sp. 05T418. The sequence continues at coordinate 428,858 of NZ_JBFTLJ010000001.1, read as the reverse complement.
CCGCGGCGCGGGCGTTGCGAGGGCTGACGAGTGGGTGACATGTACGGCATCGCGGCGCGCTCCACGTCATCGCAGGCGCATGCCGGCGCGTCGCAGGGGCCGAGCGAGGTCCGCTGGCGCTTTGGCGCGTTCATCGTCTGGGAGGCCCAGCGCCGGCTCGAAAGACTCGGGCAGAGCGTGCGCCTGGGCTCCCGCTCGTTCGAACTGCTGCTGCAACTGCTCAGGCGCGTGGGCGAAGTCGTGGGCAAGGACGAGCTGCTCGCCACCGTCTGGGCCGGGGTGGTGGTCGAGGAGTCCAGTGTGCGGGTCCACATCTCCGCGCTCCGCAAGGCCTTGGGGGAGCCGCAAGACGGGGACAACTGCAAGGAATGGATTTCGAACATTCCCCTGCGCGGCTACCGGTTCAATGGAACGGTTTTTCGCGAACAGGTCGGCATGCCGACCGAGGATCGGCCGGGGGCGGCGGCCCTGGCGTTCGCGAAGCTGCCGGAGCGCCTCACCCGGCTTGTGGGCCGCGACGCCGACATGGCGCGCGTGCTGGCGGCGCTCGCCACGCGCCGGCTGGTCACCATCGTCGGCGCCGGCGGCATCGGGAAGACCCGTGTCGCCATCCATGCGGCCGATTGCCATGCAGAACGCACGGCCATGCAATTGGCCTTCATCGATCTCTCGCCGCTGGTCTCGCAGGCCCATCTGGCGAGCACGGTGGCCCGGTCGCTCGGCGCGCCGCCGGACACCCCCGACACGACGCGGGCCATCCTCCAGAGGCTGGCGGACCGCGATGTGCTCCTGCTGATCGACAACTGCGAGCACATGCTGGACGCACTGGCGCCGCTCATCGCCGAACTGCTCGGCGCCCTGCCCGACCTGCGCGTCCTCGCAACCAGCCGGGAGGCCATTCGCATCGAGGGAGAACACGTCGAGCGGCTGTCGCCGCTCGCGGTGCCCGACGCGCAGTGTGCCGACCTGGCCGAAGCCATGGCGTCGCCGGCGGTCGAACTGCTGGTCGAGCGTGCGAAGGCCGTGGGTGCCCGCGCGTTCGAGGATTCCGATGGCCGGCTGCTCGCCGCAGTCGCCCGGCAGGTGGACGGCATCCCGCTCGCCATCGAACTGGTGGCTGCACGCCTGGGCGTGCAGCCGATCGGCGATCTTGCGTTCCGGCTGAATGACCACATGCGGCTCTATTCCGCGGGCAGCAGGGCCGTCCTGCCCCGGCACAGCACGCTCGCGGCGGCGCTGGACTGGAGCATCGCGCTGCTGGACGATGCGGAACTGCGGCTCTTCCGGCGGCTCTCGGTCTTCCGGGGGCGCTTCGATGTCGAGTCGGCGCTGAGCGTCACCCGGGCGGACATGGACTCCGAAGTGGCGTTCGATGCATTGATCTCGCTGGCGAACAAGTCGCTGGTGTCGTTCGACAACAGCGACGCCATCGCGCCCTACCGGCTGCTCGACACGACGCGAAGCTACGCCGCCGCGCTTCTCGCGCAAACCGATGAAGGCCCGGCAATGCGGCGGCGCCATGCGCTCTTCATGCGCGAGCTGATGGGCGCCGCGACCTCGGATTCGGGCGAACTCACCGTGCAGGCCTGGAACGCGCGCTACGCACACCGGCTGGACGACGTGCGCAGTGCGTTGGACGACTGCCTGGCGCAGCAGGACGATTGGGAGACCGGCGCCGCGCTCACCATCGCTTCGGCGCCCCTGTGGTTTCACGTCTCGCAGGTCGAGGAGTACCGTGACCGGGTCATCGCCGCGCTCGCGTGCCTCGCGCAACAGCCGGGCACGGGCACGGAGACAGAGGCCTGGCTGCAGATCGCACTGGGCAATGCGCTGTGGCACACACGGGGACCGGTACCGGAAATGGGCGCCGCCTACGATCGGGCGCTTGCTGTCGCCATGTCGGCCAGCTCGGTCGTGCTGGAGCTTCAGGCCCGCTGGGGCATCTGCGTGCTGCATGCGATCCGCGGCGAGTATGCGGCCGCGTTGCACCACTCGCAGGTGCTGTTCGAATTCGCGCAATCGACGCCCGACCCCGCCGCGCTCAACCTGGCGCACCGAATGACCGCGCTGGCGAGTCACTTCTGCGGGGATTTTTCTGCGGCGAGTGCCGGCGCCCAGGCGGCGATCCTTGTGGGCAGCACCGTGCGCCAGACGCCCGTCAACTTGTTCCAGGTCGATGCCGCCGTCGCATCGAATGCCTTGCTGGCCCGCACGCTCTGGCTCCAGGGCGATGCGGCGAAGGCCATGGCTACCGCCACCCGAGCGGTGGCTCTCGCCGAGGCCGGGGGCAATGCGCTGTCTCTGTGCTTCGCGCTGTTCGGCACATGCCCCGTCGCCCTCTGGTCGGGCGAGCTGGAACTGGCGCGCAAATGGGTTCGCATGCTGCTGGACGAGGCCCAGCGCAGAGGGCTGGCGTACTGGCACCAGTGGGCACACTGCTATGCGCTGGGCCTGCAGGCGCGCACCGCGGACGACCGGGACCGCCATGTTCGCCGAGTCGCGCAGCAACTCGACGATTTCGACGCGCCACGCAAGGAAATGCTGGTGACCTTCTGCGCCGACTGGATCGACGACGAGACGATCGCGCGCGCCGGTGCCGGGCACGGCCAATGGAGCGCGGCCGAGACCTGGCGCGCTGCGGGCCAGCGTTGCGAGCAGCGCGGCCTCGACGATGAAGCCGAGGCGTTCTACTTGCGTGCCATCGGCACCGCCAGGCAGCAAGGCGCGCTGGGATGGGAATTTCGTGCGGCGATCAGCGCCTCCCAGCTGTGGGTTCGCCGGGGCAAGGCGAAGGACGCCCTCGACCTGCTGGACGAGGTCTGCGCGCGCGCGGCACCTCGGGGCGAGCACCCCGGCCTTGCGCAAGCCCGCGCACTGCGCAGCGCACTCTCCCGGAACTGAAAGACTCCACGGCCGCATCCGTCGCATGCGTACGGCGCCGGATAGCCGGCCATAACAAACATTGACAGGGCTTAACTGGCCCCGGCACCGCTTTGCGCGCAGAGTGACCACTTCGCTTTCATGGGGGATCCGGGACTCCCGATCCCTCGAACCGAGAAGCCGACTCATGACAACCTCTGCCCTCCCTTCGCCCTCTTCCATCCCCCCCGCGCCACGCGCGGATCCGCTGGCCTCCAGCTTCGCCACCAGCTATGCCGGGGTGGTCGCCTTCATCGCCGTCGTCACGGAAGGCAGCTTCGCACGGGCCGCCGACCGGCTGGGCATCGGTCGCTCGGCCGTGAGCCGCAGCGTCCAGAAGCTGGAAGACCAGCTGAACGTCCGGCTCTTCCTGCGCACCACGCGAAGCACCACGCTCACGCGCGAAGGCGACCTCTTCTACGCCAATTGCCACACCGGGGTCGACCGGATCGTCCAGGCCGTGGAAGAAATGCGTGACCTGCGGCAAGGCCCGCCCCGCGGGCATCTGCGCATCAACGCCGCAGTCGGGTTCGGCCGCCGGGTCGTCGCGCCCCTGCTGGGCGAATTTCGCGCGACCTACCCAGAGGTCACCATCGACCTGTTGCTGAACGACAAGCCGACCGACTTCACCTCCGACCGTGTCGACATCGCGTTTCGCAACGGCCGCATGGAAGACGCCCAGATCATCGCCAAGCAGATCATCCCGATGCAGCTGCTGCTGTGCGCCTCCCCCGCCTACCAAGTGGCCCACGGACTGCCCGACAGCATGGAAGCCCTGGCCCAGCACGAGTGCATCAACTTCCGCTTTTCATCCGGTCGCATCTTCGAGTGGGAGTTCAAGGTCGGGGGCCATCCACGCAAGCTCGTGCCACAGGCCAAGCTCACCTACAACGACGCGGACCTGGTGCTGCAGGCCGTGCTCGACGGCCACGGCATCGCCCAGCTGCCGGGCTACCTAGCCTGCGAGGCGCTGAGAATGGGTGCGCTGGTCCCGTGCCTGACACAGTACGCACCCGACGACAGCGGTCACTACATCTGCTACCTGAGCCGGCAGCACCTGCCTTCGCGCATGCGCGTGTTCATCGACTTCATGACCTCGAAGATCCGGGCCGCCGACCTGGACTGCCTCACCGACCTCAGCCCGAAGCTGCACGCCGACGCCGGGATTGGTGCCGAGGCGACAACAGCGTGAGTCCCTGCGCAGGCCTACCCCCTCGCCTTCGACGAACCTAGCATTTCAATCGTTCCACGGGCTCTGACGCAGCGCTCGCGCACCGTGGTCCGACGTTTCAATTTCAACCGCAGGAAACCATGAAGACCACACAGAATCCTTCGCGCCGACACCTGATTGCGACTGGCGCTGCCGTCGCCACCGGCACCCTCGCTTTCGGCATGCAGGACGCAGCCGGCGCAGCAACCCGCATCCGGCCGACCCAAACTCCGAGCCCCTCGAGGACTGGCAGCACCATCACCACCCCCGACGGCACGCAGATCTACTACAAGGACTGGGGCGAAGGTCCCGTCGTCACCTTCTCCCACGGCTGGCCGCTCAACGCCGACGCATGGGACGGACAGATGCTCTTCCTGGCGCGCAACGGCTTTCGCGTCATCGCGCACGACCGACGCGGGCACGGCCGCTCGAGCCAGTCTTCGTCGGGCAACGACATGAACGGCTATGCCGACGACCTCGCGGTTCTGTTTGAGGCGCTCGACCTGAAGAAGGTCACGATGGTCGGCCACTCCACCGGCGGCGGCGAGGTGGCGCGCTACATCGGGCGCCACGGCAGCAAGCGCGTGGTCAAGGCTGTGCTCATCGGCGCAGTGCCGCCGGTCATGCTCAAGTCCGCGGCGAATCCCGAAGGCCTGGCGATCGAAGTGTTCGACGGTCTTCGCGCCGGGGTCGCCGGCGACCGCTCGCAGTTCTACAAGGAGTTCGCCATCCCGTTCTTCGGCGCCAACCGCCCGGGCGCGAAGGTGTCGCAGGGCATCCTGGACCAGTTCTGGCTCTGGAGCATGCAATGCGGGCAGAAGAACTCCTACGAGTGCATCAAGGCCTTCTCCGAAACCGACTTCACCGAAGACCTGAAGAAGATCGACGTGCCCACCCTGGTCATGCACGGCGAGGACGACCAGATCGTGCCCATCCACGACTCGGCGAAGAAGTCCGTGCAGCTGATCAAGGGCGCCAGGGCGATCTACTACCCCGGTGCGCCGCACGGGCTCACCGCCACGATGCAGGACAAGATCAATGCGGACCTGCTCACCTTCCTCAAGAGCTGAACCACGCACACGACTGACCGACCTCGAACTTGCACCATGCTGAATCTATTGCTGCAAACCACCATCGAAGGAGACCCGGACGACTGGAACATTGCGCGCTTCAGTCGCCTGAGTTCGTTTCTCTCGCAGCTGCAGGACGACGACGGTCGGCCCGCCTTCCGGGTGACCGCCCGCGACCGCGCGCCGCGCGCGGCTCCCGACCCCGTGCTGTCGACGCTGGATGAATCGGACTTCGACCAGCTCTGGCTCTTTGCCGTCGACACCGGCGACGGCCTGACACCGGAAGATTGCGCAAGCATCAGCCGATTCCGCCGTCGCGGCGGCGGCCTCATGGTCACGCGCGACCACATGGACTTGGGCAGTTCGATATGCAACCTGAGCGGCGTCGGCGCCGCGCATCACTTCCACAGCCGCAACTGCGAGCCCGATACGAATCGCCAATGCGTCGACAACCCGTTCTCGGGAGCCATCTCGTGGCCCAACTACCACTCGGGCGCGAACGGCGACTACCAGCGCATCCGATCGGTCGGCAGCATTCACCCGGTGATGCGCGACAGGCGCTCGGCCACGGGTGTGATCCAGTACCTGCCCGCGCATCCGCATGAAGGCACGGTCGGCGTACCGCCCGGCGATTCGAGTTGCCGCGTCGTCATGGAAGGGCAGAGCTCGGTGTCCGGCAGGCGCTACAACATCGCGGTCGCGTTCGAGCGCTCCGAGCACGGTGGTCGGGCCATCGCGCAGTCGACCTTTCATCATTTCGCCGACTACAACTGGGACCCTTCGGCCGGTTGTCCTTCCTTCGTGGCGGAACCGGCCGGCGATGGAATCATCCGCTTCTCCGAAGCGCTTCGCTCCACGAAGCAGTACGTGCGCAACGTCGCGCTCTGGCTCAGCGCCTGAGCAGGCATCCAAGGAAAAGCAATGCACGACCCGCTGCAAGTCACCACCACCCGCGGCAGCTTCACCGCGTACGTCGCCCGTCCGCAGAAACTTCCCGCGCCAGCCATCGTCGTCATTCACGAAGTCTTCGGAGTCAATGCCGACATGCGCCAGTCCTGCGACGAACTCGCGGCGCAAGGCTATCTGGCCATCTGCCCCGACCTGTTCTGGCGAATCGCGCCGGGCGTCGACCTCACCGACCGCACGGAAGCGGAACGCGCGCGGGCCCTGGCGCTGTACAACGCCTTCGATCTCGATGCCGGTGTGAACGACATCGCCGCCGCCCTGCAGGTCGCCCGTGCCATGCCGGACGCCACGAGCAAAGTCGGAGTGGTCGGCTACTGCCTCGGCGGCCTGCTGGCCTTCCTCACGGCCGCACGCGTGGGCCCCGACGCAGTGGTGGCCTACTACCCCGGCAACGCCGACAAGTACCTCCGGGAAGCGGACCAGATCGCCAGCCCGCTGATCGTTCACCTCGCGGAAAAAGACGAATACATCCCGGCCGACGCACAACGGGAGATATCGGCTGCCTTGAAGGGGCGCCCGCAGGTGCAGGTCTACAGCTACCCGGATCGCGGCCACGCCTTTGCACGGCACCGCGGCATCGCCTACGACGCCGAAGCGGCGGCCCTGGCCAACGGCAGGACCGCAGCCTTCCTGGCCCTTCATCTGCAGCCGCGCTGAACTTTCCGGCGCCTCGGTAGCGGCAACGGCTTTCTCCAGCGAAAATCCGCGGACGGCCTTCGCGGGCCACCACTTGATGGAGTCAACCATGCTGCGTCTCTATGACAGCCGCCTGTCGGGCAACTCGTGGAAGATCCGCATCCTGCTGAGCCAGCTGGGCCTGGCGTACGACCGCGTCACGCTCGACCTGCAGAAAGGCGAGACGCGCGAATCCGCGTTTCGCCAGATCAGCCGTTTCTCACGCGTGCCGGTGCTCGTGCTCGACGATGGGCGCCCCATCGTCGAATCGGGCGCGATCCTGCTGCATCTTGCCCAAGGCACGCCCTACCTTCCCGACGATCCGTATCCGCGAGCGGAAGTCACGGGCTGGCTCTTCTTCGAGCAGGCCGACCTCCAGAAGGCCATTGCCGTCCCGCGCGTGCTCCACTTGCACGGCCTTGCGCATGAAAGGCAGCAGGACATCGAGCGGCTCCAGGCCGAGGGGTACGCAGGCCTCGAAAAGCTGGAGCAGTGGCTGCTCGGCCATGCATGGCTCGTCGGCGATCACTACACCGTGGCCGACCTCGCACTCTCGGCCTACGTTTCGCTGGCCGGCCAGGGCGGCTACGACATGGCGCGCTTTGCCGGCATCCGCGAGTGGCTGGTGCGCGTGCACGGCCAGCGCGGCTGGGTGCCGCTGATTCCCGAAGACGGCCAGGCCGCCCGCCGCTGAGCCGCTCCCTTTATCGTTCGGCATTCCGGGACCGTGCGTACAAGGTCCGACGCCTTCTCAACCACCCCTCGCCTCCCTACGATTTGCCTGCGTTCTTCCTGAACCGGATCGAACGCAAAACCGCTCATTGATTGTTGGCTGGTGTGCCTGCCGCGCAGGCAGATGAGGAATGTGATGACGAGTCGTGCCTCCCTGATCCAAATGGCCGCCGCCGCGCGTGCCACCCTGGCGGACCCCGCCCGCGCCACCATCGTGGGCGGCCGTTCGGAACCCCGCTTCGAGCTCTTCCATGCGGCAAGCTCGCTGTGCTCGCAGAAGGTGCGCACGGTGCTGCACGAGAAGGCGTTCTCGTACCGCTCCAACGACATGCGGATCCTGAGCACCATGGAAAGCGACGGATTGGTGGCGGCCGAACACTACAGCCCCGCCTACATCCGCCTGCGCCTGGTTGCCGCGCGCGAGCTCCACAGCGAATACGTCAGCGGCTACAGCGGACGGACATCGGTCGAAACGGAAGGCTTCGATCCCTGCGTGGTGCCATTGCTCGTCGACTACGACACCGGCCGCGTGCTCGCCGATTCGCAGCGCATCTGCATCTACCTCGACAGCGTATCGCGCGCGCCGGTCCAGCTCGTTCCCGATGCACCCGATGCGCGCGCCGAGGTGATGCGCCAGGTCGGCATCGTCGACAGGATTGCGAACGGCGCGCTGCTCTACGGCTTTCATCCGGATGCGGATCTGCGGCCCGAAGCGCTCAAGGCTTCGATGCAGACGGTCTACGACTACAAGGTCATGGCGCTGGAGCGCCTGATTGCCGACAACGCCGGCGAGCCCGAGCTGGTGGCGGCCTACCGCGCCAAGATCGTGAAGGAAAGCGGCGGCAAGAAAGTGTGCCGCGATCCGGCCTTCCAACGCGCCGCGCGCGAGCAGACGAGGCAACTGCTGATCGGCCTGGAGCGCGACCTGGCCGCAGGTTCGTTCGCCTGCCTGAACGGAAACGCCTTCTCCCTGGCCGATGCGTTCTGGGGCGTCAACCTGGTGCGCCTGAACTATCTCGGCCTGGGGTCGATGTGGGATGCGCTTCCCCATGTCGCGCGCTATGCCGATGCGCTGGCCAGGCGGCCTTCCCTGTGCAAGGAAGCGATCCAGGCGTCGCTCGATTCGATGCCGCATTCCCGCTACATGGATGCCATGGCGGACTGCCGGTCCGAAGTTCCCGCCTGAGGTCCCGCGCGGCGCAGCGAAGCGGCTGCGCCTTCCACTCTCGTTTCCTCACCCGTCACGCCGTGATGGCGGGTGCGGCCGCCCCATGGCTTTCCGAGCCCGGAGAAAAACCTTGAACGCCGATTGCCCGCCATCTCCCGTGGCCCCTTCCGCATCCAGCCTGCGCCACGCGCTCGACGCCCTGGCCGCCCGGCGCATCACGGCCGTGGCCCTGATCGAGCAGGCACTCGAGGCCGCACAGGCCAGCAAGCGCGACCTGCGCGCCTTCGCCGCCATCGACCGGGACGGCGCGCTGGCCGCCGCGGCAGAAAGCGACAGGCGCTATGCGCAAGGCCGGCAACGGCCGCTGGAAGGGCTGGCCATCGGCGTCAAGGACCTGATCGACACCCAAGGCATCGAAACCAGCTACGGCTCGGCCGCCTACCTGGGGCACCTTCCGGACGCCGACGCCGACGTGGTGCGCGCGCTGATCGAGCGCGGCGCCATTCCCGTCGGCAAGACGGCCACGCATGAATTCGCATGGGGCGTGACCACGGCCAGCGCCACCTTCGGCGACACCTTGAACCCGCTGGACCGCACACGCATTCCCGGCGGCTCCAGCGGCGGCGCGGCCGCGGCGATTGCCTGTGGCGCCGTGGCGGCCGGCCTTGGCACGGACACCGGCGGATCGGTGCGGATCCCGGCCGCGCTGTGCGGGGTCGTCGGCTTCAAGCCGAGCTTCGGCGCACTGCCCACGCGCGGCATCTTTGCACTGGCACCGACGCTGGACCACCCGGGCTTTCTTGGCGCGACGGTCGACGACGTCGCGCTGCTGGCGGGCGCATTCCACATCGAAATGCCGCAGCACGCCGCTTCTCCATCTGCGCGCCTCGGGGTGGTGCGCGAGATCGCGCCCGTGCCGCCGAGCGCCGAAGTCGCATCCGCGTTCGACACCGCGGTTGCGAAGCTCGGAGAATTCCTTGCGTGCACGACCGTCGATGCGCCCGGACTGTTCGACGGCGTCTTCGAGGCCTTTGCGCACATCGTCCTCACCGAGGGCGGCGTCGAGCACTTCCGCCGCAACGCCACCGATCGCATCGCTACCCACTACGGCCGCGAAACCATCGAGCGGCTCGAGCGCGCCAAGAGCATCACGCTGGGCGACTACGCGCGCGCGCAGCAGGCGCGGCGCGACTTCACCGCCCGGCTGCATCGCGCCATGTCGCAGCTCGACTACCTCGTGCTGCCGACCTGCCCCTGCACCGCGCCGCAGGTGAATCAGGCATCGATCGATATCGGCCATTGGTCGGGCACCGTGCGCGAGGCGCTGATGACCTACACGGCGCCTTTCAACGTCGCGGGGTTCCCGGCCATCTCGATTCCCCTTGCCGCCCGCGACGGCCGCCTGCCCGCCGGGCTGCAGATCGTGGCGAAGCCTGGCCGCGACGGCGCCCTGCTGCAGATCGCACAGCAGATCGAAGGCCTCATGCACACCGGCACATCGACGCATCCCCCCACCACCAGGAGCACACCATGAGCAACACCCCCACCCTTGCGGCCATCGAACGCCCCGCGTCCGGCCAGACACCCTACAGCGCATGGATGCAGACCGACACCTTGCACTCGCTGCAGCGTACCGTCAGCGACCACCCGGGCGAGCACGCCTGGATCGTGCATGTGCAGGTGTCCGAGCTCTACTGGATGCTCATCATCAAGGAGATCCAGTCGGCCCAGGCGTTCCTGCGGGCCGACGACCTCCCGCAGGCCTGGCGCACGTTGCAGCGCGTCGTTGCGCACCATGCGCCGCTGGACGCCATCTGGCGCTCGATCGACTGGATGACGCCGAACGACCTGCTCGCGATCCTTTCACGCGCGGTCGCCACGCACGGCAAGGACACGGCGCTGCAAGGCTGGACCTACCGGCAGATGGTCTATCTGCTGGGCATCAAGCAGGCCGAGCACCTGCAGCATTTCGAGCCCCAGCCCCATCGCTGGGAACAGCTCAACAAGGCGCTGGCCGAACCCAGCCTGTACGACGACGTGCTCGCCTTCCTCCGGCGCCGGGGGCTGGGCGTGCCGGCCGAATTGCTGGCGCGCGACCTGGCCGCGCCCTACACGCCCCGCAAGGAGGTCGAAGAGGTCTGGCGCCAGATCTACGCCGACCCCAACGCGAACATCGAGCTCCAGCAGCTCGGCGAGACCCTGGCCGACATCGCCGAGGGCTTCTGCAACTGGAAATTCCGCCACCTGATGGCGACGCGGCGAACCTTCGGTGCACGGCCGGCCTACTTCGGCACCGAAGGCGTTGCGTGGCTCGTGCCCACGATGGACGAGATTCCTTTTCCCGAGCTCTGGTCGGCGCGCACCTTCATCGGTGACCCGCCGCCCGCGTGCCCGCACATGGCCCGGCAGGGGAAATGAAACACCCGATCGTTCGCGATTTCCGGACCGTGCGTGCAAGAAGCAACGGCTTCTCAGGCGCCAGCCGCCTCCCTACGATTTCCCCAGCGTTCACGAGATCGCGTGAACCCAATAACAAGACTTCAAGAGACAACCGTGTCAGCCAACCTACTGATGGAGATTCTGGAAATGAATGCGGCACCTTTCATCGATAACCTCATCCGGGATCGACGCAGCAAGCGCGGCTTTCTCGATCGCCCCGTTCCCATCGACACGGTGAAAGACATCCTGTCGACCGCGAGCCATGCGCCCAGCTCGAGCAACACGCAGCCCTGGCGCTGCTATGTGGTGACCGGCGAAACGCGCGACCGCGTCACCCGGGCTGCCGTGGCGGAGTTCCGCGCCAACCATGCCACGCTGGCGCCGGAATACCCCTTCTTTCCCCAGCCGCTGCACGAACCGTACGGCACGCGCTTCAACACCTTCCGCGGCCAGCTCGGCGATGCGCAAGGCGTGCACCGCAGCGACAAGGCCGGCCGCCTGCGCGACGTGGAGCGCCAGTTCCTGTTCTTCGATGCGCCGGTCGGGATCATCTTCACGATGGACCGCCGCCTCGAATGGGCCAGCTTTCTCTGCTACGGCTGCTTCCTGCAGAACGTCATGCTGGCCGCCAAGGGCCGCGGCCTGGACACCTGCCCGCAGCAGATCTGGTCGCTGCAGCACCACGTGCTGCGCGCGGAACTCGGCATTCCCCAGGACGAGATGGTGATTGCCGGCATGTCGATGGGCTGGGCCAACAACGGCATGCCGGAGAACCGCATGGCCCTGGAGAAAACGCCGGTCGAGCAATTCGCGTCGTTCGCCCAATAACCACCAACCACATCCATACAAGGGTACTCACATGTCGATCATCAAAGGCTTTCACCATCTGACCGCGTGCGTCAGCGGCGCACAGGAAGACGTGGATTTCTACGTGAAGCTGCTGGGCCAGAGCCTGGTCAAGAAAACCGTTCTGCTGGACGGCGACGAGCCGGTCTACCACCTCTACTACGGCAATGCTGAGGGCGATGCCGGCACGCTGGTCACCTCGTTCCCCTTCAAGCAGAAAGGCGTGAAGGGGCGCCGCGGCTCGGGCCAGATCAAGGTCATCAACTACTCGGTTCCCACGGGGTCGCTGGATTTCTGGCGCGAACGCTTCGGCGCCCGCGGCGTGGTCTTCGACAAGGCCGTGGTCGAGCGCTTCGGCGAGCAGCGCCAACGCTTCCAGCACCCCTGCGGCATCGAATTCGACCTGGTGGCCTCCGGCAACGACACGCGTCCGCCCTGCATTGCGCACGACATTCCGGCGGAGTTCGCGATCCGGGGCGTGCACAGCATCACGCTGTCGCTGCGCGAGGTCGATGAATCCATCATCTTCATGAAGGAGGCGCTGGACTTCCACTATGCCGGCCAGTCCGGCCCGCACCACCGCTTCGAAGCCGCCGACGGCAAGCCCGGCACCATCGTCGAGTTCGTGCACGAGCCGGACCGCCTGCAGGGCTCGTCGATCTACGGCGAGGGCACGATCCACCATGTGGCCTTCGCGGTGGACAACGTCGAGCAGCAGATGCAGATCAAGGAAAAGCTGATGTCGATGGGCCACATCGACACCTCCGAATCGGTCAACCGCAACTACTTCCGCTCGATGTATTTCAAGATGCCGGGCGGCGTGATGTTCGAGGCGGCCACCACCGACATCGGCTTTGCCATCGACGAAGAACCCGGCCACTTCGGCGCCGAGTTCCAGCTGCCGCCATGGCTGCGCGAGCGCAAGGACGAACTGCTTGCGCGCCTGGAGCCCATTGCCGTCTGACGGCACGCAAGACACCTTCCACCTTTTTTTCTCCAACACAGGCCAACCCATGTCCAAACCCAAGGTCCTCATCGCTTTCTATTCCCGCAACAGCTCCACCGAGCTTCTTGCCAAGGCCGTCGCCCAAGGCGCCATGGCCGAAGGCGCGGAAGTGCGCCTTCGCCGCGCGCGGGAGTTCGTCGCACCCGAGGTCATGCGCCAGGTGCCCGAGTGGTCCGAGCGGGCCAGCGAGATGAACGCCAAGTACGAAGCCCCGACCGAGGCGGACGCCGATTGGGCCGACGCCATCGTCTTCGGCACGCCGACGCGCTTCGGCTCCATTGCCGCCGAGCTCAAGGCCTACATCGATTCGCTCGGCGGCCTCTGGTTCCAGGGCAAGCTCAACGGCAAGGCCGGCTCGGTGTTCGGCTCGACCTCTTCCAGGCACGGCGGCAACGAGGCGACGCTGCTGTCGCTCTACGGCCCGATGGCGCACCTGGGCCTGATCATCGTGCCGCTCGGCTATGCCGATCCGGCCATGTTCGCGGCGGGCACGCCCTACGGTGCGACCCACGTCTCCAACCGCGATTCGGTGATGCCCGGCGCCGAGGACCTGGCCGTCGCGACCTACCAGGGCCGGCGCGTCGCCACGGTGGCGCGGTCGCTGCGCGTGGCGCAGCCGGTGCCGGAAGCCGCCTGAGACCGGGATAGCGAACGGGGAGCCGCAGCGCTATCCTCGGCGGCAGCGCTGTCGCTGCGTATGCCGGGCGGCCTCCCTGCTCTCTCACCAGGATTGCGATGCTGGACCTGAAGGATGTCTTCTATTTCGTCCAAGTCGTCGACCGCGGAGGCTTCACGGCCGCCGGGTCGGCGCTTCGCCTGCCGAAGTCGACGCTGAGCCATCGCGTCCAGGAGCTCGAGAGTTACCTGGGCGTGCGCCTGCTCAACCGAACGTCCCGCCAGTTCGGCATGACCGACATCGGCAAGGAGTTCTACCAGTATGCGGTCGCGATGCTGCACAGCTCCGACGTGGCCGAGGAGGCGGTGCGCCAGCGCCTGGCCGAACCCAGCGGCGTGATCCGGCTGACCACGGCCGTGGAGATTGCGCAGTTCGCGCTGCGCGAGATTCTTCCCGTCTTCCTGAACCGGTATCCCAAGGTGCGCATCGTCGAGATCGCGACCGACCGCTACGTGGACATGGTGGGCGAAGGCTTCGATCTGGCGATACGCGGGCACACGGGATCGCTCCAGAACTCCACGCTGGTGCAGCGCGCGCTGGCCGATGTTCCCTGGTACCTGTTCGCAAGCCCGGGGTACCTCGCGCAAAGCGGTGTGCCCGAGAGCCCCGCGGACCTTGGCCAGCACGCGAGCGTTGCGATGGTGCGCAATGGTCCGTTGCAGTGGCAGCTGAAAGGGCCGCACGGCGAAGAGCTCGCCATGCCCATCGACCCGCGCTTCCAGAGCAACAACATGGTCGCGCTGAAGGAGGCGGCCTGCGCCAGCCTGGGCATCGCTGCGCTTCCGGGCTACATCTGCAGGTCGGAGCTCCGGGACGGGACCCTGCAGCAACTGCTGCCCGACTGGTCGGCGGCCGATGCGCGCATCTCGGCGCTGATTCCGTTTCGCACCGGCCTGCTGCCCGCGGTGCGTTCGCTGGTCGATTTTCTCGCTGTGGAAATGCCGGTGGTCACGGCATTCGACCATCCCCGCAGCTTCGAGTGAAGCGTGCGCCGGGCGCAGCGGCGTCGTCCACGGACATGGACGCTGTGTCTGGCAAAGAGCGGCTTGTGAGCGGCGGGTGGAGGACCTATCTTGTCGGCCCTGACTTCCACAAGGCCGATCGAGATGAATCACTTGAATTGCTTGCCGCAAGACGGCATTTTCTGGGGCCAGCACATCCTGCAAGGCGCCGTGGCACGGCTCGGCGACCATGGCATCCATCGGCCGATGACGTTCACCGTCGAGCCGCTGACAAAGCTCTACCAGGATTGCGTGCGGCCCAACCTGAAGCAGTCGGTGGGCAGCTTCATGGAATTGCCGGCGCATGTGCCCGACGTGGCGGTGCAAGGCGGCCTCGACGCCTGCCTTCACGCCGAGGCCGAGTCGATCGTGGCGCTGGGGGGCGGATCGGTGCTCGACGCGGCCAAGGCGGTGTCGCACCTGCACCATGAGAAGACCGGGCGCTACCTGCCCATCGCGGCCTTGCCGACAACGCTGTCGGGCTCCGAGTTCTCCCACTACTTCGGCATCACCGAGACGGACGGTCCGGAGAAATTCAAGCGCAGCTACGCGGTGCGCGAGACGGTGCCCAAGGTGGTCGTGATCGACCCCGTGCTCGTGTTCGACACGCCGCGCGCGCTGCTGCTGTCCTCCGCCATCAAGGGCATGGACCATGCGGTGGAGGGCATGCGCAAGGTGACGAAGGAGCACCCGCACGCGATCATGGCGGCCAGCGGCCTGGAGCGATTCTTGAAGGTGCTGCAGAAGTGGCCGCCCGCCATGGCGACGCGCGAGGCGCTGGACAAGGCGCTGGTGACATCCGACGACCTGCTGCAGCTGCAGCTGGCGGCCTGGCAGTGCTACTTCTCGCCGGCCTCGGTCATCTATGGCCTCAGCCACCGCATCGGCCACATCCTGGGCGGCACCTTCGGCCTGCCGCACAGCGCGACCTCCTGCATCACACTGGCGCCCGTCATTCGCGCCTGTGCGGATTTTTACGGCGACAAGCTCGAGATCTTCGGTGCACGCACGGCGCAGGCGGATGCCGCCACGCAGCTGGCCGACCGGATCGCGGGCGTGGTCAGCGCGCTCGGCCTGCCGGACCGCATCGGCGCCTTCGACCTCGACAAGGCAAAGCTGCCGGAGGTGGCCCGGCTGCTGAAGAAGAACTATCCCAACGAAGTGGCCGACCTGGGCAACAACGCGAGCCTCAAGCTCGACGCGCTGCTCGAGAGCCTCTGGTAAGCCCCTGCCGAGTCTTTGAAGAGCGCCTGGCCGAGAACGCATTGGTGCCTTGCAGACAACGCCGTGGTCCCTCGCGCATGCCTACCGCCGAGGGCCGGCCGTTCCTAGGATCGATGGGGTCCATCCCACCCTTCAAGGAACCCCCATGCGTCTGCGCACCATCACCATCGCCCTGGCCTGCGGCCTCGGCGCTTCCCTCAACGCCGCCGCGGCGGATGTGAAGTCCATCTCGCGCCTTGCCGCGGGCCCCGGCAGCGTATTGTTCGTTGCCGACTGGAAAGCCGCCCGCGTCCACGCGATCTCGCTGCCGGTGGCGCAGCAGCAGCCGGCGGGCACGGCGTTCAACATCCTCGACCTGGAGAGCCTGCTCTCGGCCCAGGTGGGCGGCGCCAAGGTCACGGTCGAGGACATGGTCGTGCGGCCCGGCACCGCGCAGGTGTACGTGGCTGTGAGCTACGGCGCCGCGAAGACGCCGGCGCTCATCCTGGTCACCAGCGACAAGAAGGCGCGCCGCGTCGACCTGAAGGCGGCGGCCTCGACGTCGGTCGCGCTGCGCGACGCACCCACCTCGGACTACAGCTTCTGGAAAGAGACGCCCGAGCGCAGCTTCACCGTCACCGACATGAAGTGGCGCGAAGGCGAACTCTTCGTGGCCGGCCTCTCCAACCAGGACTTCGCCTCGACGCTGCGCCGCGTGAAGTACCCCTTCGACGCGAAGCAGTCGATCACCTCGGTGGAGATCTACCACGCGGGCCACAACCTGGTCGAGACCCGCGCCCCGATCCGCGCGATGAGCTTCGCGAGCTGGGGCGGCAAGAGCTACCTGGTGGCCGCCTACACCTGCACGCCGCTCGTGACGATCCCGCTGGACGACCTGAAGGACGGTGCGCATATCCGCGGCAAGACCGTCGCCGAACTCGGCTACGGCAACACGCCGGCGGACATGGTCTCCTACTCGCGCACCGAGCAGGGCAAGACCGAAGACTTCCTGCTGCTGGCCAATTTCGACCGCGCGTCCAACGTCATTCCCGTGGCGCAGCTGGAGGCCACGGGTTCCCGGCCCGGCATGGACAAGCAGGTGCCCTTCGGGCAGCTCGCGGGCGTCGAGGTGATGCAGGCGCCGCTGGCCGGCACGCTGCGGCTGGACAACCTGGACGACAAATCGTTCGTGGTCGTGCGCCGCCGGCTCGAGAAAGACGCGCTGCAGCTCGTGTCCATCGGCAAGGAACTGAGCTTCCGGCTGACCGACCATGTCTCGGAATACGCCTTCGCGGAATACAGCTTCAAGGGCGACAACTTCCAGCTGCAGAACATCAAGCCCCGGCAGGACATGCTGCTGAAGGACGAAGGCTTCCCGGACCTGATCAAGGCGTCGGAGTAAGCCGTGCGTCTTTGCCGACCGTGCGGCGCCGCGGCGCTCGCCGTGGCGCTGGGCGCCTCGCACGCCGCGCCACCCACGCCATCCCTCGCGGCTGCGCAAAGGGTGCGCGTCCAGCCGTCCGCCGGCCAGGTGCCGGCCAACCTGCTGCGCCTGTCCATCGAGTTCGCGGCGCGGATCGAAGGCCCGGTGCTGCCAAGGCTCGCGCTGCTGCGCCCCGACGGAAAGCCGCTCGTGCAACCGTTTCTCGAGCAGGAACTCTGGTCGCCCGACGGCCGGATCCTGACCGTGCTGATGCATCCAGGCCGCGTCAAGACGGGCCTGAACGCGCATGAGCTCCTCGGGCCGATCCTGGTCGACGGGGACGATGTGAGCTTGACGTTGGACGGCCGTCCCATCCAGCACTGGCGCGTCGGGCCCGCGGACACGAGCGGTCCGGCGGTGTCGGCATGGCGCCTGTCGCCCGTGCGCGCCGCATCGAGGCAGGCGCTGGTCGTGACGCTGGACGGCGCCATCGATGGCCGGGACGCCGACTACATCGCAATCGCGGACCCGCAGGGCCGGCGCGTGAGTGGCCAGGCCCGGCTGAAAGACGGCGAGCGCACCTGGACGTTCACGCCGCATGCCCCATGGCGCGCAGGCGAATACCGGCTCATCGCGCGCGGCACCCTCGAAGACCCGGCCGGCAATCGCCTTGGCGGGCGCTTCGAGACGCCCGCAGATGCGCCGGCGGCTGCGCCCGTCGATGCCGCGCTTGCATTCACCGTGGGCCCGGTCCCGCCATCGGCCGGCATGCATCGCCCCTGAACCTCTGAGCCTTTCATGCATTCGACGCCGCCGCGAGGCCCTTGCCGCTCGATGCATCCGCAAATCAAATGTCCGATCGAACTTTCCGCCTCGACCTCCGGCTGCCGCAACTGCGCCGCAAGCGACATGGCGCGGCCCTGGTCCTTCTCGGCATCGGCGCCTGCATTTCGCAGGTGGCGCGCGCCGACACGCCGTTGCACCCACCCTCCTCTTTCTTCACCCAGTTCGGCTCGGCGCACGGGACCCGCACGCTGACCGCGGGGCTGACCTGGGACCTGCCCTACCGATGGCAGCTGGGCCCGGGCGAGCTCCGCAGCTATCTGGAAGCCTCCTACGCGTACTGGCAGATCCAGTCGACGGACCGGGCAGGGCTTTCGCACCTGTCGCAGTTCGCGTTGATTCCCGTGCTGCGCTATCGCCCCGCGGATGGCGCTTCGCCGTGGTTCTTCGAAACCGGGGTGGGGGTGACCGCCAGCTCGTCGGTCTACAGGACCCGGCAGAAGAGCTTTTCGACGAGCTTCAACTTCAGCACCCACCTGGCGGTCGGCCGCAGCTTCGGCGCGCAACGGCAGCACGAGATCGCGTTGCGCCTCGAGCATTTCTCGAACGCCGGCATCAAGCACCCGAACCCCGGCGAGAACTTCATTCAGCTGCGGTACGCGCGCAGGTTCTAGCGGCGCCGCGCAAGATAACGCGCGGGCGGCTGGCCCATGGCCTTCCTGAACATGGCGATGAAGGCGCTCACCGAGTCGTAGCCCAGGCCATGGGCCACCTGCTGCACCGAAAGGCCCGACGTGAGCCACTGCAGCGCCACGATCAGCCGCAGGCGCTGGCTCCAGCGGCCGAAGGACATGCCCGTTTCGAGCTGCACGAGGCGGGTCAGGGTCCGCTCGCTCATGGCCAGGCGCGAGGCCCACTGCGCTGCGGTGGTGCGGTCCGCCGGGTCGCGCATGAGCGCATCGATCAGGCGGCGCAGGCGCGGCTCCTCCGACACCGGCAGGTGCATGGCTTCGGTCGGCATGCGCGCCAGCTGGTCCAGCAGCACGGCATGCAGCCGCAGCGCCTGCGGCTCGCGCTGCGCACCCTCGGGCAAGGCGGCCAGGTAAAGAATGAGCTCGCGCAGCAAGGGGCTGACGCTCAACGAGCAGCAGGTCTGCGGCATGGCCGCGGCGGCATCTTCCACGAACAGAAAGCAGACATTCCCCTCCGCCGAAACGCGCAGGCTGTGGGGCACGCCCCCGGGGATCCACAAGCCACCGTGCAGCGGTGCCATCCACAGCGCACCCGGCACTTCACAGGTCACGGTGCCGCGCAACACCATCGCCAGCTGCCCCTGCGGATGCTGGTGCGCCGGCAATCCCTCCGCGAGCGCCTCGGTGCGAATCCGCACGGCGGCAACGCGCGCCTCCATCTTGTCGAATTCGAAGGTCCAGGCGCCTTGGCGATGCGTGCCCAGGCGTTCATCTTGACCGGATTTGCGCATATTCAGTCGGCCTGCAGGCATTCGAATCCGCGCATCGCCACTAGATTCATCGGTGGCATTGCGCATTACTTCGGACCTCCATGCATTCCTCACAAACGGCAGATTCCTCGCCCCGCGCCGCGCTCCTCATCGCCGGCATCCTGCTCATCGCAGCCAGCCTCAGGGCACCGATCACCACGCTCGGGCCCCTGCTCGAACCCGTGCGCGAAAGCTTTGCGCTCAACGCCTCGCAAGCCGGCCTGCTGACCACCCTGCCGCTCCTCGCGTTCGCCCTGGTGTCGCCGCTGGCGGCGCCACTGGCGCACCGGTTCGGCCTGGAGCGCGTGCTCTTCGCGTCGCTGGCGCTGCTGGTCGCCGGCATCGGCGTGCGCTCGGCCGGAACGGTGTCGGCACTTTTCGCGGGCACCTGCGTGATCGGCGGGGCGATCGCCGTCGCCAACGTGCTGCTGCCCAGCTTGCTCAAAAGGGACTTTCCTCGCCATGTGGCGAAGCTCACGGCCTGCTATGCACTGTCGATGATCGCCGCCGCCGGCATCGCATCGGCCGTGGCCGTGCCGCTGGACCATGCGCTGGGTGCCGGGTGGCCCGCCTCGCTGGGCACGGTGGCCGTGCTGCCGCTCGTCGCTGCGTTGCTGTGGTTGCCGCAACTGCGCTTTCGCACCGTTTCGGCACCCGGCCTTGCCACGGGTGCGCGGGGGCCGTCGGTGTGGAAGGCCTCGCTGGCCTGGCAGGTGGCGGGCTACCTGGGCCTCACCTGCTTCATCTACTTCGCGGCGATTGCCTGGCTGCCTTCGATCCTCCAGGAGGCCGGCTTCTCGAGCGCGCGCGCCGGCACGCTGCATGGGTGGATGCAGCTGGCGGGGGCCGTGCCTGCGCTGCTGCTGATGCCGCTGCTGCACCGCATGCCCGACCAGCGCTGGATCGCCTTCGCGTCGCCCGCACTCAGTGCCTGTGGCCTGGCGGGCCTGCTGGCCCTGCCCGCATTGACGCCGCTGTGGATCTTCGCCTTCGGCATGGGCATGGGATCGGCGCTGATCCTGAGCCTGGCCTTCGTCGGACTGCGAGCGGGCAGCCAGCAGCTCGCCGCGTCGCTCTCGAGCATGTCGCAATGCATCGGCTACCTGCTGGCGGCGGTCGGCCCGACCTTGGTCGGCTTCCTGCACGAAGCCGCGGGCAACTGGACGATGCCGCTGGCCGCCTGCCTGGTGCTGTGCCTGGCGATGTGCGTGCTTGGGCTGTCGGTGGGCCGGTCCGTGCACATCGGCCAGTGAATGGCGCAGGAGGCCGGCGGCGTCGTCGGATTCGCCATGTTCGGTCGATGGCATGTGTGCTCCAGGTGTCGGGTTCGCCGGGGATCGTAGGAGCGCCCCGCCGGCGGCGGTAGGTGCCAGGGCGTGACCGCGGTGTTGCCCTGCGCGCACCAATGCATCGGCGCGCCGCCCCGCGATTGGTGCGCCCGCGGCAACACGGTGCGCCCCGGCGCATGCCTACCGCCGATGCGCACGCCTGCCTAGCATCGCCGCATCAATCCAACGGAATCTCTCATGAAGCTCTATCACATGCCCGGCGCCTGCTCCCTCGCCGACCTGATCGTTCTCCAGTGGATCGGCGCCGACCACGAGCCGGTTCGCATGAGCCTGGACAGCATCAAGTCGCCCGACTACCTTGCCATCAATCCGGGCGGCACGGTGCCGCTGCTGGCGCACGGCGATCTCTCGCTCACCGAGAACGTCGCCATCCTCGGCTACCTGGCCGACCTGTACCCCGAGGCGCGCCTGCTGGGCGACGGCTCGCCGCGAGCGCGCGCCGAGGTCATGCGCTGGCTGGGCTTTCTCAACTCGGACGTGCACAAGGCGTTCAAGCCGATCTTCACGCCGCAGCGCTTCCTGAAAGACGCGGCGATGGCGCCCGTCCTTGCGGACAACGCGCGCGGCCATGTGCGCGAATACCTCGCGCGGCTGGACGGCCAGCTCGAGGGGCGCGACTGGCTGACCGGCGAACGGTCCATCGCGGACCCGTACCTGTTCGTGCTCTCGCGCTGGTCGGCGGCCAAGAAGGTCGACATGCAGGGCCTGGACAACCTCGCGCGCTTCGCCCGGATGATGGACGCCGACGCCGGCGTGCAAGCCGCGCTGGACGCCGAGCGCAGCATGCCACAGTAAGCCGGGGTACGCCATGAGACTCTCGCTGGCCTCTTCCCTCGAAGCCACCCCACCGGGCTGCGCCACGTCGAGCGCACTCGCCCGCTGGTACGCAGAACAGCCCGCCGTGCGGCGCCTGTGGGCGATCCGCGCGGTGGACGAGCCCATGCTGCGCGTCATCGTGCTGCTGGAACCCTCGCCAGACGGCGACGAGATCAGCCCCGCCTGGATGGCCCACGGCAGCCGATGGGCGCGCGACCTGCGCGAGCGGCTGGCGGACGCCGTGCAACTGGAACGCATCGACGGGCCGCTGCCCGAAGAGTTCGAGATCGACGGCGAAGGCGCCGTGCTCTCGGCGCTGTGCTGGCGCGACTCGACCGTGCTCGAAGCCTGAGCGCCAGGAACACGCCCCGTGCCCACCCGCCCCTTCGAATTCCTCAACCGGAACGGACACCGCCTGTCGGGCAGCCTTGAAATGCCGGAGGGCATCCCGCGGGGTTGGGCGTTGTTCGCGCACTGCTTCACCTGCGGCAAGAACAACCTCGCGGCCGTACGCATCGCGCGGACGCTGGCCAGCGTGGGGATCGGGGTGCTGCGCTTCGACTTCACCGGGCTGGGCGGCAGCGAAGGGAATTTCGCCGACGCGAGCTTCTCGCTGAACGTGCAGGACCTGGTGTCGGCCGCCAGCGCCATGGAGGCCGCCGGTATGCCGCCCCGCCTGCTCATCGGCCACAGCCTCGGCGGCTCCGCCATGCTCGCTGCGGCGGACCGCATTGCGGGCGCGCACGCCATCGCGACCATTGCCGCGCCGTTCGATGTGGCGCAGGTGCTGCACCTGCTGGACCCCGCGGGTCTTGCGCGCCTCCAGACCGAGGAACAGGCGCTGGTCCAGGTGGTCGGGCGGCCGATGGCGGTCGGCAAGGCCTTTGTGGACGACCTGCGCACGCATGACCCGGGGGCGCGCATCGCGGCCCTGCACCGGCCGCTGCTGCTGCTCCATGCGCCGCAGGACCGCACGGTCGACATCGAGAACGCCACGCGCATCTTTCTGGCAGCGAGGCACCCCAAGAGCTTCGTCTCGCTCGACGATGCGGACCACCTGCTGTCGAAGCGCGAGGACGCCGAACAGGTCGCGCGCCTCATCGCAACCTGGGCGGACCGCTACCTGCCCGAGCCCGCCGCTGGCCGCCCGGTGGCGGCGGATGCCGAGGCAGAAGAAACGGGCCTCGGAAAATTCCAGCTCGCGCTGCGCTCGGGCGGCTCGCGCTGGCTCGCGGACGAACCCGAGACGGTGGGCGGGCTCGGTTCGGGCCCGACACCCTACAACCTGCTGTCGTCCGCGCTCGCCGCCTGCACGACCATGACGCTGCGCCACTACGCCGACAGCAAGGGCTGGCCGGTCACGCGCATCCGCACCGCGGTCAACCACCGCAAGGACAAGGCAATCTCCCCGCCCGACGTCTTCAGCCGGCGGGTGTCGATCGACGGCGCCATCACGGAGGCGCAACGCACACAGCTGCTCGACATGGCGCAGCGATGCCCCGTTCACCGCACGCTCGAAGGCGGAGCGCGCTTCGAGCCTGTGGAAGGCGAGCCACCGGCCTGAACGCGGGCCGCACAGCCAACGCGCGATTGGTGCCTTGCGGACAACACCGTGATCCATCGCACAGGCCTACCGCGCCGTGCCACCCGATCCTACGATTCATCCATCGCATCAAAGAAGGCAAGACCATGATCAAGATTGCAAGAAGCATCGGACTGACACTGCTGTTCGCCGCGGGCGCAGCAACGGCCCAGAACGCCGCCTCGCACGGCACGCCCAAGAACGCCAAGGTGACGCCGCTGATGACCCAGGAGATGAAGGACATCCCCGGCAAGGAAGTGCTGATGATCACGGTGGACTATCCGCCGGGCGCCGTCGATCCGGTGCATCGCCACGACGCCCACAGCTACGTCTACGTGCTCGAAGGCTCGATCGTGATGGGCGTGAAGGGCGGCAAGGAAGTGACGCTGAAGGCCGGCGACACCTTCTACGAAGGCCCCGACGACATCCACACCGTCGGCCGCAACGCGAGCAAGACCAAGCCTGCGAAGTTCGTCGTCATGCTCGTGAAGAACAAGGGTGCCGAGTTCTTCATTCCAGTGAAATAACCCACCGGTTGCATTCCACCCGCCGCAACGAAGATGACGGGTGTCAGATCGCCGAGGCGGCTGTAATGAGGCGTGCACTTTCCACCCGTTCGTGCACGGGACAGACTCACGTCGGCGCGGTGTCCCCGCGTAAATCCGACCAGCAACACGGCGACGCGGCGGGTGGAAGGCATCCCTTGCTTCCTGCAACAGGGGGCCGGCACAAGTACACAGGACCTCTGCCATGAAACTCTTCTACATGCCCGGAGCCAGCGCACTGGCCGACCACATCGTGCTCGAGTGGTCCGGCCAGCCCTACGAGGCGGTGCGCATGGACCGCCGCAGCATCAAGATGCCGGAGTACCTGGCGCTCAACCCGGCCGGCGTGGTGCCGCTGCTCGTGCACGGCGACTTCACGCTGAGCGAGAACGTCGCCATCCTCGGCTACCTCGCGGACCTGCATCCGCAGCTGCAACTGGCGGGCGACGGTTCGCCGCGCGCGCGGGCGGAGGTGATGCGCTGGCTCGGCTTCCTGAACTCCGATGTGCACAAGGCGTTCAGGCCGATCTTCTTTCCCGAGCGCTACCTGCCGGACGGCGGCCTGGCGGCGCAGCTGGCCGCCACGGCACGCGGCCACGTGCGCGAGTACCTTGGGCGGCTCGATGCGCAGCTCGAAGGCCGCGAATGGCTCACGGGCCGGCGCTCCATTGCCGACGCGTACCACTTCGTGATGCTGCGCTGGGCCATCGGCACGAAGGTCGGGCTGCACGGCTTCGAGAACCTGACGGCCTTCGTTCGCCGGATGCATGCCGACGAGGGCGTGCATGCGGCCCTCGTGATGGAGGAAGGGCTGGCGCCGCGCACCGAGCGCGCGCACAGCGCGCCCGATCAATTGATGCGCCTGAACGAACGGATCCGCGACAACCTGGCCACCACGCTGAACGCCGAAGTGGTCGGGCTGGTGGAGTACAGCGAAGGCGACGGCGCCGAGCTCGAAGTGCGCCGGGGCCTCGTGGAGATCGAGGTCTCGCGGATGGACACGGTCTTCAGCTGGCGGGACGAAAACTACCGCGGCCAGGCGGCCATTCCCTTCGAGAATTTCTCGCGCTATGTCAGCAATGGCGCGATCCGGCTCGATCTGTAGATACACAACCTGCAAACGCCATGAAAAATTCCGCCCCCCTCACCCCCTTGCATGCAAAGGTGTGCGCATGACCGCCGGCTGCCCCCACCTGGAGCAGGTCCGCCCGGTCACGCCAACCACCACAGGTTGCGAGGAATGCCTGCGTTCCGGCGGCCGCTGGGTCCACCTGCGCATGTGCCTCAGTTGCGGCCACGTCGGATGTTGCGACTCCTCGCAGGGAAAGCACGCGACCGGCCACTTCCACGAAACCGGCCATGCGGTCATTCAGTCCGCGGAGCCCGGCGAATCCTGGAGATGGTGCTATGTCGACCACAAGCTCGTCTGACAGCGCCGCCGATGCGGTGTTCGACGCCACGGGCATCGCCGCCCGTGCCAAGCGCGCCGGCGACCTTGCGCCCGACGCGACCCTGCCGGACGGTGCCGGCCGCCTGGTCCGACTGTCGGACGAATGGCGCAAGGGCCCGCTCGTGCTGGTGTTCTACCGCGGCGGCTGGTGCGGCTACTGCAGCCTCCAGCTGCGGGCCTGGCACCAGCGGGCGGACGACCTGGCGCGGCTCGGCGCCACGCTCCTGGCGATCTCGCCGCAGACGCCCGACCATTCGATGCGTACGGCCGAGGACAACCAGTTCACGTTCACCGTGCTCAGCGATTCCAACCTCGAAGCCGCCAGCGGCTTCGAGCTGGCCTTCACGCTCCCGCCCGAGCTCGTCAGCTTCTACGGCTCGGTGGGCACCGACATTCCCGTCCTGAACGGCAACGGCCTGTGGGTGTTGCCGGTTCCGGCGACCTATGTGATCGATGAGGATGGCCGCATCCGTTTCGCCCACATCGAGGAGGACATCCGGAAGCGCGCAGAGCCGGCCGATGTGCTGCGCGCAATCGAAGACATGGTCCGCGGCCGCGCCCTTGCGGCAGCCAGTGCCCCCTGAAGGTCCCATGCGACGAAGCCCGCCAGTGAGTGACTGGCGGGCTTCCTGCGATGGGCCTCAGGCGATTCGCAGCTTCACTCGGGCGTGCCGCCGGGAACGGGCTTGCGGCGATTCGGCTTGCGCGTATCGCGCGTCTGGTGGCGCTTCTCGCCGGCAATGGCGGCCGTGTCGGTTCCGATTGCGCCGCCTTCGGCGGTCTTGACCGTGTCGCCCGAGGCCACGGCGGCCCTGCCTGGCGCCTTGGCCGCCACCCTGGCCTGGGCCCGCACCTGGGGCTTGCTGTCGGTGATGGCCTGGTTCTCCGCCGATTGCGCGAAGACGCTCGCCGCGGCCAGGAAGGCGGCCGTCATGACGGTGATGTGCTTGATCATTTGATGGACTTTCCGAAAGTGAATGGAGGACGCCGCATTGCCGCAAGCGTCCAAAAAATTCTAGGACGCAGCCGCGCCGGATTTCGCCTTCGGCTGGTGCCATTTCGGAAACATGCCGAGTCCCTGGCCGGATTGTTGCGCGTTGGGCAACACCGTGAAGCCTCCCACATGGCTACCGGCGGCACCTTCTCCAACCTACGCTACCTCCTGTCTGCGCAGTCTTCGCAAGACGGATGACTCAGCCGTTCCGAGTCCAGGCATCCGCCACCCATTCCAGGAGTTAGTCGTGACCCAACGTGTCAACTATGTCGAGCAATCGCCCGAACTCTTCAAGAAGTTCGTCGAGTTCCTCAACGCGATCAAGGAAGGCGCCATCGAAGAGCCGATCCGCAACCTGGTGTCGATCCGCACCTCGCAACTCAACGGCTGCGCGTTCTGCCTGGACATGCACGTCAAGCAGGCCAGGATCCAGGGCGAGCGCGAGCTGCGCCTGTACCACCTGGCCGCATGGCGCGAATCGACGCTGTTCATTCCGCGCGAACGTGCGGCGCTGGCCTGGACCGAGGTGCTGACCAGGCTGCCCGAGCAAGGCGTGCCCGACGACATCTACGAGCGCGTGCGCACGCAGCTGTCGGAGAAGGAAATCTCCGACCTCACCTTCCTCGTCATGTCCACCAACGCATGGAGCCGCCTGAACATCGGCTTCAAGAGCGTGCCCGGCGCCTCGGACAAGGTCTTCGGCCTGGACAAGGCAAAGCTCGCCTGATCCGCGCCGCCGGGAACCACCTTCGCCAACCAACCAGCCCCTTGCGGGTCAAAGGAAATCACCATGAAGATCGTCGTCATCGGCGGCTCGGGCCTCATCGGCTCCAAGGTCGTCAGCAAGCTGCGCGAAGCCGGCCATGAGGTCGTTGCCGCATCGCCCGCATCGGGCGTCAACACCATCACCGGCGAAGGCCTGGCCGAGGCCCTCAAGGGCGCGCAGGTGGTGCTGGACGTGGCCAACTCGCCTTCGTTCGAGGACAAGGCCGTGCTCGAATTCTTCGAGACCTCGGGGCGCAATCTCCTGGCCGCGGAAGCCGTGGCCGGCGTGAAGCACCACGTCGCGCTGTCGGTGGTCGGCACCGACCGCCTCTCCGAAAGCGGCTACTTCCGCGGCAAGATCGCACAGGAAAAGCTGATCCGCGAATCGAAGATTCCCTACACCATCGTCCATTCGACGCAGTTCTTCGAATTCCTCGGTGGCATTGCGCAGTCGGGCACCGACGGCGACACCGTGCGCCTCTCGCCGGCCTTCGTGCAGCCGATCGCATCGGACGACGTCGCGGCCGCCGTGGCCGACTACACCCTGGGCAAACCAGTGAATGGCGTGGTCGAGATTGCCGGCCCCGAGCGCGTTCGCCTGTCCGACCTGGTGCAGCGCTTTCTCGCCAAGACCAGCGATCCGCGCAAGGTCGTCCAGGACGTGCACGCGCGCTACTTCGGTGCGGAGCTGAAGGACGAAACGCTGGTGCCCGGTCCCAACCCGCGCATCGGTGCCCTCGGCTTCGAAGCCTGGTTCGCGCTGCCCAAGCCGGCACGCTGACACAAAGACCACCTTCGGCCACATCGGGATGCGGCCGGGGGTTCCTGCCCCACGGCCCTCCTCTCTCCCATCCTGATGACGCCATGCCCGACAGCTCCGTACTCTCCACACTCGCCTCGACGAACCTGGCCGACATCAGCCGCGGACGCTACGTCGTCGATCCCGCACATTCGCAGGTGCTGTTCAGGGTGTCGCACTTCGGCATCTCGACCTATTTCGGCGAATTCACGGGCCCTTGCGGCACGCTCGACATTCCGCTGTCGGCACACGGCAGCGACACGCGGCTCGCGGTGTCCGTGCCCGTCGCCAACGTGAGGACCACGAGCCCCATCCTGGACGGCGAACTCAAAAGCCGCGACTGGCTGGACGCCGAGCGGTTTCCGTTGGTCTCCTTCGACTTTGCCGCGCCGCTTTCCCTGGCTGCGAATTCATTCCAGGTGGCCGGCGCCCTCGCCCTGCATGGCGTGACGCGCAACGCCACATTCGACGTGAGCTTCGTCGGCGCCGGCATGAACCCGGCAAAGCAGGTCTACACGGTCGGCTTCGACATCCGGGGCCGCATCCGCCGCAGCGACTACGGCGTGACCGCCGCGCTCCCGATGATCGGCGACGAGCTGGGTCTTATCATCAGTGCGGCTTTCGAGCTCGAAGCCCCTGCCGCCTGAGCGCGTCTTGCGCAACACCATTGAACAGAAGCCCGGAATGCCCACGCCGAAAGATACAGTCCCAGTTTCTGCAGCACAGGCCGTGCAATCCAGCCCGCTGCAACCGCCTCCCGTCACGCTGCTCGACAAGTACAAGGGGCAGGAATTCGAGCCGATCTATTCGACCGTCGTCACGGTGAGCGGCGGCGAAGCGGAGCACGGACGGGCCTCGGGCGTGGCGCGCTCCGACGACGGCAACCTGAACCTGGAGCTTCGGCTTCCGGCCGCGCTGGGAGGCGGCGGCGGCGGCACCAACCCGGAGCAGCTGTTCGCGGCAGCCTATGCCGCGTGCTTCCATGGGGCGTTGAACCTGCTGGCCGCGAAGAAGAAGATTCCGGTTCATGACGCCACCGTGGAGGCGTCCGTCGTTTTCGGGCGCGACCCCGTCGACGGACTCTTCGTGCTCACCGCCGATGTGCGGATCCATTTGCCCGACGTCGAGAAAAGCGTGGCCGAAGAACTGGTGCGCAGCACGGAAAGATTTTGTCCCTATGCGAAGATGGCCCGCAAC
This sequence comes from Variovorax sp. 05T418, assembly GCF_056396385.1. Lineage (NCBI taxonomy): Bacteria > Pseudomonadati > Pseudomonadota > Betaproteobacteria > Burkholderiales > Comamonadaceae > Variovorax > Variovorax sp. 05T418. Next base: position 399,743 of record NZ_JBFTLJ010000001.1, on the reverse strand, counting down.
GGCATCACGAGCATCGTTGCACTGGCCGCCTAGGAACTCACAGACCGGCGCCACGCTGCATCGGCGCTCCCTTCCCTGCGTTGAGAAAGCCCCTCCATGAGCGATTCATCCGACACCCCGCGCCAGACCTCCCTGACCACCGCCTTCGGCGCCCCCGTGCCCGACAACCAGAACAGCCTCACGGCCGGCCCGCGCGGCCCGCTGCTGACGCAGGACGTGTGGCTGCTCGAAAAGCTCGCCAACTTCAACCGCGAGGTCATCCCGGAGCGCCGCATGCACGCCAAGGGCTCCGGCGCCTTCGGCAGCTTCACCGTCACGCAAGACATCACGCGGTACACCCGCGCCAAGCTCTTCAGCGCCGTGGGCAAGAAGACCGAGATGTTCGCGCGCTTCACCACGGTGGCCGGCGAGCGCGGCGCGGCCGATGCCGAACGCGACATCCGCGGCTTCGCGCTCAAGTTCTATACGGAAGAAGGCAACTGGGACCTGGTGGGCAACAACACGCCCGTGTTCTTCCTGCGCGACCCGCGCAAGTTCCCGGACCTGAACAAGGCCGTCAAGCGCGACCCCCGCACCAACCTGCGCAGCGCCACCAACAACTGGGACTTCTGGACGCTGCTGCCCGAGGCGCTGCACCAGGTCACCATCGTGATGAGCGACCGCGGCATCCCGGCCAGCTACCGCCACATGCACGGCTTCGGCTCGCACACCTACAGCTTCGTCAATGCGCAGGACGAGCGCTTCTGGGTCAAGTTCCACTTCAGGACGCAGCAGGGCATCAAGAACCTCACCGATGCCGAGGCCGCGGCCCTGGTCGGCGGCGACCGCGAGAGCCACCAGCGCGACCTGTTCGAGGCCATCGAGGGCGGCGACTTCCCCAGGTGGACGCTCTCCGTGCAGGTGATGCCCGAAGCCGATGCAGAGAAGGTGCCCTACCACCCCTTCGACCTGACCAAGGTCTGGCCCAAGAAGGACTACCCGCTGATCGAGGTGGGCGTGATGGAGCTGAACCGCAATCCCGCGAACTTCTTCGCCGACGTGGAGCAGAGCGCATTCGCGCCCAGCAACCTGGTGCCCGGCATCGGCGTATCGCCCGACAAGATGCTGCAGGCGCGCCTCTTCGCCTATTCGGATGCGCAGCGCTACCGCCTGGGCGTGAACCACCACCAGATCCCGGTGAACGCCGCGCGCTGCCCGGTGCACAGCAACCACCGCGACGGCGCGATCCGGGTGGACGGCAACTACGGCGCCGCGCCGCACTACGAGCCCAACAGCTTCGGCCAGTGGCAGGAGCAGCCCGGCTACCGCGAGCCGCCGCTCAGGCTGCGCGGCGATGCGGACTTCTGGAATTTCCGCGAGGACGATGCCGACTACTACAAGCAGCCCGGCGACCTGTTCCGCCTGATGACGCCGGCGCAGCAGCAGGTGCTGTTCGACAACACGGCGCGCGCCATGGGCGATGCGCCCGAGTTCATCAAGCGCCGCCACATCGGCAACTGCGCCAAGGCCGATGCGGCGTACGGCGCGGGCGTGGCAAAGGCGCTGGGTCTCTAAGGAGCCCCTGCCTCAGGACGACCCTTCGAGTTCCGCCGCAAGGAACTCGATGAAAAGCCGCGCACGCGCCGGCGCCTGGCGCCCGAAGGCATGCAGGGCCGAGACGGTCACGAGCGGCAACGGCTGCGATGGCAGCACGGGCACCAGCCGGCCGGCGTCGATGTCGTCCTGCACGAACAGGCGCAGGATCTGCACGATGCCCAGGTCGCCGAGCGCCGCGATGCGCAGCGCGACGCTGTTGTCCGTGTCGAACACGCCGGCCGGGTTCAACACGCTGCCATCGGCAAAGCGGATCGGAAACGCCTTGCCGCCCAGCATGTAGCGCACGTGCGCGTGGCTGTGCAGGGCCTCGATCGAATCGGGCGTGCCGCGGCGCGCCAGATACACGGGCGACGCCACCAGCACGAGCGGCAGGTCGGCGAGGCGCCGCGCCGTGAGGTCGGAGTCGGCCACCTGCCCCGCGCGAATGGCGATGTCGTAGCCCTCGCGGATCAGGTCGACATGGCGATCGGCAAGGCTCATCTCGAGCTTCAGTTCCGGGTGCCTGGGCAGGAACCTGCCGATCACCGGCTCCAGCAGGATGCGCCCGAGGTCTCCGGGCGCCGTGATGCGCAGCACGCCCTGCGCAATGCCGGCGGGCCGCATCGCGTCGCCGGCCTGGTCGAGCGCGCGCAGCAGCGGCGCAATGCGCTCGTAGTACGCGGCGCCCTCCTGCGTGAGCGACAGCACCCGCGTGGAGCGCTGGAAGAGCCGCACGCCGAAGCGTTGCTCCAGCCGCGCCACACTCTTGGAGACCGCCGAGGGCGACGTCCCCAGCGTCCGCGCGGCCGCACTGAACGAGCCGGCCTCCACGGCGCTGGCAAAGGCCACCAATCCGGGCGCCTGGTCGAGAACATTCATTGAAGACTCCGGGGCACAAGTGTTTTCATTCTTGCCCACTACTGGAGTTTGCGTGGACACCCTAGATTGAAGGCTTCTCTCTTCGTTGAACAAGGAAAAGCATCATGCAAAAGCTCTCTGGCAAAGTGGCGGTGATCACCGGAGGCAACAGCGGCATCGGCCTGGCGTGCGCCCAGGCTTTCGCGGCGGAAGGCGCCCGCGTCGTCGTCGTAGGACGCCGCCAGGACGCCGTGGACACGGCATTGGCGCGCATCGGTCCGGACGCGATGGGCTTCGTCGGCGACGTGGCCGACCTTGCAATGCACGACCGCCTGCTCGCCGCGGTGAAGGCACGGTTCGGCGCCATCGACATCTATGTGGCGAATGCGGGAACGGCGATTCTCGAGCCGTCCTCTGCCGTGACCGTGGACAACTACGACGCGCAGTTCGCCACCAATACACGCGCGGTGTTCTTCGGCGTGACCAAGGCACTGCCGTTCATGCGCGACGGCGGCTCGATCATCCTCACGAGCTCGATCGCCGGCAGCAAGGTGATGGACAACCACGCGGTCTACGCCGGCAGCAAGGCCGCCATCGAGGCCTTTGCACGCAACTGGGCACTCGAGCTCAAGGACCGGCGCATCCGGGTCAACGTGCTGAGCCCCGGCCCGGTCGACACGCCGATCCTCGCAAAGCTGGGCATCACGGAATCCGCACGGCCTGATTTCGACCAGCGCATGGCGGCAGCGATCCCGCTGGGTCGCCTGGGCCAGCCGAATGACCTGGCGCAAGCGGCGCTGTTCCTGGCGAGCGACGACAGCGTGTTCGTCACGGGCGTCAACCTGAAGGTCGACGGTGGCATGGCGCTGGCCTGAAGGGCCATGCCTTCTGGCGCCATCTCTTCAGAGGCGTGTCCACCAGATGCAGGCAGATCGCCGCCATCGTGAACGAGAACGCAAGGGTCGCGCTCAGCGTGATCCACAACGGCTGCGTACTGCGCAGCAGCAAAGCCAAGGGGAAGTGCCAGAGATAGATGCCATAGGACAGCCTGCCGATGTAGGCCATGGGCCGCGACGCGAGGAATGCCGCTCGCCCATGTTCTGCGGCAAAGCAGATCAGCACGAAGGCCGACAACTCCGCCGATGTGATGCGCAGCGTGACCGCCTGGACCTGGTCGCTCGTCGGCAGCGAAGGCAGGGCGATCAGGACCAGCAGCGCCATGCAAGCCATGGCGAGCGCGTGCTTCGACACCTTGAAATGGGCCAGTGCCGCAATGGCCCCGAGCAGGATGCCGCTCATTCGCGTGTCGAAACGGAAATACGCCTGCTGCCAGGTCCAGTTCATGGCCACGAAATACCGCCATGCAGTCACTGCCAAAAATGCCGACACCAGCCATCCGACCGGACGCCGCGTTCGCAGAAAGAGCGGCAGCACGAGAGGCCACAGCAGGTAGAACTTTTCTTCCACGCCGAGGGACCATGTGTGGCCGATGGTGTAGGCCAGCTCCCGGAAGGCCAGCGCATAGTCGTAGACGTAGAGTGCGGCGAGCACGGCGGACAGCCAGCGATCGTCCGCCGGCCAGAGGATGGGGGCCAGCCCCACGTAGACCGCAACCATGAGCAGCAGCGTCGGATACAAGCGCAACGCCCGGCGCGCATAGAAGCGGCCGATCTCGATGCCGCCATGACGGTATTCCGCCGTCAGCAGCGAAGTGATGAGATAGCCGGAAAGAACGAAAAAAACGTCCAGCCCGATAAAGCCGCCGCGCGCACCGGGGACTTCGCAGTGAAACAGCACGACCGCGAGGATGGACAGCGCGCGAACGCCGTCGAGCGCCGGGTTGTAGGGCATGGACATCTGTCCGTGCTCAGCGAATGGCCAGCGGGTCCGGCCGGCACGGCTGCAGGATCGTCTCGCCGCACGCCGGATAGCCTGCAGGTCCCTTCACGTCCTTCAGCACGCCGAGCCGCACCACGGAGTCGTACCTGGCGTTGTGCAGCACATGGACGCGCTGCTTCTGCGTGAAGGTGTCGAACACCAGGCCACCGGTCTGTGCGGGCGTGTCGATCCAGATCCGCAGCCGCGAGCCGGCGCGAAAGTAGTGGCCCATCTTGTGGATCTCGACGCGGGCGAGGACCGGCCGGCCCGGCAGCAGCGGCATCGGCTGCTCCGGCCGTTCGAGCCGAACGGGCAACAGCGGCGTCGAGCGCGCCGTGTCCAGGGCGCGGTTCGACAAGCGCAGCCAGCCGCGCTGGACATAGATCTCCTGCCCGTCCGGCCGGAGTTCCGTGACGGTGACCTGCAGGTCGGCGTCGCCGGCGCCGGCCGTGACCCAGAGGTCGGCGCTGCCCGGTCCGAAGACCATCATGTCCTCATCCAATGGCGGCGATGTGTAGGCCACGCCCGTGGTCTTCCAGTCGCCAGGCAGCGGGCCCCAGAAGCTCCTTCCCGCAATGTCGTTGACGGCCACACCGGCGCCCGGGTAGTCGAAGCTATCGGCAGCGCCGGAGCCAGGGGCATCGGCGAGGGTCTGGCCCGCACCCAGGTGGAACGCCTTGACGGCCAGGTCATCGCTGCGGATCGAGCCTCTTTGCACCACCCAGCGGGCCCTGGCGGAAACGCGCCGCTCCAGTGCGTTGCCGCCTGCTTCGGAGCTTTCCATCCATACGGTGGTGCGTGGTGTGTCACGCTCGAATCCGTTGTTCTCTCCCTTGACGAAGCGGTCGAGAAAACGCACGGCCATCGCCTGGAAATCCGCGGCCAGGTACATGTCGTGCCGGCCGTTGGTCTGCACCGACCACAGCCTGGCGGGATCGAGCCGGGACTGGTAGTAGCCGCTGCGCGGCGTGATGGCCTGGTCCTGGAACGCTTCGAGCGACAGCACGGGAACCTGCACGCGGTCGGCATGCGGCGCCAGGTCGAAGCTCTTCATGCGCTCGTCCCGCAAGGGATGCGACAGGAACAGGTGCATCACGGAGTTCGTGTCTTCGGCCGCGAGGTTCTTCGGGATCTGCGCCAGGCAGGCGGCATCGCCCTCTTCCCTTGCCGTCTGCGCGACCACCTTCTCCCAGTAGGCGCGCATGGAGCCGCGCAGCGGCGTGATGAAGCCGGGCGCCGGCACGCCGCCGGGCATCAAGGCGTCGCGGAAGTCCGTCAACACCATGCCGGGCACGATGGCCCGAAGGTGCGGCGGCCGGTGCTGCGCCGTCGCCAGTTGGGAAGAACCACCGTACGACCAGTTGACCATGCCGACCTTGGCGTTGGACCACGCTTGCGACGCCGCGAACTCGACGGCCTCGGCGCCGTGTCTTCCGAGCTGTGGCCGCGTGTACTCCAGCGGGCCTGCGGAGCATCCGCTGCCCGCGGCGTTGACGCCCATCACCGCATAGCCGGCGTCGACAAGCCGCCTGTCGAGTTCGATGGACATCGATGTCTTGTACTGGAGATAGGGCGTTCCTCCGATCGAGCCGGCGTCGTACCCGTTGATGCTCAAGATGACGGGGAACCTGCCCGATGCCTTCGGCAGGAGCACGCTGTAGCGCAGCCTGATTCCGTCGGATGTCTTGAAGTAACCGGTGAGGCGCTTCGCCCAGAATGGTGCGGCCGGTCCCCGCTCGGGGAAATCGAAAGGCGGCGACAACGGCAGGCCCGTGTCGGGATCCAGCGGGGCATCCTGCCCATGTGCCGCGAGCGACGTGACGAACGCCGTGGCGAGTGTGATGGCGGCGGCGATGAGCTTCTTCATGGTTCTTGTACTCGAGGGCTTGCTGGATCGGCGGCGGGAGGCGATGTTAGGGCATCGCTGCGCTGTCGGCAGTCCTGCGCACGACAAACCTTGGCGCTGGAAAGTACATACCGGCCAAGGCTGTCTTGCGGGCGCGACCAGCGGCTCGGATCACGCCATCGAACCGATTGATGTCCGTCGATCAACACGGTGCAGCCCCGCACGTGGCTAGTAGCCCTCCCTGCTCAAACCTACGATCGAAGCGGCTATCAAGATCCTCACACACGCACGGAAAGATTCAGATGACGGATTCAGTAACCCCGACCCGCATGGACGACCGCATGGACTTCGTGCGGCGCGGACTGCTGCGCGGCGCGGTGGCGGGTGCGGGCATCGCTGGACTGGGCCTGGCGCTGGGCGGCAGCGTGGCATTCGCGAAGGGCATCGGATTCCCCGCCCTCGCACTGGGCCGCTTGAAGAACGTCGATGCCGGCGTCCTGAACATCGCCTACTGCGAGGCAGGCCCGGCAGACGGCCCCGCGGTGGTGCTGCTTCACGGTTTCCCGTATGACATCGAGGCGTACGCGGAGGTCGCCCCCCTCCTCGCGTCCGCGGGTTGCCGCGTGATCGTTCCCTATCTGCGCGGCTTCGGCCCCACGCGCTTCCTGAATGCAGGCACGCTGCGTTCGGGCGAATTCGCGGCGTTCGGCGCGGACCTGCTGGCGCTGCTCGATGCATTGGCGTTGCCGCGTGCGGTGCTGGCGGGATACGACTGGGGCGGCAAGGCGGCCAGCGCCGTGGCCGCCCTCTGGCCCGAGCGCTGCGCGGGCTTGGTGTCGGGCAACGGCTATGCCTTCACGGAACCGTCCGCGGCATTGGTTCCGGCGCTGCCCGAAAGCGAAACTCCGCTCTGGTGGCAGTTCTACTTCCAGACCGAGAGAGGACGTGCCGGCTACACAAAGTACCGCCGCGAGATGAACCGGTCTTTCTGGAAGCAGTGGTCCCCCACCTGGCGCTTCGACGACGGGACCTTTGCGCGCACCGCCGGATCGTTCGACAACCCCGACCATGTCGATGTCTCCATCCATTCGTTCCGATACCGGTTCGGCGCAGTCAAGGGAGACCCCGCCTATGCCGAGATCGATCGCAAGCTTGCATCGCTGCCCGCGATACCGGTGCGGACGATGACACTGGACGGCGCCGACGACGGCGCCCATGGACCGACCGACGGCTCGGCGCAGGCGGCGAAGTTCACCGGGCCACGCACACACCGCGTGATACCCGGGGCGGGACACAACCTGCCGCAAGAAGCGCCCGGCGCGTTTGCGGACGCGGTGCTCGAACTGGTGCGCGCGGACCGCCGCACGCGTTGAGCTTGCGCAACACCGCACTCCCGATCCAGGGGAGAACCCTTCTTCACCCACCAGGATTTCCCGATGTCCGATCCAAACAAATTGCCCCGCCGCTCATTCCTGGAGAAAGCGGCCATCGGTGTCGTTACCTCCCAGTTCGCGGCAGGCGTTCCAGCTTTCGCACAGACGCGCGCCGCGTCGAGGCCGCTCAAGCGCCTCGAGCCACTCAAGAGCATCGAGGCCGGCGTGCTGAACATCGGCTATGCGGAACTGGGGCCTGCGAACGGCGCACCGATCCTGCTTTTGCATGGCTGGCCCTACGACATCCATACCTATGCCGAGGTTGCGCCGATCCTGGCCTCGCAGGGGTACAGAGTCATCGTCCCGTATGTGCGCGGCTATGGCACGACGCAATTCATTTCCAGCGAGACGCCTCGCAACGGTCAACAGGCGGTGCTGGCCGTTGACATCATTGCGTTGATGGATGCGCTGAAGATCCAGCAGGCCACTATCGGCGGCTGCGATTGGGGCGCTCGGACGGCCTGCATCCTCGCAGCCTTGTGGCCGGAGCGCGTCAAGGCCCTTGTCTCCGTCAGCGGTTATCTGATCGGTAACAGGGAGTCGGGCAAGGCTCCTTTGCCACCGAAAGCCGAACTGCAGTGGTGGTACCAGTACTACTTCGCCACCGAGCGCGGCCGTGCCGGCTACGAGAAGAACCGGCACGACTTCTCGAAACTGATCTGGCAGATCGCTTCTCCCAAATGGGCCTTCGACGATGCCACCTTCGACCGCAGCGCTGCCGCCCTGGAGAACCCGGACCATGTCGCCGTCGTGATCCACAACTACCGCTGGCGGCTCGGCCTGGCCGAAGGCGAATCGAAGTACGACGACCTGGAGAACCGGCTCGCCAAGGCTCCGGTCATCACCGTCCCCACGATCACTTTCGAAGGCGATGCCAACGGTGCACCGCATCCTGAGGCGAGCGCCTACGCCGGGAAGTTCTCGGGCAGGTACGAACATCGCGTGGTCAGCGGCGGGATCGGGCACAACCTGCCCCAGGAGGCGCCCCAGGCTTTCGCCGCCGCCGTGGCGGAACTCGCCCGCCTCTGAAAGTGCCTCTGGGCCTCAACTCTGGCAAGTCGACAAGGACCTGCATGTGGGTCAAGTCCTGGACGGAAATTGCTCCGCTAGTCGATTCAAGACGCTGCTCAACGCGCAGTTCGGACGACCAGCACCGCCTGCAGTGACGCAATCTAGTACGGCGCCAGAGAAGCGCGTAGCATGCGACCGGCTTTGCGAACTCGCGTTCTCCAACGCTTCTTCCATCGGTTTCATGGAGTGGGTTGTGGCACAGGAAAAAATCGATTTCGTAGTGAATAGTTCGGTACTACGCCGCCGGCTTCTTCGCGGCGTGGGCGCCGCGGTAGGCGCCTCCATCGTCCTGCCGCGATGGGCGCATGCACAGGCCGCCGCGGGCGGACCGGCGGCGCCGCCGAGCACCATCACCCAGCCGCCGCGCGACTTCAGTGCGCGCGGGGCTCCCACCACCTACTTCACCGATCCCGACGTGCTCACCGTCGATCCGGTGTTCGATGGCCTGCGCCAGCCCAACGCCTCGATCCAGCGGCTGTGGACCGGCGCGTTGTGGTCCGAAGGACCGGCATGGAATTCGGTCGGCCGCTTTCTGGTCTGGAGCGACATCCCGAACAATTGCCAACTGCGATGGAGCGAGGACGACGGCCACGTCAGCGTTTTCCGCTCGCCGTCCAACAACAGCAACGGCAACTCCTTCGACCACCAGGGAAGGCAGCTGTCCTGCGAGCATCTGACGCGGCGCGTGGTGCGCTACGAGCTCGACGGCTCGGTGACCGTCCTCGCGTCGAGCTTCAACGGCAAGCGGCTCAATTCGCCCAACGACGTCGTCCCGCATCCCGACGGCAGCTACTGGTTCACCGACCCGCCCTACGGCGCCCAGCTCTACGAGGGCACGGTCGATGCCGCGGGCGGACCCGCGAACAAGGCCGGCCGGCTGAACCCCAGGCTCGGGCAGCCGCCGGAGATCGGCTTCTACAAGCGCGAACTGCCGACTGCGGTCTACCGCCTCGACAAGAGCGGAACGCTCACGCAGGTCGCCGGCGAAGACCTGGTGCCGGACCCGAACGGCCTGTGCTTCTCGCCCGACTTCAAGAAGCTCTATGTCGTCAGCACCGGGCAGGGGCCGGGCGACACCGTCGCCGGCGGCAAGGGCGACATGTACGTGTTCGACGTCGGTACCGACAACAAGCTCCACAACGGCAAGCTCTTTGGCAACTTCACGATCGATGGCGTGAAGTGCGGCCCCGACGGCGTGCGTGCCGACGTCGACGGCAACCTCTGGTGCTCCAGCAACGCCGGCCGCAGCGTGGGCTACAACGGCGTCACGGTATGGACGCCGCAAGGCCGGCTGATCGGTCGCATCCGGCTGCCGGAGGTCTGCGGCAACATCTGCTTCGGTGGTCCCAAGCGCAACCGCCTGTTCATGGCGGCCAGCCAGTCGTTGTATGCCGTCTATACGGCGACCCAGGGCGCGGCGCCGGCTTAGCACGGCAGCGACGACGCGCGCCCCACCGTGGGCGCCCCCCTTTTTACTTCGCCGCAATGCTCTCGGGCATTGCCGACGAGTGATGGTGCGCAATCAGCCACTGGCCGTTGAGCCATTCGTACACATAGGTGTAGCGGGCGTGCACCGCCTTGCCGTCCTTGAACTTGAAGGTGTAGGTACCGATGTCCTGCGCGACATTGCAGCCGACCCGGATCGTGCGCGAATCGATCTTGCCTTGCGGCGCCCCCTTGAGGAACTTGACGAAGTAGTCGCGGATTTCGGCCGGACTGGTGCGCGGCTGGTTCGACACCGTGGCCAGCAGCACGCCGTCAGGAGCGTAGTTGGCCACCACCTTGTCGGGATCCTGCGTGGCGAGGGAGGCATTCCAGCGATCGAACAGTGCCTCGATCTGGCGTTCGCTGGCGGGAACACAACTTGCGCTCGCGGCCGTCTGTGCCAACACGGAGGTTGACATGCAAAGCGCCAACACAGCGGCAGCGGGAAGAAGCTTGGAAAAACGCGGGATCATCGAAGAGTCCATTCATGCAAGTGGTTAAACACAGGACTCATTGTTCGAGGGGCGAATGAACATCCATCGCGGCGGCGATGAACGTGTGTCGAACACAAGATGAACGCCGAATGAACGGCCTGGCTAGCCCGCCGTCTCGCTGATGCGGTATCCGAGGCCGCGCACGGTCTGCAGCAGCTGCACCGCGTGGTCGCCGTCGATCTTCATGCGAAGTCGCCGCACGTAGACATCCACGATATTGGTGAGCGGATCCTCGTGCGTGCCCCAGACATTGGCCAGGATGCGTTCGCGGCTGTACACCCGCCCGGGTGCGCTCATGAGCAGCTCGAGAAATGCCAGTTCCTTGGCCGTCAGCGTGATCGGCTGCCCCGCGCGCTCCACGCGCATGCGTTCGCGGTCCAGCACCAGGTTGGCCACCCGCAAGGTCGTGACCCGCAGCCTGAGGTCCCGGCCGCGGCGCAGCAGCGCCTCGATGCGCGCGAGCAGTTCCTCGAAGTCGAAGGGCTTGGTCAGGTAGTCGTCGGCGCCGAGGCGCAGGCCGTTCACCTTGTCTTCGGTCGTGCTCATGGCGGTCAGCATCAGCACCGGCGTCTGGCCGCCCTCGGCGCGGAAGGTCTGGCACAGCTCCAGGCCGTTGATGCCCGGCAGCATCAGATCGAGGATCAAAAGCGCGAGGTCTCCGCGGCGCGCCAGCTCCAGCCCCTGCGGACCGGTGCGGGCATGCGTCACCGCAAAGCCTTCCGCCTTCAGCCCGCGGACCAGGAAATCGGCGACACGGGGATCGTCTTCGACAATCAGGATGCTTCTGTTCATGGCTGCAGGGCACTGGCCTCGAATTCGTGGATCGGCAGGCGTGCAAGAACGATGCGAACTTCAGTCCCTTCCTCGGGCCAGCTCTGGATCTCGATGTGCCCGCGATGAGCCTTGACGATGGCCTGCGCGATGGAAAGGCCGATGCCGCTGCCATCCGCCCGGTGCGCGCGTGCCCGCTGGCCGCGGACGAAGCGCTCGAACACCCGGGGCAACTCGTCTTCGCCGATGCCGATGCCGTGGTCGCGGACCACGATGGCGACTTCGTCTGCGGCAACGTGGCAGCCCAGACGCACCTTGCCGTCCGGACGGGAATAGCGGATGGCGTTGTCCAAGACGATCATCACCGCCTGGCGCAGCCGGTCGCCGTCTGCGCGAACCATGACCGTTTCCACCACGGGCTCGCAGGTCAGCGCGGCCCCATGCAGCGCCGCCAGGGCCTCGCCCTGTTCCACGACCTCGCTCAGCAGCATCGAGAGATCCAAGGGGGACGGCTGGATCACCAGCTGGTCGGCTTCGGCCCGCGCGATCAGGAGCAGATCGCCAATCACCTTGGTCAACTGCTGAACGGTGCCGACGATGCGTTTCAGGGCATGGCGGTACTCCTCGGCCGGCTTGTCGCCGCCGCGAAGCGTGATCTCCGCCTCTCCGCGAATCGCCGTCGCCGGTGTCCGCAGCTCATGGCTGAGGTCGACGAAGAGCTGCCGCCGCCGATGGTCCAGGAGCTGGAGCGTGTCGTGCGCCGACTGCAATTCCCGCGTCCGGTCCTGGACCGCGTCTTCCAGGCGCCGGCGGGCTTCGTCGGCCTGCTGGCGATGCTGCTGAAGTTCCGCGGCCATCTGGTTGAAATGGCGCGCCACCACTTCGAATTCGTCGCCCGATGCAAGGTCGATGCGGTGCTCGAGCGAACCGGACTGCAGGGCCCGCGTGCCTTGCAGCAGCAGCTCCAGGGGGCGCTTGAGGCGACCGCGCAGATGCAGCGCCCACAGCACCGCTGCGACAAGGGCGATGATCGCCATCGCAATCGCCTGCTGCCGCAGCCGGTCCAGGCCCCGCTCGGTTGCGGCACGGGCAATGGGAACCGCCTTGCGCTGTCCTTCGATGGCACCGTTGAGCAGCTCGCGAAGGTCGCGGCCCTGGGTCATGTCGAAGACCTGCGCCACCTGCCGCCAGACATTCGGGAATTCCGCGCCGGGCGACAGCGGCTGCAAGTCCTGAAGCTGCGCCTGCACCTCGAGGATGTTGCCGTCCAGCAGCTTGCTGATCTCGACCAGCTGGAGAACCTCTTGCGGCACGGCGATGTCCTCCCGCGAGGACAGCTTCCGCCACGAGTCCAGGTGCAGGCGGGACATGGCGTCCAGCCGCGCAGCGCCGGTCCGCATCCGCTCGAGCAGCTGGTCCCGCACCGCCGAGGTCGCCTCCGCATTCATGAGCCGCTGCGAGGCCCACACGCGCAGCCTTTGCTTGTTGGCTGAAATCTCGAGGAGCTCGGAAAGAATGTCGCTCGTCAGCCGGCTGTGTGCGGCGTATTCGTTGACGCGATTGGAGCCCCAGTAGACAAAGGCGGCCTGGCAGCACACCAGTGCAACAAGAACCGCAAAGGCGAACGACAACCGTAGACGAAACATGGCGGCGAAGTCTACAGGCCTCGATTTGCCCTGCGCTCCAGCAAGTCGCGCTTGGCCTTGTCGTGATGCGCATGCAGAGGGCCGGTGACCAGCTGGTTCTTTATCGGCGACCAGTTCGGAGTCGAGAGGCCAGTGATCGCCATGGCTTGTTGATGATCGCTGCGCGGGAGGCAGCTCGAATCCATTCCCTTCAAATCCTCAGAAGGCGCTTCATCAAGAGCGTTGGATAGTCTTGCCGATGTCCCGCAACGGCATAGACGAAAGTGTCCTCCTGGGTATCGCGAAGAATGAAGATAGCCACTACTTGCGGCGTTGGCGAGCTGCGGCCAGTTGCGCACGGGATTCGGCAGCGGAAATACCTTTGCCCTTCATGCGCTCTTTCTCACCCAAGGCAATGATCTTCAAGGCGGCGATCAGCGATTCTTTTTCCTGAAACTGCTTGACGCTTTCAATCACCATGCAGGCCTCGCCATTCTGGGTGATGAAGAAGGGCGTGCCGTTCATCTCCAGATCCTCGGAGATTTGAGCGGCATGGCTTTTCAGGTATGAGATTGACTTGATGTTGGAGATGGTCGGCATGGCGATCTTCGAGTGCCTGAAGAGTAGATATATACCGAATTTAGTTAAGGTCAAGTGCTAACACAGGCTCCGAACCTGCAGGCTGGCATGTCAGCAAGCTGACAGCACCATGCACTTGCCGCCGCCTTGGGCAGCAAAGCAACACCCGAAGAGCCTCAGCTGTTGACCGTGACCCCCGTCTCTTTCACGACCGATTTCCAGCGCGCGATTTCTTCGCTCAGGTACTTGGAGAACGCCTGCGGCCCGCGGGGCATGGAATCCACGAACGAGCTTTCCAGCCGGGCCTTGACTTCCGGCAGTTCCAGCACCTTGTCGACGGCCGCGTTCAGCTGCTGCAGCAGATCCGCGGGCACCCCGGCAGGTGCCATCACGCCATACCAGGCGCCTCCCACCATGCCCGGCACGCTTTCGGAGAAGGTCTGCACGTCCGGCAATTTCGGATGCCGCGTCGCGCTGGCAATGGCAAGAACCTTGAGCCTCTTCGCTTCGATGTGCGGCATGCAAGCCGGCACGGAATTGATCACCATGGCAACCTGTCCGCCCACCGCATCGGTCAAGGCCGCGCTGCCGCCCTTGTAGGGCACGTGCACCAGCTCCATGCCGGTCTTGCGCTTGAGCGTCTCGCACAGCAAGTGCGGTACGGACCCCTGCCCTGGTGTTCCCACGCCGTATTCGCGCACTCGGGCACGCGGCAGTGCGATCAGTTCGCGCAGCGAGTTGGCCGGAAGGGACGGATGCGCCACCAGCAGTTGCGGCGAAGAGCCCACGAGCGTGAGCGGCGAGAAATCCTTGATCGGATCAAAGGGCAATTTGGGCTGTACCGCGGCATTGGTGGCGTGCGCGGCGTCCGCAAGGAACAAGGTGTAGCCGTCCGCGGCGCTCTTGGCCGCGGCATCGGTGCCGATCAGCCCCGAGGCCCCGGCCTTGTTGTCCACGACGACATTCCACCCCGCCGTTTCGGTCAGTTTCTGGGCAATCAGGCGCGCGACAAAATCGGAACCGCCTCCGGGCCCGTACGGCACGATCAGGCGGATGGGCCGGCTGGGAAAGCCGCTGGCGAATGCGCGGCCGCTCCCCAGGCCGGCGGCCATCAGGAAGGCAGAGGCGACAAAGTCCCGGCGGCAGATGGAAGGCATGGTCAAGGCTCCTGGTAGTACGCGATGTGTTCGAAGGGAGGCGCGTCCTTGGGAGAACGCATTCAGGCAAGCAGCGATTGCGCGGCACGCCGGAATCCGGTGGCGGCGGCATCCACGCAGGCCGCGTCGATATGGCGGTGCGTCACGAGCCGGATCCGGCGCGGACCCCACGGGCGGACCAGGACATCGCATTCCTTGAGTGCCTCCGCCCAGGCGAGACTGTCGGCTGCGGCCTCGGGCAGGTCGACGAAGACGATGTTGGTGGGCGGCGTGCTGATACCGACGGAGCCGGGCAACACGGCGCGCAATGCCTCGCTCAGGCACGACGCCAAAGCATGGTCTTGCGCGAGCCGGCCGGGCATGGTTTCCAGGGCGTCCAGTCCCGCGGCGGCAACCACGCCGATCTGGCGCTGCGTGCCTCCGAGCATCTTGCGCAGCCGTCTGGCGCTGGCCATGGTGGCGGACGGGCCGGCGAGCACCGCGCCTGCAGGCGCGCTCAGGCCCTTGGAAAGGCAGAGGGTCACCGTGTCGGCGCAGCACGCGATCGCGGCTGGATCGACGTTCAGCGCCACGGCGGCATTGAAGAGCCGGGCGCCATCGAGGTGGACGCGCACTCCGGCCTCGCTGGATGCCTTCCAGACCGCCTGCATGTGGTCCAGCGGCAGCACCGCTCCTCCCGCGTTGCCGTGCGTCGTTTCCATGCAGACCAGATCCGTGCGCAATTCGCCGGACGACTTCAGCACCAGCGCCAGGCTCTCCAGGTCCATTGCGCCAGCCACGCCCGGGATGCCGGTATAGGTCACGCCGCTGAACACGGCGCCGCCGCGCTCGGAAACGAACATGTGTGCGGACTCCTCGAGCACGACCTGCGACCGGCGCTCCGCCTGCGACAGCACGGCCAGGAGGTTGCCCATCGTGGCGGTCGGTACATACAGGGCAGATTCCTTGCCCAGCATGCTGGCCGCCAGTGCCTCGAGCGCGCGCACGGTCGGGTCGCCGTCCAGGCCGTCGTCTCCCAGCGCGGCTGTTTGCATGCGGGCGTACATCGACGGGGTCGGCAGCGTCACGGTGTCGCTGCGCAGGTCCACCACGGCGCCAGCCGCGCATGGACTGCGCGGCAGTCCGGCGTCGGCAAAGTGCAGGGTTCTGTCAGGCATGGACGCAAGTATTCTTTCGGGCGACCAATACTGCAAATGCGTACTCAACAGCGCACCATACAATATTGATATGAGCAGCCGACGCATGACCTTGAAGCACATCGCGGCCTTCCGGGTGGTCGTGCAGACGGGGTCGATGACCGAAGCCTCGCGGCGGCTTCACACCTCGCAGCCCCAGGTGAGCCGCCTTGTTTCGCAGCTGGAAGCGATCATCGGGTTTGCGCTTTTCGAACGCAGCGGCACGCGCCTGGCGCCTTCGCTCGAAGGCAAACGCTTCTTCCAGGAAGTCGAGAAGGCATTCGCCGGACTGCAGGGCCTGGAGTCCGCGGCATCGAACATCCGGACGTTCGGCGGCGACCGCCTGGCGGTGGCCGCCATGGCGCGAATTGCCGGAGGCGTCCTCAGCCAGGCGGTCGTCCGGTTCAAGCGCGAGCACACCGAGACGCTCGTCACGATCCACTCCGGCGCGGCCGCGACCGTCGACACCTGGGTGAGCTCGGGCCTGTGCGACCTGGGCCTCGCCATCCTGTATGGCGATGATCCGCCCGGCATGTGTGTCGAAACGCTGCTGGGCATGGATTGCGTCGCGCTGCTTCCCAGGGAACATCGCCTGGCGCGGGCCAGGCAGGTTCGTGCTTCGGACCTGGACGGCGAAGCCTTCATCTCGTTCCCGCTGGGCAGCGGCCCGAGGGAACGCATCGACCAGGTATTGGCCGCCGCAGGCGTCAAGACCCGGACGGTGCTGGAGTCCGACCTGGGCGCCTCCGTCTGCTCGCTGGTCGCTGCGGGCCTGGGCGTGAGCGTGATCAATCCGCTGGCGGCGCTCGATGAGCAGCGCAATCTCGATTTCGAGGTGCGACCCTTCAAGCCTGCCATCACCGTGCGCCTTGCGCTCCTGCTCGCGCCCGATGCGCCTCATTCCCGGCTTGTGTCAGCCTTCAAGGAAGTCGTGCGCGGGGTCATCGAATCCGAACTGGATCACATTCGTCCGTACCGCAGCTGAGGGTGGCGCTGGTACGCGGCCTCGCCGCAGTTTTCACGAAGAGCCCCGGGACGGATCAACCAGGTACGGCGCAAGTTTCGCCCAGTCGAAGTCCACCCCGACGCCCGGCTCGTCCGGTGCCACGGCGCGATGGTTCTCAAGAACCAGCGGCCGCATCGTGTACTCGTCGATCGGAAAACTGTGGATCTCCAGCCAGCCTGCGTTCGGCTGCGCCGCCAGCAAGCTCACATGCAACTCCTGCATGCCATGCGAGCACACCGGGATCCCGTGGCGGCGCGAGCGCTCGGCCACCTTCAGCCAACCCGTGATGCCGCCGCAGTTCGAGGCGTCCGGCTGGATGAAGGAGAGCCGCGCCTGCTCGAACGCATGATCGAATTCATGGATCGTGTGCAGGTTCTCGCCCATTGCCAACGGAACGCCGGTCGCGGCCGCGATGCGCGCATAGCCCCGGTAGTCGTCCGGAATGGTCGGCTCCTCGAACCACAGGACACCGAAGGGCTTGATGCGCTCGGCCGCAGCGATGGCCTGGTCCACGCTCATCGCGTAGTTGGCATCCACCATCAAGGCCATGCCGTCGCCGATCAGTTGCCGCACCGCCCGGATGCGCTCGATGTCTTCGTCGAGGTTCGGGCGGCCGATCTTGATCTTGACGCCGCCGGCACCCTTGGCGAGATAGCCGCGCACGTTGTCCAGCAGCTTCTCGAGCGGAAACGCCAGGTCGATGCCCCCGCAGTAGGCATTGCAGGTGTCCGCAGCGCCGCCCGCCAGTTGCCAGAGCGGCTGGCCTGCGGCCTTGCCGCGGAGGTCCCAGAGCGCGATGTCGATCGCGGAGATCGCAAACGACGCGATGCCGCCGCGGCCGACATAGTGCACATGCCACTGGCTGAAATCGTGGATGCCTTCGACATCCGCCGCGTCCATGCCGATCATCGCGGGCGCCAGGTCGTGGTCGATCATGGCCTTGATCGCATGTCCTCCCTTGCCGCCGGTGTAGGTGTAGCCCGTGCCCCGGCTGCCATCCGAAAGCACCACCGTTGCAGTCACCAGTTCGAAATGGGTGTGCGCGCCGTGCTTGGCGTCCGTCAGGACTTCAGCGAGGGGAACCTTGAAGAGCTGGCTCGTGACTTTCGCGATGGAACGCATGGACCTCTCCTTGAAGCGGCCGTTTGAACGACGACGCGATGGTAGCTCCCACGGCCTCGAGTCTCGAGCCCGGGAACGCCTCGGCCTTGGCGGCCGCGAGCATGTCAGCGCGTCGCGCGTGACCAGGCGTCGTACAGGTCCTCGCCTTCGTCGCGCACGGGCAGCGATCGCACGGGCATCTCGCGCAGCTCGATCGGCCGCGCGATCTCCAGGTAGCCGCGTTCGGCCGAGAGGTCGTGCGGTTCGCCGTCCTCGTTGGAGTAGGCGTAGCAGACCTCCTTCACGCCGGCCAGGAACATGGCCGTCAGGCACATGGGACACGGGTAGCCGCTGGCGTACACGACGCTGCCCGACAGGTCCGTGCCGCCCTGCGCCTTGGCCGCCATGCGCACGGCCTGCATCTCGGCGTGGGCCGTGGGGTCGCACAGGGCGTCGACCTCGTTGACGGCCCGGGCCAGCACCTTGCCTTCGCGCACCAGCACGGCACCGAAGGGCCAGGTCCTGCGCTCGCGCACGTTCCGCATGGCCAGGCGGATGGCGTCAAGCATGTATTTTTCTGCGTTGGGATCGGGCTGAGACATCGGTCGGAACTCCTGCGGCGATCAGCTGCCGCGATACGTTGAAAAGAACCAGGGTGCGCACAGCATCGGCACGTGGTAGTGCTGCGCGGCGTCGAAGATGGAAAAGCGCACGGGCACCACGTCCGAGAGCCCGTCGGCGGCCTTGAAGTGATCGCCGACGTGGAAGCGCAGTTCGAAGTGGCCGGTGCGCGCATCCTTGGCGGCGAGCACGGGCGCATCGGTGCGGCCGTCGGCGTTGGTGCGGGTGTTGTTCAGCCGCGTGGGCGGATGGGTCGCCATGTCGTAGAGCTCCACCTGCAGGCCCGCCAGGGGCCGGCCGTTGGTGATGTCGAGCACATGCGTCGAGATGCCGGTCATGTCGTGTCCTCTGTCGTGAATGCGATGCGCTCAGCTTCCGCGCGAATAGGTGTAGCTCCAGGGGCCGAACTGGATCGGCAGGTGGATGCGCTCGGCAACGTTGGCGACGCGGATGCGCACCGGCAGCTTCGTCAGGAAAGGCGGCACGGGCAGCACGGCCTTCCTGCCGGCAAAGTAGTCGTCCACGTGCAGCAGCAGCTCGTAGTCGCCCGCCTGGTAGCTCTCGCCGACCAGCAGCGGATCGTCGGAGCGGCCGTTGGCGTTCATGACGGTACTGCGCAGCAGCTTGTAGCTGCCACCTTCCAGGCGGGAGAAGTCGATGCGCAGGCCGGTGGCGGCCGCGCCGTGGAAGGTGTCCAGCGCGTGCACCGTCAGGCGCGGGCTCACGCCGTGCAGCACGATGGGACCGCTGGCCCGGGCAGGGCCGGCCGGCGCGGCATTCGGCTGTTGCGCCAGCGCCCCGCGCGACGCGATCGCCGCCGCGCCCAGGGCCAGGCCCGAGAGCGCGAACTGCCTGCGCGCGGGATGGGATACGACTTGATTCGCCATGGTTGTCTCCTGTCGTTGTGAAGGGGGGCTGGCGACAAGGCCTCAGCCGTCCACCAGGGCGTCGATGCGCCCGCGGGTGATGAAGCCGATCTGCTCGAGCGCGGCACGGTGCTCGGCCTCTGTGCTCGCCGCCGCACGCATGCGCAGCGCCTCGAATATCTGATCCTTGGTATTGCGGCGCACGGCGATGATGAAAGGAAAGCCATGGCGCTCGCGGTAGCTGCGGTTCAGGCGCTGCATCTCGCCCAGCTCTTCGCGGCTGAGCGCGTCGAGGCCTGCGCTGCGCTGCTCGCCGACGGACTCGGCCGTCATGGTGCCGGCCCGGGCCTCGCGGCCAGCCAGTTCCGGGTGGCCGCGCAGGAAGGCGAGGCGGTGCTCCTGGGGCGCTTGGCGAACCACGTCGAGCATGGCGCCATGCAGCGCATCGATGCTGGCGAAGGGCCTGCGCGTCCAGGCGGCCTGCGCGATCCAGGGGGCGTTCTCGAAGGCCGGGCCGACGGCCGCGACGAAAGCGTCGCGGTCCATGTCGTTGAGCGCGGCCAGGTTCAGGCGGGTGGCGGTGAGGGTCATCGGTTGGTTCTCAACGTGCGGGGGCGGCTGCTGCGGCGGCCGGCTGCTTGCGGTAGGCGGGCACGCAGGCCAGGATCAGCAAGGTGGCGCAGATCTCGATTGCCGCCACCACGTAGAGGCCTGACGAGAGGCTGCCCGTGGAGGTCTTGATCAGGCCCAGCATCCAGGGTGCGCCGAAGCCGGCCAGGTTGGCGATGGAGTTGATCAGCGCCACGCCGCCGGCCGCCGCGGTGCCGGCCAGGAAGCGGTTGGGCATCTGCCAGAACACCGGGATGGCGCTCATGGTGCCGACAATGGCCAAGGTGAGGCCCACCAGCACCGCCAGCGCACTGTGCCCCAGGAAGAGCGCGACGCCCAGCAGCGACACCGCGCCCAGCGCAGCGGCCAGGCCGCAGTGCCAGCGCGATTCCTGCTGCTTGTCGGAGTGGAAGCCGTTCCAGATCATGCCGGCGGCGCCGCACAGGTAGGCCACGGCCATGATCCAGCCCACCGCCACCGGGCTGGTGAAACCCACTTCCTTGACCAGCGTGGGGCCGTAGAAGGTCAGCGAGGAATTGGCCGCGATGATGCAGAAGAAGATCAGGATCAGGAGCCAGATGCGCCCGCTCCTGAGCGAGGCCAGCATGCCGTGTTCGCGCTGGCCCAGCGAGCGGCCGTCGCGCTCCAGGTCTTCATGCACCAACTGGCGCTCGCGTGCCGTGAGCCAATGGGCCTGCTCGGGCCGGTCGGTCAGGTAGAAATAGGTGACGAAGCCCGCGACGACCGAGGGAATGCCCTCCAGCAGCAGCACCCACTGCCAGCCCGACCAGCCGTTCAGGCCGTGCATGCCGGTCATGATGGTGCCGGCCATCGGGCCGCCGATCACGCCAGCGAAGGCCGAGGCCGACATGAACATGCCGAAGGCCTTGGCGCGCCGGTCATTGGGGAACCAGTAGGTCAGGTAGAGGATGATGCCGGGGTAGAAGCCGGCCTCGAACACCCCCAGCACGAAGCGCAGGAAATAGAACATCTCCGGCGTCTTCACGAACATCGTGGCGATCGAGGTCAGGCCCCAGCCGATCGTGATGCGCATGATGGTCTTCTTGGCCCCGATGCGCTGCAGCAGCAGGTTGCTGGGCACCTCGAAGAAGAAGTAGCCCAGGAAGAAGATGCCCGCGCCCAGGCCGTACATCGCCTCGTTCCATTGGAGCTCGTCGAGCATGGTCAGCTTGATGAACCCGATGTTGACCCGGTCGATCCAGGCCAGCACCCACAGCAGCATCAGGAAGGGGATGAGCCGCCAGATGATCTTGCGGTAGACCCCGTCCAGTTCGGACGGGGCGGCGGAAAGCCGAACGGGTGCTGCCGCTGCGGTGGATGTCATGCGTATCTCCTCGGTCCTGGATGTGGGGCGTTGCGGACCGCTCCGCCAAAAGGGAACGCCGCCTGCGGGGCCACTGTAGGCAGAATGGCCCCGGCGCGCGCACGGTGCGCGGAATGTGCGGCATAAACCAGCGCGATAGGTCGTGCCCCAGCAAGGCGCGCCATCCGGTCGAACCCCTAGAAGACAAATGACGAGAAGCCAGGACCTTGTCGACATCCACCTGCTGCGCGTGCTGGCGGCACTGGTGGCTGAGCGCAGCGTCTCGCGCGCCGCGGTACGCATGAACCAGACGCAGCCGGCCATCAGCGCGGCGCTGCGGCGCCTGCGCGACGCCTTCGGCGATCCGATCCTGGTGCGCGAGCGCGGCGGCATGGTGCCCACCGCGCGGGCGCTGCAGTTGCGCGAGAGCGCACGCGAGGTGCTGGGCGAGATCGATCGCATGCTGGCCGGGCCGGAGCGCTTCGAGCCCGGCGCCAGCACCATGACCTTCACCATCGCCACGCCGGACTACCTGGCCGCCAGCTTCATGGCCGAGGTGGTGGCGCGCTTTCGCGCCGAGGCGCCGCAGGCGCGCCTGCTGATCCACCCGCTGACGCCCGGCTACGACTACGAGCGCGCACTGGCGCAGGGCGAGCTCGACATCGTGATCGGCAACTGGCCGCTGCCGCCCGAGCGCATGCACCTGTCGCTGCTGATCGAGGACGAGCTGGTCTGCATGATGAGTCCGGGCAACCCGCTGGCCGCACCGGGCGCGATGACGCTGCAGCGCTACCTGGCAGCCGCCCACGTGGTGCCCACGCCGTTTGCCAAGTCGCATCGCGCGGTGGTCGACAGCCACCTGGCCGGGCTGCGGCAAACCCGCGATGCGCGCGTCTTCGTGCCCTACTACGCCATGGCGCCCTACCTGGTGGCCGAGAGCGACCTCGTGTTCACCACCGCGCGCCACTTTGCCGAGCAGTTCACGCGCAGCCTGCCGGTGGTGAGCGTGGCGGCCCCCGAAGGATTTCCGCGCATGCGCTTCTACCAGCTGTGGCACGAGCGCTCACAGCACCAGGGCGCGCATCGCTGGCTGCGCAGCCTGCTCTCGACGGTGGGCGGCCACCTGGCGCAGGCGGCGCCGGGATCGGCGAGCGGTCCATCTGCAGGCGGGACAATCGAGGAGTAGCATCGGCCGCTTTGCGGCGTCCTCGCAGCGGTTTCCCCATTCAAGAACGCGACCCTGAAGGCCCACCCGGGCCTGCCGCACGGCATGAATAATTTCGCACAAAGCAGGCATATGTCCCCGTCGGTACAGGAAGCTTCTCCGTCACAGCGCCTCGGTCCTGTCCCCAAAGACACGCTGGGGTGCATGTCCGGCCACCTTCAACGGGATCAGGGCATCTGTGCGAACGGCGTCGCAATCCTTCGCAAGACGATGGATACGCATCAACTTCACCAGGTGGAGACGGAGCCCAGCGCTCGCGGCGTGCTGCTCGGCATCTCGATGCGCGATGGCCACAGCCGGCGCATCGTGGCCGGGCGGCATGCCTCGTGCCACGATTTCGACAGGGGATCGATCTACATTCGCGGTTTCGCCGAACGTTATCGTGCCGACATCCAGCGCCCTTTCGATTTCGTGCTGCTCGAGATATCGCAGGCCAGCCTCGAACGGGCCATCGAGGAAAAACCGGGCAAGCGCGTCGGCAGCCTCGCCCATGTGGCCGGCGTGCGGGACGAGGTGCTGCTCAATCTCGCAGAGGCCCTGGCGCCGGCACTCGAGGACCCCGCACGCGCAAGCATGCTGTTCGTCGAACAGCTGAGCGTTGCCATGACGAGCTATCTCGTCGAAACCTACGGCGGCGCAGCCACGACCGAGCCGAGAACGAATCGGATCCTCTCGCGCTCGCACGAGGCACGCGCCAAGGAGATGCTGCGCAACAGGATCGACGGCCGCATTTCCATCACCGAGATCGCCTGACGCGTGCGGGCTTTCACGCAGCTATTTCATTCATGCCTTTCGCGAGACCACCGGCCACACACCCCATCAATGGCTGATTGCGCAGCGGCTGGAGCACGCGCGCGCACTTCTCATGGACGTCGATACCTCGCTCGCCGAGATTGCCGCGGCCTGCGGCTTTGCCGATCAAAGCCACTTCACCCGCGTTTTCTCCCGGCATTCCGGGGTCCCGCCAGGCATCTGGCGGCGCAGGATGCGGGTTGAAAACTAGGGATCGCCCTCAGCCGCGCTAGAGACCGAGCCGGCCGGCCACGCCCTCGCCCAGCGAGGCGTCGACGAGCCGGAAGTGCGCGACCTGGCGCCGCTGGATCAGCTCTGGCACACCCGCCATCGAACTGGCGATGTTCTCGAGCAGCCGCTGTCTCTGGCCCTCGTCCATGCTGCGGTACAGGGCCGCCGCCTGTGCATGGTCTCCAAGCCCTTGGCGGTCATCGAAGCGCGTGGCATCGCCTTCCAGGGGCAGCGGCGGCTCGGCCAGCGTGCGGTCAGGGCGCGGTCCTCCGAACGAGTTCGGCTCGTAGTAGGCATCGGTGCGGGCGGGAACGTCCAGGCGCATCGCGCCGTCGGCGTGATAGGTGTGCACCGGCGACCGGGGCCGGTTCACCGGCAGGGCCTCGTGGTGCGTCCCCACGCGGTAGCGCTGCGCGTCGGCATAGGCCAGCAGCCGCCCCTGCAGCAGCTTGTCGGGCGAGAAGCAGATGCCGGGCACGATGTTGGCGGGATTGAAGGTGGCTTGCTCGACCTGCGCAAAGTAGTTGTCGGGGTTCGCGTCGAGTTCGACCACGCCGACTTCGACGAGCGGAAAATCCTGCTGCGGCCAGACCTTGGTCGCGTCGAACGGGTTGAACGGCAGCTGCGCTGCCTCTGCCTCGCTCATCAGCTGGACCTGCAGCAACCAGCGCGGGAGCTCGCCTCGTTCAATGGCGTCGAACAGATCGCGCTGCGCGCTTTCGCGGTCGTCGGCGATCAGCTCGCGGGCTTCCCCATTGGTCAGGCACCGGATGCCCTGAAGCGTGCGCAGATGGAACTTGACCCAGACCCGCTCGCCGGCCGCGTTGACCAGCCCGAAGGCATGCACGCCATAGCCGTGCATGTGGCGAAAGCCGGCCGGCAGGCCGCGGTCGGAGAACAGCATCACGATCTGGTGCAGGCTCTCGGGCGACAGCGACCAGAAGTCCCAGATCGCCGTGGGCGAGCGCACGTGCCGCACCGGATGCCGCTTCAGCGCCCGCACCAGGTCGGGAAATTTCTGCGGATCGCGGATGCAGGCGACCGGCAGGTGGCTGCCGACCAGGTCCCAGTTGCCTTCGTCGGTGTAGGCCTTGATGGCGAAGCCGCGCAGGTCGCGCTCCGCGTCCGCGCAGCCCTGCTCGCCCGTCAGCCCCGAGAAGCGGACCAGCACGGGCGTGCACTGCCCCGGCTGCAGCACCCGTGCGCGCGTGTGGCGCGAGATGTCGCCCGTGATGCGCAGCGTGCCGAAGGCGGCCGCGCCCTTGGCATGCAGCACCCGTTCCGGAATGCGTTCACGCGCCAGGTAGGCCAGCTTCTCGCTCATCTGGTAGTCCTGCCGCAGGATCGGCCCGCGCGGGCCCGCGGTGATCGAGTGCTGGCTGTCCGCGACGGGCGCGCCGCCCGCGGTGGTCAGGGTCGGGGGTCGGCTGTGGGGGTGGGTCATTGGAATTCTTGCTGCGGGATGTCTCGACGGGATGTGTACCGCGCCGGCTCGCCCGTGTCTTGAACAAGAGTCGCCCGCCCTGAATGCACCGGGTGCGCACGAATGTGCAAAGCAGCCGCCAAGCCGACAAGACGGTGCGCGCGAAATGACGCACCATGGGCCGCGCATTCCCGCCTCTTTCCTCCTCCTCACGCGAAAGTCACTTCATGAAACCCTCCCTCCCCCTGCTCATGAGCCTCAACGGCGGCTTCGTGGACACTGCCGGCTTCCTGGCGCTGCAGGGCCTGTTCACGGCCCATGTCACGGGCAACTTCGTGACCATCGGCGCGGCGCTGGTGCATGGCACCTCGGGCGCGCTGACCAAGCTGGTGGCGCTGCCGGTGTTCTGCGCCGTGGTGGTGCTCGCGCGATGGCTCGGCCACGGGCTGCCCGCCCTGGGCTTGCCGGTGCTGCGCACGATGCTGGTGCTCAAGACGCTGCTGCTGGCGGCGGGCGCAGCGTTTGCCATCTGCTACGGCCCGTTCAAGGACAGCGACAGCGGCCTCGCGATGCTCACCGGCATGTCGCTGGTGTCGGCCATGGCGATCCAGAACGCCGTGCACCGGCTGCATCTGGGCAGCGCTCCGCCGACCACGCTCATGACCGGCACGACCACGCAGGTGATGATCGACATCGCCGACCTGCTGCGCGGCCTGGCGCCGGAAGAAGTCGCCGTGGCGCGCGCCCGGCTGCGGCGCATGGCCGCCAGCGTCGCGGTGTTCGCCACGGGCTGCGCCGCCGCCGCGCTCATCTACAGCCAGCTGAATGTCTGGTGCTTCGTGGTTCCGCCGGTGCTGGCGGCCTGCGCCGTGCTGCTCCAGCGCGCCACGCACGAGGGCGAGGCCGCCGAAGCGCCCGGCCCCCACCACTGAAGAAGCTCCGGCCCGACCGGCTCAGAGGCCCAGCAGCGCGCGGCCTTCGTCGGCCAGCAGGTCGTGCGTCTCGGGATGTGAGCGCATGTAGGCCGCGAACACCGGGCATTGCGGAATGACGCGCAGGCCCCGTTCGCGCGCGGAAGCCAGGCCCGCGAGTACCAGCTGCCGGGCCACGCCCTGGCCTTGCAGCGCCTCGGGCACCAGCGTGTGGATGAAGGTGATGACGCCGCCGGCCAGGCTGTAGATCGCGACCGCGCGCTCGCCTTGCGATTCGAATTCGAAACGGTGCTTGGACGGGTTGTCTTGGACGGAGGGTGAAGAAGGCGTGGTCATGAGAAGGGTCTCGAATGGAAAGGGGTGGCGTTCAGTGCATGCACCGCGAATGCCGCGGCGCCCGGGACGCGGCGGCATCGCCGCCGGCGGTGCTTCCGAAGCGATGGACCAGGTGCGCACAGATCGCGATCGCCAGGTGCTCGCTCGTCGCCGAGCTTGCGCGCTGCCGCCGCTCGAGCAAGGCCAGCACCGCCGCCCCCAGGTTTTCGATCACGGGATCGACCAGCCCCGGCATGCAGGCAATGCCGCTCACGCGCGCCAGGCCCGCCGCATCGGTCACGGCGTCCACCAGCGCGCGCGGCACGTAGAAGTGAAGGGCATCCAGCGGACTGCCCAGGTAGCTCGCCACCTCGTCGCGCAGGTCGACGATGCTGATCGCCCCGGGCGCATAGCCGCGCACCACCGAAGGCCGGCCCCGCACCCAGAGCTCGTGGTGGCTCACACCGGCAAGGTGCAGGGTCACGGCGAAGGCGTCCTGCCGCGGGATCTCCTGCTTCATGCCCAGCTGGTCGGGCAGGCAGGTGATGCGCGTGGCGACGAAGGGCGTCGTCGGCGCGGGCAGCATGACGAGGGCGGGCGCGCAGGGCAGCTCGAAGTACCGTCCCAGGAGATCGCCGTAGGCGCCTTGCATGCCCGCGTCCGCCGAACGCTCAGGCCTGGATGAAGGCCAGCAGGTCGGCGTTCACCTGGTCCTTGTGCGTGGTGCAGGTGGCATGCGGCGCGCCGGCGTAGACCTTGAGCTGGCTGCCCTTGATCATCTCGGCCGCGAGCTTGCCCGTGGCCTCGACGGGCACCACCTGGTCGTCGTCGCCGTGGATCACGAGCGTGGGCACGTCGATCTTGGCCATGTCGGGGCGAAAGTCGGTTTCGGAGAACGCGGTCACGCAGTCGATGGTGGCCTTGGCCGAGGCCTGCAGCGCGATCTGCAGCGTCTGCTTGAAGATGCCTTGCGAGACCTTCGCACCGGGGCGGTTGGTGCCGTAGAAGAGCGTGCTGAAGTCGTCGAGGAACTGCGGACGGTCCGCGGCCAGCCCGGCGCGGATGCCGGCGAAGAGCGAGGCATCCGGGCCCACCGGATGGTCGGGCGTCTTCATGAACAGCGGCGTCACGGCGCTGATGAGCGCGAGCTTCGTCACGCGTGCGCTGCCCTTGCGCGCGATGTAGCGCGCCACGTCGCCGCCGCCCATCGAGAAGCCCACGAGCACCACGTCCTTGAGGTCGAGCGTCTCGACCAGCTCGGCGATGTCGTCGGCGAAGGTGTCGTAGTCGTAGCCGGTCCACGGCTGGCTGGAGCGGCCGAAGCCGCGCCGGTCGAAGGCGATCGCGCGGTAGCCGCGTTCGGCGAAGAACAGCATCTGGGCGTCCCACATGTCGGCGCTCAGCGGCCAGCCGTGGCTGAAGAGGATGGGCTGGCCCGAGCCCCAGTCCTTGTAGTAGAGCTCGGTGCCGTCGCGCAGGGTGAGTGTGGTCATGGTTTCTCCAGTATGACGAAAAGAAAGAAAGGAAATCAGAGCGACAGGAAGTGGTGCACCTCGGGCCGGCCGGGCCCGATGTGAAAGCGCACGGCTTCGTTCTGCAGGTCGGCGTCGGCATGCGACACGCGGTGGTGCTGGCGCAGGTGCTCGGCCCAGGACTCGACCAGGAACCACTCCATCACGCGCTCGGGGTCGCTGGTGTGCTCGGTCACGCCCCATGCGTAGGCGCCGTCGCGGCGGCGCTCGAGCGACAGCCGCTTCATCGCGTCCAGGAACGCCGGGCGGTCTTCCTTGCGGATGCGGTACTCGACCTGCACCATCACGGGACCGCGGTCGTGCGCGACAGGCTCGGCCACCAGTGGCTCGGGCCAGTGGTTCGAGGCCTGCAGGTCCGAATCGCCGGTGGGCAGGCGTGCACGGTGGAACAGCAGGGCCACGACCACCAGCCCGGCGGCGCCCGCCACCAGCGTGTACGGCACGCCGATCTCCTGCGCCACCAGGCCCCAGCCCAGGCTGCCGGCCGCCATTGCGCCGTTGAACACCGTGAGGTACACGGCCAGGCCGCGCCCGCGCACCCAGTTCGGCAGGATCGACTGCGCCACGCCGTTGAGCGTGGTGAGCGCGATGATCCAGCCCAGGCCCAGCACCAGCAGCAACAGCACTGCGAGCCACTGCGGCGGCGCGAACACCAGGCTGCCCATCACGCCGGCGGTGAGCAGCGAGGCCAGCAGCAGCATGCCGTCGGCATCGAAGCGCGCGCGCAGCCGCGGCATCACCAGCGCGCCGCCGATGGCGCCCGCACCCACGGCGCCCAGCAGGATGCCGTAGAAGCCGGCGCTGCCGCCCAGCATCTGTCGCGCCACCAGCGGCAGCAGCGCCCACACCGAACTGGCGAACAGGAAGAACACCGCCGCGCGCAGCAGCACACGGTGCAGCTCGCGGCTGGCGCGCGTGTAGCGCAGGCCGGCGCGGAAGGCGCCCAGGAAGTTCTCCGACAGGCCGCTGTCGGCGGCCGCCGGGCGCTTCCACCACAGCAGCGCCGCGATCACGAACACATAGCTGAGCACGTCGGCGCCATAGGTCAGGGCGGCGCCGAAGCTCGCGAGGATCAGGCCGCCCGCGGCCGGCCCGATGGAGCGCGCAATATTGATGCCCAGCGAGTTCAGCGCCACCGCGTTCTTGAGGTCGGCGCGCGGCACCAGCTCGGGCACGATCGACTGCCAGGTCGGCCCCATGAGCGCGGCGCCGATGCCGCCGACGAAGGTCAGCGCGATCAGGTACTCGACGGTGAGCGCGCCGGTGTGCGAGAGCACCAGCAGCGTGCCGCTCACGCCCGCCAGCACCAGCTGCACGAAGATCAGGAAGCGCCGCCGGTCGAGGATGTCGGACAGCACCCCGGCCGGAATCGCGAGCAGGAAGATCGGCAGCGTGGCCGCGGTCTGGATCAGCGCCACCGCCGTGGGGCTGGCCGACAGGTCGGTCACGAGCCAGGAGCTCGCCACGTCGCGCATGAAGCTGCCGATGTTGCCGAGCACGGTGGCCGCCCACAGCACGGCAAAGACCGGCTGGCGCAGCGGCGCAAAGCTGCTGCTCGGCTTCGCGGCCTGGGCGGCCTCTGCGGCATCTGCGAGATCAGCCATTCGCTCGCTCCTTCAGGTCGTGCCAGGCCACCAGCACGAAGCCGCCGACCAGCCCCAGGTGCTCGAAGAAGGAATTGGCCGCCATGAAGCGCTCGGGCTGCGGCATCTCCCAGAAGCGCAGCGCGACGAAGGTCGCCATCAAGGTGAAGCCCGCGAGCGCCAGCGCGCCGAGCCAGCGGTGAAAGCCCGTGAGGATGAACGCGGCCGCGCCGAGCTCCAGCACGATCACCGCGGCGGCCAGCGGCCCTGCGGGCGAGAGGCCGAAGTGGTTCATCTCGGCGATGGCCGCGTTGAAGTCCATGGCCTTGTTGAGCCCGCCCTGCAGGTAGGCCGCGCACAGCAGCAGCAAGGCGAGCCAGCGCACGGCGGGTGAAATGGTCCAGCGCATCACACCGCCCAGCAGGCGCAGCCGAGCGCGCCCCAGAAGCTCTTGAGGTCGGCGATCGGCAGCTTGCTGCTCCAGGCCGTCGCATGCTGGTGGCCGTGCACGTTGCAGTCGTTGGCGCAGGCGCAGGACATGGCCGCGTGGCGCATGGCCTTCTGCAGCGGCGCGCCCTCGGCATCGCCCCAGCCGGCGTAGCCGCCGAAGCGGCGCACCGGCGACCAGTCGGGCATGGCCGGCGGCGGCGCGCCTTCGTCGTGCGCTGCGAACGGGCCGGCGCCATAGACCACCTTGCCGCCGACCATGGTCAGGAGCGCGGTGGTGTCGGCAATCTCCGATTCCGGGCAGGCGAAGAAGTCGCGGTCGGGCACCACGAGGTCGGCGAGCATGCCGGCTTCGATGCGGCCCTTCTTGCCGACCTCGTTCGAGAACCAGGTCACGTTCTCGGTCCACATGCGCAGCGCGGCCTCGCGGTCCAGGCAGTTGCGCTGCGGGTAGAGCTGCATGCCGCCCACGGTCTTGCCGGTGACCAGCCACGACAGCGACACCCACGGGTTGTACGAGGCAACGCGCGTCGCATCGGTGCCGGCCGACACCTTCACGCCCTTCTCGAGCATGCGCTTGACCGGCGGCGTGGCCTCGGCCGCGCCGGCGCCGTAGCGCTCGACGAAGTATTCGCCCTGGTAGGCCATGCGGTGCTGCACCGCGATGCCGCCGCCCAGCGCGGCGATGCGGTCGATCGATTTTTCCGAAATGGTTTCGCAATGGTCGAAGAACCAGTTCAGGCCGGCGAGCGGCGTGTCGCGATTCACCTTCTCGAACACGCCGAGCGCGCGGTCGATGGTCTCGTCGTAGGTGGCATGCAGGCGCCACGGCCACTTGTTCTGCACCAGCACGCGCACCACCTCTTCGAGATCGCCTTCCATCTCGGGCGCCATGTCGGGGCGCGGCTGGCGGAAGTCCTCGAAGTCGGCGGCCGAGAACACCAGCATCTCGCCCGCGCCGTTGTGGCGGAAGTAGTCGTCGCCCTGCTTGTACTTCGAGGTGGCGGTCCAGTGGAGGAAGTCTTCCTTCTCCTGCTTGGGCTTCTGCGTGAACAGGTTGTAGGCCAGGCGGATGGTGAGCTGGCCGGCATCGGCCAGCTGCTGGATCACCTGGTAGTCCTCGGGAAAATTCTGGAAGCCGCCGCCCGCGTCGATGGCGCCGGTCACGCCCAGGCGGTTGAGTTCGCGCATGAAGTGGCGCGTGGAATTGAGCTGGTATTCGAAGGGCAGCTTCGGGCCCTTGGCCAGGGTCGCATAGAGGATCGACGCATTGGGCTTGGCCAGCAGCAGGCCCGTGGGGTTGCCGGCCGCGTCGCGCACGATCTCGCCGCCGGGCGGCGCGGGCGTGTCCTTGGTGTAGCCGACGGCGCGCAGCGCGGCGCCGTTGAGCAGCGCGCGGTCGTACAGGTGCAGCAGGAACACCGGCGTGTCGGGCGCCACGGCGTTGAGCTCCTCGATGGTCGGCAGGCGCTTTTCGGCGAACTGGTGCTCCGTGAAGCCGCCCACCACGCGCACCCACTGCGGCGCGGGCGTGATCGCGACCTGGCGCTTGAGCATGCCCATGGCATCGGCCAGGCTGCGCACGCCGTCCCAGCGCAGTTCGAGGTTGAAATTGAGGCCGCCGCGGATGATGTGCAGGTGGTTGTCGATGAGGCCCGGCAGCACGCGCCTGCCTTGCAGGTCGATCACGCGGGTGCTGCCGTCCGCGAGCGGCAGGATGTCCTGCGCGCGGCCCACGCGGGTGAAGCGGCCGTCCTTGATGGCCACGGCGTCGGCCACGGGGTTGGCGCGGTCCAGTGTGGTGAAGCGGCCGTTGTGCAGGATCAGGTGGGGGGCGGTGGTGCCTGCCATGTCGGGTGTCCTTGAGGGGTTGGATTGGGCCATTGCCGTACCGGCAAGAGCGGCGCCAAGCGTACCGAGGCAGAGGCGCCGGCGCCGTTCGTCGAATGAATCGCTCATGCCTTCCTTCCGGCCGCGGCGCCGGCCTCGCCCTTGGCGCACTGCGGCAGTTCGCCGAACACATGCGGCTTGACCTGGTGCTGCAGCCACGAGGTGGCGGCCGCCTCGGGCTTGATCACGCTCTTGATGAGCGGCGGGATCTGCTCGCCGAGCAGGATCCCGAGAAGCCCGACCAGGGCGATGACCGGCGGCGCCGGCGAACGCACCTGGAACAGTGCGTAGATCACGCCGACCAGCAGGCCGAGCGCGAGCGACAGGACATAGGGCTTCATCTTGGTCACCGCGGCGATCAGCCTTCGTGCGCGCCGAACATGGTCTTGGCGTAGGTTACGCCCAGGCCGTAGGCGCCGCCGAACTTCTTTGCGATGCCGGTGGTCATTTCATAGGTGTCCGTGCGGGCCCAGTCGCGCTGCAGCTCGAGCAGGTATTGCAGCGAGGTCATCGGTTGCGCGCCGGCCTGCACCATGCGGTCCATCGCGCGGTTGTGCGCCTCGGCCGAGACGTCGCCGCAGGCGTCGGCGATCACGAACACCTCGAAGCCCTGGTCGATGGCCGACAGCGCCGGCCCGACGATGCACACGCCGGTCCACAGGCCCGAGAGCACGATGCGCTTCTTGCCGATCTCGTTGATGCGCTCGATCACGGCCGCGTCTTCCCAGGTGTTCATCGAGGTGCGGTCGAGCATCTTCTGGCCCGGGAAGGCGTCGGTGATCTCGCTGAACATCGGGCCCGAAAAACTCTTCTCGGCCACGGTCGTGAGGATGGTCGACACCTTGAAGCCGGCCGCCGCATGGGCCACGAGGGCCGCGTTGTTGCGCAGGTTCACCGCGTCGATCGAGTGCGTGGCAAAGGCCATCTGCGACTGGAAGTCGATCATCACCAGCGTGTGGTCGGTAGGGGTGAGCAGCTTTGCGCCGGCGGTGGGGGTGGCTTTGATGGACATGGGACTCTCCGTGAGTTGGTGAAAAAAATTGGGTCTTGCGTTGCCATGCATCGTCGTTTCAGCGCCGATGCATGTCTTGTCGATTAGTGAGGCCGTTTGGACATTTGCGTCCGCGCCGCCAAGGGGCGCACGCGCAATGTCAGAAGGAAGGCAACTCTTTCGGGCGCAGGTCGAACACCAGCACCTCGGCGCCCTCGCCGCGCGCCAGCTCGAGCCGCTGCTCGCCGCGCGCCCGCGCGCCGTCGCCCTCGCCCAGCCGCTGGCCGTTCACTTCCACGCTGCCGCGTGCCACATGCACATAGGCATGGCGATCGGGGCCGAGCGCGAGCGAGGCGGCTTCATCGCCGTCGAACAGGCCGGCGTAGACGCGGGCGTCCTGGTGCACGGCAAGCGAGCCGCCGGCACCCTCCGGCGAGACGATCAGCCGCAGCCGGCCGCGCTTTTCCTCGGGTGCGAAGTGCACTTGCTGGTAGCGGGGCGCTACGCCCTTGGCGTTGGGCACGATCCAGATCTGCAGGAAATGCAGCGGATCGGTGGAGGAGGAATTGAACTCGCTGTGGCGCACGCCGGTACCGGCGCTCATCATCTGAACGTCGCCCGGGCGGATGACCGAGCCGGTGCCCATCGAGTCCTTGTGCTCGAGCGCGCCGTCGAGCACGTACGAGAAGATTTCCATGTCGCGGTGTGGATGGGTGCCGAAGCCGCGGCCCGGATGCACGCGGTCGTCGTTGATCACCAGCAGGTCGGAGAAGCCTTCCTGCTTCGGGTCGTGGTAGTGGCCGAAAGAGAAGGTGTGGCGGGACTTGAGCCAGCCGAAGTCTGCAAGTCCGCGGTCATTGGCGCTGCGAATTTCCAACATGATTGGGGTCCTTGATGGTCGTTTGGTTCGATGTGATTCACAATCGCTTCGGAGAAGAATCCCCGATGCATGGCTGAATCATCTTTCTTTCATCGAGGCCTGTTGACGAAACTTTTAGCCGTCAATCATCGAATTTTTCGATGATTCATTTCCAAGGACCAGCCGTGCTCAAGCTCAGTCTCGAAGCCATCGAACTCGTGGACGCCATCGCGCGCCACGGCTCATTTGCAGGCGCCGCCGCGCGCCTGAACAAGGTGCCCTCCACCATCTCGTACGCGGTGGGCAAGCTCGAGGAGCAGTTGGGCATGCTGCTGTTCGTGCGCAACGGCCCGCGCGTGGCGCTCACCGCGGCCGGCGAAGAAATGCTCAAGGAAGGCCGCTGGCTGCTTGGCGCCGCCGGCGATCTCGAGTCGCGCATGCGGCAGATCGCCACCGGGTTCGAATCGGAGCTGCGGCTGGTGCACGACTCGCTGATTCCCACGCAGGCGCTGATCGACGACATTCGCGCGTTCGAGGCGCTGCGCTGCGGCACGCGGCTGCGCATCGGGTGCGAGGCGCTCACCGGCAGCTGGGAGGCATTGCGCGAAGGACGCGCCGACATCGTCGTGGCCGCGGGCGAAGGGCCGGCCGGCGGGGGTTACCAGGCGGTGATGGTGGGAAGCCTCGACTTCGCTTTCTGCGTGGCGCCCACGCATCCGCTCACGCGCCTGGGCCGGCCGCTGCAGCGCGGCGACCTGCTGGAGTGCAACGCCATCGTGGTGAGCGACAGCGCGCGCACCCTTTCCGACCGCACCGTGGGGCTGCTTGCCGGCCAGCACCACGTCGCCGTACCCAGCATGGCCGCGAAGATCGCCTGCCAGGCCGCGGGCCTGGGGCACGGATTCTTACCGCGCGCCTGCATCGAGGGCGACCTGAAGCGCGGCACGCTCGTCGAGCTGCAGACCGAAGAGCCGCGCGCACCCGAGGCCTTCTGGCTCGCATGGAAGACCGGCGCCAAGGGAAAGGCGCTCCAGTGGTGGGTGAAGCAGCTGAACCGGCAGCTGGTTCCGGCGCTGCTGCCAAGGTCGGCCTGACCGGCCTGGCCGTCGCGCGAATCAGCCCGCGTTCAGGCGCCGCCACCGCGCCGGAGATGTGCCTGTGTGCGCGGTGAAAACCCGCGTCAGGTGGCTCTGATCGGAAAAACCGCAGGCCGTGGCAATCTCGGCAATCGGAAGATGCGGCTGCCCCAGCAGCCGACGCGCCGCTTGCACGCGCTGCGCTACAAGCCATGCATGCGGCGTCTGCCCCGTCGTCTGCTTGAACGCCTTGCTGAAGTGGCTGCGCGACAGCGCACATTCGCGCGCCGCGTCGCCCAGCGATACGTCCCCTGCGAGGTGCGCCATGAGAAAGTCCTTGGCGCGGCGCTCTTGCCACGGCGCGAGGCCCCGGGTGTGCACGGGCGCCGGCCCGGCCGCGCCGCCGTAGGCATGCACCACGTGCGCCTTCAGTGCCAGCGCCAGGTGTTCCACGAACAGCCGGCTCGCATCCTGCGGATGCATCAGCACCGGCAGCATGGCCCGGCCCAGATGGGCGACCACCGGGTCCAGCGTGCCGGCGGCGCAGTCCAGCCGATCGACACGCGGCATCTCCATTTCTTCGGTGAACGCATCGATGGTTGCGCGCGGCAGGTGGAAGAACATCGAATGGAACGGGCTGCTCACGTAGGCCGAGGCGTGCTGCGAAAGATCGGCAATGTGAAAGGCGCCCTCCTGCTGCAGGCCCAGTTGCCGGGATTTGCCGTCACGGACGATGCGCCGGCTGCCGCCCGGATTGATCTCCACGCTGAGCAGGAATGCGTTCTCGAGCGGGAGAGGCGCGAGCACGAACAGATGCGGCAACTCATAGCGCATCCGGGCGACGCCCAGCTCGCAGCCGCGGCGCGACCTGCTCACGAGTGACTGCACGGCGTCGATGCCGTACTGCGACGCCAACCGTTGTCCAAGTTGGCAGTCGGAACGAAGGGGATTCAGCATGTGGGGAAGGCTTTCGATGGCGACACCACCGCAGGAGGTTGATCCGGACGGGACGCCATCCTCCACCTTACCCCAGCGCGTCGTTCACCTGCTCGCGGAACTCCGTCAGGCTGACCGCCGTGCCGAGCTCCCGCGGCAGCGCGTCGCGCACCGAGAACACGCCCAGGATCTTCGTTCCCGCCACCAGCGGCAGGTGGCGAAAGCCCCGTTCGAGCATCAGCACCACGGCGTCGGACACCGGCGTTTCGGGCGGCACGCAGATCGGGTTGGGCGTCATGACCTCGCGCACCGTCGTTCGGTCGGGGTCGAGCCCCCGCGCCAGCACGCGGGTCATCAGGTCGCGCTCGGTCAGGATGCCCAGCAGGATGTCGGGCAGTTCCAGCACGAGCACGCTGCCGCAGTTGGCGCGCGTCATCACGCACGCGGCGTCGCGCGCGCTGGCCTGCGGACCCAGGCTGATCACGTGCTTGCGCGAGATGGATTGGAAAACGGTGCGCTCGGCCATGGTGCGCCCTCCGGAAAGGAACCCAATGGTGCCGCCGGACGCCGCTCAGCGCAAGGACGCGTTGAGCCGCGCGAGCGCCTCGGCGCCGGGGCACAGCTCGGCCGGGCCCAGCGCATTGAGCGGCCGGTCGCTGGTGTTGAGCGCCGTGTGCAGGTCGCTGGCCAGCGGATCGACGAAGAGCAGCCCGGTCACCACCTCGCCCATCTCCTGGTGCCGCTGCATGTGGGCCATGGCGGCATGGCGGTCGCCGGGGTCGTAGCCCGGATGCAGGCTGCGCAGGCGCAGCAGGGTGCCGTCGTGCTGGCGCACGTCCATCACTTCGCCCGGCGCCACGTCGACGGTGATCTCTTCCCGCCCGCTGATGAAGTCGATGCGGCTGACCGCCTCGTTGTGCTCGCGCACGTAGTCGTAGCTCTTGGTGCTGCCCGGGTGGTTGTTGAAGGCGACGCAGGGGCTGATCACGTCGATGAAGGCGGCGCCGCCGTGGCTGATCGCCCCTTTGATGAGCGGCACCAGCTGCGCCTTGTTGCCCGAGAAGCCCCGCCCCACGTAGCTCGCGCCCAGCTGCAGCGCCATGGCCACCAGGTCCACCGGGCTGTCGCTGTTGACCACGCCCTTCTTGCTCCTGGAGCCCTGGTCGGCCGTGGCCGAGAACTGGCCCTTGGTCAGGCCGTAGACGCCGTTGTTCTCCACGATGTAGGCCATGCGCACGCCGCGCCGCATCGCGTGGGCGAACTGGCCCAGGCCGATGGACGCCGAATCGCCGTCGCCCGAGACGCCCAGGTACAGCAGGTCGCGGTTGGCCAGGTTGGCGCCGGTCAGCACGCTGGGCATGCGGCCGTGCACCGTGTTGAAGCCGTGCGAGGCGCCCAGGAAGTAGTCCGGCGTCTTGGAGCTGCAGCCGATGCCCGAGAGCTTGGCCACGCGGTGCGGCTCGATGTCCAGCTCCCAGCAGGCCTCGATGATGGCGGCGGAGATGGAGTCGTGTCCGCAGCCGGCGCACAGCGTGGAGATCTTGCCCTCGTAGTCGCGCCGCGTGTAGCCGACCTTGTTGGTGGCCAGCGTCGGATGGTGCAGCCGGGGTTTGGCGAGGTAGGTCATGCAGATTCCTTCGTGCCGGAGGCTTGCGTCTTCTGCACATGCGTGCTGATGGCCTGGACGATGAAGCGCGCCGTGATGGGCGTGCCGTCGAAATGCAGCACCCGCACCAGCCGGGCGGGATCGACGTCCAGCTCGTTGACCAGCAGGCTGCGCATCTGCGCGTCGCGGTTCTGCTCGACCACGAACACCTGCCGGTGCTGCGCGAGAAACTGCACCACGCTCTGCGGAAACGGAAAGGCGCGCAGCCGCAGCGCGTCCAGGTGGATGCCGCGTTCTTCCAGTGCCTGCAGCGCCTCGTGCATCGACGGGCTGGTCGAACCGAAATAGATCACGCCCAGCTCGGTCTTCTGGGCAGCCGGGCGCAGCACCGGCTGCGGCACCAGCGTGGCCGCGGTCGCAAACTTCTTCAGCAGCCGCTCCATGTTGTAGATGTAGTCCGGCCCGCGCTCCGAATATCGGGCATAGGCATCGCGCGTGGTGCCGCGGGTGAAGTAGCTGCCCTTGCTCGGGTGCGTGCCCGGCAGCGTACGCCAGGGGATGCCGTCGCCGTCCACGTCCTTGTAGCGGCCGAAGTCGCGGCCGGCCTCGAGTTCCTCGGCGCTCATGAGCTTGCCGCGGTCGTAGGCCTGGCTGTCGTCCCAGGCAAAGGGCGCGCACAGGCGCTGGTTCATGCCGATGTCCAGGTCCGTCATCAGGAACACCGGCGTCTGCAGCCGGTCGGCCAGGTCCAGCGCCGCCGCCGCATGCTCGAAGCATTCGTGCGGGTCTTCCGGAAACAGCAGCACGTGCTTGGTGTCGCCGTGCGAGGCGTAGGCGCAGGCCAGGATGTCGGCCTGCTGCGTGCGCGTCGGCATGCCCGTCGATGGGCCGCCGCGCTGCACGTTGATGAGCGTGACCGGGATCTCGGCAAAGTAGGCCAGGCCGATGAACTCGGCCATCAGCGAGATGCCGGGGCCCGAGGTCGCCGTGAAGGCGCGTGCGCCGTTCCAGCCCGCGCCGACCACCATGCCGATGGAAGCCAGCTCGTCCTCCGCCTGCACGATGGCAAAGCGGTGCTGCCCGGTGGCCGGGTCCACGCGGAATTTGGCGCAATATTTCTGGAAGGCCTCGGCCACCG
This sequence comes from Variovorax sp. 05T418, assembly GCF_056396385.1. NCBI lineage: Bacteria > Pseudomonadati > Pseudomonadota > Betaproteobacteria > Burkholderiales > Comamonadaceae > Variovorax > Variovorax sp. 05T418. The sequence continues at coordinate 361,293 of NZ_JBFTLJ010000001.1, read as the reverse complement.
AGGACGACGGCGTGATCGGATACCAGGCCGCCACCGTGGCGCCGCCATACACGCAGCCCAGCGCCGCGGCGCTGTTGCCGTCCACGAAGATGCGCTCGCCCACCCGGTCGGCGCGCCGCACCCTGAGGCCCAGCAGCTCGAGGTTCTCGCGCGCGAAGTCGCAGCCCAGGTGCAGCGCCTGCACGTTGGAGGCGAGCAGCTTTTCCTTGCCCTTGTACTGCTCGCCGAACAGCTTCTCGACCACCTCGGGCTCGATGCCCAGCAGGATGGCCAGCGCGCCCACGTAGACGATGTTCTTGAACAGCTGGCGCTGCCGCGGGTCCTGGTAGACGGCGTTGCAGATCTCGGTCAGCGGCATGCCGATCACGCGGACGTCGCTGCGGAACTTCGAGGGCGGCAGCGGCCGCGTGCTGTCGTAGAACAGGTAGCCGCCGGGCTCGAGTTCGGCCACGTCGGCGTCCCAGGTCTGCGGGTTCATCGCCACCATCATGTCGGTGCCGCCGCGCCGGCCCAGGTGGCCGTCTTCGGTCACGCGCACCTCGTACCAGGTCGGCAGGCCCTGGATGTTGCTCGGGAAGATGTTGCGCGGGCTCACCGGCACGCCCATGCGCAGGATGGCCTTGGCGAACAGCTCGTTGGCCGAGGCCGATCCCGAGCCGTTGACGTTGGCGAACTTGATGACGAAATCGTTGACCGCCTCAATTTGTGGAATGGCGCTCATGCAGTCGCCCCCTGCCCCGCAGGTGTCATCTTCAGCAGGAACTTCTGCATGTCCCAGGCGCCCGTGGGGCAGCGCTCGGCGCACAGGCCGCAGTGCAGGCAGACGTCCTCGTCCTTGACCATCACGCGGCCCGTCTTGAGCCCGCCCGACACGTACAGGTCCTGCGCCAGGTTGAGCGCCGGCGCCTTGAGCCGCTGGCGCAGGTCCGCCTCGTCGCCGTTGGTGGTGAAGCTGATGCAGTCCATCGGGCAGATGTCCACGCAGGCATCGCATTCGATGCAGGCGGATTCGGTGAACACCGTCTGCACATCGCAGTTCAGGCAGCGCTCGGCCTCCTTGAAGGCGGTGGCGGCGTCGAAGCCCAGTTCCACCTCCACCGCGATGCTGGCCAGCGCCTTCTCGGCCTTGGCCCACGGCACCTTGTAGCGCAGGTCGTTGGAGGTGTCGTTGTCGTAGCTCCACTCGTGGATGCCCATCTTCTGCGACACCAGGTTGGTCATGGGCGCCGGCCGAACATAGACCAGCTCGGCGCGCAGCAGCTTGTCGATCGACACCGCCGCCTCGTGGCCGTGGGCCACGGCCGTGATGATGTTCTTCGGGCCGAAGGCCGCATCGCCGCCGAACAGCACATGGGGCACCGTCGACTGGAAGGTGTTCTTGTCGAGCACGGGCAGGCCCGAGGTGTCGAAGGCGATGCCGCAGTCGCGCTCGATCCACGGAAAGGCGTTCTCCTGGCCCACCGCCACCAGCACCTCGTCGCATTCGAACCAGGCGTCGGGCTCGCCGGTGGGCACCAGCGTGCGGCGGCCCTGCGCGTCGTACTCGGCGCGGACGCGCTCGAAGGTCATGCCCAGCAGCTTGCCCTCCGCGTGCACGAAGGCCTTGGGCACATGGAAGTCGATGATCGGAATGCCTTCGTGCTGCGCGTCTTCCTTCTCCCAGGGCGAGGCCTTCATTTCGTCGAAGCCGCTGCGCACGATCACCTTCACGTCGCTGCCGCCCAGGCGCCGGGCCGAGCGGCAGCAGTCCATGGCCGTGTTGCCGCCGCCCAGCACGATCACGCGCCGGCCGATGCGGCTCACGTGGCCGAAGGACACGGAATTGAGCCAGTCGATGCCGATGTGGATGGCGGCTGCCGCTTCCCGCCGCCCGGGAATGTCCAGGTCGCGCCCGCGCGGCGCGCCGCAGCCGACGAAGATCGCGTCCCAGCCCTCGGCCATCAGCGCCTTCATCGAGCCGATGCGCTCGCCGCCGCGGAACTCGACGCCCAGGTCCAGGATGTAGCCGGTCTCCTCGTCGATCACCGATTCCGGCAGCCGAAAGCGCGGGATCTGCGTGCGGATGAAGCCGCCGGCCTTGGCCTCCTCGTCGAACACCGTCACCTCGTAGCCGAGCGGCGCCAGGTCGCGCGCGACGGTGAGCGAGGCCGGCCCCGCGCCCACGCAGGCAATGCGCTTGCCGTTGCCGGGCGCCGGCTTGGGCATGCGGGCGCGCACGTCCTCCTTCATGTCGGCCGCCACGCGCTTGAGCCGGCAGATCGCCACCGGCTCGGGAATCTTCTCATTGCTTTGTTCGACCCGCCCGCGCCGGCAGGCCGGCTCGCAAGGCCGGTCGCAGGTGCGCCCGAGGATGCCGGGAAAGACGTTGGACACCCAGTTGACCATGTAGGCGTCGCCATAGCGGCGCTGCGCGATCATGCGGATGTATTCGGGGACGGGGGTGTGCGCCGGGCAGGCGTACTGGCAATCGACGACCTTGTGGAAATAGGCCGGGTTGGCAATGTCGGTTCGCTGCAAGGGCGTGCCTCCTGACAGTCGCCCGGAGCCCCGGAGGGGCCGGCGAGCGGCGCTGCGGCAAGTATGCGCCGCGCCAGCCGCCGCAGGGCCTTGGTGAAATCCCGCAGGTGCCCCGCTACCGGCGATACATGTAGACCTGCCCCTCGACGCCGTGTCCGAGGTGCGTTGCGCCGGACGAGACCGGGTCGAGCCTGCAGCACGCCTCGACCGAATCTGCATGCGATTGCGGCACCACGATCATGACTTCGCGCAGGCCCGAATCGAGGGCGTAGTCGACCAGGACATCGGCGACCTGCGTCAGCAGTTCCACGGAAGCGTGCGCCCCGCTCAGCGTCACGCAGACATGCCCGATGCCCGCCACGGCCTCGGAACGCGGCTCGAGGATCGCATTGGCGATGCCGATGCGCTCGCCGTCTTCGGAGAGGACGTCGAAGAAGACCACGGGCGCGCCGGTGGCGACGTAGGTCTTCTGCGAGCGGGCGGCAATCTGGAACCCCTCGCCCACCATCCTGGCCGGAAGATCGATCTCTTTCCCCGGTGCCGGAGTGCGGAGCAACGAACGGGCTGGACTGGTCATGGCGAGACCTCCATCGGCAAGCGATTTCCTGCGCGGGGCAAAAGCTTAATCCCGCGGGCCGCGCATGTCATCTGGCAAACTGTCACGCGCAAGGCAGACCTGCAACCAACCCCAACGCACTCATTCAAGAACCATGAAGGCGCAAGAACGGGAAGCGCTGCTCCAGGCCCTGAAGACCCGCTTCGAGAAGAACATGCACCGGCACAGGGCCATCGCGTGGGCCGACGTGCAAACCAGGCTCGAGGCCCATCCCGGCGCGCTGAAGTCGCTGCACGGGATGGAGGCCACGGGCGGGGAACCCGACCTCATCGGCCAGGACAGGAAGACCGGCCGCCTCAGCTTCTGCGACTGCTCCGCGGAGACCCCCGGCGGCCGCCGCAGCCTCTGCTACGACCGCGAAGCGCTCGACGCCCGCAAGGAACACAAGCCAGAGAGCAGCGCGGTCGAGATGGCCGCCGCGATGGGCATCGAGCTTCTCACCGAGGAGCAGTACCGGAACCTGCAGGCGCTCGGCGAGTTCGACCTCAAGACCTCGAGCTGGATCCAGGCACCGCCGGAGATCCGGGCGCTCGGCGGCGCCCTCTTCGGCGATCGGCGCTACGGCCGCGTGTTCGTCTATCACAACGGCGCGCAGTCGTACTACGCGGCCAGGGGCTTTCGCGGGTTGCTTCGCGTGTAGGCCCGCCTACTTGCAGGCGAAGCTGGCAGCCGATTCGAGATCGCCGCCCACGTAGGTCGCCACCTTCGGATACGGGCACAGGGGCCGGGTGCGGGTGGCCGACCAGCCGGCGGGCAGTTCCGTGTTGACCACGTTGGCCCCCGCACCGCGCGCGGCGGCGACCACGGCATCCGGCGCCTTGCCCTTCTCCACCCAGGCCACCAGCGGCGTCAGCATGTCGAACTGGTCCGTGGCCGGGCCTCGCCCGCAGTGGTTCATGCCGGGCACCGGGAAGAAGCGCGCAAAGCCGGAGGCATCGCCGCCATTGGCCGCGCGCAACTCGTCGTACCAGCGCGTCGTGTCGTCCGACGAGAACACCGCGTCGCTGGTGCCGTGATAGACCATGAGCTTGCTGCCGCGGTCGCGCAGCACCGCGAGGTTGCCCGGGTTCGGCGGCGTCATGAAGGACATGGCCGACTCGGTGTAGAGCGCGGTGGTCGCGAAGATGCCCGGCGCATCGGCGTCCATGCTGAAGCCCAGCGCAAAGTCGATGCCCGAGGGACGGCTCGTGCCCAGCGGCGGCGAGCTGAACACGAAGCCGACCGCGGCCGTGTCCAGGTTCTGCGAGTTGGAGAACTTCCATTGCCGCCAATCGGCGCCGTTGATGCCCGCGTCATACGGAAAGCCGTTGTAGAGCGCAGTGCCCGCGGTGTTGCGCGCACCGCCGAAGACGTTGTCGAGCACCGTCTTCTGCGCGGCCGTGAGGCAGCTGCCGTCGCGCGCGCCGCTGCAGGTGGGCACGTCGGTGGCCAGCTTGAAGGCCGTCTTGCAGGCCTGCACATTCGCGACGATGCCGTCGGTTGCGCCGTCGAGCGCGTCGCACTTGGCCCGCACGGCGCCGGCGACCGTGTCCATCTCCGCCTGCGTGAAGGCCGTCTGCAGGTCCGGCTTGCCGGCCGGCGTGTTGGCGGTCGTCACCTGCACGTACTGCTGCACGCCGTAGAGCTGCGCGACCGCGGCCTTCGGCAGGTTGAAGCCGGGATTGCCCGCCAAGATGCCGTCGTAATCGTTGGCGGAGCGCGCGGCCGCAACCATCGCATGGCGGCCGCCGTTCGAGCAGCCGCCGAAGTAGGAGCGGTCGGCCGCGCGGCCATAGGCCTTGGCGATCAGGTTCTTGGCCATCGGCGTGAGCTGCGCGACGGCGTTGTAGCCGTAGGCCAGGCGCGCCTGCGGATCGATGCCGAAGACCGGGTTCTGCGCGCCCGAGTGGCCCGCATCGGAGCTGATCACGGCAAAGCCCATGTGCAGCGCAGTGGTCGTGGGCGACCCGCCCCCGACGCCGCCCGTGGCCGGCACCACGCTTCCGTCCAGCCCGCCGTTGGCCTGGTAGAAGAAGCGCCCGTTCCAGTCGACCGGCAGGCGCATCTCGAAGCCGATCGCATAGGTGCGGCCGTCGACGCTGCTGCTGCGCTCGTTCATCTTTCCCTGCACCAGGCAGTGCGCCGGCGTGGGTGTGCCCACGCCCGCCACCGTGAGGGTGCCGGCCGCCACGGAAGTGATGCTGGTGTAGGCCGTGCCATTGAAGGCGGCCTTGCTCGCGAGGTCGCTGCACGACTGCAGCGTGCCGGGCCTCGCCTCCCGCGAGGCCGCGGGCGGCGGTGCGGGTGGCGCAGGCGGCGGTGCCGCCGGCGCGGCCGGAACGATCGGCAGGAACGCAAAGCCGCCGCTCCCGCCGCCGCCTCCGCCACAGGCCGCGAGCAATGCGGCCGCACCCACCGCGGCCCATGCCGGCCGCCAGGACGATGACACGATGTGATCCATGCTGGTCTCCTCGGCCGGCGGCACCGTCGGCCACAAAGGTTATTGAAGATAACCAATGTAGTTTTGATTCATAACCAAAAAACGAGGACAAACCCGGATACCGCCGGCTGCGCTAGGAGCTCCCTTCACCAACGTAGTTGCGCAGCCCTTCAAGATCGATCACCTCGACCCCGCCGTGCTCCACCCGCAGCAGGCCTGCGCGCTCGAGCGCATGCAGCGCCCGGTTGGCGCGCTGGCGCGAGACCGCGGACAGGAGGCCGATCTCGTCCTGGGTCAGGCGTACGAAGCTGCTCGCCTGCGGATAGAGGATCGGGTCGAACAGGCTGGCCAGGCAGCGTGCAATGCGCGCGTCGGGGCCCAGCAGGCGGTCGAACTCCATGAGTCCGATGAACAGGCTCAGGCGGGCATTGATGTGCGACAGCAGGAACCGGTCGAAATCGAGGTTCGTCGACACCAGGCGTTCGAAGGTATGGCGCGGCACGCAGGCCACGCGCGTCGGACGCATGGCCACGCCGTCGTAGCGCCAGGGGCCGGGTTTCAGCAGCGAGCCTTCGCCGGCCCAGCCGCCGGAGGTCACGCCGGTGAATGTGGAGACGCGGCCATCGGCCAGCGAGAGCGACATCTTCACCAGGCCCTCGATGACGCCGAGCCAGAGATCCGCGGGCTCGCCGCGGCGCATCACGAAACCGCCGGCCGGCACCTCGCGCTCGTACGACTCGCGCACCACGCGGTCGAGTTCCTCGGCCGCCAGGGTCTGCGCCCACAAGCTCTCGCGGAGCATGGTCTCCATGGCCTTCGACGGCATACGTGCTTCCCTCGCTCGCCTGTTGCTTGCTCGCTCCTCCGTGCACACCGGGGCCTGCGTGGGAAGGCCGGCGAACACATCCGTAAGTAATGTCTTTGAAAAGACATTTTTGTCGCGGCGATCATGACATATTGACTCCCGTTCGCCACACAACCATAAGACTGGAGACAAGGATGGAACATCCCGAATCCGGCGCGGGCCCCACGCCTGCGCCCTCTCATGACGAACCGCCCGGCATGCGCCGGCGCGACCTGCTGGGATATGCGGCCTCCGCGCCGCTGATCTCGGCCGCCGCGGGGCTCGGCGGCCTCGCGGCTCCTTCGTCGGCCCGGGCCGCGATACTGCCGATGACCCCGCCCGACACGACCGACCTGGTCGACATCGGCGATGCGGTGACAGTGACGGCGCTGCCGACCATGCCGCTGGTCAAGGTGAGCAAGCTTGCGGACGGCCGCGTCCGGCTGGAGCTGCCGCGCTTCGAATCGGGCCAGGGCATCGCCACCGCCGCCGCGATGATGCTGGCCGACAAGCTGGGCCTGCCGCTGAACGCGATCGAGGTGGGCTCCGCCGACGCCAGCCCGGAGCTGATGTACAACCAGCTCACCGGAGGCTCCTCGAGCGTGCGCTCGCTGCATGCGGGCATGCCGCTGATCGGCGGGCTGGCCGCGGGCTCCGCCAGCGCGGTGGTCGGCCAGCGCGTGACGCGGCTGGACGCGCTGGACATCGTGACCGGACGCAAGAAGTTCACGCTCGACCAGGCCGTGCCCGACGCGAAGCCGACCATGGTGTGCCGGCCGCCCACCATCAACGGCCAGTTCGTGCGCATCAACAACACGACCGCGGTGATGGGCATGCCCGGCGTCCTGGGCATCGCGCCGATTCCCGCCACCAACGGCATCGTGCCCACGCCGCCCGGCGTGGCGGTGATGGCCGAGACCTTCGGGCAGGCCTGGGCCGCGGTGAACGCGCTCGACGTCACCTGGACCGCGGGCGCGGTCGCCGGCGAGTCCAACGCCAGCATCCAGCAGAAGCTCAAATCCGCGCTGCTGCCCTTCCTGCTGCCGCCGCTGGGCGCGTTGACGGTCGAGGGCGAGTTCGAGTTTGCGGCGGTCTCGCACTGCCCGATGGAAACGGAATGCGCCATTGCCGACGTGCGCGCCGACCGCGCCGAGATCTGGTCCGGCCTGCAGAGCCCGATCGTCACGCAGCAGGCGGTGGCCGCCGACCTGGGCCTGCCGCTGGACAAGGTCAAGGTGCATGCCGTGCCCTCCGGCGGCTCCTTCGGGCGGCGGCTGTTCTGGGACGCAACGCTGCAAGCGGTACAGATCTCCAAGGCGCTGGGCCGGCCCTGCCGCCTGATGTACCACCGCACCGACGACATGCGCCACGGCCGCGTGCGCCCGCCCATGTTCCATCGGGCACGCGCCACGATGCTGCTGGGCCAGGTCATCTCGTTCGAGCAGCGCATCGCCGGCGTGCGGCTCGATACGCGCCACGGTTTCGGCGAGATGCTGGGCGCCGCGGCCATTGCGCTGCCCAACGGATTTCCGCAGACGGTGGGCAACTTCGCCATCGAGCAGGCCATGTTCAAGACCATGGTCAGCTCGCCGTACAACTTCGGCGTCACCACCAAGCTGCTGACGCCGGTGGCGATGGACATCAACACCTGCTCCTACCGCTCGGTGCACATCCAGCCCTCGCGCATGGTGGAGGAGATCCTGGTCGACGAGATGGCCAGGGCGCTGCACAAGGACCCCGTCGCCTTCCGCCTCGAATACCTGCGCCTGCCTCGCGCACGCGCGGTGCTCAAGGCCGTGGCCGAGGCGGCGCAATGGGGCAAGGCCATGCCGGCGGGCTTCGCGCAGGGCGTGGGCGTGCACCAGGAGTCGAAGTCCTTCACCGCCTGCATCGTCGAGATCGACGCGCGCGTGCCCACCGACCTCAAGGTGACCCGCGCCACCATCGCGATCGACGTCGGCACACCCATCAACCCCTCGGGCATCGAGGCGCAGATGCAGGGCGGCCTGTGCGAATCGATCTCCATCGTGCTGACGGCCGGCCTGCACATCCAGAACGGCCTGCCGCTGGAAGGCAGCTACTCGCAGTACCACTTCGCGCGCATGAAGAACTACCCGAAGGACGTGAAGGTCATCATCATGCCCCCCACGAGCGGCGAGGCGATCGGCGGCCTGGGCGAGGTAGGCCTGTCGGCCAGCTCGGGCGCGATCGCCAACGCCTATGCGCGCGCCACCGGCAAGAAGCCGCGGAGTTTTCCGCTGAACTTCCCCGTCGATTTCACCCCCATCCCCCCGGGCAAGCTGCCCACGCCGGTCGTCGTGCCGGTACCCCACTGAGGAGCCCGCCATGCCTGTGCAATCTTTCAAGGTGAACGGCGGCAACGTCGACGTCGAGGCGCCCGACGACATGGCCCTGCTCTGGGTGCTGCGCGACAAGCTCGGCATCACCGGCCCGAAGTACGGCTGCGGCATCAACGTGTGCAAGGCCTGTACCTGCCACGTGGACGGCAAGGCGGTCACCACCTGCTCCACGCGGGTGGCCGACGTGCGCGGCCGGCAGGTCACGACCATCGAGGGCCTGGCCAACGGCAACGTGCTGCATCCGGTGCAGCAGGCCTGGATGAACCTCGACGTGCCGCAATGCGGCTTCTGCCAGCCGGGCCAGATCATGGCGGCGGTCGACCTGCTGCGGCGCACCCGCAACCCGACCGACGCGGACATCGACGCCATCGAGAACGTGTGCCGCTGCGGCACCTACGGCCGCGTGCGCGAAGCGATCAAGGCGGCCGCGGCGATGATGGGTTAGCGGGTTGGCCAATCGAAGCCGAGCTGCCTGTGGTGCTTGATCGCCAACAACTGAACAATGCCCGCATCACCTGGATCGCCATCGGACACAAGGTACAGGACCAGGTATTCATCCATCACGTATTCGCGCACCTCGGCATTGGGGCCCAAAGCGGACAGCTGCAAGCCAATGCGCTCGAGAAGCCGCTTGGCCTCGACGGATTCGACGGCCCGGTTCAGGAACCGCCGGCCCATGCGAGGGTGCCGCTGCAGGTTCGGAACAACGACGTCGGTCAGCGCATCGAGCAGGCGCTCATAGCCTTGCGCAAAGTCGTTGTCGAGCCAGAATGCTTCGATGCTTTCGAGGTTCGATGCAAAGTTGCGCGCGTACTGCACGCGCGCCAGTGCCGCCCCTTCTTCTTCGCGGCCAGCCATTTCAGCCGGCAGTGCCGCCGGAACGCGCCTTGCGCTTGAGTTTCAGCTCCGCCAGGCCTTCCAGCGCATCGACCGTGCGGCCGGCCTGCACGTCCGCCACCCCCCGTTCGACCTCGTCGAGCAACAGCAGGTGGATGCGTGCACGCTCCAGCCGGTGATAGTGGTCAAGCCGTTTGGCATCGATCACGGCCACAGCCGGTTCGCCGTTCTTCGTGATGATTTTTTCCGCGCCGTTCTGCACTTCGAGTACGAGGTCCGAAAGATGGGTGCGCGCTGTTGAAAATGGAACGATGTCGCGAACGGAAATAGACATGCGAATCTCCGAGAGCCGAGAAGTGCTCGATATTTTGCTCATTTTAGAGCCTTCCCAGCCCTTGCAGCTCAAGCAAGATCGATCCGTCGTCTTCTCAGGCGCACGGGGCGGTCCAATTTGTTGAATATCGGCCATGCACGATCGCCTTCGCGACCGCGCTCCTCTCCTCACACCACCGGCGGCAACCGGTCCAGCAGCTTGTCGAGCGTGATCGGATAGTTGCGCACCCGGACGCCCGTGGCGTTGTAGACCGCGTTGGCCACTGCGGCCGCGACGCCGCATATGCCCAGTTCCCCGACGCCCTTGGCCTTCATCGGCGAGGAGATCGGGTCGGTCTCGTCGAGGAAGATCACCTCCTGGTGGGGAATGTCGGCATGCACCGGCACCTCGTAGCCCGCGAGGTCGTGGTTGACGAAGAAACCATGCCGCTTGTCGAGCGCCAGCTCTTCCATCAGCGCCCCGCCGACGCCCATCGTCATGGCACCGATCACCTGGCTGCGCGCCGATTTGGGGTTCAGGATGCGCCCCGCCGCGCACACCGCGAGCATGCGCCGCACGCGGATCTCGCCGGTGGCGGCGTCGACGCCCACCTCCACGAAATGCGCGCCGAAGGTGGACTGCTGGTACTTCTTGTCGAGGTCGCCGTACTCGATGCCGTCCTCGGCCATCAAACCTTCGGCGCCCGCCGCTTCGGCGAGCGGCACCGCACGCTCGCCGGCGCGCACCATGCCGTCGGCAAATTCCACGTCAACCGCGCCGAAGCCCAGCTTGCTCGCGACGGCCTCGCGCAGCTTCATGCAGGCTGCGTAGACACCCGAGGTGGAGTTGTTGGCGCCCCACTGCCCGCCCGAGCCGGACGACACGGGATAGGCCGAATCGCCCAGGCGCACGAGCACCCGGTCCAGCGGCACGCCCATGGTCTCGGCGGCGGTCTGCGCAATGATGGTGTACGTGCCGGTGCCGATGTCGGTCATGTCGGTTTCCACCGTGACCATGCCCCGGTTGTCCAGCCGCACACGCGCGGCCGACTTCATCAGGAGGTTGTTGCGGAACGCCGCGGCCATGCCCATTCCCACGAGCCAGCGACCGTCGCGCTGCTGCCCCGGCGTGGCATTGCGCCGGCTCCAGCCGAAGCGCTCGGCGCCCGTGCGCAGGCATTCGACCAGCCTGCGCTGCGAAAACGGACGCTGCGGCTTCTCCGGATCGACCTGCGTGTCGTTGCGCACGCGGAATTCGACCGGGTCGAGCGCGAGCTTCTCCGCCATCTCGTCCATCGCGATTTCCAGCGCCATCATGCCCGGCGCCTCGCCGGGCGCGCGCATGGCGTTGCCCTCGGGCAGGTCCAGCACGGCCAGCCGCGTGGTCGTCAGGCGGTTGGCACCGGCGTACAGCAGCCGGCTCTGGTTGACCGCGGTTTCCGGCTGTCCGCCCGGCAAGTCGCCGGACCAGCCTTCGTGCGCGATGGCGGTGATCTTGCCGTCTCTCTCGGCGCCGATGCGGATGCGCTGGATGGTCGCGGGCCGGTGCGTGGTGTTGTTCATCATCAAGGGCCGCTGCAAGGCCACCTTCACGGGCCGCTTGGCCGCCCGGGCGCCCAGCGCGGCCAGCAATGCATCGGCGCGCACGAACAGCTTGCCGCCAAAGCCGCCGCCGATGAAAGGCGAAACGAGGCGCACGTTCGCCTTCGGGATGCCGAGCGTCTTGGCGACATCGCCGACGCCCCAGGCAATCATCTGGTTCGAGGTCCAGATGGTGAGCTTGTCGCCCTGCCACTGTGCCATGGAGGCGTGCGGCTCCATCATGGCGTGCGATTCGTCGGGCGTGGTGTAGGTGGCATCGAGCTGCACGGGGGCCGCGGCGAACGCGCCCGCGAAGTCGCCCGCCTTTGTCAGCGGCTCGCCGGAAAACGGATCGGCCTTGGGCATCTGCGCCGCATCCTTTTCGGCGGCCAGGTCGAAGCGGCCCGGCGCACGCGTGTAGGCGATGCGCACCAGCTGCGCCGCGGCGCGCGCCTGCTCGAAGGTGTTGGCGACGACCAATGCGACCGCCTGGTGGTAGTGGTCGATCTCGGGGCCGCCCAGGAGTTTGGCCGTGTTGAAGTCGCCCTTGCCGAGCTTGCCGGCATTGCGCGCCGTGACGATGGCCAGCACGCCCGGCGCGGCGCGCGCGGCGTCCAGGTCCATCGAGGCGATGCGGCCTTTCGCTATGCCGGCGCCCACCACCCAGCCGTAGGCGGCGTTGGGTACTTCGGTGTGGCGTTCGTAGGCGTAGCGTGCGGTGCCGGTGGTCTTCATCGGGCCGTCGATGCGGTCGGTCGGCTTGCCGATGATCTTGAGCTGGTCGATCGGATTGGTCGTGGCGGGCGTGTCGAATTTCATGCTGCTCAGCTCCTTGCTTGCGCCAGTGCCGCGGCCAGCGCGCGCTCGGCCAACGGCAACTTGAATGCGTTCTCGTGCGTCGTCTGCGCGCCGGCCAGCAGCTGCGCGGCCACCGCCTTGGCGCCCTGCGGCATGGCCGCCTCCGCGGCCTCCACGCGCCACGGCTTGTGCGCCACGCCGCCCAGCGCGACGCGGCCCGAGCCGTCGCGCTGCACGACCGCCGCCACGGACACCAGCGCAAAGGCGTAGGAGGCGCGGTCGCGCACCTTGCGGTAGATCTGCGTGCCGCCGATCGGCTTGGGGAGCGTCACGCCGGTGATCAGCTCGCCCTGCTCCAGCGCCGTCTCGATGTGCGGCGTGTTGCCGGGCAGCCGGTGGAAGTCGGCGATCGGGATCACGCGCGTGCGGCCGTCGGGGCGCACCGTCTCCACCGCCGCGTCGAGCACGCGCATCGCCACGGCCATGTCGCTCGGATTGGTGGCGATGCAGGCCGTGCTCGTGCCGACCACCGCGTGCTGGCGCGTGATGCCGCCGATGGCGCTGCAGCCGCTGCCGGGCTGGCGCTTGTTGCAGGGCTGGTCGGTGTCGTAGAAGTAGGGGCAGCGCGTGCGCTGCAGCAGGTTGCCCGCCGTCGTGGCCTTGTTGCGCAACTGGCCGGAGGCGCCGGCCAGCAGTGCGCGCGACAGCACGCCGTAGTCGCGGCGCACGCGCTCGTCGGCGGCCAGGTCGGTGTTGCGCACCAGCGCGCCGATGCGCAGGCCGCCCTCGGGCGTCGGCTCGATCTTGTCCAGCGCCAGGCCGTTCACGTCGACCAGGTGCGTGGGCGCCTCGATCTGCAGCTTCATCAGGTCCAGCAGGTTGGTGCCGCCCGCAATGAACTTGGCGCCAGGGTGGCGCGCAACCGCCGCCGCGGCCTGCGCGGGCGACTGCGCCTTCTCGTAGGTGAAAGGCTTCATGTGCGGCTCCCGGCCACTTCGGTGATGGCATCGACGATGTTGGAGTAGGCGCCGCAGCGGCAGATGTTGCCGCTCATGCGCTCGCGCAATTCCTCGGCCGACAGCAGCGGACGCGCGGTGAGATCGGCGCTCACGTGGCTCGGCACGCCGCGCTTGATCTCGTCGAGCACGGCCACCGCCGAGCAGATCTGCCCGGGCGTGCAGTAGCCGCACTGGTAGCCGTCGTGCTTGACGAAGGCGGCCTGCAGCGGGTGCATGTTCTGCGGCGTGCCCAGGCCCTCGATGGTGGTGACCTGCGCGCCGTCATGCATGACCGCGAGCGTCAGGCAGGAATTGATGCGCCGGCCATCGAGGAGGACCGTGCAGGCGCCGCACTGGCCATGGTCGCAGCCCTTCTTGGTGCCGGCCAGGTGCAGGTGCTCGCGCAGTGCATCGAGCAAGGTGGTGCGCGTGTCGAGCTCGAGCGAATGCACCTGCCCGTTGACGTTCAGCGAGAGCTTCGCGCGGGGTCCTGGCGTTGCGGCTGCCTTGGGGGCCGCGGCTTCGGCAGGCGCCGAAGAAGAAACCGCCGCCGCGGTGGCGGTGGCGGCGCCGGCAATGAGTGCGTCGCGCCGCGAGATCAAGGGAATCGTGGGACTGTCCATGTCGGCTCCTGTTGTTCGAGGTTCGGGTGCATCGATCGGCCATCGTTTCCCTTTCTGATATCACGCGCCATCGGCGGTCGCAATAGGAGAACGGATGCCATGCACCTGCGAACAGTTTCATCGTGTCTTCGGCTCCTTATTTTTCTGGCGCCGCGCGGGGATTGGTAGGGCATTCCGCTTGTTTTCTTGCCCAATCCGCTGAGCTCGAAAGCTCCTGAGAACGGAAGTTCCTATGCCGGGTTCGCCAGCGCGTGCCTGGGCATATCGGTGCCCCTGGCCGCCCCTCGCAGCACCTCGATGTCTCGCGTGGGCGGTGCACCGAACAGCCGGCTGTACTCGCGGCTGAACTGCGAAGGACTTTCATAGCCGACCCTGAACGCCGCGCCCGCGGCATCGAAGTGTTCGCTCAGCATCAGGCGCTTTGCTTCGTTCAGCCGCAGCCACTTCTGGTACTGCAGCGGGCTCATCGCGGTGAGCTGGCGAAAGTGATGGTGGAAGGTGGGCGCACTCATCTGCACGCGCGCCGCGAGTTCGTCGATGCGAAGCGGCAAGGCGTAGTTCAGCTTCAGCCAGTCGATGGCCCGCGCGATCCGGTAGCCCTGCCCGTCCACCGAGGCAATCTGCCGCAGCCGCGCGGCCTGGTCGCTCATCAACAGCCGGTAGTGGATCTCGCGCTGGATCAGCGGGGCAAGAACGGGAATGGCATGCGGCTCGTCCAGCAGTTCGAGCAGGCGCGCGAACGGGTTCAGGATCGCAGGCGTGGCCGCGCCGATGCCCACCCCCACGCCGACCGGGCGATCGCGCGGCGGCGGCAGGCCGCCCTGCGCAATCAGCTCGGCCAGTATGCGCACGTCGAGCGTCAAGACCAGGCCCAGGCAGGGCTGCCCGGGGCTTGCCACCATCACCTCCGAATTGGCGGGCACGTTCAGCGAGGTGACGAGGAACCGCGAGGTGTCGTAGGCATAGGCCTCGCCGCCCACCCACATCTGCTTGGCGCCCTGGGCAACGAGCACGATGCTCGGCTCGAGCATGCAGACGGCGGGCGGCGCGGGGCATTCGCGCCTGAAGAAGGCCAGGCCCGCGATCGGTGTTTCGAAATCGCCCGCGCCCGGCGTGCGCGCGCCGATGACCTGCGCCATCGCGTGCTGTGGTGGCCTGCCCTCGGCGGCCGTGTCGTGGTGTCTGGGGACCATGCTGCTTGGAGCCTCTGCAGAAGACTCTAGCGCGCCAGGCCAGGCTTCATCTCCAAACGAAGGGTAGAGCCAGAGGATCAGGCAAGAAATTCAGCGGAATACGCAACCGATGGCCTGTGCGTCTGCCGCGGTCTCGCTCGAACAACTCCTCATCCGCCAGCGGCAGGCACTCAGTCGAGCCGCAGCCTGGCGACCTTGGCCAGCGACTGCCAGGCCGCGAGGTCGCGCCGCACGGTGGCCGCGAACTGGTCGGCATCCTTGACCGGCGGGCGCGGCATGTTCTGCGCGGCGAACTTCTGGACGATCTCGTCGGCCGAGAGAATGCGGTTGATCTCCTGGTTCAGGCGCAGCACCACCTCGCGCGGCGTGCCGGCCGGCGCGAAGACGCCGTACCAGCCGTCCGCATCGAAGCGGTAGCCCTGCTCGGTCAGCGTGGGCACGTCGGGCAGTGCCGGCCCGCGCGCGGAGCCGGTGCAGCCCAGTGCCCGCAGCTTGCCGCTGCGGATGTGGGGCACCGGCGACGCGATGTCGACAAAGCCCACGCCGATGCTGTTGCCCAGCAGGTCGCTCAGCAGCGGCGAGACGCCCTTGTAGGGCACGTGCACCAGGTCCATGCCGTACTGCGCCTTGAGACCCTCCATCACCAGGTGGCCGGTCGATCCGCTGCCCCAGGAGCCATAGGCCAGCTTGCCGGGGTTGGCCCTGGCATGGCGCACCAGGTCCGCCAGCGACGCGAGGCCCGTGGCCGGGTTCGCCACCAGCAGGATGCCCGCGGCGCCGACCTGGGCGACGGGCAGCAGGTCCTTCTGCGCGTCATAGGGCATCTTCGGCTGGATGACCGGGTTGATCGCGATGGCCGAGGACGGCGACAGCAGGATCGTGTAGCCGTCGTGCGGTGCCTTGGCGACCGCATCGTTGCCGATCAGGCCGTTGGCGCCGGGCTTGTTGTCCACCACCACGGGCTGCCCGAGCGCCTGCTGCAGCGGCCCGGCCAGAAGGCGCGCGAAGATGTCCGAGCCCGCGCCCGCGGGGCCGGACACGACCATGCGGATGGGGCGTGCCGGCCAGCCGCCGGCTTCGCTGGCGTGCAGCCGCGCTTGCAGCGCGAGCAGCCCCGCGCCGGCGAGCAGGCGGCGGCGGGAAACGAGGGTGTCGGTCATGCGAAGGTCTCCTTGTCTTTGTTCGAGGGTTCGGCCGCGGCGGCGCCGGGCCGCAGCACCTGCCCGGTCAGGAACTGCGCACGCGCGCCGGCCAGGTAGCCGAGCAGCGGCAGGCAAGCGTCGGGCGCGAGGCCGGGCTGCAATTCGAGTGCGTTGATGCGCAGTCCATGCGCGCCCCATTCGGCAGCCAGCGTGGCGACCAGCATGCGGGCCGCTTCGGCATCGCCGGCGAGCGCCCATGGCAACTCCGGATCAGGCTGCGGCAACAGCAGCGTGAGGCTGGCCAGCGCCGCATGGCGCGCGCGGAAGCAGCGGGCCGCGTCGAGCACGGCATCGAGCTGCGCGCCCGGCGGCGCATCGAGCGCGCGGCCGTCGATGACGGCGGGGTAGCTCTGGATGCCGGCGCGGTCCGCATGCGAACGCACCCAGCCATCGAGTGCGGCTTGCCACCGCGGCTTGTGCACCGCCTCGCAATGCGGCTGCAGCAGCGCCTCGAACGGCAGCGGCGCATGCGCGCATGGCGGCAATGGCTGGCTGCCGCCGCAGACGGAGGAGCCCCCATCGAGCACCAGCAGCTGCCCCGTGAGCACGCGCGCATCCGCGCCGGCCAGGAAGCACAGCGCCTCGGCCATGTCCTCGGGCTCGGCCATCCGGCCCATCGGAATCTTCGAGACCGCCTGCGCCGGGTTCAGCCGGCCACCATCGATCAGGCGCTGCACGAGCTCGGTTCGCACGAAGCCCGGCGCGAGCGTGGTCACCGTCCAGTCGGGCCGGGCCTGCGCGAGCGCCCTGCCCTGCGCGATCAGCCCGGCCTTGCTCGGGCTGTAGAGCCCGCGCCACGGAATGGCGCGCAGTCCCGCGCCCGATGCCACGTTGACGATGCGTGCGCCCGGCCGAAGCCGCGGCGCACAGGCCCGCACCATGCGGGCCGGGGCCGCCAGATTGAGCGCCAGCAGGCGCGCGGCCGTGCCGTCGTCGGAGCAGGACGTGGCCTCGGCGCCGCCGGCCGACAGGCCCGCGTTGTTGATGAGGGCATCGAGCGGCGGGATCTCCTGCCCCAGCCGCTCGATCCGCGCAGCATCGGTCAGGTCGGCCACCAGGCCCAGCGGCCGCTCGGCCTCGGCGGGCCAAAGCGCTTCGAGGCGCTGCAGCGCCTGCGCATCGGCATCGACCAGCACGCAGTGCCAGCCGGCGCGCGCGAGGCCCAGCGCCGCCGCACGGCCGATGCCGCCGCCGGCGCCGGTGAGCAGCACCGTGGCCATCAGGCGCCGCCCCGCACTGCGCGCAGCAGCGCATAGACGGCGTCGTGCGGCGCCGCGGTGCCCACCGGCTGGCGCGCGCCGAACAAGGCGGCGTCGGCCTGCTTCAGCTCGGGCCGCGTGCGCTCCTCGATCCAGTCGTAGATCACGGTGCGCGCGGCCACGCGCCACTCGCCGCCGCGGCGCTCGAAGCGGTCCGCATAGCGGCCGCAGAGGAAGGTCTCGCGATCGGGCTGCGCGGCCGTGGCCTGCAATGCGAAGAAGCTGCTTTCCACCGCCGCGGCATCGCCGTGCAGCTCGATCAGCACATTGCCGATCTGGTGGACGCGGCGTCCGCCCTGCCGCAGCTTGGCCAGCGCCTGATCGATGAAGCCGGCGGCGCTGCCGTTCCAGGCGCCGTGGCAGTCCGTGGCGTCCTCCCAGTAGGCCGAACGCAGGGCTTGTTCGTCGCAGCGGTCGATGCCTCGGCAGTAGCGCAGCAGGCAGTCGCGGATCGCCTCGCGGTCCAGCAACTCCTGCAGCGTTGCCGGCCCCGGCACGGAGGCGCTCATTGGTGCACCCTTGGCGCTGCGCGCCTTCCCGCCAGGCGGGAGCAAGCTTGCTTGGGGCGGCCCGGCGCGGTGCTCATGCGGCCGCGGGCGCTGCGCGCCGGAACAGCTGCACCAGGTTGCCCTCGGGATCGCGCAGCGACAGCACGGCGCCGTGGCTGCCCATGTCGCGCAGGCCCAGCACCTGCCCGCCGGCCGCGCCGATGCGCTCCGCTGCGCCCGCGAAGTCGTCCACCTCCAGCACCATCACCAGCCCGTGGGTGGCGGGCGCCGCCTCCTCGGGGCAGGCCAGCGCCACGTTGGTGCCGCCCACGCCGTACTGGATCCAGCGGTCGCCATCGCGGAACTTCATCGGCAGGCCCAGCGCACCTTCGTAGAAGGCATGCAGGCTGGCCGGCTGCTTCGCCACGATGAACACGTTCTGCACCCGCTTGGGCGATTGAACGGCGGCGCTCACAGCGAGGTCTCCGAAGCACCGCCGTCCAGCCGCAGCACGTCCGCATTGAAGAAGCGCGAGGCGTCGCCGGCCAGGAAGCAGATGGCGTCGGCAATATCTTCGACCGTGCCCAGCCGCCCGAGCGGCGTGCGGCCGATGCGCCGCGCATCGAGTTCCGCATTGCGGTGCTTGGCAGTGCCTTCGGTGGGCACGGCGCCGGGCGCGACCGCGTTCACGCGGATGTTGCGCGCGCCCAGGTCGGCGGCCGATGCGCGCGTGATGCCCAGCACGCCGGCCTTGATGCCGCTGTAGACCACCGAGCGCATTGGCGACTTGAAGGCCGCGATGGAGGCCACGTTGACGATGGAGCCGCCGCGCTCCGGATCCATCGCCTCGGCCGCGGCCTGGATGCCCCAGATCACCGACTTGAAGCCGATCTCCACCATGCGGTCCATGACCTCCGGCGTGATCTCGGCCAGCGGCTGGTAGCGCACCCAGGCGGCGTTGTTGACCATCACGTCCAGCCGGCCCGCCTCGCGCGCGAACTGCGCCACGGCCTCGCGCATGCCGTCGCGCGTCGACACGTCGCAGGGCAGCCCGATGGCCTGGCCGCCGAGCGCGCGGATCTCGGCCACGGCCTCCTCCACGAACTCCGGCTTCAGGTCGTTGATGCCGACGGTCGCGCCCAGGCGCGCCATGGCGCGGGCGGTGGCGCGGCCGATGCCGTGGCCCGCGCCGCTGATGAAGGCCGTGCGGCCTGACAAAGACATGTTCATTGCTTGCCTTTCATGGCGTGTTCCTCGGGCACCAGCAGCGCGTCGAGCGCATGCGCGCCGCGGCCCTGTTCCAGCACCACCAGGGGGTTGATGTCGATCTCGCAGACGCTGTCCGCATGCCGCACCGCGAAGCGCGACAGTGCCGCGATGGCCCTCGCGGCCGCCGGCACGTCGGCCCTGGGCCGGCCGCGCGCGCCGTCGAGCAGCGGGAAGGCCTTGAGCGAGCGCAGCATCGCACCGGCCTGTGCCTCGTCGACGGGCGCGGGCTGCAGCGCCACGTCCTTGAATATCTCGGCAAAGATGCCGCCCAGGCCGGCCATCACCATCGGGCCGAACACCGGGTCCTTCTTCGTGCCCAGGATCAGCTCGACGCCGCCCTGCACCATCTGCGCGACCAGCACGCCGGCGATGCGGGCCTTTGGCGCCTTCAGCGCCACGCGCGCCAGCAGCTGCTCGTATTCGTCGCGCAGCTGCGCTTCGGAACGCACGCCGACGAACACGCCGCCGACTTCGGTCTTGTGCGCGATGTCGGGCGAGACGATCTTGAGCACCAGCGGAAAACCCATGTCGCGCGCAGCGGCGAGCGCCTCGTCGAGGCTGCACGCGACCGCCTCCCACGGCACGGGCAGTCCCGCCTCGGCCAGCACCGCCTTGGCGCTGGCCTCGGTGGCGAAAGCCTCGGCGGCCAGCGGCACGCGCGCGATGGCCGGCGCAGCAATCCGTGCGGCATCGCGCGCGCCGAAGCGCAGCAGCGCAGCCAGCGTCGCGCAGGCCGCATCGATGCCCTCGACCACCGGAAAGCCCATCGCGTTGAGCCGTGCGCGCACGTCCTCGGGAGCACGCGCGCACAGCAGGATCAGGCGCGCGGGATGGTCCTTGCGCACCTGCGCGAGCGCCTCCAGGAACACGTCGCGCAGGCGCGGCACATGGAAGGCGTTGGCCGACTGCAGGATCAGCGCGTTGCAGCTGTCGTCGCGCGCCATGGCGTCGAGCATCTGGGCCAGCACCTCGGGCCGGCTTGACACCTGCGCCGTCATGTCCACGGGATTGGACGGCGCGGCAAAGGGCACGGCCGCGAGGATGCGCGCCTGCGTCTGCGCCGCGAGCTTCGGCAGCGCCAGGCCCTGCGCGCTGGCCGCATCGGCCAGCAGCACGCCGAAACCGCCGGAGGCCGTGAGCACCGCCACGCGGTGGCCGCCGGGCACGCGCGCCGGACCGGCCACCGACAGCGCATGGCCAACCTCGAGCAGCAGCTCGATGCTGGGCACGCGCAGTGCGCCGCCCTGGCGCAGCACGGCATCGAACACGGCGTCCGAGCCGGCCAGCGCGCCGGTGTGCGAAGCCGCGGCCGCGCTGCCGGCCTCGGAAACGCCGACCTTGAGCACCACCAGCGGCTTGCCGGCCTCGCGGGCCATCGCCATGGCCTGCATCAGCTTGGCGCCGTCGCGGCAGGTTTCCATGCAGCACAGGATCACCGAGGTGCCGGGGTCGGCCGCCAGCGAGGCGATGGCGTCGGCAATGTCCACGTCGCATTCATTGCCCGTGGTCAGCATGCGGCTGACGCCCAGGCCGCGTTCGCCGGCCATCCGCAGGGTGAAGCTGCCGAGATTGCCGCTCTGCGAGACGATGCCGACCGAGCCCGCCGCGGGAAAGGACGATTCCAGCGCCACCGAGAAAGTGGCGATGCTCTTGTCCGGCACGCCGATCGCGCCCAGGCAGTTGGGGCCGACGATGCGCATGCCGCTGGCGCGCGCCACCTCGCCGATGCGCGCCTGCAGGCGGCTGCCCTCCTCGCCCATTTCGGAGAAACCTGCGGACAGGATGACCGCGGCCTTCACGCCGCGCTGCGCGCAGTCCTGCACCGCGTCGAGCACGCCCGCGGGCGGCACCGCAATCACTGCGAGCTCGGGCACCTCGGGCAGTTCCGCCACACTCGCATAAGCCTGCAGCGACTGCACCAGGCCGCCCTTGCGGTTGATCGGATAGATGCCGCCCCCATAGCCGTACTTCTGCAGGAACTGCAGCGGCCGGCCACCGATCTTGGTGACGTCGTCGGAGGCGCCGAAGATCGCGATCGAGCGCGGCTTGAACAGCGCGTCGAGGCCGTGGCCCACTTGCGTTGCCTGCATCTCAACGACCTTTGTAGACAGGCTTGCGCTTTTCGAGGAAGGCCTTGCGGGCCTCCTGCGCATCCTCGGTCCTGGCCAGCGCCATCGTGATGTTCTGCTCGAAGCGGTAGCCGTCGCGCTGCGGCATCAGGTCCATCATGTTGGCCGCCTGCTTCGCATAGGCGACGGCGAGCGGCGCCTTCGAGGCGATCTCCTGCGCGATCTCCATGGCCAGCGGCATCAGCTGCTCGCCCGGCACCACCTCGTCGAGCACGCCGCGGCGGTACAGCTCGGCGGCGGGCACCTTCATGCCGGTGAAGAACATGCGGCGTGTGAACGAGCGGCCGAACATGGTGCGCAGCATCGAGACGCCGCCGGCCAGGCCAACGTTGATCTCGGGCATGGCGAAGGTGGCGTCCTCGCTCGCAAGGAAGATGTCGCAGGCCGCCATGAGCCCGAAGCCGGCGCCCAGCGCCGGGCCGTTGACGGCCGCGATCACGGGCTTGGCGCATTCGCGGATCGCATTGCCCGTTTCGCGCGTCCAGCGGTTGTGGTCGAGGAAGTCGCCGGCCTTCTGCGCATCGGGCCGGTCCTTGAGGTCCGCGCCGGAGCAGAAGAACTTGCCGGTGCCCGTGAGGATCGCGACGCGCACGTCGGCGCGTTCGGAGACCTCGTCGAAGATCTCGATCAGGCGGCGGCGCGTGGCGCGGTCCAGCGCATTGACCGGCGGCTTGTCGAGCCGGACGACGGCGATGTATTCGGAAACTTCCAGTTCGATGCTCATCGCACACTCCCGGTCTGGTTGGAAAAAGAAACTTGCGGCGCGGACTGGTGCGGCGCCAGCAGCCGCGCGGCATGCAGCAGCCGGTCGCCGTAGCGAAACTCGGAGGCGATCAGGCGCTGCGCCGTGCGGGTGGCCAGCACCTCCTCGCTCACGCCCATGCCGCCGTGCATCTGGATGGCCGATTCGGCACAGGCGCGCGCCGACTCGGCCAGCGACACCTTGGCCAGGCGCAGCGTGCGGCGCAGGTCGGACGCGTTCTGCTCGTGGGCGTGGAAGCAGTGGATCACCAGGCCCTTGGCGCCCAGGTACTTCACGTACATGTCGGCCACGCGATGGCGCAGCACCTGGAAGCTCGCGAGCGCCACGCCGAACTGGCGCCGCTCCTTCAGGTGGAGCACGGTCTGGCGGATCAGGGTGGCCAGCGCGGCGACGGTGTCGGCGGCGGTCAGCAGCAAGGCGGCATCGGTCGCCTTGGCGCGCGCCTCGCGCACGGCGGCGCCGCGTGCGATGCAGGCGCCCTCGGGCACCGCGAGCCGTTCCAGCGCGAAGTCGGCGCCCAGGCGGCCTTCCATCGTCCGGTAGCGGGCCGTGGGCGCGCCGATGCGCTCGGCATCGACCAGGAAGAGCGCCTCGTCGCCATCGTCCAGCTGCGCGGGCACGAGGTAGTGCGTGGCGGGCAGCGTCAGGTCGACGCCCTGCACCACGCCGCTGAGCGCATAGCCGATGTCCAGGTGGCGGGCCGCGACGGCATGGTCCTCGGGCGTGGCGGACAGTGCGGTCATCGGCGCGATCCGCGCGCTGCCCTCGGCCACCGCCTCCAGCCAACGATGCGCTGTCTCGGCGCCGGCCGCCTGCAGCAGCAGCGGCACCACGGCGCAGGTCTCGACCACCGGCAGCTGCAGGCCGTGCGTGGCCAGCCCCTCGACGATGGAAGCGAGGTCATGGAGGCTGCCGCCGACCCCGCCGGCTTCCTCGGGCACGAGGGTCGCGGTCCAGCCCAGCTCGCGAACCGGGTCGCCCTGGATCTGCTGCGCGATGTGGTCCTCGGCATAGCGGCTGGCCGCGTCCAGCAGCATGCCGGGAAAGAGCGATGGAAAGGAAGTGGACATGGCTCAGGCTCCCAGCAGTTCGTTGGCGACCACGTTGCGCTGCACCTCGGAGGTGCCGCCGGCGATGGTGCGGGCGCGCGTGAACATGTAGTTCTGGATCCAGGTGGCGTCGGGCACGTCCTCCCCGGCCTCGGCAAGGAAGCGGTGCGCCGCGTCGGGGCCGACCGCATCGAGGGCGATGGTGGTCAGGCGCTGCGCCACGTCGGCGCAGGTCATCTTGATGACCGAAGGCTGCACGCCCAGCGGGCGCTGGTGGATCAGGTCGTCGGTGGCCTCGGCCATCATCACGCGGGCGCCTTTCACATCGGCCTCGCACAGCAGCAGCTTGTGGTGCAGGCCGCTGAAGTCGCGCCGGCCCGCGGCGGCCCGGCTCGCATCCTCGACCAGCCGCGTGACCTGCCGGCGCATGAGCTCCAGCCGCGCCACGTTGGCCGGCGGCAGGCGCTCGCGCTCGAGCAGGAACTTGGCGCAGGTCCAGCCCTTGCCGACCTCGCCGAGCAAGTTGTCGGCGCGCACGCGCACCTCGTCGAAGAAGACCTCGTTCAGGTGGTGCCAGCCGTCGATGGTCTTGATCGGACGCACGGTAATGCCCGGCGTGTCCATGGGCACCAGCAGCAGCGAGATGCCTTCCTGCTTCTTCGCTTCCTTCGAGGTGCGCACCAGCATGTAGATCATGCTGGCCTCGTGGGCATGCGAGGTCCAGATCTTCTGGCCGTTGACGACCCACTCGCCGCCCTCCAGCCGCGCGCCGGTGGACAGCGAGGCCAGGTCGGAGCCCGAGCCGGGCTCCGAATAGCCCTGGCACCACCAGTCGGAGCCGTCGAGGATGCGCGGCAGGAAGCGGGCCTTCTGCTCGGGCGTGCCGAAGCGGATGATCACCGGGCCGATGTGGCCCAGCCCATGGTGGTAGAGCGGCGGGCAGTCGTTCTCGGCCATCACCTCCTCGAAGATCAGGCGCTGGCGGATGTCCCACCCGGTGCCGCCCGCTTCGCGCGGCCAGCTCGGCGCGCCCCAGCCCCGGGCGTTCAAAATTTTCTGCCAGGCCTGGTATTCGCGCTTGGTGATCTTCTGGCCGGCCGCGACCACGGCGCGGATCTCGGGCGGGCAGGCGTCGCGCGCGAACGCTTCGAGTTCGCGCCGGAAGCCGGCGTAGTCGATGGACATCTTGTCTCCTGTTGGAAATTGGAAAAGGGCTCAGCCCTTGCGCAGCTGCGTGATCAGTTCGTCCAGCGCGGCGGCGGCGCCTTCGGGGTCGCGCCGGCGCAGGTTGTGCGCGACCTTGCGGCGCAGCGGAAAGAGATCCGGGCGCGGACGCACCGAGAGCACATGCGTCATGCGTTCGCGCAGCACGCTGGTCATGGTCTGCGCCATCAGCGTCAGCGCCTCGTTGTGGCCGGCGGCCGCGATCGACGAGAAGAAAGCGCTCGCGGAGGCGATGCGCTCCTTCAGCGGTGCGTCGTCGGGGTGCGCCTCGATGGCGTCGGCGGCTTGGTGCACCGCGTCCAGCTCGGCCTCGGTGGCGCGCTCGCTCGCCAGGCGCAGCAGGGTGCCGTAGAGCGTGCGGTAGGCCTCGTCGATGTCGGCGTCGCCCAGGCGGCCCTCCACGACCAGCTTGCGCAGCGACTCGGCCAGCATCATGTAGGCGCCCTTGTAGAACACCAGCGCCTGGTCGGGCACGCCGGCGCCCAGGTGCCGGACCTCGCCGATGAAGATGGTGTGGTCGCCGGCCTCGTGGGCGGCATGCGCGCGACATTCGAAGCTGGCCAGGCAGTCGTCGATCAGCGGCATGCCGAGCCGGCCGGCGTGCCAGGCCACGCCGTCGAACTTGTCCTCGATCTTGCTCGAGGCAAAGCGGCCCGACAGTGCGTCCTGCTGCTGCGAGAGGATGTTGATGACAAAGCCCTCGGCCGCCTGGAAGGTCGGCAGCAGGCGGCTGGCATTGCGCAGGCTGAACAGCACGAGCGGCGGATCGAGCGACACCGAGCTGAACGAATTGCAGGTGAGGCCCGCCGGCTGGCCGTCCGGCGTGCAGGTGGTGATGACGGCCACGCCGGTCGGAAAGCATCCGAGCAGCTGGCGCAGCTGCGCGGGCTCGATGGCGGGGCGGATCCCTTCGGCGGCTTCGGACATGGCGTCGGTCTCCTGGCGACCGGCCTCAGGCCGCGGCAAGTTCGGGCCGCGCCGCGGGACGGTGCGGCGGATCGTTGGCGATCTCCTGCTGCACCGCCGGGATGATGACCTTGCCCCAGGTCTCGAGCTGGCGCAGCATCGTCTTGTGGTCGAAGTCGCCCATCTGCGTCTGGAAGCAGTAGTGCACCGGCTTGAGCGTGCGGATCTCGTTGACCACGCGCTCGATCACGGTGTCGACGCTGCCCACGGGCAGCAGCGCGCGCATCTCGTCCAGGCTCGGCTCGCCCTCGACAATGCCTTCCTCGACCTGGTAGTCGTCGGCGATCTGCGCGGTGCGGCGCTTCAGGCTCACGGCGATGCGGCGCTGGTAGCGCGCGCACTCCAGGTAGCGCTCCACCTCGTCCTTGTCGTTGCTGGCATAGGCCGCGCGCAGCAGGCCGACCTGCACGCCGGCCGGGTCCTTGCCCTCGGCCGCGGCCACCTGGTCGATCAGCGCGCGGGTGGCGGCCAGCTTCTCCAGGCCGCCGTCGCCGCCCGAGACGAACACATGGTGGCCGGACTTCACGGCGCGCGACAGGAAGGCCGGGTCGACGCTGGTGATCCACATCGGCGGCGTGGGGCGCTGCACCGCGCGCTGGCTGATGGCGCTCATGGGCTGGCGGTAGTACTCGCCCTCGTAGCTGAACTTGGGCTGCGTGAGGCCAGCCTCGAGCATGTCGAGCATCTCGAAGGTGCGGCCCTTGGCGGATTCCAGCGACACGCCGAAGCGCTCGAATTCGAAGTGCTGGTAGCCCGAGCCGATGCCCAGGTTCAGCCGGCCGTCGGACAGCTGGTCGACCATCGCCACGTCGGCGATCAGGCGCGCCGGCGTGTACAGCGGCGCGACCACGATGCCGGTGCCCAGCCGGATGTTGCGGGTGACCGCCGCGCAGTGCGCGATCATGGTCAGCGGCGAGGAGCACATGCCGTAGTTGCTGAAGTGGTGCTCGGCGTACCATGCGGCACCAAAACCCAGTTCGTCCGCCAGGCGAGTCTGCTCGACGGCGTCGCGCAGGATCTGGTGGGAGGTTTTGTGCTTGTTCCGCTGCTGCATCAGAATGAAGATTCCGAAATCCATTGCTGTGACTCCTGGTTGGCTGGTTTTGATCGAGGTCCATCGTAGGAACTCGGGGCTCCTGCGGATCACCAGCGAACGCACACCTTCTTTGCGTCTTTCGAAATGAAGGCCCTCGATTCGCTGCGTATCTTCGTGGCCACCCAGAAGAAGGGCAGCCTCTCGGCGGCGGCCCGCAGCCTCAGCCTATCGCCGGCCACCATCTCGCGGCGCATCAGCGCGCTGGAGGAAGAACTGGGCGTGCAGCTGGTGGACCGCACCAGCCGCAACCTCAAGGTGACCGAGGCGGGCCAGGCCTTCCTGGAGCGGGCCGAGGCGGTGCTGGAACTCATGAGCGAGGCCGAGCAGGTCGTGCACAACGCGCGCCAGCGCCCCGAGGGCCGGCTGCGCGTGCATTCGCGCACCCACATCGGCCTGCGCGTGCTGGCGCCGCTGCTGCCGCGCTTTGCGGAGCTGTATCCGGACATCCGCGTCGAGCTCGAGCTCTCCGAGCATCCGGTCAACCTGGTGGAGCACGACTTCGACGTCGACATCCGCACCGGCGAATCCACCGACTCGGGCTTCGTCATCAAGCGGCTGCTGTCGAGCGACGAGGTGCTGGTGGCCAGCCCGGCCTTCGTGAAGACCTATTCGCGCATCCGGCATCCGAACGACCTGCCCCAGGTGCGCTGCCTCACCTACCGGCGCGAGCGCGAGGTCATCACCTGGAAGTACATCGACGAGGCGGGCGAGCAGCAGGAGCTGGTGATCCAGGGCGTGCTGAGCGCCAACAACGGCGAACTGCTGAGGCTGGCCGCGATCGGCGGCATGGGCGTGGCACTGCTGTCGGAAGCCACCGTGCGCAGCGACCTGCAGGCCGGCACGCTGGTGCGGTTACTGCCCGACTACCGCTTCGCAGTGCGGGCTTTTTCCAACGGCGTCTTCGCCGTGTTCCGGCAAAGCCGCGTGCTGCCGCTGAAGGTGCGTGCCTTCGTCGACTACGTGGCTGATGCGCTTCGAAGCGAGAAGCGCTAAGTGTCAGCTTGCTGGCCGCGACGCACCGGCGATCGGTATGGCAGATCAAGCTGCCCTCGCACTCGGGTTAGGGACTAACGGGCGCCAATGTCCTAACCCAGCGCTCGAACGCCGCGCTTTCGAACGTATGCACACCGCCTGGCGCCTTCGAGATGATGGTCTTGGACTTCAAGTTGTTGAGCGAATACTGCACGTCGGACGGCGCGAGCGAAGGAACGCCGAGAGCTTTGGCAAGCTTCGCAAGCGCGGCCTTTCCGAATGGTTTGGCATGCGGGTCGTTGACGAAGAGCAAAAGGAGCTGGCGCTGCATCGCATCGAGCGACGCCCAGGTTCCTTCGTGGTTTTCCTCCTTGTCCTGCTCTGCCTTTTCGGTTGCCACTGCGCGCTCGAAGGTGAGCGACGGGTCCATGAGCATGGCCACGACCACCGAGAGAAATGGCTCGGGCTGCTGGTGGAATTCTTGGAAGGCCGTCCATCCTGCGGCGACGTCCAGGGTTCGCCCGCTGGCGACCTGGAACTTCTTTGCGACGAATTCGACCAGTTCTCTGCCAAGCAGCGGGAACTCTTGAACAGTGGCGCCCACCGAGAAGAGTGGCGCGGTGCTGTTGGAGAAGACGTTGGCGAGCTGCGTGCGCGATGAGCCGGTGAATACGACTCGCAGCTTGTCGCTGTTCTTGGTGATGGCGGTGCGCAGTGCCATTGCCATCAGCTCATTCTCTTTGTTTCGTGCGAGTTCCTGAGCTTCATCGACCAAGAGCAGAAGCTTCTTCTTGGAAACGAGCTTGACAACGAGTTCTTCGATACGCAGGGCGAGTTCAGTGGCTTCCTTTTTCGCGTCGCCCAACTCAACCTCGATGGCGCCCTTCAACTCACCCGCGCTGCCAGATGCCTTGACCTTCTTGACCGGCTCATGCAGCTTGTGAAGCGCCCTTTGTGCCAACGTCCTCGGCGTGAGCGCTTCCTCCAGTCCCCGAACAATCGCGATGCCGGGGTTCAACCTCGTCTGCCAAAGGTCCACGTATGCGACGGTGAAGCCGGCAGCGTCGGCTGCTGGCGTCAGGTCTTTGCGCAGGAACACCGTCTTCCCAGTGCGCCGGGGGGCGAAAATGGTCGTACTCACAACCGGCCCGGCTTGCAACAGGGCCAGGTAGCGCTTTGCGAGCTCCGGTCGGGGGCAGTGCCAAATCTGGTTCAGTTCCATACGAAAAATTATAGTCGGATCTCATAATTATTGAAATCATGTTTAATTTTTCATAGTGCTCGCGCCGCCTTCGTCACAGGAGGGGACAGGACCGCCTCCACGCCGCCCACGTTCGTCCCGGCTGATAGGGCTTGTCTCAGACATTAAGCGCCGTCTCGGACATTCATGGCAAAGAACAGCAGGCTTCGAGCAAGTTGAACCGAGCCGTGATGCAACCGAAAATCAACCGACGCATACCCGAGCGAGGAACACCCCATGACTGCCATCGAGGCTCGCCTGCTCAAGCGCCTGAAGCAACTGCCGTCCGGCCGCCTGGCCGAAGTGGTGGACTTCGTCGAGTTCCTGGCCGCACGCGAGGAGCGCGCGGCGGCCGCTGCGCGCCTGGGTGAAGCCATGACCAAGCTCGATGCACTGAACCTGGCGCCGCTGTCGGAGGACGAGATCGAGGAAGAAGTGCAGGCCGCCCGCAAGGCGCGCCGCCCAGGCGCCTGAGACCAGGCGCCGTGCGCTTCGTGGTCGACACCCACCTGCTCGTCGCGGTCATCACCTCCGCCGGCCCGCCGCGCCAACTGATGGACGCGAAAATCGTCGAGAGGTCCTGCTCGTAACTTCCAGCTCAGCGCGCTAGCAGCCTCCAAATCGATCAGGCAGGCGCCCCGGCGCAGGCAGCCCTTCGATCCGGAACAGCCCGCCATCGTGCGTCTTGTTCCCTTCCAGGCGCGCGCTGCGGAAAATGCTGGTCAGGTAGATGCAGTCCAGGTGCGGCCCGCCGAAGCAGATGCTCGTCGGATAGCTCGCAGGCAGATCGATCAGCCGCTCCAGCCTGCCGTCGGGCGCAAGGCGAGCGAGCTTGGCGGCGCGGGTCAGTACGGTCCAGACGAAGCCCTCCGCATCGACCGTCGCGCCATCGGGGCCCGAATCGAATTCATGCGTCCTCGCGAACATGCGCTTGTGGCGCAGCGGGCCGTCGGGGTCGTAGTCCCAGGCCCAGATGGTGCGTTCCAGGCTGTCGGCCAGGTACAGCACGCGGCCGTCGGGGCTGAAGCAGGGTCCGTTGGCAAAGCCGATGTCGTCGGCCAGCTGCTCCACCCGGCGATCGGTGCGCAGCCGGTAGAGCCCTCCGATGACCGCCTCGCCAGGCTGGCGGTCGACGTGCATGGTGCCGGCCAGGAAATGGCCAGCCGCGTCGCACTTGCCGTCGTTGAAGCGCACCTTCGGGTGATCCACCGGGATGCGGGCCAGCGGCTCCAGCGTGCGGGTGGCGAAGTCGTAGCGCGCGAAGCTGTTGCGCAGCGCCACCACCACGGCCGCGCCGCGGCAGGGCGCAATCGAGCCCACGGGCGCCGGCAGCTCATGCCGCTCGGCCTGCCCGGCTCCGGCTTGCAGCCGCCACAGCGCGCCGCCCAGCGCGTCGATCCAGTTCAGCGCCTGCGCGTCGGCATCCCAGCAAGGGCTCTCGCCCAGCTGGTCCCGGGTGGTTCCGATTCTGGTGATCTGCACGGTCATCGGCGAAGTGTGCAGGGCCGGGCTGTGCGCTGCCGGCGCTTCCCGCAAAGCTGCTTTTCATTTCGTGCAGCGCAGCGCCAAGGGCGGCCACCTAGACTGGCTCCAGAGCCCGATTCCGGGCCGGAACAGGAGACAAGAATGAGCTACCGCAAACTCGTGATCGGGCTGGCGCTGGGTGCCTGCGTGCTCGTCGCGCCCGCACTCGCCCAGCAGGTGACCCGCATCGTCGTGCCCTTTGCCGCCGGCGGCGGCACCGACCAGTACTGCCGCATCCTGGCCCAGGAGCTCAACAAGCAGGGCCTGAACGTCATCATCGAGAACAAGCCCGGCGCAAGCGGCATCCTCGCCGCCGACTACGTCGCGCGCGCCAAGCCCGACGGGCAGACGGTGCTCGTGTCCTCGCTGGGCACGCTCGCGAACAACAGCGTGCTCTACGACAAGCTGCCCTACGACCCCGCGAAGGACTTTGCGGCCGTCACGCAGATCGCCTACCAGCCCGCCATCGTCGTCGGACGCACCGACCTGCCCTACAAGAACATCAAGGAAATGGTGGCCTATGCCAAGCAGAACCCCGGCAAGATCAACCGCGGTTCGCCGGGCGCGGCCATCCTGACCAACCTCGCGCCCATCGCTTTCGAGAAGGAACAAGGCTTCAGCACGCTGCACATTCCCTTCAACGGCGATGCGCCCGCGCTGCAAGCCCTGCTGGGCAACCAGATCGACATCCACGGCACCTCCATCACGGGATCGCTGCCCTACGTGAAGGCCGGCAAGCTGCGCGTGCTGGGCGTGATGGATTCGAAGCGCCTGCCGCAGGTGCCCGACGCACCCACCTTCAAGGAGCAGGGCTTCGACATGGAAGCCACGCTCTGGTATTCGCTCTCGGTGCCCGCCGGCACGCCGCGGCCCGCAATCGAGCGCCTGAACAAGGCCGTCAACCAGGTGATCGCCGACCCCGACTTCGTGGCGCGCGCCCGCGCCATCGGCATGGAGCCGCGCGGCGGCACGCCGGAGGAGCTCGACAAGTTCATCAAGGCCGAGGCGGACCGCTGGCTTCCCGTGCTGCGCGGGCTGAACTTGCCGAAGCAGTCGCACTGAATAATGCCGTCCAGGCGCGACGTCGGCCTTCCTTTTTTGTAGTTACAGAATAACCCCTGCACACGGATTAATCTCTATGGCACCGGCGGATTGCGCAAGGTGCGTTGGTCGCGCCCCGGCATGGGCAAGCGCGGCGGCGCCCGTGTGATTTATTTCAACCGCAACGAGCAGGACGATCTGGTACTGCTGCTGGTCTACGTAAAGGCCAAGTTCGACAACATCCCCGCCGCGATCCTGCTGAAATTGAAGGAGGCCATCGATGCCGAAGATTGACAAGGAAATGGCGCAGTTCGAGAAGGACCTGCTCCAGTCCATGGGAGAAATGAAGCGCGGCGAGCATGCGGCCGTGCACACGCCCGCGCAGATCGAGGCGCGCAAGCGTGGCCGGCCTGCTGGCAGTGTGAAGGCCGACGCCAAGGTGTCGACCGCCATCCGGCTGGAGGCATTGAAGGCGGCCGGGCCCGGTTGGCAGACGCGCGCGAATGACGCACTGCGCGATGTGTTCGTGGCGAAGGCGACGCCTGGCACTCGTCCAAGACGCTCGCACAGAGCGCCAGAGCGAAGCTGATCACTCCTCTTCAACAAGTCGTCTGGAGATCGGGGTCAAGCGTTATTCAAACTGCGTCGTTCACGCGACGCGTCCTTCCGTCATTTGCTTTGAAAGAACATTATGAAGATAAAGCAGCTTGTCCTCTCCTGCGTCGTTGCGTTCGCCACCCTGGCCGCCTTCGCACCGACGATCGCTTCCGCCGCGCCCCACCATCGGGCGCACAAGGTGTGCAAGTGGAATGCGCACCATCACCACCGCGTCTGCCACTGGGTCCGCTGAACAACCAGACGCCGCTGCGCCTGCGGACCCCTGTCGAATGACACTCCTACGGGCCAGAGTTGATCACTCCCCTTGTTTTTGATAGGATTAAATCCTACTGCTTTGACCGGGGAGTTCACCATGCGCACGACGCAGCAACTGAGCATCACCCTGCCCAACGAAATGGCCGACGTGGTGAAAGCCAAGGTGCGCGCTGGTGAATACGCCACCGAAAGCGAAGTCATCCGCGACGGCTTGCGAGCGCTCCTGGCGCGTGATCGCGCCGTCGAAACCTGGCTGCACCGCCAGGTCGGCCCCGCCTACGATGCATTGAAAGCCGATCCGTCCCGCGCCGTCACGGCCGACCAGGTGCGCGCACGCCTGGCCGCTGAACACGCCAAGGCGCGGTGAGCTATCGCGTCGTGTTCTCTCCCGAGGCCGAGGAGCAGCCTGCGGCCTTGTACAGCTACATCGCCACCGCAGCTTCCCCCGAGATTGCTGCGCGGTACACCGAGGCCATCGTGACCTACTGCGAGGGCCTGCGCGCTTTTCCCCACCGTGGCACCAGACGCGATGATGTGCGGCCCGGCCTGCGCATCACCAACTACAGAAAACGCGCGGTGATCGCATTTTCGGTAGACGCCGAGCAGGTGTCCATCATCGGCGTGTTCTATGGCGACCAGGACTATGAAACCATCCTGGATGAGGACTTCGGGGACGACCTGGAACATTGAGCGCCTTGATGCTGCAGCATCGCCGGCTTCATCGGATAACGCTCCTGCGCACCAGCGAGTCGAGCCGGCCCTCCCCCATCTCCAGCAATTCGCGCAGCACCTCGCCCGTGTGCTCCCCCAGGTGCGGCGGCGGGTGGCGCACGTCCGAGCGCGCGCCGTCGATGACGTAGGGCGGCGCATGGACGGCCTGCGCGCCGGCCTCCGCGTCCTCGAAACGGTGCCAGACGCCGGCCTGCGCCGTCCGCTCTGACTGCAGCGCCTCGTACAGGCCCAACACCTCGCCGCATGGAATGCCGGCCTTGTCCATGCGTGCGAGCAGGTCGGCGCGCGGGAACTGCGCGATGCGGCCGAGCAGGATCGGCAGCAGCTCGTGGCGGTGCTTCGCGCGCTCGGTGTTGGTGGCGAACTTCGGATCGGCCGGCAGCTCGGGGCAGAGGATCACCTCGTCGCAGAACTTCCTGAACTGGCTGTTGTTGCCGACGGCGATCACCAGCGGGCCGTCCGCGGCCTCGAACACGCCGTAGGGCACGATGGACGGATGCGAGTTGCCGAACTTCGCGGGATCGCCCTCGTTGAGCCAGGCGGTCAGGCCGTAGTAGGACGTGATCATCATGCCGCTGTCGTAGAGCGACATCTGGATGTGGCGGCCTTCTCCGGTGCGCGTGCGCTCGTACAGCACCGCGAGGATCGCCTGGGCCGAATACATGCCGGTGAACATGTCGACCGCGGCAATGCCGAACTTGAGCGGCCCCTGGCCCTCCTCGCCGTTCATGGCCATGAGGCCGGTCTCGCCCTGGATCACCAGGTCGTACCCCGGCCGCGCCTTCTCGGGGCCCAGCACCGAGTAGCCCGAGATCGAGCAGTAGATGATCCCGGGATTGAGCTTGCGCAGGTCCTCGTAGCCCAGGCCCATCTTCTGTGCGCCGCCGTACTTGAAGTTCTGGATCACCACGTCGCACTGCGCCGCGAGCTCGCGCACGAGCGCCTGGCCGTCCTCGTCCTGCAGGTCCACGCAGATGGAGCGCTTGTTGCGATTGCAGCTGTTGAAGTAGGAGGTGTTGTGGCGGCCGATGCGCACGCCCCAGTCGCGCGTGTCGTCGCCGCGTTCGGGATGCTCGACCTTGATCACGTCGGCGCCCAGGTCGGCCAGCGCCATGCCGCACAGCGGGCCGGCCATCACGCGCGACAGGTCGAGTACGCGCACGCCGGCCAGGGGTTGCATGGAAAGGTGGTTCTTCATTCGACGGTCCTCGGGGCGCCCGCCCCGGGCGCCGGAACACCCAGTCTAGGAGCGCACCCCTGCCGCCATGCACCGGCGCATGAAAAGGTGCTTTGTAGTTTCAGTCGAGCCCGTCGAAGTCGGCGTCGTCGGGACCGATGTGCGCGGGCGAGCGCCAGCTGGCATCGCGCATCGAACGCGCGACCTGCTGCTCCACGCCCATCAGCACCGCGAAGATCGCCATGCGCACGGGGATGCCGTTGTCGGTCTGCCGGAAGATCGCCAGCCGCGGATCGTGGTTGAGGTCCACGCTCAGGTCGTTCGCGCCCGGACGCCCGTCGCGCGGCAAGGGGTGCATCAGGATGGTGTCGGGCTTGCAGGCTGCATCCACCAGGGCCTTGCACACCTGGAACTCGGGCGTGTAGCCCTCCAGCGTTTCTCCGTTCGCGAACCGCTCCTTCTGCACGCGCGTGGCGTAGACCACGTCGGCTCCGCGCAGCCCCTGTGCCAGCGAGGAGGTCTGCTCGACGACGTGGCCGTTGCGCGCGACCAGCTCGACCAGGTAGGCCGGCATCTCCAGCGAGGGCGGCGCAATCAGGGTGAACTTGAGACCGCGGTAGAGCGCCAGCAGCCGGATCAGCGAATGCACCGTGCGGCCGTACTTGAGGTCGCCGACCATCGCCACGTGCGTGCCGTCGACCAGCTTGCCCATGCGCGAGAACTCGCGCTGGATGGTGTACAGGTCGAGGATGGCCTGGCTCGGGTGTTCGCCGGGGCCGTCGCCGGCGTTGATGACCGGGATGTTGGTGGCGCGCGCGAACTCGGCCACCGAGCCCTGCTCCGGATGGCGCACCACCAGCGCGTCGACATAGCCGCTCATCACGCGGCTGGTGTCGTAGATCGACTCGCCCTTGGCCATCGACGAGAAGGTGAAGCCCGTGGTGTCGCACACCGTGCCGCCGAGCCGGCAGAAGGCGGCGCCGAAGCTCACGCGCGTGCGCGTGCTGGCCTCGAAGAACAGGCTGCCGAGCACGGCGCCTTCGAGGATGCGCGTGACTTTCTGCCGGCGCGCGATCGGCTGCATCACGTCGGCCACATGGAACAGGTCCTCGAGGCTGCCGCGGTCGAACTGCGCGACCGACAGCAGCTGCGGCTTGCCTTCGGCCGCGATGCGCTGCGCGAGCGGGCGCTGCCCCGTGCCCACCGGGCCGGCGCCGGTGTCGAGCGCCTCGCGCTGAAGAATCTCGGCAACGAACTTGCCGACCATCTCCGGCATCGCCCGCGACTCACTCGAATCGGACGGCAGCAGCCAGGTGTCGAGCGCACGGCGGCGCACGCCCAGCCGTTCGGAAAATGCGTCGCGCGTGAGATTGAGGCGGCGCATCGCGTCGCGCAGGAGGTCTTGCTGTTGGCTCATGCCTCAAATATACGCCATGCGCCAAAATTCTTTGGAAAAAATACTCAATGCGTATATTTTTTGATCGGATCACGCCGATCACTTGCCCTCCCGCACCAGCGCCGCTCCCTTCTCCGCAATCATGATCGACGCGGCATTGGTGTTGGTCGACACCATCGCCGGCATCACGGCCGCGTCGATCACGCGCAGCCGCTCGATGCCGCGCACGCGCAGTTGCGGGTCCACCACCGAGAGCGCGTCGCCGCCCATGCGGCAGGTGCCCGCGGGATGGAACACGGTGCCGCCCTTGTGGCGCGCGAAGGCCTCGAGCGCGGCGTCGTCGGCGGCTTCGCGCCCGGGCAGGTATTCGTCGTCCGTCACCAGGTCGCGGAACGCCGGTTGGCGGTAGATCTCGCGCAGCATCTTCAGGCCCGCCACCAGCACCTTGGCATCGTGCGGATCGCTCAGGTAGTTGGAGACGATGCGCGGCGGCGCCAGCGGATCGGCCGAGCGGATCCGCACCGTGCCGCGCGACAGCGGCCGGCACTGGGTGGCCGAGGCCGAGAAGCCCGAGAAGCGGTGCAGCGGATCGCCCGGCTTGTCCACCGACAGCGGCATCACGTTGAACAGCACGTCGGGGCGGCCGCCCTCGGCATGCGGGCTGCAGACCATGCCGCCGACCTGCCCCGCACCCACCGTGAGCGGGCCGCGCTGGCGGAACAGCCACTGCGCGCCCATCGTGGCCAGCGCGAGCGGGTTGCGCACCTGATCGTTCAGAGACATGCGCTTCCTGAGCCTGACGATCACGCGCGCCTGGTAGTGGTCCTGCAGGTTCTCGCCGACCTGCGGCGCATCGGCCTGCACCGCGATGCCGTGGCCGCGCAGCAGGCCGGCCGGGCCCACGCCCGACAGCTGCAGCAGCTGCGGCGACTGCAGTGCGCCCGCGGCCAGCAGCACCTCGGCATCCGCGCGCGCGTTGCGCAGTTCGCCGTCTTGCAGCCATTCCACGCCGACCGCGCGGCCCTGCTCGATCAGCACCCGCATCACGTGCACGCCGGTCAGCACCGTGAGGTTCGGCCGGGCGCGCACCGGCGCCAGGAAGGCCGTGGCCGCATCGCAGCGCCAGTGGCCGCGCAGCGTCAGCTGGTAGGCGCCCAGGCCTTCGGTGCGCGCGCCGTTGAAGTCCGGGTTGCGGCCGTGGCCGGCCTGCACGCCCGCCTCGATCCAGGCGGCGCAGTAGGGGTGTTCGTTCCGCAGGTCCGAGACGCACAGCTCGCCCGAGGCGCCGTGGTATTCGCTCTCGCCGCCCTGGTAGCGCTCGGACTTCTTGAAGTACGGCAGCACCTCGCGAAAGCTCCAGCCCGTGGCACCCGCCACGCCGGCCCAGTCGTCGAAGTCGGCATGTTGGCCGCGGATGTACAGCAGGCCGTTGATCGCGCTGGAGCCGCCCAGCACCTTGCCGCGCGGCCACACGATGGCGCGGTTGCCCGTGGCCTCCTGCGGCTCCACGGCAAACTGCCATGAATAGCGCGGGTCGTAGATGGTGCGGAAGTAGCCGATCGGCATGCGCAGCCAGAAGGCACCGCCCTCCCCGCCCGCCTCGAGCACCAGCACGCGGCAGCGCGCATCAGCGCTCAGGCGGTTGGCCAGCACGCAACCGGCCGAACCGGCGCCGACGATGATGTAGTCGTAGCCGCCGGTGCCCGCCGTCATGCCTTGACCGTCTCCAGGAAGGGCTTGGCGTCGAAGTACTGCTCGGCCTTCAGTGCGCCCTGGATGTTGGCGTTGGCAACGAAGAAGTCCGTCACCTGCTGCAGCCACTTGGTGACGGTGCCGTCCTGGTAGCGCGTGCGCCATTCGGCGTTGGTGTAGTACTTGGAGGCCTTGAACTGCGCCTTGAAGTCCGCGAGCGGCACCTCCTTGTACTGGGTCTTCTGCAGCATCTCGGCCGCGGCGTCGGGCTTGCCGGTGACCACGTCGTTGACCTCGGCCCATGCGGCAATCAGCTTGGCGATGACGGCGCGGTTCTTGTCGTAGTAGTCGTTGCGCGCGGCCCAGCCGCCCATGATGGCGGCCTCGGGGAAGAAGGCCGAGGCGTCGATCAGCTTGCGCGCGCCCGGCAGCTTCTGGCGGATCACCGAATCGAAGGGCACCCACAGCGCCACCGCCGGCACCGCGCCGGAGATGAAGGAGGTGACGGCCTCGGTCATGCGCTGGTTGACCAGCTTCACGTCCTTGGCCGGGTCCAGGTTGCCCGAGCGCAGCGCGCGGTCCAGGAACACGTGCGCCGTGGTGCCGGTGGTGGTGGAGATCTGCTTGCCCTTGAGGTCGGCCACGGTCTTGATGCCGGCGTCCTCGCGCACCCACAGCTGGGCCGTCGCATACTCGATGTTGTTCATCAGGAACACCTTGCCCTGGCCGCGCGCCGGAAAGTTGGACACCACGGCGCCGGTGGACAGCATGTCCAGGCTGCCGCCGATCATGGCCTGGAACAGCTCCAGGCCGGTGGTGAACTGGATCATCTCCAGTTCGAGCCCCTGCTTCGCAAAGGCGCCGCTCTCCTGCCCGATCCAGATGTGGCCGTCCACGGCCGGGGTGTGCAGGTAGCCCACCTTGACCTTGGTCCGCGCCTGGGCGAAGGCCGGCATGCCGCCGGCCAGTGCGGCCGCGCCGGCGGCGGCCTGGATCAGTTGTCTGCGTCGAAGGGCCATGGTGTGTCTCCTGTGGCGGGGTGGTGAAAGCAGCTAGTCCGACATGCGCACGGCCTGCCTGGCCTGTGCGGCGTATTCCTGCATGACGAGCTCGCGGATGTGGGCGCGCAGCTCGGCGAAGCGCGGGTCCTCGTGCAGGTTTTCCGCGCGCGGGTAGCCGAAGGGAATGTCGATCACGGTGCGGATGCGCGCCGGCCGCGCCGTGACCACGACGATGCGCGACGACAGGTAGATCGCCTCTTCCACCGAGTGCGTGATCAGCATCACGGTCTTGCCGTCGCTCTGCAGCACCTGCAGCAGCAGGTCCTGCATGGCCGAGCGGGTCTGCGCATCGAGCGCGCCGAAGGGCTCGTCCATCAGCAGGAACTCCGGCCGCACCGCGTAGGCCCGCGCAATCGCCAGCCGCTGGCGCATGCCGCCCGACAGGTGCTTGGGAAAATGCCCCGCAAAGTCCGACAGCCCCATCAGCTGCATGTAGCGCTGCACGATCTCCTCGCGCTCGGCCGTCGGCACCCGGCTTGCGGAGAGCTTCAGGCCGAACTCGATGTTCTGCCGCACCGTGAGCCACGGGAACACGCCGTACTCCTGGAAGATCACGCCGCGGTCGGGCCCCGGCGCGGCCACCGGCTTGCCGTCGAGCAGCACCTGCCCGCTGGTGGGTTGGACGAAGCCGCCGACGATGTTCATCATCGTCGTCTTGCCGCAGCCCGACGGGCCGATGATGGAGACGAACTCGCCGTTGCGGATGTCGAACGACACGTCGTCGAGCACGCGCATGGGACCGTGCTCGGTCGGAAAATCGACCGACACGTGGTCGAAGCTGATGCGTACCGGTTGCTGTGGCGTCATGTCGAGCGGCCCTCCTTCAGGCGATGCGGTCCTGCCAGGCCACCAGCCGGCGCGTCGCAAGGCGCAGCAGCAGGTCCATGACGAGCGCGATCACGCCGATGCAGATGATGCCCACGTAGATGATGTCGAGCTGGAAGAATGACGAGGCGTTCTGGATCAGCGCACCCAGGCCCTGCTGCGCCGCGATCAGCTCGGACGCGACCAGCGTGGCCCACGCCACGCCGAGCGCCACGCGCACCGCCGTGAGGATGTGCGGAATGGTGAGCGGCACGATCACCTTGCCGAAGATCTCCACGTCGCTGGCGCCCAGCGTGCGCGCCACCTTGATGTAGATCGGGCTGATCTGCGCGATGCCCTCGTACATGACGATCACGCCCGCAAAGAACGAGGCATAGAAAAGAATCGCGGTCTTGGCCGCCTCGCCGATGCCGAAGTACACGATCACCAGCGGAATCAGCGCAATCGGCGGCAGCGCGCGAAAGAAGTTGATGACCGGGTCCATGAAGCTGCGCAGGCCGCGGTACCAGCCGAGGCAGAAGCCCACCGGCACCGCCAGCGACACGCCCAGGGCGACGCCGATGAAGACGCGCTGCGTCGACATGTAGATGTCTTCCCACAGCCTGCCGCGCGACAGCTCGACGAACTTGGCCAGCACCATGTGCGGCGCCGGCACCAGCGCGGGATTGACCAGGCCGCTCGCGCGGATGGCGTACCAGAGCGCGAGGATCAACAGCCACGGCGCCACGATCAGCAGCGCGCGCGTCAGCGGGGAAGAGGAGCTTCTCATCGGCGGTTTGTCTCTCGTGGGCGGACTTGGGCCCTTGGGCTTTCGTCTCTGTCAATCTGTCATACTATAGACCATACGTTTGATCGATAAAACATGTCTTCCAAGTTTCTCGACAGTCCGATGCCGCGCTACCACCAGCTGGCGGACCTGCTGCGCCAGCGCATCGCGCGCGGCATCTGGCCGCGCGAGCACCGGCTGCCCTCGCTCGATGAACTGACGGCGGAATTCGGCGTGGCGCGCGTCACGGTGCGCCAGGCGATCGACCTGCTCGCGCGCGAGGGCCTGGTGTCGCCGCAGCAGGGCCGCGGAACCTTCGTCACCGGCATGCCCAACCGCGACCGTTTCATCAGCGTGGTCACCAGCCTGGACGAGCTCGCGCGCGTCTACGAGGACACGCAGCCGAAGATCATGAACATCGACGAGGCGGCCACCTCCCCGCCGCTCGCACCGGGCGAAGGGCAGCCCGCCGCGCGCTACGCCTTCATGCGCCGCGTGCACTTCCGCGACGGCCGCGCCTACTGCGTCATCAACATCTACCTGGACGAGCGCATCTTCCGCAAGGCGCCCGAGAAGTTCCGCACCAGGACCGTGATCCCGCTGCTGATCGCGATGAAGAGCGTGAAGATCGCCGCGGCGCACCAGGTGCTGACCATCGGCACGGCCGACATGGAAGTGGCCGGGCTGCTGAAGCTGCCGATGAACGCGCCCGTGGCCGAGGTGCGCCGCATCTTCAAGGACGCGGAGGACACCGTGATCTACCTGGCCGACGTCACCTACCGCGGCGATGCCATCCGCGTCGAAATGAACCTGAAACCATGAAGCCGCTGCCCCTCTCCCCTGTCCACGTCGCGCGCATCGAGGCCTTCGTGTTCCGCTGCCCGATCGCCACGCCCGTGCGCACCTCCTTCGGCACCATGCATGACCGGCCGGCCGTCTTCGTGCGCGTGGAAGACCGCGACGGCGCCACCGGCTGGGGCGAGGTCTGGTGCAACTTTCCTTCCTGCGGCGCGGAGCACCGCGCGAAGCTCGTCGACACCGTGATGGCGCCGCTGCTGGCGAGCCGCGCCTTCGACGGCCCCGCCGAAGCCTTCGACTGGCTGACGCAGCGCACCGCCGTGCTCGCGATCCAGTCGGGCGAGCCGGGCCCCATGGCGCAGGTGATCGCGGGCATCGACCTGGCGCTGTGGGACCTGTGCGCACGGCGCGCCGGCCAGCCGCTGTGGCGCTACCTGGGCGGCGCGCACGACGGCGTGGGCGTCTATGCCAGCGGCATCAATCCCGATCGGCCGCAGGACCTGGCGGCGGCGCGGCTCGCCGAAGGCTACCGCGCGTTCAAGCTCAAGATCGGCTTCGGCCGCGAGCGCGACCTGGCGAACCTCGCCGCGATGCGCGAGGTGCTGGGCCCCGGCCTGCCGCTCATGACCGACGCCAACCAGGCCTGGAGCCTCGACGAAGCCCGCGCCATGGCGCCGCAGCTGGAGGCCTTCAACCTCGGGTGGCTCGAAGAGCCGCTGCGCGCCGACCGGCCCTGGCACGAGTGGCAGCAGCTGTCGCAGGCCACGGGCATTCCGCTCGCGGCCGGCGAGAACATCGCGGGCCCGGCGGCCTTCGATGCCGCCATTGCGCAAGGCGTGCTCTCGGTGCTGCAGCCCGACAGCGCCAAGTGGGGCGGCATCTCGGGCTGCAGGCCCGTCATCGCACGCGGCCAGGCCGCGGGCCTGCGCTACTGTCCGCACTACCTCGGCGGCGGCATCGGTCTGCTGCATTCGGCCCATCTGCTGGCCGCGGCCGGCGGTGGCGGCATCCTCGAGATCGACGCCAATCCCAACCCGCTGCGCACCGCGCTCGCGCCGGCGCTGTCGCGCGTGACGGAAGGCCGCTGCAGCCTGGGCGAGCAGCCGGGCATCGGCGTGGCGCCCGACCTGAACGCGGTGGCGCAGCTGGCGGCGGCGGGCTGCTGACTCAGTCGGTGCGGCTGGCCGGCAGCACGACGGTCATCAGCAGCCTGGCATCTTCCAGCGCATGCAGGCCGTGCGGCACGCCGCCCGCCAGGTACATGACCTGATCGGCCTCGAGCAGCTTCACGTCGCCGTCCAGCTGCACCTCGACCTTGCCGCGCATGCACTGCAAGGTCATCGAGGTCGAGACCGCATGCGACGGAACCCGCTTGCCGGCCGGCAGCACCAGCCACATGAGCTCGATGTCGCGGGCCTTCAGCAGTGCGCAGGTTTCGGTCGCCTGCCCGTCGAGTGCGCCGAGGTTCACGACCTGGCCAGAGGATGCGTGCGTGAGTGCCATGCGGGCAGTGTGGCAAGGCGCGCGGGCGCTGTCCAGAGGGCCGTTCTCCGGCGCAGCGCCTGCCGATTTCGCCGTGGAGACTGGTTGCCTCGACCGCGACCGTGAAGCCCGCGGCGAACTCGGTGCTCGGACTGGACATCGGCACGCGGCGCGCTAAACTGTCCATGTTAGCTACTTTGCAGGATCGGGCAATGATTACCGTCACCTCTGTCGAGGCACAAAACAAGTTTGGGCAGCTCCTGGACACAGCGCAACGCGAGCCAGTCATCATCACGCGTCACGGGCGCCCCGCGGCCTACATGATCTCGCCTCAAGAGATGAAAGAGTTTCAGGAGGCGCGTGCACGCAGCGGCCAAGGCAAATCTGCGCGCGACTGGGCCACGGCAAGCGCACAGGCCTGGAATGAGTTCGACACCAGGTTCGGTTCGTTCGCGGACGAGCACTCGACGCTCTGAACCAGTGGCGCAATTCGACGTTCATCGCAACAAAGGGAGCCAAAAGGAAAGCATTCCCTTTGTGGTGGTCATCCAGTCTGCGCGATTCGATGCCTATCGCCGCAGAGTGGTTGTTCCCTTGGTCTTGCGCCAGCACGCCCCTGGCTCATCGGTTTCCGGCTCCCGGATGAATCCCATCTTCCGCGTGGGTGGTGTCGAAGTCGTCCTCAATCCATTGCAGGTGGTATCCGTGGCAACCGATCAACTCGGTGCCGTGGTCGACTCTCTTGCGGAGCATGGGCAACAGATCATTGATGCGATGGACGAGTTGATGACCCGAGCCTGGGGATAGCAGAACAAAGCGCGTTCGAGGAGCTTCGGTCACTGGCGACCGGCATCGGCGACGACATCCGCAGGGTTTCAGTACAACTCGACGGTCTGTCGCAGCAAGCCTGATGGCTCGGCACTCGGCCCGACGAGGACCTCGACTTCGCCCGGCTCGAACACGGGCTGCAGGTCCGGCCCGAGGTAGCGCAACGCGGCCGCCGGCAACGCCAGATTCATCGAGCCAACGTCGCCCGGCTTCAAGCGCAGCTTTGCATAGCCCTTGAGCTCCAGCAGCGGACGGGTGACGCGGCTCAGCTTGTGGCGAACGAACAGGAAGACCGTCTCTTCGGCCTCGCGCGCGCCGACGTTGCGCAGGCTGACGTTGATCTTGAGCGTGTCGCCCTCGCGCACGCGCCGCGGCTCGACCTGGAGCTCGCCATAGTCGAACCGGCCATAGGTCAGGCCATGGCCGAAGTCATACAGCGGCGTGTTGGCCACGTCCAGGTACTTGCTCGTGAAGTGGTCGGCGGGATTCATCGGCCGGCCGGTGGGACGCTGGCCGAAATGGATCGGCACCTGCCCAAGAACGCGCGGCCAGCTCATCGGCGTGCGGCCGCTGGGCGACACCCGGCCCGTGAGCACGTCGGCAATCGCATGGCCGGCCTCGACGCCGAGGAACCACGCAGCGAGCAGCGCATCGGCGTTTTCAGCCAGCCAGGGCACGACGAGCGGGCGGCCCGAGAACAAGATGGCGACGACCGGGATGCCGAGCGCGCGGGCGCGCGCCGTCACCGCTTCGGCCAGCGCCTGTTGCCGGCCCGGAAGCGCGGGCGTGGCACGGCTCGCCGCCTCGCCGCTCATGGTGGCGCGCTCGCCCAGGCACAGCACGACCGCATCGGCGCCGTCGCACATCAGGGTGGCGGCTTCGATGCCGCTGTCGTCGCCGCCCTCGATGGCGACGCCGGGCGCATGGCGCATGTCGGTCTGCGGCAGCGCGGCGCGCAGGCCGGCCAGCACGCTGACGGCCGGCTCGTGTTCGCCGGCGCCCCACCACGGGCCTTTCATCTCGGTGCTTGCATCGGCCAGCGGGCCGATGACACACAGTGCCTTCGGTGCCACAGGCAAGGGCAGCGT
This sequence comes from Variovorax sp. 05T418, assembly GCF_056396385.1. Classification (NCBI taxonomy): domain Bacteria; kingdom Pseudomonadati; phylum Pseudomonadota; class Betaproteobacteria; order Burkholderiales; family Comamonadaceae; genus Variovorax; species Variovorax sp. 05T418. Next base: position 317,255 of record NZ_JBFTLJ010000001.1, on the reverse strand, counting down.
GTCCCGCTCGTTCTTCAGCAGGACGATGGCCTTGCACGCGGCGTCGCGCGCCACCGTGTGCCGTTCGGCAACGGCTGCCGCGGGTTCCGGCGTTGCGCCGCGGCGGTAGGGGTCGTCGAACAGGCCGAGCTGCTCCTTGAGCCGCAGCACGCGGCGCACGCTTGCGTCGATCTCGTCGATCGTCACCCGGCCCTGTTCGAGCGCGATCGGCAGGCCCTTGCGATAGGCGTCGGCCATCATGTCGATGTCGACGCCGGCCTTCAGCGCCAGTACCGCGGCATCGACGAGATCGGCCGCGACGCCGTGCTTGATCAGCTCCGCGATCGCGTTGTAGTCGCTGACGATGACGCCGTCCCAGCCCATCTCGCCGCGCAGCCAGTCGCGCAGCAAGGGGATGTGCGCTGTCATCGGCACGCCGTTGAGATCGGTGAACGCGGGCATCAGCGTTGCGACGCCGGCGCGCACCGCTGCTTCGAAGCCCGGCAGATGCACCTCGCGCAGGGTGCGCTCGGAGATGTCCACCGCGGCGTACTCCCGGCCCGCGGTGACTGCGCCGTAGGCGACGAAATGCTTCGCGCAGGCGGCCAGCGATTCGGCCGACGACAGGTCGGCGCCCTGGAAACCGCGCACCTTGGCCTCTGCGATGCGCGCGTTCAGCCAGGGGTCTTCGCCGGGGCCTTCCGCGGTGCGGCCCCAGCGCGGATCGCGCGATACGTCGAGCATCGGCGCGAAGGTCATTGCCAGGCCCTCGGCCGCGCCTTCGCGCGCGGCCTCGCGCGCGGTGCGCTCCCAGAGGTCTTCGTCGAAGCTGCCGGCCTCCGCGAGCGGAATCGGAAAGAGCGTGCGATGGCCGTGGATGATGTCCAGGCCGATCAAGAGCGGAATGCCAAGCCGCGACTTCTCGATGGCCAGCCGCTGCATCTCGTGCGTGGGGCCGGCGCCGACCATGTTCAGCAGATTGCCGACGCTGCCGTCGATGATCGACTGCGTGGAGTCCCCCGCGAGCACCGGTCCGGTGACCGTGTAGCTGGAGGCGGTCATCGTCAGTTGACCCAGCTTTTCGGCCAGCGTCATCCGGGCCATGAGTGTGTCGATGCGGCTCATCAGGGATTTCGAATAGGACCCAAGGGCCTTAATGATGGCATGCTGCGGGCAGAGAGCCCTCGGCTGTGTGGCGCCGCCGACGATTCGGCGAAACCAAACGTGACGCCCGGGACCACCAACGAAAGGAGCCATGCGTGTTGAAGAAGGATGACAGGAACCCGAAGGCCTTGGCAGCCCTGCCCGATGAAGCCTTGCTCGACGCCGTGCAGCGGCAAACCTTCCGCTATTTCTGGGACGGCGCGGATGCCGCCAGCGGCCTGGCGCTCGACCGCCGCACGCTCGTCGGCGCCACCGGCGAAGACCTGGCCGACGAGAGGGTCGCGATCGGCGGCACGGGCTTCGGCATCATGGCCCTGATCGTCGCGGTGGAGCGCGGCTGGATCACGCGGGACGCGGCGCTGGAGCGCCTGGGGCGCATGCGGGACGCCCTCTTGCGCGCCAGGCGCTACCACGGCGCCTTTCCGCACTTCATGGACGGGGCGAGCGGCGCAACGATCCCGATGAGCCCCAAGGACGACGCGGGCGACCTGGTCGAGACCTCGTTCCTCTGCATGGGCCTGCTCTGCGCGCGCCAGTATTTCAGCGAGGACACGGCCATGGCGCGCCGACTGCGCGCCGACATCGACACGCTGTGGCACGAGGTCGAGTGGAACTGGTTCACCCAGGGCGGGCGCGACGTGCTGTATTGGCACTGGAGCCCGAACCACGGCTGGGCCATGAACCATGAGGTGCACGGCTGGAACGAGTGCCTCATCACCTACTTCCTGGCGGCGGCCGCGCCGCGCCATGCGATCGATCCGAAGGTCTACCACCGCGGCTTTGCCTCCGGTCCCGACTTCCTCAACGGCCATTCGTACCACGGCATCGAGCTGCCGCTGGGTCCGCCGAACGCCGGTCCGCTGTTCTTTGCGCACTACTCGTTCTGCGGCCTCGATCCGCGCGGCCTGAGGGACCGCTACGCAGACTACTGGGATCTCAACACGCGCCACGTGCGGATCAACCGCGCCCACTGCATCGCCAACCCGCGGGGCTTCCCGGGCTATGGCGAATCGTGCTGGGGCCTGACCGCGAGCGACGACCCCGACGGTTACCTTGCGCACGATCCCAACAACGACAACGGCACCATCTCGCCGACGGCCGCGCTGGCCAGCCTGCCCTATGCGCCCGCCGAGGTGATGCGGGTGCTGCGGCATTTCCTCACCGTGCATGGCGAGCGGGTGTGGCGGGACTACGGCTTCGTCGATGCGTTCTGCGAGCGGCGCGGCTGGTTCGCAGACACCTACCTTGCCATCGACCAGGGCCCGATCGTCGTGATGATGGAAAACCATCGCACGGGCCTTCTGTGGAAACTGTTCATGAGCGTGCCCGAAGTGCAGGCCGGGCTGCGCGCGCTGGACTTCAGCAGCCCGCATCTCGAGGCGTCGGCGGCGTGAGCTTCAGCGTGGCGAGCCCGCAAGACCCGGCATTCGAGCCCTGGCTCGAAACACAGCTGCGCCATTCGGCGGCGGCGATGCTGTCCAGCATTTCGCCGGTGTCGGTCGTCAAGCACCGGCCGGGCTTCGGCCAGACCGTGCGGCCGATCGCGGGCGCCATCGTCGCCTCGCCCGTGCTTGCCGACTACAACCCGGACCCGGACTACTTCTTTCATTGGTTCCGCGATTCCGCCGTGGTCATCGATGCATTGCGCCTGCTCCACCTTGAGGGGCGCATCGGCGACGAAGCCCTGCAGCACCTGCGCGACTTCATCCGCTTCAGCCTGGACTTGAACCGCCTCGACGGCCGCGCGGCTGCCGCGGTGGAGAACCGCAGCGCGTGCGTGGCCCCCGAGCTCCTGCAGTACTGGCGCGAGGACCATGACCTTGCCAAAGCCTTCGGCGACCTGGTGGCCGCCGAGACGCGCGTGAACCCCGACGGCACGCTCGACGTCTGCCGATGGAATCGCCCCCAGCACGACGGCGCGCCGCTGCGCGCGCTGGCGCTGCTGCGCTGGGCGGCCGGCGGCCACCTCGACGCGCCGCTGCTGGCGGAAGCTGCCGAGCTGATCCGTTTCGATCTGGACTTCACGCTGCGCCGCTGGCGCGAGCCGTCCTACGACATCTGGGAAGAGGAGCTCGGCCAGCACTACTACACGCTGCGTGTCGCAGGTGCGGCGCTGGCCGAAGGCGCGGCGTGGCTGGAGGGCCTGGGCGATGCGGCGCAGGCGCAGCGCTGCCGGGAAGAGTCGCGCGCGGTGCTGCGCCTGCTCGACGGCTACTGGGTGGACGAACGCGGCGAACGCGGCGCGGCGCCCGGCTACTACCGCTCGCGCGCGCTGGAAGACGGCCGGCCCGGCCCGAAGGCGCTGGACATCGCGGTGATCCTGTCGGCGATCCACAGCCTCGGCACCGAGGCCGCGCATGGACCGGCCGATCCGCGCATGCAGGCCACGCTGGCGCGCCTGGACGCGCTGTTCGATGCGGCCTATCCCATCAACCATGGCCGTGCCGAGAGGCTTGGCGCGGCAATGGGCCGGTATGGCGGCGATGTGTACTACTCGGGCGGCGCGTACTACTTCTCGACGCTCGGCGCCGCCGAGTTCTGCTTTCGTGCTGCCGCAGCGATGGGCGGCGATGCACGCCATTGGCTCGAACGCGGCGACGCCTACCTCGCCACCGTGCGCGCGTACACGCCGGCCAGCGGCGACCTGTCGGAACAGTTCGACCAGCGCAGCGGCGCGCAGACCTCGGCCAAGCAACTGGCCTGGAGCCACGCCGCGTTCATTTCGTGTGTCTCGGCGCGCCGCAGCGCGGCCGCCGCCTGCGAGGCGTCGCGGCAGCGATGAGCGCGCGGACAGAGAACCGTGTCGAGCCGGCTGCAAGGACCGGTTTCTTCCGTCAGGTCAGCGAGCTGCTCGGCGCCCTGCGCGTATCGCCGGTCGCAAAAACGCTGGTCGCGCTGATGGGTGCGATCGTCGTGGTGGTCGCGCTCACCGCGTATGGGCAGATCGAGCTCAACAGCTGGAACAAGCCGTTCTACGATGCGATCTCGCGCCGCGACCTCGGCGAATTCGTCGTGCAGGTCGGCGTCTTCGCGATCATTGCGGGGGCGCTGCTGGTCCTGAACGTGGCGCAGCGGTGGCTCGGCGAAACCCTGCAGCTGAAGCTGCGCGAGGCCGTGGTCAATGACCTCGTCGGGCTGTGGCTGCAGCCGCGCCGGGCGTTCTGGCTGCAGGCCAGCGGCCCGATGGGGGCCCACCCCGACCAGCGCATGCACGACGACACGCTGAAGCTGTGCGATCTGTCGGTCACCCTTGGCGTGGGCCTGTTGCAGGCAGCGATGCTGTTCGGCAGCTTTGCGAGCGTGCTGTGGGTCCTCTCCAAGGACTTCAGCCTCTTCTTCAATGGCAAGGACCATGTGCTGCCGGGCTTCATGCTGTGGGCGGCCATTGCCTATGCGATCGCCGGCTCGCTGGTCACCTACTGGGTCGGCAGCGGCCTGATCTCGCGCAATGCCGAGCGCTACGCGCGCGAGGGCGAATTGCGCTTCTCGCTGACGCGCATCAACGAGCATCTCGACGGCATCTCGCTGGCGGGTGGCGAGGCCGACGAGAAGCGCCGCGTCGCCATGCATTTCGGCGACGTCCTTCGCGCCACCTCGCGCGTGGTGCTCGGGCTGACCAACCTGACCTGGGTCACGGCGGGCTTCGGCTGGATCACCATCATCGCGCCGACGCTGGTGGCCGCGCCCCTGTACTTCTCGGGGAAAGTGTCGTTCGGCGGCCTGATGATGGCCGCCGCGGCCTTCACGCAGGCGCAGTCGTCGCTGCGCTGGTTCGTCGACAACTTCAGCATCATTGCCGACTGGCGCGCCACGCTGCTGCGCGTTGCCGACCTGCGCCGCATGCTGGCGTCCGACCTGGAGGCACGCGCAGGCGGCAGCCGCATCGCCTACGAAGAGGGCGAAGCCGGGGTGCTCGCGATCGAAGCGCTCGAAGTCCGCTCCTGGACCGGCCACGATCGGCTGGACGCTCCGGGTCTTGTCTTGCATCGCGGCCAACGCGTCCTGATCCTCGGCACGCCGGGCACCGAGAAGACCTTGCTGTTCCGGGCGCTCGCGGGCCTTTGGCCCTGGGGCTCCGGCACCGTGCGCCGGCCCGCCGGCGAGACCATCCACTACATGCCGCGGGGCACGCCCTACATTCCGCGCGGCACGCTGGCCGAGGTGCTGTCGTATGCGATGGAGCCGTCGAGCTACCCGAGGGAAGCCATGGTGGCCGCACTGGCGAGCGTGGGCCTGCAGCGCCTGGAACCCTTGCTGAACAAGACGGGCCGCTGGGAGAGCGAGCTCAGCATGGACGAGCAGCTGCGGCTGGGCTTTGCCCGCGTGGTGCTGCAGGCGCCGCCCTGGCTGGTGATGGACGAGGCCTTCGGCGCGTTCGACGACGACACGCGCGAACTCATCATCGACCTGCTGGGCAAGCTCGAGCACACGGGCATTGTCCACATCGGCTCGGCCGGAGAAGCGCGCGACCGGCTGTTCACGCAGGTGGTGCACCTGGTCAAGGCGCCGGCGAACACCGTGCGCGAGGAGCAGCGGCCATGAGACACCTTGGGTCCACCGTCGGCCGTGCGCGCCGCGCCCTCGTGCGGCTGATGCTTGCGCTGCCCGCGTGGAGCTGGGCGGCGGATTTCGGCTTCAAGCCGCCGCGCGATCCCGAGGATGCCGCCGCGGCGGACCTGATGCGGGACCTGGCCGAGCGCATCCTGCCGGTGTACCAGGACGCGGACACCGACGTCTTCCTGGCCAACCTCGCCGCCCTGCAGATCGTCAGCGGCGCCTACCGTGCAGCCTCCGACAGCAGCCGGGCCCTGCGCACCCGCCGCCAGGGCAAGCCGTTCGACGACCTGGTGCAGCGCGCGATCCTCGACGGCATCTACGCCCGTGCGCGCGCACTCGAAGCGAACGAGCGCCTCGGCTTCGCCGAAGCCTACGCGCGCGCGTTCCGGGAACTGGTGTCGCCGCTCGACAATGCGCAAGCCCAGGCCATCATGGCGCGGCTCGACATCCCGGCGGCGGTCTATGCAGAGCCGCTGCGCCGGGCTTTCGATCTCTGGCGCGCGAAGGGCAGCCTTCCGCAGGACGACGCGCTGGCGCTCGTGCGGACCTGGCATTCGTACGAGTCGCGCCGCAGCTTCGGAGCGCTGCTGCCCGAACTGTTCGCGGTGGAAGACCGCAACCGCTACGTGGCGGAGGCCGACCTCAGGATTCCCGTGCGCGGCGCTGTCATCCATGCGCGCCTGGTTCGGCCCGGCCGCGCCAATGACGCACCGGGCGCCCTGCCGACGCTGCTGCGCTTCACGCTCGATCCGGCCGAGGACGACGCCCAGCGCAGCGCCGCCAAGGGCTACGTCGGCGTCACGGCGTACGTGCGCGGACGCACGCCCGACGGCCAGGGCGCCGTGTGGCCGTTCGTTCGCGACGGCGAAGACGCCGCCGCCGTCATCGACTGGATTGCCCGGCAGGCATGGAGCGACGGCCGCGTCTGCATGATCGGCGACGGCTACTCCGGCTATGCCGCCTGGGCCGCCGCCCGCAGGAGACCGGCCGCACTCAAGGCCATTGCCACGATCGCGCCGATGGCGCCGGGCATCGACTTTCCGATGGCCGGGCAGATCTTCCGCAACGCCATGGTGCGCTGGGCCGAGGAGCACGCGGATGACGAGCCCCTGCGGTCCGGCGTCGATGCCGACCCGGACACGGCATGGCAGGTACTCGACGCGCGCTGGTATCGCGGCCATCGCCCCTATTGGGACGTGGACCGCGTCCTGCTGGGCAAGCGCAGCCGGCTGATCCGGACATGGCTCACGCACCCGAGCCACGATCGCTACTGGCAGAAGTTCCTGCCGTCGGCGGAACAGTTTGCGCGCATCGACATTCCGGTGCTCAGCTTTGCCGGCTACTACGGCGCGGACGCCGGCGCGCTCTACTTCCATCAGGAGCATCGCCGCCACCGGCCGCAGGCCGACACGACGCTGCTGCTCGGCCCCTACGACGCGGCCTCGATCCGGCACGGCACGGCGGCCACGCTGCGCGGCTACACGCTCGACCCCGCCGCACGCGTCGACCTGCCCGAGCTGCGCCTGCAATGGCTCGACCACATCCTGAAGGGCGCGAGCAAGCCTGCCCTGCTGGGGGATCGCGTCAACTACCAGGTGATGGGCGCGGACCAGTGGCGCCATGTGCCGGCGCTGGATGCGCCGCAGCGCACGCGGCTGCGCTTCTACCTCGACACCCGCGAGCGCAACGAGCCGCACCGCCTGTTGCCGTCACCGTCCGAAGAAGGCGGCGGCAGCACGCGGCTCTCGGTCGACCTTGCCGACCGGCGCGACATGCGCATTCCGTGGCCGGACGCGCTGCGCGCGGCGCAGCTGCCGGCGCGCAACAGCATCCGCTTTGTCAGCGATCCGCTTCCGCAGGACACCGAGATCTTCGGCAGCCTGCAGGGCGTGTTCGACATCACGCCCTCGCGGCAGGACGTGGACTTCAGCATCTCGCTGTACGAGCAGACCGAAAGCGGCGAGTACCAGCTGCTGTTCGATCCCTACGATTTCCGCGCCAGCTACGCAGGCCATCGCGTGCGCCGCAGGCTTCTGCGGGCCGGCGAGCGCCAACTGCTTGCGTTCACCGCCGAGCGCGTGACGGCTTGCAAGCTTGCGGCGGGCAGCCGCATCGTGCTGCTGGTCGGCCTCAACAAGCGGCCCGACCGGCAGGTCAACTACGGCAGCGGCAAGGACGTGAATTCGGAAACCATCGCCGACGCGAAGTGGCCCCTTCGCGTGCGCTGGCACGCGCGCAGCTACGTCGAGATCCAGGCCGGCACGCCTTGATCGCTCAGCGTGTCGCCGGAGCCTTGCCGTTCAGGGCGCCGAGCACGACGCCTTCGCAAGGCGCCAGCTCCAGCGGCCCCTCGATCGACTCGGCGCGCGCAGGATCGGTCGATGCCAGCACGACCGGCTGGCGCGGCATCAACGCCGGCGAGATCGGCGCCGGGGTGGCACCGAAGTTCAACAGCACCACCAGCCGCCGTCCTTCGAAGCTGCGCGCATAGGCGAGCACCTCGCCCTCGGCATCGAGCGCTTCGTAGTTGCCCCGGTTCAGCGCAGGCTGCGCGCGGCGCAGCGCGATGAGGCGCCGGTAGAGCGCCAGCATCGAGCCCGCGTCCTGCGATTGCGCTTCCACGTTGCGCGTGGGCCCGTCGGCCGCCAGGCGCAGCCACGGGGTACCGGTCGTGAAGCCCGCATGCGCTGCGGCGCTCCACTGCATGGGTGTTCGCTCCGGGTCGCGGCCCAGGCCCATGCCGGGCTTGTTCTTCTCGAATGGGTCCTGCACCTCATCGGCGGGAATGGCGACGTCCGTCATGCCGATCTCGTCGCCGTAGTAGAGCGTCGGCGTGCCGCGCAGCGTGAGCAGCAGCATGGCCGCGAGCCGTGCCATCTGCGGCCGGACGCGGCTCGCGATGCGCGACCTGTCGTGGTTGCCCAGCACCCAGTTCGGCTGGGCGCCGGCGGGCAAGGCGGCTTCGTAGTCGCGCACCAGGCGGTCGATGCGCGCCGCCTGCCACTCGGTCGCGATCAGCTGGAAGTTGAAGGGCAGCTGCACGCCTTCGAGCACACCTTCGGTGTTGAGTCCGTAGTAGGCGACCAGGCGCGCGAGCGGCAGGTAGAGCTCGCCGATCAGCACGCGCGACGAGCGTGCGTCGCTGAACTCGTCGACCACGCGGCGCATCTCGGCCACGATCGGCTGCAGCTCCGGCAGGTCGGTGTTGTAGAGCATCTGCCAGCGAAAGAAGGGGTCCTGGCCTTCGATGAAATCCGGGTTCGGCGGGTTGTCGCGGAACTGCGCGTCCTTGATGATCTGGGAGAGCACGTCGACGCGGAATCCGTCGACGCCACGCCGAAGCCAGAAGCGCAGCACCTCGTACATCGCGGTCCGCACTTCGGGGTTGCGCCAGTTGAGATCGGGCTGCTCCTTCAGGAACGAATGGGCGTAGTACTGGCCGGTGGCCGGATCGAAGGTCCAGGCCGGGCCGCCGAAATTGCTGAGCCAGTTGTTGGGCGGCCCGCCGCCCGGCGCCGGGTCACGCCAGATGTACCAGTCGCGCCGCGGATCGCTGCGCGCGCTGCGGCTCTGCATGAACCACGGATGATGGTCCGAGGTGTGGTTGGGCACGAAGTCCAGGATGATCCTGAGCTCTCTCGCGTGCGCCTCCTGCACCAGCGCATCGAAGCCTTCCAGCGTGCCGAAGCGCGGATCGATGCCGCAAAAGTCGGAGATGTCGTAGCCGAAGTCGGCCATCGGCGAGGGATATATCGGCGAGATCCAGACGGCATCGACACCGAGCGAGACCAGATGGTCCAGCCGCGCGCGGATTCCATCCAGGTCTCCGATGCCGTCGCCGTTGCTGTCCTGGAACGAACGCGGATAGACCTGATAGACGATTCCGCACTTCCACCAGTCGTCGGCTGACATCTTGATCCTCTCATGGCCGGTTTCGAGAGGAGCCATTGTCTCCAGAAAGCGTCGTGGCCGGCCGAACTCGGCCAAAAGCCGCCGCCCTTCCGCTGCAATGATGCTGCGGTTGCCGCATGGGAGGGCAGGCTCGGGTTGCCGCTGGCACGACGGTGCGGTAGCCTCCCGGCTCCAATACAGCCAGGAGTCCCCCGATGTCCAGCCGCTTGCTTCTTTCCACTGGCGCCGCCGTCGCAGCCACCGCACTGATCATCGGTTGCGGTGCCATGCGTTCATCGAGCGGCAACCCCATGAGCTTCTTCATCACCAGCGCCAACCCCGGCAAGGGCGGCGACCTCGGAGGCTTGGCCGGAGCCGACCGCTTCTGCCAGTCGCTGGCCACGAGTGCAGGGGCGGGCAACAAAACGTGGCACGCCTATCTGAGCACCACGGCCGCGAACGGGCAGCCGGCCGTCAATGCGCGCGACCGGATCGGCACCGGTCCCTGGACCAACGCCAAGGGAGTGGTCGTCGCCACCAGCGTGGCCGACCTGCACAGCGCCAACGCCAAGGTCGGCAAGGACACCTCGCTGACCGAGAAGGGCGAGGTTGTCTCCGGCTTCGGCGATCCGGTCAACCGCCACGACATCCTCACCGGCTCGCGCCCTGACGGCACCCTTGCCGCGCCCGATCCCGGCAAGGACACCACCTGCGGCAACTGGACCAAAAGCGACGGCGGCTCCGCCATCGTGGGCCATCACGACCACAAGGGCACCAATCCCGATCCGGTAGCCAATGCGTCGTGGAATTCTTCGCACGGTACGCGCGGCTGCAGCGTCGACCAACTCAAGATGAGCGGGAGCGCCGGGCTGATGTACTGCTTCGCGGCGAACTGACAGTCCAGCGGACCGCCCGACTCCGAGGAGACTCGCACGGGACTTCTAGTCTTCAGCCTCAATGTCACCCTGGACGGCTGCATCGACCACCAGGAGGAAATCGCCGACGACGAGACGCACGCCTCGGATCTCTGACGCTTCGCCTTCACGTTTGCAGATGGGTCTCTGACGGGCGTATCCGCACCGCATTGCGGCCGCTGGCCCTCAATCTCCCTTGATACCTTGCACGCGGATCAACTCCGCCCAGCGTGTGTATTCGCTGCGGATCAGGCGACCGAGCACTTCGGGCGAGCCGCCCGCCGGGGTAATGCCCATGGCGACCATCCTGTCGCGCACCGCCGGTTGATTCAGCGCGTTGTTGAACGCGGTATTGAGCCGCCGGATCGCCGGCTCGGGCGTGCCCGCCGGGGCCGCGAAGGCGTACCACGGCTCGATGACGAAGCCGGCAAAACCCAGTTCTTCCATCGTCGGGACGTCCGGCAGATTGGCCGAGCGCGTCTTGCCCGTCACCGCCAGCGCACGCACCTTGCCCTGCTTGATGAAGGGCAGGATGGAAGGCTCGTTGTCGAAGAACACCGGGACCTGGCCGCCGATGAGGTCGGTGATGGCAGGCCCCGATCCCTTGTACGGCACATGCGTCAGCTCGACGCCCGCCATCTTCTTGAGCAACTCGGCGGCGAGGTGGTTGGACGCGCCCACGCCCGAAGACGCGTAGGCCATGGGCTGGCGCCTGGCCTGGTCGACCAGGTCCTTCACGCTGCGGATGCCCGCCTCGTTGTTGACGGTGAGCACATTGATCGATGCGCCCAGCAGGATCACCGGGGCCATGTCCTTGAACAGGTCGTAGCCGACGTTCTTGTACAGGCTCGGATTGATGGCGCAGCTGCCGATGCTGCACTGGACCAGCGTGTAGCCGTCGGCCGGCGCCTTCAGCGCCGACGCCGTTCCCACGCTGCCGGCGGCTCCGGCACGGTTGTCGACGATGACGGGCTGGCCCAGCTCCGCCGACGCCGCATTGGCAAGCAGGCGCCCGACCACGTCCGCGCTGCCGCCGGGCGGAACCGGGATGACCAGCTTCACCGGGTGGGCTGGATAGGTCTGTGCGGCGACAGGCCAGTTCGCAGCAGCGATGAGGCCGAACACGAGGGCGGCGAAGAAGCGGCGTTCCATGCTATTGCCAGCCGTCGACCAACTGCTTGAGCTGCGCCAGATCCGCGTCCGGCAGCGGCCAGGTGCTGGGCGGCCGGGCCGCGCCGCAGTCGCGCCCCGCGTATTGCAGCGCCGCTTTCACCACGCTCACGTTCGAGCCGTTGCGCTCATGCGTGCGCAATTCCTCGAAGGCCGCGATGCCGCCGATCAATTCCATCGCCAGCTGGTGATCTCCCTTCGCGAGCGCGGTGTGAATGCGCACGGACAGGTCGGGCCGCACGTTGATCAGCCCCGAGGTGAAGCCGCGGGCACCCACCGCATACATCGGCGGGGCCCAGGGCTCGGCCAGTCCGCACACCCAGGCCAGGCCGCGATCGGCCACCTGCGCCATGGCCTGCACCAGGCGCAAGGGCGTGGGCGATGCCCATTTCACGCCGATGACCTGCGGGATTCGGCACAGGGCTTCGATCACCGGCAGACCGATCGCGTCGTCACGCAGATAGAGCACGACAGGCAGGCCGTCCGCCGCGTCGGCAACCCGGCGCACATACGTGACCACACCGCTGGGCGCGACGAAAGGGTCCGTCAGCTGATGCACCATCAGGGCAGCGGCACCTGCCTGGCGTGAGGCGCGCGCCAGGGCGCAGGCGTCGTGGACGCTGCGCCCCACGCCACCCAGCAAGGGCACGCGGCCACGGACATGTTCCGCCGCGGCATGCACCATGCGCTCGGCCTCCGCCATGGTCAGGCCGAAGAACTCGCTGGTGTTGCCGTTGGCCACCAGCACATGGACGCCGGCCTCGATGGCGCGGTCGACGACGGGGCCCAGGCGATCGGGCGCGATGTGGTCCGCATCGTCGAAGGGCGTCACCAGGATGCCTGAGATGCCGTCCAGGGCGGTCCTGAGGGAAGCTGTTGATTCAGTCATGTTGTCGATCTCGTGTAGTCAATGGTGGCGAGGCTTAGCTCGACAGAGGAAAGACCGACAGGCGCAGGCTGCATGTCATCGCCTCGCCGGGCGCGAGCACCCGCCAGCCGGTGTCGGCGCGCGCCGCAGCCAGGTTGGCGGCGTCCGCGACATGCGAGACCGGTTCCACGCAGAAGTACGCTCCCGGACCCGGCCGATGCAGCACCAGGTGCTGCAGCGCGGCGCTGGCCAGCAGTTCGATGGCGGGACCATCGGCCGCCGCCATTCGCGCTTGTCCGTTCCATTCGCCGTAGTAGCGGGTGCATTCGACATCGGGCAAGGCCTTCGCCGACGCGTAGTCGTCCGCCGGACCGGTCGGCTGCGGCGTGCTCGCGAGGAATTCGGCGTCCGCCGGCCAGACGGTGCGCGCATCGAACTGCAGGCCGTGCGCGAACTGGGCCGGGAAATAGGGATGGAAGCCGCAACCGCCCGGCATCGGCTCCCGGTCGTCGTTGGTGACCCGCAAGCTCAGCGTGATGCCCGCGGCATCGAGCTCCACCACCTGCTCGGCCCGAAAAGCCCATGGCCAGCGGTGGTCCCCCGGCACATGGACATAGGTCATGGTTGCGCGGTCCGCCGCGTGCCGCTCGAGGTGCCATGGACGCTGCTGGCTGACGCCATGCAGCGCGTGCCGTTCCCCCGGATGAAGCGGCAACTGCACCCTGCCCTGCGTGCCGGCGACGCGGCCATCGCGGATGCGGTTCGAAAACGGAACCAGGGGATAGCAGCCGGCCTTGGGCCACTGGGTGGATTCGAAACCGCCGGCGCGGACGGCGTCGTCGAGCGGCACCAGCCAGTCGATTCGTTCGCCCGCGGTTGCGCGGGAGCTGAGGCTGGTGACGCGTCCGCCGGCAGCCGGCGCCAGCGTCGCCGTCAGCGTTCCGCTGCACAGCGTGGTGTCGGGCGTCACGTTCAGATGCATCGCCATCCGCTCACGACTTCGAACTGCGGATGGTGACGTCAGGCCGCTGCAGCAGCGCCGGCGACAGTGCCAGGCCCAGGCCCGCGCCGGGCGGAACCGTCGCATGGCCGGCGCGGACATCGGGCAATTGCGTCACGAGCTCGCGATACCAGCCTCCCAGGTAAGCGCGCACCACTTCCTGCAGCACCACGTTGGTCGTGCTCATCGCCAGGTGGAGCGACGCCGCGAGCACGACCGGGCCGGTGCAGTCATGCGGCGCGACTGGTTTGTGAAAGGCCTTCGCCAGGGTCGCGATCTTTCTGGCTTCGGAGAGACCCCCGACCCAGCCCAGGTCCAGCATCACATAGTCCACCGCATTGTTCTTGAGCAGCTGGATGAATGGCTGGACGGTGGCCAGCGTCTCGCTGCCGCAGACCGGAATGCGGGTGCGCGAACGGAATTCGGCGATCGTGTCGAGGTTGGACATCTGGATCGGGTCCTCGACCCAATAGGGCTTGAACTCCTCGAGCGCCTGCGCGATCCGCACGGCCATCGGCAGGTTCCACATCGAATGGAGCTCCACCATGATGTCCATCTCGTAGCCGACAGCGCGCCGGATTTCGCGGAACGGCTCGAGCGCAGTGTCCAGGTCGCGGGCCGAAATCGACTGCCCGCCGCTGGCCTGGGCGAAGGGATCGAAGGGCCAGATCTTCATCGCCTTGTAGCCCTCGGACAGCAGGCTTTCGGCCAACGCCGCCGGGCGCTTGACGAATGCAACCTGGTCCTCGTAAGGCCCTTCGGGCGCGACGTCGGCGCTGGCCTGCGTCACCGAGCGACGCTGTGGGGCCTTGTTGTAGGTGTAGCCCGCGCAGGTGTTGTAGACCGGGACGCGTTCGCGCACGGCGCCGCCGAGCAACTGGTAGAGCGGCTGTTGCGTGACCTGGCCGAACAGATCCCACAGCGCGATGTCGACCGCCGAAGCGGCGCGCGTTTCGGCGCCGCTGCTGGCAAAGCCGATATAGCCGTACAGCAGGTGCTGGCTGTGGGCTTCGATGGCGAGCGGATCCTTTCCCAGCAGGTAGGGCGCGATCAGTTCATGGATCTGCGCCTGCACGGCCTGGGCGCCACGAAAGGTTTCCCCCAGGCCCACCAGGCCGGTGTCGGTGTGGATCTGCACCCACAGGATGTTGGGATAGGCGGCCGCGTGGACCGTATCGACTTGCGTGATCTTCATGGAGGGCGGCATCAGGCCGTTTTTGGATGTTCCTTGACGCGGCTGACCAGCTGCGTCGGGTTGACGAATTGCAGCGCGATCAGCAGCCAGGCCAGCGTGACCGCCATGTAGACCATCGCCATTGCATCGACCGACTGCGGCGCACGAACGCCCGCCGCGAAGACCGCGTAGTACAGGGCCACCACCAGCGTCTGCGAATCCGGGCCGGCCGTCAGGAAGGTCAGCTCGAACATGCCGATGGTGCGCACCAGCACCAGCAGGGAGGCCGCCAGAATGCCCGGCGCCAGCAGCGGCAGCAGCACGTGCCAGAACAGCTTGAAGGTGTTGGCGCCGAACACGCGGGCGGCGGATTCGAGGTTGGCATCGATCTGCTCGATGAACGGTGTCATCACCAGGATCATGAACGGCACGGCCGGAATCATGTTCGCCAGGATCACGCCGAAGATGGTGCCCGCGATGTGCGCCTGGTACATCACCGTCGCCAGCGGAATGCCGTAGGTGATCGGCGGGATCATCAGCGGCAGCAGGAACAGCCCCATCAGCAGGTTCTTGCCGCGGAAGTTGCGCCGCGCCAGCGCGTAGGCCGCCGGCACGCCGATCAGGATCGACAGGAACACGACGGCGGCGACCACCTCGATCGTGACCCACAGCACGCTGTCGAGCTGGAACTCCTGCCAGGCGGTCTGGTACCAGTTGAACGTGTAGCCATCGGGCAGCCAGGTGCCCAGCCAGCGGCGGGCCACCGAGCTGGTGCCGACCGCGGCCACCATGAGTGCGACATTGACGATGAAGAAGCCCATCACCAGTGCAACCAGTGACTTCCAGAGTTTCATCAGCAGGCGATGCGTATCCATGGTCAACCTTTGCCGCCGGAGACGGGGCCCCGATAGAACATCCCGCGCGCGCCCAGGACCGCGGCAACGACGAACAGCTGCACCACGCCCATCAGCATCGCGACGGCCGAAGCCATGGAATAGTCGTAGCGCTCGAAGGCGGCCTCGTACGCCGCGATCGAGATCACTCGGGTGGCACCGGCCGGCGACCCGAGCAGGACCGCCGACGGAAACACCGAGAAGGCCTGCACGAACGACAGCGCGAAGGCCATCGCCAGCCCCGGGACCAGCAGCGGCAGATAGATATGCCGGAACTGGTTCCACGGCGTTGCGCCCAGGGTCGAGGCAGCGCGTGGCAGGTTGGGGTCGATGCCGGTGATGTACGACAGCGTGAGCAGGAACGCGAACGGGAAACCCGAGATGACGAGCGAGATCAGGACGCCCCAGTAGTTGTGCGTCAGCCGGATCGGGCCTTCGTAGATGTGCAGCCACTGGAGCGACTGCGACAGCCAGCCCTTGGGGCCGAAGTAGCCGAGCATGCCCTCCGCGATCAGGACGGTGCCCAGCGTCAACGGAATGACCAGCAGCGTGGTGATCAGTTTCTGGAAGCGGCTGCTGCGGCGCATCTGATAGGCGATCGGCAGCGCCGCGCCGACGTTGATCACGGTGGCGGGAATGGCCAGCTTGAGCGTGGTCCACACCGTGTCGCGCAGGTTGCCGGTGGTGAAGAACTGCGTGTAGTTCGCCAGCCAGTTGCCTTCCATCGGATGGAACGACAGCTGCAAGCCGTAGAGGAACGGATAGACGAACAGCACCACCATGAAGAGCGTCGCCGGCACCAGCAGCAGCAGGGACCGGTCGAACGAAGACGGGCTGGCGCTGCTCATGGCACCATGCCCGCGGCTGCATCGACGGGATAGGCCAGCGCCTTGTCCGGCGCAATGGCCAGCATGACCGGATCGCCGACCCGCAGGCGCGCCGTCGTGCGCACGATCAGCTTGAGCCCGCCGGCCACCTCGACGTCGACGATGTTGTCGTGGCCGCAGTATTCGACATTGAGCACCCGGGCGGCAAAGCTGTTGTCCACCGGTGAAGAGACGACGTCGAATTCCTCGGGCCGGATCGCGAGCATCGCCTTGCCGCTGGCGAGTGGCTGCATCGCCCGCGCGTTGAGCGCCAGGCCGCTGCCGGCGAGCTGCACCGACGCGCCGCCCTCCGAGCGCACGTCCAGCTCCACCAGGTTGCGATAGCCCATGAAGCGGGCCACGTCCAGGTTGGCCGGCTCCGCGTAGATGCGCTGCGGCTCGGCAATCTGCTGTGCCACGCCGTCCTTCATGACGACGACGCGATCGGCCAGCGACAGCGCCTCGTCCTGGTCGTGGGTGACGTAGATCGTCGATCGTCCCAGTTCGCGGTGAATGCGCCGGATCTCGGCGCGCATCTCCAGCCGCAGCTTGGCGTCGAGATTCGACAAGGGCTCGTCCATCAACACCAGCGGCGGCTCGATGACGATCGCCCGGGCGATCGCGACCCGCTGCTGCTGTCCGCCGGACAACTGGCCGGGCAGCTTGTGCGCCTGCGAGTTCAGCTGCACAAGGTCCAGCGCCCGCTTCACGCGCTGCGCCGACTCGGCGGATGGCACGCCGCGCATCGCCAGCCCGAACGCGACATTGCGCGCCACGCTCATGTGCGGAAAGAGCGCATAGTTCTGGAACACCATGCCAAAGCCCCGTTTTTCAGGCGGCAGTACATCGATGCGGGTGTCGTCGAGCCAGATGCCTCCATCCGTCAAGGGCAGCAGCCCGGCCAGGCAATTGAGGGCCGTCGACTTGCCGCAGCCCGAGGGTCCAAGCAGCGCGATGAACTCGCCGCGCTTGACCGTCATGGTCAAGGCATTGAGCGCAGTGAAGCTCTGCACGCCCTTGCCCGCGGCAAAGCGGCGCGTGACGCCATCGAGGCGCAACTCGGAAAAGTCTGAAGTCATGGAGAGACGCAATCCTGGAAAAGAAGCAGCCTGCAAGCGCCCACATGGCCGCTTGCGGCATCGGTCGGGCGCGCAGTGCGCGCCGCGAATCACTTGGTCTTGCGGGTGCCGATGTCCTGGTCCCAGCGGCGGAACGCATCGACCATGGCCTTGGGCTCGAGCGGCACGGCATGAGGGAACTGGGCCAGCCACTTGTCGTAGTCAGGCCGTCCGAACTCCTTGATCACGTCCTGGCTGTCCTTGGGTGCCAGCGACAGCGGCACGTCCTTGACCGCCGGGCCCGGATAGAAGTAGCCCTTGTCATAGGTCATCGCCTGCTGCTGCGGCTTGAGCAGGAAAGCCATCAGGTCGAGAACCACCGCTTGCTTCTCCGGCGGGACGCCCTTGGGAATCACGATGTAGTGCGCATCGTTGACCCACGTCATGCCCTTGAAGGGCAGCACCTGGAAGTTCTTCGGCACGATGCCCAGCGCCCTTGGGTTGATGTCCCAACCCGTCACCGTCAGCGTCATGTCGCGCGAGCCTTCGCCCAGTTCCTTCATCACGGCTGCGGTTCCCGTGGGGTAGTACTCGATGCAGGCGTCGAGGTCCTTCAGGTAGGCCCAGGTCTTGTCCCAACCATTGATCGGGTCGGCAGGGTTCTTGTCTCCCAGCAGATAGGGCAGCCCCATCAAGAAGGTGCGCCCCGGACCGGAGTTGGCGGGCCGTGCATAGATCAGCTTGTTGGGATTGGCCTTGCACCAGGCCAGCAGTTCCTGGGGCGTCGTCGGCGGCGTCTTGACCTTGTCGGGGTTGAACTCGACCAGCGGGCCGGCAGGCATGAAGACGATGGCTAGGCCGTGGTCCTTCGCCAGCGCTTGCATCTTGTAGGCGTTGGGAAGGTAGTTCTCCTGCAGCTTGGGGAACTTGGCCGCGTAGTCGGGGAACAACTTGACCCACAGGTTCATCTCGAGGCCGGCCGCGAGCGCATCGGTGCCGACAATGATCATGTCGATGTCACTGCGGCCCGCGTTCTGCATCGCCTTGATCTTGGCCGGGATCTCGGGCGCGGGCGCCTTGGTGAAAGTGAACTTGGAGACCAGCTTGGGGTTCTGCGCCTGGTAGGCCTCAAACGCCCCCTGCGTCAGCGCCAGGTTGCCGGCGGCGTCGATCACGTTGATCACCACCGGCGACTTTGGCATCTCCTGCGCCTGGACCAGGCCGATGCCGGCACAGCTCGCCGTCCCGAGAACGGCCGCAATGAGGGCGCGGCGATGCCGTGAGAGGGAAACTGGGCGCATTCGGAATCTCCTGATGGATGGGCTTGGCAGGCGGAATCTTGTAAGACAACTTTCGAGTTGTCATCCGGGTTTTCGCTGAGCCCCGCGGACACACGCCCACCTCTGGAAGAGCAAGGGTGCTGCGGGAGAGCCACTCGCTGTTCTCGTCAAGTTCGGAAGATTTGCTATAGTTGTCTGACAAAGATTCCCAGGGTATCGGTTCGATGGCGGAACACTTGCTAGACGTCAATGGCGGCACACTGCCCGACCAGATCTACGCCCGGATGGTCGAAGCCATCCTGCGCGGGGACTACGTCGACTCGAAAAAGCTGCCGACGGAAAGCGAACTGGCCTCGCAATTCGGGGTCTCGCGGCCGACCGTCCGGGAGGCACTGTCGAGGCTGCGGTCGGACGGGATCATCGAGTCCCGCCGCGGCTCCGGCAGCCAGGTCGTGCGGGCCCCCGGGACACCGGCATCGAGCATGCCCCCCATCAGGAACTATTCGGACATCGAGCGGTATTACGCCTACCGCACAGTTGTTGAATCGGGGGCGGCGGCCGCCGCGGCGGAGTTCCGCACTGCCGACGACCTGACGACGATCAGAGCCTGCCTGGAAGCGCAGACCCTGGCCATGGAGGGTGGAAACAAAGGCATCGAAGACGACGTCCGCTTCCACAGGGCGATCGCGAGGGCCTCGCACAACCAGTTCTTCGTGGCCGCCGTCGAAACGAGTGTCGCGCCCATCAGGCAATTCATGGAACTGGCGCGCAGCGTGCGATCGAAGATGACCGTCGAGCGTGTCCGGCTGGTCCAGATGGAGCACCAGCAGATCCTCGACGCCATCGAGAAACGATCCCCGGCCGACGCCGCCGAGGCAACACGGCTCCATATCCTCAACGCCAAGCGACGGATCTTCGACGCAGCGAAATTGCGGTAGAGCGCGACGGCCTGGCCGCCCACAAGGTTTGCTCCATCCCTACCCGCGCGGCAGCGATGCAGCGGAAGCGGTCCTTTGGTCCAGCCTTGGGCCTCAGGAACGCGGCAATGCGCCGATCTGCTGCATCAGTCCGAGCAGGTCCGGTTGCCCCACTTCGGAGACGATCTTCCCGGTCGAGAATCGATAAATGTTCAGCGCTTGCACGGCAATCGTCTTGCCTGTGGGAGGCACGCCGAAAAAAGCTCCGCGATGCGTCCCACGCATCGTGAATCGCGCAGCGATGACATCGCCTTCGATGACGGTTTCCTCAAGAGTCCATTGAACGTCGGGGAATCCGCCGCGCATCATCCCGATGATCTCCAGGTAGCCTTGTGGCCCGCGCACGGGTTCGGCGCGCCCAGGAACTTGAAACACGGCGTCCGGAGAAACCAACTCTGTGGCGAGCCGCGGGTCCGCTGTGTTGATGAACTCCACGAAGCGAGTCATGAACTGTCGGTTTGTGGTTTGCATCTGTCGCCTCGGAATGTCTATCGGGATGGGACGCGGGGCTTGGTGGCCGCCCGGTGCCCGCGTACCCATATTGTTCGAGTTGCCGGCGTGTTCGACACGATCAAAGTCGGTTGCTGAATGGTGAATATCGGACAGAATGGGTCGATGCCGCGCGGAACGAGACCCATCGATATCGAGCAGGTCCAATATCGGCCCTCGGCCGAGAGCACACTGGATCTCGAGGTCTTCTCTATGTCGGACTTAAGACGAAGGGTGCCCCAAGCCCACCTCCAGCGTCACCACCGCTACGACTTTCACATGTTCGTGCACGTCAGACGCGGGAAATGCCGCGCTGTGGTGGACTTCAGGCACATCGAGTGTGGCGCGGGATCGCTGCTGACCATCCGGCCCGGACAGGTTCACCGCTTCGGCCCGGGAAGCCGCTGGGACGCAAACCTCCTGCTGTTCAGACCCGAACTGCTGCAGGCTTCGCAAGGCGAGGAACGCCTTCAGATGCCTGAACTGATCGATGCGCTTCCTGGCCATCTGCGCCTCGATCGGTCGACGGGTCGGTTCTTGGCCGACACGCTCGCGCGGCTCGAGGAGGAGTGCGTGCTCGAAGCCCGGCAACCGCTGCTGAACTGGCTGCTCCAGAGTGAACTGGCAACGCTCGTGATGCGGCTGCACATCTTTCACACCGAGCAACAGCCGCCCGCTGGAGCATCGGCCGACGCGCCGGAGCGCTTTCGTCTTTTCAAACGGCTTTTGGACGCGAAGGTGCATCAGTGGCATCACGTTTCGCGCTATGCACATGCCATGGGATGTTCCGAGAAGACTCTTACTCGCATCTGCAGTGCGGTGGCTGGCGTCGGTGCGAAGGCCTTTATTGCCTCGCGCCTTGCGTTGGAAGCCAAGCGCCTGCTCGTACATACGGAGACGCCGATTTCCGTCATCGCGCAGCGGCTTGGCTTCGATGAGGCGACCAACTTCACCAAGTTCTTTCGCAGCATTGAAGGATGCACGCCAGGCGACTTCCGCCGTCGGTTCGATGTCTCGTTGTAGCCGCGATACCCGTCGACTCGGATCGGACGTTGCATTCGGTCTCGCGCACGGGCTACTGGGCTCTTGGCGTTCGAGCCCGACGCATGGTGCCGCCGTTCGATGGTCGGCGTCACACGCCGCCTCGGTACAGCGTGGACGGCAGGCGCGATGCTATTCCTCGTCACGCACCTGGTATTGGCTCACCAGCGCCTGCTGGACCGCCGGCGGCACCGCTTCGTAGTGCGACAGCGCGATGGTGTAGCGGCCCTGGCCGCTGGTCATTGCATTGAGCCGCGACTGATAGCTGGCGAGCTCGGCCTCGGGCACCTGCCCGCCGATGGCCACGGTGCCGCCTCCCAGGCCCGAGGTGCCGGTGACCAGGCCGCGCCGAGCCGACAGGTCGCTCGTGACGTCGCCCACGGCATGCTCGGGCACGGCGATCTCGATCTGCACGATCGGCTCGAGCACCACCGGCCGGGCCTCGCGGATCGCGGCCATGAAGGCCTTGCGGCCGGCGGTCGCAAAGGCGATGTCCTTGCTGTCGACGCTGTGGTGCTTGCCGTCGTACACCACCACGCGCACGTCGACCACGGGGTAGCCTGCGATTGCGCCGTACGCCAGCACCTCGCGCACGCCCTTCTCCACCGCGGGAATGAACTGGCCCGGGATCGCGCCGCCCCTGACCTCGTCCCCAAACTGGAAACCCGCGCCGCGCGCGAGCGGCTCGATGCGCAGGAAGACCTCGGCAAACTGGCCGGCGCCGCCGGTCTGCTTCTTGTGGCGGTGGTGGCCCTCGGCCGGCGCGCTCACGGTCTCGCGGTAGGCGATGCGCGGCGGCCGCGTCTGGACCTCGAAGCGGTACACCTCGCGCAGGCGCTCGAGCACGATGCGCAGGTGCAACTCGCCAAGCCCGTAGAGCACCGTCTCGTTGGTCGCGGCCACGTGCTCGATGCGCAGGCACGGGTCCTCGGCCGCGAGCTTGCCGAGGATCTCCCAGGCGCGCTGCTCGTCGCCATGTCGCTTGGGCTCCACGGCCAGGCCGTGCACCGGCACCGGAAACGGCAGCGGCGCGAGGTGCACGTGGGCGTCTTCCGCCGCGTCGTGCAGCACGGCATCGAAATGGATCTCCTCGACCTTGGCCACCGCCACGATGTCGCCCGGCACCGCATGCGACACCTCGACGTGATCCTTGCCCTGGAGCATGAACAGGTGCCCCACCTTGAAGGGCTTGCGTCCGTCGCCGATGTAGAGCTGGCTGTCGCGGGTGACCGTGCCCTGGTGCACGCGGAAGATGCCCAGCTTGCCGACATAGGGGTCGACCGTGACCTTGAACACATGCGCCAGCACGTGCAGCGACGGGTCGGGGCTGGCCTCCATGGGCCTGGCCTCTGCACCCTCGCCAACGATGAAGTCCGGCGGGTTGGCTTCGGTCGGATCGGGCAGCAGCTTGACGATCACGTCCAGCAGTTCGGCCACGCCGGCGCCGCTGCGCGACGAGACGAAGCACACCGGGATCAGGTGGCCTTCGCGCAGTGCCTGTTCGAGCGGCGCGTGCAGCTCGGCCGGATCCACGTCGCCCTCCTCGAGGTAGCGGTCGACGAAGGCCGCGTCGACCTCGACCACCTGCTCCACCAGCGCGCGGTGCGCCGCCTCGACCGGGCCGAAGTCGGACTGCCCGAAGCGGTTGAAGAAGCAGTCCACCACCTGACGGCCGACCCCGTCGGGCAGGTTCAGCGGCAGGCATTCGCGGCCGAAGGTGGCCTGGATGTCCGCCAGCAGGCCCGCCAGCGAAACACCCTGCGAGTCGATCTTGTTGACGATGATCATGCGCGCCAGGTGGCGCGAGGCCGCGTACTCCATCATGCGCACCGTCATCGGCTCGATGCCGGTCGCGGCATTGATGACCACCGCCGCCGTCTCGACCGCCTCCAGCGCCGGCAGGCTCTGGCCGAGGAAATCGGGCCCGCCGGGCGTGTCGATCAGGTGGATGCGCGTGCCGCCGTGCGTGAGGTGCATCACCGATGCGTTGAGCGAGTGCTGCATGCGGCGCTCGAGCGGGTCGTGATCGCTGACGGTGCTGCCGCGCTCGATGCTGCCGCAGGCTGCGATGGCGCCGGCCTTGTGCAGCAGGTTCTCGGCCAGCGAGCTTTTGCCGGCGGCTGCGGCACCCACGAGCGCCAGCGTTCGCACGGCCTGCATTTCGGCCGCAAGGCCGTTCGATCGGCTTGGCATGGCATGCACTCCTTACGCGCCCGCAAGACCGGCCCGGCGGCCCGCAAGGGCTCGGGTGCTGCACGTGGACGCCAGGCCAGCGTACGGGATTGGCCGTGCCGGCGCAAGCCGGTGACTGCCCCAGGGCCTACTTCGAACGCCCGTCGAAATGCTGCACCGGCACTGCATCCAGGTCGATGCCTTCGAGGCAGCGGATGTTGATGGCCGCCATCCTGTTGCCCTTGGGATCGGTGCCTTCGCCAAAGGGATGAATGCCGCAGACTGCGCAGAAGCGATGCGAGATCAGATGCTTGTTGAACAGGTAGGTGCTGATGTCCTCGGGCGGCGTCTTCAGCCGAAGCCGCTCGTGCGGCACGAACCACAGCAGCGACCCCTTGCGCTGGCACATCGAGCAGTTGCAGGCCATCGCCCCCTGGATGTCGCCCTCGACCTCGAAGGCGATCCGGCCACAGTGGCAGCTGCCTTGGTAATTCGTCGTCATCGGTCCTCCGAACAGAAGTTGTGCGGGCCGCAGTTTAGGCCGGCGACGGCGCCCTGTCTGCATGGCTTCGGCATGGAGCCGCCGGCGTGGGCCCGGAGGAGCGCGCCTACTCGGAGGGCCGCGTCGCCGTCAGCCCCGTGGGCGGACCGTCGATCGCGGTCCAGCCTCCGTCCACCGACAGCGAACTGCCCGTGATGTAGCTGGCCGCGTCGGACGCCAGAAAGGCCACCGCCGAACCCACTTCCGACGGCTGTCCCCAGCGGTTGAAGACGGTGTGCGCGGCATAGGTGTCGTAGATGGCCGGGCGCTCCTTGAGCGGCGCGGTCAACCTCGTTTCGATGATGCTGGGCATGACCGCATTGACGCGCACGCCGTAGCTGCCCACCTCCGACGCGAAGCCCTTCACCATCTGCGCGATGCCGGCCTTGGTGGCCGCGTAGATCCCGAGGCCGGGCTCGATCGTCACCGCGCGCATCGACGAACACAGGATGAGGCTGCCGCTGCCCTGCTTCATCATCGGCGCGCCGAAGCGGCGCATGAAGTGGAATGCCCCCTTGAGGTTCAGGTTCACGACCTGGTCGAATTCTTCATCGGTGTAGTCGACGATGAGCTTGCGGATGTTGAGCGCCGGCGTTGCCACGGCAACGTCGATGCGCCCGCGCGCCGCCAGCGTGTGCGCAGCCAGAGCCGCGATGTCCGCGCCGCTGGCCGCGTCGGTGCGGCGCCATTCGGCCGAGCCCGCGCCCGCTTGCGTGATCTGCTCGGCCGTGGCCTTTGCGCCGTCGGTGTCGCGGTCCGCGCACACGACGTGCGCACCCAGCGCGCCCAATGCATGGGCCGACGCCTGGCCGATGCCAGACGCCGCGCCCAGCACCACGGCCGTCTTGCCGGTCAGATCGAAAAGTTGACGATAGTTCTGCATGTTGGATCTCCGTGGATCAGAAAGTGTGGAAGTTCAGGGAAGCATCCAGGCCAGCGGCCCCGTCTGCAAGTAGACCAGCGTGGAAAGCGCCAGCAGCAACAGGAGGCTCCAGCCGATCACCTTGCGGAAGATCGCGCCCTCCTGCCCGATGACGCCGACCGCGGCCGCGCCGACGGCCAGGCTCTGCGGCGAGATCATCTTGCCGAGCACGCCGCCGGATGCGTTGGCCGCGGCCAGCAATGCGGGGCGGATGCCGGTCTCGTTGGCCGCGGCGACCTGCAGCGCGCCGAACAGCGCGTTGGAGGAATTGTCCGACCCGGTCACGGCCACGCCGATCCAGCCGATCACCGGCGAGAGAAAGGCGAAGGCCGGGCCGGTCTGCGCCATCCAGCGGCCGAGCGTGATCGTCTGGCCGGAGTAGTTCATCACAAAGGCCAGGGCCAGCACGCACAGCACGGTGGGAATGGCCCAGCGCAGCTGCCTGAGCGTGGCGCCATAGGTGCGCACGGCCGCGCTGGGCCGCACGCGCAGCAGCATCGCCGACAGCAGCCCTGCCACGAAAAGAAGCGTGCCGGTCGCCGACAGCGCATTGAGCGTGAAGACCGAGGACACGGGCTTGCCCGCCGCATTGACGATGTCCACCCCCGGCCACGGGAAACGCAGGGTGCCGGCCGAGAGCCATTGCTGCACGCCCTTGATCTGCGCCAGCGAGAAGATGGCAATGATCAGCATGTAGGGTGCGTAGGCGATCCATACGGTGCGTGCGTCGTGCCGCGCCGCCGCCAGCTGCGACGGCTCCACGTCTTCGATGCGCCCGGGCTGCACCGGCTGCCACACGCGCAGGAACAGCATGAGCGCGCCGGCCGAGCCGAGGGCGCCGAATACATCGGCCAGCTCGACCGAGATGTGGTTGGCGGCAATCCACTGCGCCGCGCCGAACGCAAGGCCTGCGACCACGGCGGCCGGCCAGGTCTGGCGAAGGCCGCGCCTGCCGTCGAGCAGGCCGACGAGGATCAGCGGCACGAAGGCCGCCAGGATCGGCGTCTGGCGCCCGACGATCGCACCCAGCAGGCCAAAGGGTTCGCCCGACACCTGCGCCAGCGTGACGATCGGCACCGCAAGTGCGCCGAAGGCGACGGGCGCCGTGTTGGCCACCAGCGCCAGCACGGCGGCCTTCATCGGCTTGATGCCGATGGCCAGCAGCATGGCGCCCGAGATGGCAATCGGCGTTCCGGAGCCGGCCAGGGCCTCGATCAGCGCGCCGAAGTTGTAGGCGATGATGATCGACTGGATGCGCGGATCGGGGCTGATGCGCGCGAAGCTGTCCTTGAGCACCGCGAAGTGGCCCGACTGCACGGTCAGGTTGTAGAGCCAGATCGCGTTGACGATGATCCACAGCACCGTCAGCACGCTGAAGGCCGCGCCGTACAGCCCCACGTCGAGCGCCGTGGCCCACGGCATGCGGTAGGCGAACACCGCCACCAGAACGCAGATGGCGAGCGACACGAAGGCCGCGATGTGCGGCGCAACGCGCAGCCATCCCAGCATGACGAACATGGTGAGCAGCGGCAGCGCGGCCAGCGCCGACGACAGCAGCAGGGACCCGCCGATCGGGTCGTAGATCTGTTGATACAAGGGATGTCTCCAAGGGTCTTGTGGCGGCGCGGCCGTCTTTGCGGCTGCCGTGGCTGCGCGTGCGCGCAGCAGCGCGATGTCAGGGTTTGAAGAAGGAGGTCGGCACCATCAGCCTCGTTTCCTGCGAAACGAGGTAGGCGGCCGCCGCGCTCTTCTCGAGGTAGCTCGCCCAGGCCGGGTCGCGCTGCATTGCGGCGCGCTTGTTCGCGCGATCGGCCGCATCGGCAAAGACCCAGATGTGCGTGTAGCTGTTGACGTTGCCGGTCTCGGTCTGCAGATAGGCCAGCGGTTCGCCGAGGTGGCGGCGCTGGATGTCGAAGCCGTGCTCGGCATACAGCGCCAGGTGGCGCTTCAGGGTGCCAGGGCGGCAGGTGTAGGTGCGGACGTCGTAGAGCATGTGTTTTCCGTTTCTTTGAGGTTCTTTGCGGTTCAGGAGGGTTCTTTCATTCAGTCCACGGTCGCGCCGGAACGCTCGACCAGTGCGCCCCAGCGCTTCACTTCCTGTGCGACGAAGGGCTGGAAGGCTTCGTGCGTGTCGCCGATGGCGTCGGCGCCGAGTTCCTTGAGGCGCGCCTGCACGGCCGGGTCGGCCACCGCCTGCGCGATCGACGAAGACAGCCGGGCCACCACCGGCGCCGGGGTGCCGGCCGGCGCGAAGAGGCCGAACCACGAGCGCGCCTCCATCTGCGGATAGCCGGCTTCGGCGAAGGTCGGCACCTCGGGCAGGCTGGCGCGGCGGGCCTTGCCGGTCAGCGCCAGCGGCCGCAGCTTGCCGGCCTGCACCTGCGACAGCACCTCGGGCAGGTTGGCGAACATCGCCTGCACCTGGCCGCCGATGAGGTCGGTCTGGGCCAGCGCGCCGCCCTTGTAGGGCACATGCAGCATGCGCGTGCCCACCAGGGTGTTGAACTGCTCGCCCGCCAGGTGCGCCGCGGTGCCGGTGCCGCCCGAAGCGAAGTTGAGCCTGTCGCCCTGCCTTTTCGCGTAGGCCGCGAACTCGGCCGCGCTGCGTGCCGGCACGCCCGGGTTCACCACCAGCACCAGCGGCACCGAGGCCAGGTTCGACAGCGCCGCAAAGTCCTTGGTCAGGCTGTAGTCGAGCTTGCGGTAGAGCGTCGCGTTGATCGCGTGGCTCGAGGTCGCCATCAGGATCGTGTAGCCGTCGGGCGCAGCGCGGGCCACGGCCACGGCGCCGATGTTCCCGTTGGCCCCGGCCTTGTTGTCGACCACCACGGGCTGGCCGAGCTGGTCCGACATCTTCTGTCCCACCACGCGGGCGATCACGTCGGTGGCGCCGCCGGCGGCAAAGGGCACCACGATCCGGATCGGGCGTGTCGGAAAGTCGGCGGGGCCTTGCGCATGGGCCTGCACGAGCGCGCAGGCGCCCAGTGCCGCCAGGGCCGAAGCCCGCAGCAGTTTGTTCATCTCTATGTCTCCTTTTTGGGATCGCGAAATTTCGTCAGGACGCGGCGCGCAATGCCTTGTCGCGCAGCTCGCTCAGGGTGGCGCGCGGCGTCAGGATCTCGGGCTCGATCGCAAGCTCGATGAGCGCGCTGCCGGCTGCGCCCAGGGCGCGCTGCAGCGCGGGAGCGAAGTCGTCGCTGCGCTCCACCCGCTCGGCACGCAGCCCGAACGACTGCGCATAGCGCACGAAGTCGGGGTTGCACAGGTCGGTGCCGATCGGCCGGCCGGGGTAGTTCACTTCCTGGTGCATGCGGATCGTGCCGTACATGCCGTTGTTGAACACGATGAAGAGGATCGAGAGCGCATGGCGCTGGACGGTCGCGAGTTCCTGCGAGGTCATCAAAAAGCAGCCGTCGCCCGCCAGGCAGACCACCTGGCGCGACGGATGCTGCAGCTTGGCGGCAATGGCGGCCGGAACCCCGTAGCCCATCGCGCCGCTGGTGGGTGCGAGCTGCGTGTTCGGCCGCGAGAACGGGTAGTAGCGGTGCGCCCAGGCGCTGTAGTTGCCCGCGCCATTGGTGAGGATGGCATCGGGTTCGAGCGTGTCGCCCAGGGTCTGGATCACGCGCGCGGGGTCGAGCTTCGCCTCGCGCGTCGAAGGTGCGACATAGCGCTCATAGCTTGCGCGCAGCTGGCCGAGCCATGCGCGCCAAGGCGCCGGGTCGGCCGGTGGCATCGCAGCAGCCGCCTGCGCGAATGGCACCGGGCTGCTCAGGATCTTGAGCACGGGCTGGTACACGCGCCCGAGCTCCTCGGCCGAGGCCAGCACGTGCACCAGCTGCTGGCGCGGCACCGGCACCTCGAGCAGCGTGTAGCCGCTCGTGACGATCTCGCCCAGCCGCGTTCCCACGGCGACCAGCAGGTCGGCCTCGCGCACCGCGCGGGCCAGCTCGGGATTGATGCCGATGCCGACCTCCCCCACGTACTGCGGATGGCGGTTGTCGAACAGGTCCTGCCGACGGAAGGCGCAGGCCACGGGCAGCGCGTTCTGCACGGCAAAGCGCTCGATCGCCTCGCGGCCTGCCGCACTCCAGCCGGGGCCGCCGAGCAGCAGCAGCGGCTGCTTCGCCGCGGCAAGATGGTCGCGCAGGCGCAGCATCGCGTCGGGCGCGGGATGCGCCTGCGGCACTTCCACGCGCGGCGCCGCAACGGGAAAGGCGGAATCGGTCAGCATGTCCTCGGGCAGCGCGAGCACCACGGGGCCGGGGCGCCCGGACATCGCCACCGAACAGGCGCGCGCCATGAATTCGGGAATGCGCGCGACGTCGTCGATCTGCGCCACCCACTTCACGAAGGGGCCGAACATGCGCCGGTAGTCGATCTCCTGGAAGGCCTCGCGCTCGAGCATGTCGCGCCCGACCTGGCCGATCAGCAGGATCATCGGCGTGGAGTCCTGGAAGGCGGTGTGCACGCCGATGCTCGCGTTGGTGGCACCGGGCCCGCGCGTGACCATGCAGATGCCGGGCCGGCCCGTGAGCTTGCCCTGGGCCTCGGCCATGAAGGCGGCCGCGCCTTCGTGGCGGCACACCACGACACGCAAGGCGTCCTGCTGCGCATGCAGCGCGTTGAGCACGTCGAGGTAGCTCTCGCCGGGCACGCAGAACACGGTGTCAGCGCCTTGCGCGAGCAGCGCGTCGACGATCAGCTGGCCGCCGGTGCGCAGTTTGGGGGAATCATTCATCGCCAGCCATCGGGCCACCATTGCGGCGGCGGAGTTGAGATGGATCGACTTTAGGCAGCCGAACGCCCGAGGCGGTAGGACGATTGCGAGCTCGTCTTGTACTTTTCGACGGCCCGCACTAGGGGCTTACGCCAGCTAGAGGGCCGTGCCGTAGCGCTTCTTGAACTCGCCGGGTGTCAGCTGCGTGCGCTTCTTGAAGAAGCGGCTGAAGTAGGCGTGGTCTTCGAAGTGAAGATGGAATGCGATCTCGGCCACGCCCATGTCGGTGTTGCACAGCAGCCGCTTGGCCTCGAGCACCAGGCGCTCATGAACCAGCTCGCCCGCGGTCTTGCCGAGCGTGCGCTTGACGGCGTCGTTGAGCTGGCGCTCCGTGACATGCAGCCGCTGCGCGTAGTCGCGCAGCGGGCCGAAGTCGAGGTAGTGCTGGTCGATCAGGAGCTTGAAGCGCTTGGTCAGCGAGTAGCTTTGCGGCGAGGCGCCGTCGGCCGCACGCGCCGGATAGAGCCGCCGCAACCGCGTCAGCAGCACCAGCAGGTAGGAGCGCACGATGTCCAGCCGCGCCTCCGCCCGCCCGAGCATCTCGCTTTCCATCTCGAGCAGCAGCGGCAGCAGCTCGTCGTGCTGCGCTTGGTCAAGGTAGAGCACGGGAGCGTCCGACGCGATGTGGAAGAACGGGTACTTCGCGATGTCGTCCGAGCGCGGGAACATCTGCACGAAGAACTCGGTGCTGAAGTTGATGACGAAGCCCTTGGGCTGCACGGTCGAGGCCCAGGCGTGCAATTGGCCGGGCGAGACGAAGAACACGGTGTTGGCGCGCGCCTCGAAGGTCTCGAAGTCGAGCAGGTGCGTGCCCGCGGCCTCGCTCATCCACAGCAGGTGGTAGTAGTTGTGGCGGTGCGGAAAGCCGCGTGGGATGTCCGGGCGGTCTTCGAGCCGCACCAGGTCGAAATGGAATGCGCCTGCTTCGCCGCTGAAGTCGGAGCTGTCGAAGACAGGAAAATCGGCGGGAGGCGGCGTGTACACGAGCGGGCTTGCGATGGCGGATCGAAGCCATCGATTATCGGACAGCGCTGCATGCCGCCATGCGGCATCCAGCGCATGGCACCCCGCTCAGCCGCCGGTCGAATCAATCCTCCGACCTGTATGCCGCCAGGAACGCGTCGGACGACACCTGATCGGCCAGAGCCCGGAGGTTCGCCGCCGAGGCAGGGCCCAGCACGGCCTCCACGCGGTCGTTTGCCGCGGCCCAGCGCCACACCGCTTCGGACAACTTGGCCTTGCCCAGCGGGGTGAGCACGCCGTGCTTGGTGCGCCGGTCCTTGGCGTCCGCACGCAACTCGACGAAGCCGTCGCGCACCAGCGGCCTGAGCGCGTGGGTCAGCGCCGACAGCTGGATGGCGAGCCGGGTCGCGAGGTCCTGCAGCGTCGGCCCTTGCGGGGCGGCAACCGTGAGCTTGTCGATTTCCGCGATGAGCGCGAGCTGCGTGGCCTTGAGGTCCAGCGGTGCCAGTGCTTCGTCGTACAGCTGGCCCAGCCGGCGGGCGGCCAGGCGCAGCGCCGTGTTCGTGCAGACGCGCCCACCCAGGACATCCTGATCCGCGGCCGGCTTGTCCAGGCTGCACTTCGCGTCGACGGCTTTGGTTTTTATTCCCATGTCTTGAAAATGGTTGAGTGCTGCACCAACGGCAGCCGGTGGCGGATCGCTTCTACATTTGAGCCCTCAACTTTTTTGGTTGAGCCCTCAAATTTTATTGGAAAACCACCCATGACACATCCCAGCTCCAGGAAAGTCGCTCTTGTCACCGGGGCTTCCTCCGGCATCGGCGCCGTCTATGCTGACCGCCTCGCCGCGCGCGGCTACGACCTCATTCTTGTCGCCCGTCGCGCCGACCGCCTCGAAGCCCTCTGCGCGCAGGTCTCGAAGGCGCACGGCATCCAGGCCGAGGCGGTCGTTGCCGACCTGACCCAGGACGAGGACCTGGCGCGGATCGAGACGATCCTGTCCACCCGCGCCGACCTGCGCGTGCTGGTGAACAACGCCGGCATTGCGCGGCTGGGACCGGTGGCACAAAGGTCCGCGGGCGACGCGCTGTCGCAGATCGCCCTCAACATCACGGCGCTGACGCGCCTGACCCAGGCGGTGGTGCCCGCCTTCATCGCCAGAAACGACGGGGTGATCATCAACATCGCTTCGGTGCTGGGCATCCATGCGCTGCCGATCAGCGCCGTCTACAGCGGCACCAAGGCCTTCGTACTGCAATACAGCCGGGGCCTGCAGGAAGAGCTGGCCGGCACCGGCGTGAAGGTTCAGCTGGTCCTGCCGGCCTCGACGGCCACCGAGATCTGGGACCTGTCGGGCGTGCCTCTGGCGGCCCTCAACAAGGACGCCTTGATGACCACCGAGCACATGGTCGATGCGGCGCTCGCGGGATGGGACCAGGGCGAAGCGGTCACGTGGCCGTCGGTCGCCGATGCAACGCTGTGGGACAAGTACGAAGCGGCGCGCTCCGCATTGTTTGCCGCCACCCAGGTGGGAACGCCGGCCCCGCGCTACCGGATCGGCTGAGCCGCTGCGGGCCAAGGCCATCCCCCTCCTTTCTTCTCACTCCCCTTTTCTTCAGGACAGTCCATGCTTTTCGACGCCTTCTCCTTGCGCGCCATCCCGCTCAAGAACCGTGCCGTGATGTCGCCGCTCACCCGCAGCCGCGCGGCCGAGAACAACACGCCCAACAGCCTGATGGCCACCTACTACGCCCAGCGCGCGGGCGCCGGGCTCATCATCACGGAAGGCACCTCGCCTTCGCCCAACGGCCTGGGCTACGCCCGGATTCCCGGCCTGTTCAATGATGCCCAGGTGCAAGGCTGGAAGCTCGTGACCGACGCAGTGCATGCCAAGGGCGGCAGGATCGTCGTGCAGCTCATGCACACCGGCCGCGTGGCCCACTCGGACAACCTGCCGGCCGGTGCCGAGGTGCTGAGCTCGTCGTCGGAGACATGCCCCGGCCAGATGTGGACGGATACGCAAGGCAACCAGCCTCACACGCCGCCGCGCGCCATGACCGAGGCCGACATCCAGGTGGCGATCGGCGAATACGCCACGGCTGCGCGCCTTGCCATCGAGGCCGGCTTCGACGGCATCGAACTGCATGCCGCCAATGGCTACTTTCTCGAGCAGTTCCTGAACGCCAACGTCAACCGCCGCACCGACGGCTACGGCGGCACGGCCGAAGGGCGCAACCGGCTGGTGCTCGAGGTCGCGCGTGCGGCCGTGAAGGAAATCGGCGCGGAGCGCGTGGGCATCCGCTTGTCGCCGCACGGCGTGCTCAATGGCACCGGCGCGTTCGAAGGCGTGGACGAACAGTACCTGGCGCTGGTGAAGCAGCTCTCCGCGCTCGGCCTCATGTACGTCCACGTGCTCGACCATTCGGCCCTGGGCACCCCGCCCGTCCCGGCCAAGCTGAAGACCGACCTCAGGGCCGCGTTCGATGGCCCCTTCATCCTTGCCGGCGGACTCGACAAGGCCAGCGCACTGCAGGCCCTGAGCGAAGGCCGCGCAGACCTGACGGCCATGGGCAGGGCCTTCATCGCCAACCCCGACCTGGTCGACCGCATGCGCCAGGACGCGCCGCTGAATGCGCCTGCGCCGGAGACGTTCTACACGCCCGGCGCCAAGGGCTACACGGACTATCCGACGCTCGCGGGCTAGGCACCGTCGGTTGCAAACAAGCACGCCGCCGGCGTGGCCGATGGTTCAAGCGCACCGGGTAAACGGCCGAAACGGCGAGCTCAACAGGCAGCCCAGCCGATGGGGGTCAGTGGCATGTCCCGCTTCGCGGTGTAGTGAATGCTGAAGACCATGGTGCGACGCGTGTTCGACCCCCGGGGTCAATCGTCGCGGGCCGGGGTATCAGCCGACGGCAAGTGGAAGACATGCAACTCTTCCCAACGGCCCGTCGAGTTTTCGATCAGCACGACCGAGGCGCAATCCGCCACGATGCCGCCAGATGCATCCAGTCGCTTCTGCAACTCAGCAGCGGCTGCATCGGCCTCGGAGGGTTCCCCATGAGCCACAGTCAGGTACGGAACCACTCCTTGGTGCTCCCCTCCGTACGGCGGGAAATCTGGAAAGACATCCACGAGCGCCTTGGTCATGGCGATGAACGGTTCTGGCGGTTCCGGCGCGAGATACGCGGTCGCCGGGAAGCGCCCCACCCTGCCCAACGAAAAGGAGAACGCAGCCACTGGATTCAACGCGCGTTGCACTCGGTCCAGTACGGCAGGCGTGATGTACTGGGGATCCATGAACGGCACAAGCACCGTGATGTGCGCCGGAACTCCCAGCTTCGTCGTCGCGTCGAAACGCTGCCGAAGGTCGCCGACCAACGTCTCGGCAGAGGGCACTTTGACAGCAAACGCGGATATCGCCATGGGTTTGATGATATTCGGCAGTCGACAAGCCTCGGCTCACAAGCCAACTCAGCTTCCCGCCCTCGATGCAAGGTCCTGGCCAATCATGAGTCGGTGTCCGTCAGGCGTCACGACCGAGAACTCGCGCATGCCATGCGGCTTGTCTGCGGGCGCCTGCTTTATCAACGCGCCGCGCCGGACGAATTCTTCATGGAGTGCATCGACGTCATCCACATGCAGGTATCCGAAGTAGCTGTGGTCGCCCGTCGCAGACGGTGGGACGGCGTCCGGACAATGGCCGATCATGATGCGCACATCGCCGCGCGAAAGAAGCTGCCAGCCGGTTCCTTCCGGCCACTCGGCCTTGAAGCCCAGCGCATCCCTGAAGTAGGCGGTGTTTCGCTCGAGGTCAGGAACAGCGAGCACGAACGAGAAGGGGCGCAATTGGTTGGCTTGTGACATCGGATTTTCCTTTTGCGTAGCAGTCGACACGGCAAATTGTGACGGGCCCGGAACACCTCGGGGCACAATCGGCGCTGCCATGAGCACCATCGCCGAACCGTCATCCTCTTCTTCGCAGGCCGCGCCGAAAATCCGCGTGCTGATTGCCGACGATCAGGCACTGATCCGTCGCGGCATGGCCATGCTGCTGGACGCCGCGCCGGACATCGAGGTCCTCGGCCAGGCGGCCGACGGCGTGGAAGCCGTGGAGCTGGCCCGCCGCCTGCTGCCCGACGTGGTGCTGATGGATCTGCACATGCCGCGCAAGGGCGGCGTGCTCGCGACGCGCGAGATCTCGGCCGCCTTGCCGCACACGCGCGTGATGGTGCTGACCACCTTCGACCGCGACGACCTGGTCTTCGACGCGGTGCGTGCCGGCGCACAGGCCTACCTGCTCAAGGACGCTTCGGAAGAAGAGGTGCTGGACACCGTGCGGGCCGTGCATCGCGGCGAGTCGCGCCTCACGCCGCAGATCGCGCGCAAGGTGATGGACCAGTTCCGGCTGTTGGCCGATCGCGTCGCGCAAGAGCCGCCCTCCCCGCCGGCGCCGGATCCCCGCGCCGCGGCGCAGGCCGCCGCGCCCGGCGAGCCATCGCCGTCCGATTCGATGATGACGATGGCGACCAAACCGCTGACCGAGCGCGAGGCCGCCGTGCTCGAACTGATCGCCAAGGGCTATGGCAACCGCCAGATCGCCACGGCGCTCAACCTGGCCGAGGGAACGGCAAAGAACCACGTGAGCCGGATCATGCAGAAGCTTCACGCGAACACGCGCACCGAACTGGCGGTGCTGGTGTTGAAGAAGTAACCCCCCGAAGCGGCATCGATCAGGCCGTGCGGCCTGCAGGCGACAGGCCGCCGGGCATTGCGAGATCAGGCGCTGGCGAAGGCGCATGCGATGCGGCGGCATTGCTGGCGGTGTGCCTTGCGAGCATCGGCCGCAGCGCGACGATCGCCAGGAAGGCGGCGAACAGGTCGAGCGCCGCGACTGTGTAGAGCACGGTCGACCAGGTGCCGGTGGCTTCCATCATCAGATTGCCGAGCGGCACGAACAGCGCGCCGACGCCCTTGGCGCAATACAGCACGCCATAGATCTTGCCGATGTGCTTGGTGCCGAAGGCATCGCCCGCCAACGCAGAGAACAGCGAGTACACCTCGCCCCAGGCCAGGAAGACCACGCCCGACAAGATCAGGAAGGCCCACGGGTTGTGGCCGAAGTAGCCCAGCGCGATGATGCCGATGCCTTCCAGCGTGAAGGCGATCACCATGGTCTTCTCGCGGCCGATGTGGTCGGAGATCCAGCCGAACAGCGGGCGCGAGATGCCGTTCATGACACGGTCGAGCATCAGCGCGAGCGGCAGCGCGGCCATGGTGACGAAGTACAGGTCCACCTTGAAGTTCTTCACGCCCAGGTCCTGCGCGATCACGCCCAGTTGCGCCACGGCCATCATGCCGCCGGTGACCACGCAGGAGAACATCAGGATCATCAGCCAGAACAGCGGCGTGCGAAGCGCCTCGCCCAGCGTGTAGTCGCGCCGGCTCTGCGCGAGCTTGGTCGAGCCCCGCACTTCGTTGCCCTTGGGTGCGCGCAGGAACCAGGCCGCGATGAAGGCCAGCGAGCCCTGCAGCAGGCCGAAGAACAGGAAGGCCTGCTGAAAGCCGGAGCTCTCGATCATCGCGGCGATCGGCAGGATGGTGGCGGCCGAGCCCGCGCCGTAGCCGCCGGCCGTCAGGCCCACCGCCAGGCCGCGCCGGTCGGGAAACCACTTGAGCGCGTTGTTGATGCAGGTGGCGTAGATCGAACCCACGCCGATGCCGCCGATGGCCGCGCCGATGTAGAAGCCCATCAGCGTCGTGGCCTGCGAGTTGATGGCCCAGGCCGCGCCGATGAACAGCGCACCGAAGGCCACGATGAGCCGCGGCCCGAACTTGTCGATGAAGTAGCCCTCGATCGGCGCGAGCCAGGTCTGCACCAGCACGAAGATGGTGAAGGCAATCTGGATCGATGCGCGCTCCCAGCCGAACTTGCCCTGGATCTCCGGCACGAACAAGGTCCATGCGTACTGGATGTTGGCCGTGGCAATCATGCAGACGATGCCGACGGCCAGTTGCAGCCAGCGGTTGTCGAACAGGCGCGGCGGCGCGCCGGATGCGGCCTGTGTGAGGGACGTGGGATTCATTCGTTGGGTCTCCATTCGTTGTCGCGCCGATCGCGTCGCGGCACGTTCAGGGTTGGAATTCAGTCGCGCTGCAGGCACGGATCGCGATGGGTGCAACTGTTGCCGCAAACCGCCGCCGGCGCGCCTGCCGGAAGTCACGCGGCGGATCGAGACAAACCCCGAGGACTCGGGGGAAGTACCCATGCCGAAAGTCACGGCCACCGGCTGCGAGAATCCGCAGCCAATGAACCTCGCACGTCGCATCGACCCGCGGCGCTCCATGGCTGCCGCGATCGGCTGGCTGCTGATTGCGCTCACGCTGTGCCTGGCGCTCGCGGCCAACCTGTGGCTGCGCAGCTTCGTGCGTGCGACGCTGCTCGAGCAGCACGGCCAGCGCCTGGAGGCCGCGGCCGAGCACGTCAGCGCCGAACTCGACACCGCGCTGCTGCTGCGCCTGCAGGCCGTCAGCGTGGTGGCGGCCATGCTGTCGGAGGACGTGCAGCGCAGCGAAGGCGCACGCCTGAAGCGCTCGCTCGAGGCGGTGCGCCGCGGCGTGCCCGACCTGATCTGGCTGGCGGTGACCGATGCCGACGGCTTCATCGTCGCCGCCACCGACGAACAGGTGGTCGGCCAGAACGTCAACCAGCACGCCTGGATCTCGCAGGGCCTGGACGCCGCATGGATCGAGGAAGGCCGCTCGCCGCAGGAGCGCTTCCTGAAGCTCACAGCGCCTGTGCGCAACGCAGACGGCGCGATCATCGGCGTGGTGGCCGCGAACCTCCGCTGGAACTGGGTGCAGAAGATGATGGCCGAGATCCGCGCATCGCCGGGCGAATGGCTGCTGATCGACCGCGACGGCATCGTGCGCCACGGGCCGAGCGCGCTCCTGGGGCAGCGCTGG
This sequence comes from Variovorax sp. 05T418, assembly GCF_056396385.1. NCBI lineage: Bacteria > Pseudomonadati > Pseudomonadota > Betaproteobacteria > Burkholderiales > Comamonadaceae > Variovorax > Variovorax sp. 05T418. The sequence goes on along the minus strand of NZ_JBFTLJ010000001.1, from coordinate 279,590 downwards.
CAGGATGCCGGCGATCCGATCACGCCCTTCGATCCCGTGGTCGCGGGCCTGGGCAACGACGGATCCGATCTGCCCATGCGCATCCGCACAAGGCGGCTGCTGGACAACCGGCCCTACCTGATCGCGACCCCGCCCAATGCGCGCGAGGGCACGCTGCGCCGGCTCGGCTGGCAGGCCGTGGTGATCCAGCCGGTCGAATCGGTCGCGGCGTTTGCGACCGCCATCGAATGGCGCATCTCGATCGTGCTGAGCCTGCTGGGCCTGGCCGCCGCGGTTGCGGGCATTGTCATGGCGCGCCGGCTCACGCGCCGTGTCAGCGTGATTGCCCATTCGGCCGACGCGGTGCTGGCCGGCAGCGCCACGCGCATCGAGGTGCCGCAAGGCGCCGATGAAGCCGCGCGGCTGGGCAGCGCGCTCGACCGGCTGCTGGACACGCTGCAGCGCGAACGCGACGAGCTGCGCCGGCTCAACGCCGAGCTGGACGAACGCGTGCGGCAGCGCACCGAAGAGATCAATCGGCTCGCGCAGGAATCGCGCGATGCGGCGGTGGTGCGCGAGCGGCTGCGGCTCGCGCGCGGACTGCACGACACGCTGGCGCATTCCATGATGGCAATGCTCACCGAAATCCGCGTGCTCAAGCACCTGGCATCGAACCGGCCCGATGCGCTGCCGAACGAGCTGGTGCGGGCCGAGCGCGCAGCGCGCGACGGACTGGACGAGGCACGCCGCGCGATCGACCAGCTGCGCAGCAACCCGGTGCGCGACATCGGGCTGGGCGCAGCGTTGGCCGAGCTGGCCAAGAGCCTGGGCGAGCGCTCCGGCATCGAGCTCGACTGCCGGATCGACCCCGCCTTGTCCGCCCTTGCGGCCGAGCCGGCGGAAACCGTGTTCCACATGTGCGAGGAAGTGCTGCGCAACGTCGAGCGGCACGCGGGCGCGGCACGCCTCCTGATCCGCCTGCAGCGCATGGGAAGCGACGGCATCGAACTGGAGATCGCGGACGACGGCATTGGCTTCGAGCCGAGCGCAGGCGCCGCGGGGCACTACGGGCTCGTCGGGCTGCGGGAGCAGGCCGAAGCGATCGGCGCCCACCTGCGCATCGACAGCCGCAGCGGCGAAGGCACCCGCGTATCGCTGCGGTGGAGGCATGCGGGCGCAGCCTGAGGCGGAATCCGCAAAAGACCCGTCCTTCAATCGCCATGGAAAGGTCGGGCGGTTTCTTTAATCGCCCGTCATGGCGCAATCGCAGGCCGGCATCTGCATTCGCGCCTCAATCCCGGGGTGCTATAAACGAACGGCACCATGAAAGTGCCACATGCGAATCGGCATACTTACATATTGAAATTAGTATCACTCCCGGACCTGACATGACCTCAAGAAGCAAATTGCTGCTCGGCGCCGCATTCCTGGCGAGTTGGATGAGCACGGCCTCGGCCCAGGACGCCGACCCGACGAACATGGTTCGCGGCGGCCTGCAGGCCATCCAATTGGTGGACCAGGGCAAGATCGGCGAACTCTGGGACGGCTCGGGCCCCGCCACCAAAAAGCGGGTGGCGCGTCCCGAGTTCGTTCGCCAGGTCGAGGCGTCGCGATCGCCGCTCGGTGCCGCGCAGCAGCGCACGTGGATTTCGGTCAATCGCCAAATGGTTGCAAACGAAGATCCCGATGTGGCCGGGCAATACATCAACGTCGAATACGAAACCCGTTTTGCCAACGCCAGCAACCGGGTGGTGCGCGAGTTGACGAGTTTTCGCCTCGATGCCAGCGGCACGTGGCGCCTGAGCGGCTACGTGCTGCGTTAAGCCGCTCCCCCAAGCCGCTCCCTTCGATGCGCCGCGGTTCCGCGGCGCATCTGCCTGGCGAATGCCCCAAGCGGCAGGCGTTCGCAGCAGCAATCTCCCCTTCCCGCTCCAGCGATCGCTGCACCGCCTCCTGAGCGCGGGCCGCAGCCATCGGCAGCAGCTCGCCGCCTTTCTGGCAGCGCCATCTCCCTCGGCCTCGGCCAACCCTCAGCACCGAAAACAGCTCGCGCCCGGCATTCCGTCGCCTGCGCCAATTCGGTGCGCATCAATTCAGTGCCGGCCAATTTGGGGCGCGCCGGTTCGGTGCGCTACCGCCATTGATGAATTGATATAAATTTTCAATCGAAAACTACTGAAATCCGTGGCAGTAAATATAATATTTAAAAACTTTGTATTACTATTTGTATGGAATTATCAATAGGAATTTCCAAATAAAAGCATCCGAATATTATGTTATGCGATTTAATTAATAATAACTTCACATTACTATTCATAAGATCGGTCCAATAAGAATCCTTAATTGCGGCGATACGACAATGACGTGAATCCGCCACACGCCAGTTGCATTCCTTCCCAATCTCTTAAGATCCGCCAAAAATGTTTCTGTTTAATTGCAGTTGATTAAATAGTTTTACAACTATTTCTAAAGTTTTATTGGCATGTGCCGTCCGGGGATCCATTGGCCTTGGAGCAGGGCTTTTGGCGTCTTGAACAATCAAGGAGAAATGCATGAATAAGTCGTACCGCAGCATCTGGAACGAGGCGTTGGGCGCCTGGGTCGCCGCATCCGAAACCACCCGCGCGCGTGGCAAGCGAGGCGGCAGCCGGGTGGCCATTGCCGCGGCGGCGAGCGTGCTCGGATTGCTATCGATCTCGGCGCAGGCGCAGTCGGTGAACTGCAATGTGTCGCCTTGGAATGCGTACAGCGGCACGGCGTCCTGCATGGGCCTCAACTCCTCGGCCGCGGGAATCGGAGCCACTGCGCTGGGCTCCCTCGCAGCTGCCGATGTGCTTGGTGCGCTCTCAGTGGGGTATGCCGCCCATACCACAGGACAGAATGCCATCGGCTTGGGCTTTGGGGCCTATGCCACAAGCATCAATTCGATCTATCTGGGCGCACGTACCGCCGCCGGTACCGGCGCCTTGGCTGCGGGTGCTATCGGGATCGGCACGGATGTGACCGCCAGCGCGGGCAATGTCATTGCCATCGGAACCCTGGCCCAATCCAGCGCGCTCAACGCCGCGGCCATCGGCATCAGAGCAAACGCCGCCGGACAGGCGGCAGTCGCCATGGGTCAGGATGCGAACGCGCAGTCTGCGAACAGCGTTGCCATTGGTTTGCAAGCCACCACGTCAGGTTCGACCGGTGCAGTCGCGATCGGCGCCCGCTCCAGCACGAGTGGTATCAACGCGACATCGATCGGGGTCGTCGCAAATGCCACGAACACCGATGCCCTCGCCGTCGGTACGAACTCGGCCGCAACCGGGCTGCGCAGCATCGCCGTTGGCGCCGAGGCATCTGCAAGCATGCAGGACGCCGTCGCGCAAGGAACTCAGGCTAGCGCGTCCGCAGTGAATGCCACCGCGATAGGACATCTGGCAACGGCAAGCGACGACGCAGCCACCGCCGTCGGCAACAGCGCCCGGGCGCTGGGGAACAGTTCGCTCGCGCTCGGCGCGCAAGCGGTCGCTGTCGGGACCAGCACCGTGGCGGTCGGCCAGGGCGCCGGCGCAGGCTCGACGGTCGCCAATACGGGTTCGACCGCCGTGGGCATTGCCGCCGGCACGCTGGTCAGCGGCGCGCAGAACACCGCCATGGGCGGAGGCATTGCGAGCGTGATGCGAGGCGCAGGTTCAGGTGTCACGGGAACGCGCAACGTCGCCTTCGGTTCGGGCGATGGCACGGTCGCCTACGACGCCAACCTGGACGCTTCGGCAGGCAGCTTGGTGAGCGGCAACGACAACATCGCCATCGGCACCAACGCAGGCATCGGCGTGGCGGGAAATGGAACCACGTCGATCGGCTTGAGCGCGAATGCGAGCGCGAACAACGCAATCGCCCTCGGTTCGCTGGCAAAGGCATCGGCAGCAAACACTCTCGCGCAAGGCACCCTCGCCACTGCAGGCGGCATCAACGCCATCGCCATCGGTACCCAGGCGATCGCATCGGCGGTCAATTCCATCAATCTTGGCGCGCGCACGGCTGCAGGAGCGGGTGCCCTGGCGGAGAGCGCCATCGCCATCGGCACGGACGTGACCGCCTCTCAAGATCGCGCTGTCGCCATGGGGATCGGAAGCCGGGCCACCGGCCTCGATGCGCTGGCGGCCGGTACCCGGGCCAATGCGGCGGCCGACAACGCGACCGCGCTCGGCTCGGGCGGGACCACTGCCGCGACTGCCGTGCGCGCCACCGGCGTGGGTTCGCTCGCCATCGGCGGCAATGCCACCCTGGGTGCCTTTGCATCGGGCGCCAATGCCATCGCCATTGGCGGTGAATCCGTCGCCGATGCCGCTGATGCAGTCGCCATCGGCCGGGCCTCCCGGGCCACCGGCGGCCGCGCAGTCGCCATCGGCTCGGGCAACGTCGCGAGCGGCAACGGCGCCGTGGCAATCGGCGATCCCAACACCGCGACCGGCAACGGCGCGATTGCCTCGGGCCTGGACAACACCGCCACCGGCAATGGTTCGGTCGCAATGGGCAACACCAACATGGTGGGCGGCGGCGGCCAGGCCGTGAGCACCCCCGGCACGGCGGCGCAGGGCGCGGTCGGCATCGGCTACCAAAACACGGTGGTCGGCCAGGGCAGCGTGGCGATCGGCAGCACCAGCAGCGCGCTGGCCGCGGGCGCGGTGGCGTTCGGCGACACGGCGGTGGCCAACAACGCGGACGACGTGGCACTGGGCTCGGGCTCCACGACGAGCAAGGCCATCGGCACGGCCAGCGCCGTGATCGGCGGAACCACCTACAACTTCGCCGGCACCACGCCATTGAGCACGGTCAGCGTCGGCGCACTGGGTGCCGAGCGCACCATCACCAACGTGGCGGCGGGCCGGATCTCCCAGACCTCGACCGATGCCATCAACGGCTCGCAGCTCTACGCCACCAACCAGGCGGTGCAGGCGATCGCGGCCAGCACGCCGACCCACTACTACAGCGTGAACGACGGCGGCGTGCAGCAGGGGAACTACACCAACAACGGCGCAACTGGCGCCAATGCGCTGGCGGCTGGCGTGGGCACCCTGGCGGCGGGCACGCAAGCCACGGCCGTGGGCCCGTTGGCAAGCGCCTCCGGAAAGTCCTCGATTGCGCTGGGCCTCCAATCCGATTCGAGCAATGTCAGCACCATCGCGGTCGGCAACCGGTCCAACGCCTCAGGCTCCAACGCCACCGCGATCGGATCGGTGTCCAATGCCTCCGGCGACAACGCCATTGCATTCGGATCGAGCACCATTGCGTCGGCCGCGAATGCCACTGCCGTGGGCAACCGGGCCAATGCGAGCGCTGCCAATGCGCTCGCGCTCGGCGTTGGCGCCACGGCCGCCCAGGCCGACGACGTGGCACTGGGCTCGGGCTCGGTGACGGCCGCGGCCGTCGGCACGGCCAGCACCGTGATCAACGGCACGACCTACAACTTCCAGGGCACCACGCCGACTTCGACGGTGAGTGTCGGCGCTCCGGGCGCCGAGCGCACCATCACCAACGTGGCGGCCGGGCGGATCTCCGGCACCTCGACCGACGCCATCAACGGCAGCCAACTGTTCGCCACCAACTCGGCGATCGATGCCGTGGGCGTCACCGCCGGCAAGGGCTGGAACGTGACCACGGGCCAGACCGGCACCGGCACTGCGACGGGCACCAGCCTGCAGAACATCGCGCCGGGCGGCACCGCCACCTACACGGCGGGCAACAACATCGCCATCACGCAGAACGGCGCGGAGGTGCAGATCGCCACCAGCGCCACGCCCAGCTTCACCAGCGTGACCACGGGCGGCACGGTGCTGAACAACAACGGCCTCACGATCGCGGGCGGCCCGAGCGTGACGATCAACGGCATCAACGCCAACAACACGGTCATCACCAACGTGGCGCCCGGCGTGGCGCCCACCGATGCGGTGAACGTGGACCAGCTGACCGACACGGTCGCGGCCAGCAAGACCAAGTACTACAGCGTGAACGACAACGGCGTGGCCGGAGGCAACGTCAACAACGACGGCGCACAAGGCATCAACTCCATTGCCGCAGGCGTGGGCGCCAGCACCACCACGGCAGCGACGGGCAGCGTGGCCATGGGCACCAACGCCGCGGTCAGCACGGTCAATGGCGTGGCGCTGGGCTCCGGTGCATCAGCGGGCGCCAATGCGGGCGACGTGGCGCTGGGCTCGGGCTCGACGACGAGCAAGGCGGTCGGCACGGCCAGCACCGTGATCAACGGCACGACCTACAAGTTCGAGGGCACGACGCCGGCGAGCACCGTGAGCGTGGGCAGCGCGGGCAACGAGCGCACCATCACCAACGTGGCAGCCGGGCGGATCTCCCAGACCTCGACCGATGCCATCAACGGCTCGCAGCTGTTCGCCACCAACGCCGCCATCGACGACGTGGCCACGACCGCCGGCAAGGGCTGGAACGTGACCACGGCGCAGACCGGCACCGGCACCGCCACGGGCACCAGCGTGCAGAACATCGCGCCCGGTGCCACCGCCACCTACACGGCGGGCAACAACATCGCCATCACGCAGAACGGCGCCGAAGTGCAGATCGCCACCAGCGCCACGCCCAGCTTCACCAGCGTGACCACGGGCGGCACGGTGCTGAACAACAACGGCCTCACGATCGCGGGCGGCCCGAGCGTGACGATCAACGGCATCAACGCCGGCAACACGGTCATCACCAACGTGGCGCCCGGCGTGGCGCCCACCGATGCGGTGAACGTGAGCCAGCTGAACACCCAGGTGGAAGGGGCCAAGATCCGCTACTACAGCGTGAACGACAACGGCACCAAGCAGGGGAACTATGCGAACGACGGCGCCACGGGCATCAATGCCCTGGCGGCCGGCGTGAACGCCTCGGCGGCCGGTGCCAGCGGCGTGGCCATGGGCAACGGCTCGCGCGCCAGCGCCGCGGACACCGTGGCGATCGGCAGCGGCGCAACGGCCGATTCGGCCGAGGCCGTGGCCATCGGCAAGGGCGCGACGGCCACGGGCGGCAAGGCCATCTCGATCGGTTCAGGCAACACGGCCTACGGCGACGGCGCCGTGGTGATCGGCGATCCGAGCTATGCGAGCGGCACCGGCGCCTTCACCGGCGGCGCCAACAACATTGCCAACAGCGACGGCACGGCCACGGCCACCGCGGCCAACCAGGCCAACGGTGCGGTCGCGATCGGCAATGGCAACAAGGCGATCGGCCAGGGATCGGTGGCACTGGGCAATGGCTCCACCGCAGGTGCGGCCGGCAAGGCAGGCAGCGTGGCCATCGGCAATGCCGCGACGGCGGCTGCCAGTGCGGGCGACGTGGCCCTGGGCTCGGGCTCCGTGACCGCTGCTGCGGTGGGCACGGCCAACGCCGTGATCAACGGCACGACCTACAACTTCCAGGGCACCACGCCCGCGAGCACCGTGAGCGTGGGCAGCGTGGGTGCCGAGCGCACCATCACCAACGTGGCGGCCGGCCGGATCTCCGGCACCTCCACCGATGCGATCAACGGCTCGCAGCTGTTTGCCACCAACCAGTCGATCGAGGACCTGAGCACCACGGTCACCACCAACAAGACCAAGTACTACAGCGTCAACTCGACCGGCGGCACCAACGAAGACAACCTGGGCGCTACCGGAGCCGACGCCATCGCGTCGGGCAAGAACGCGGCGGCGGCCGGCACCTCGGCCGTGGCCATCGGCCTCGGCGCCACGGCGTCGGACGCCAACAGCGTGGCGCTGGGTTCGGGCTCCACCACGGCCGCGGCCGTCGGCACGGCCAGCGCGGTGATCGGCGGCACCACCTACAACTTTGCCGGCACCACGCCGGGGAGCACGGTGAGCGTGGGCAGCGTGGGCGCCGAGCGCACCATCACCAACGTGGCGGCGGGCCGGCTTTCCAACACCTCGACCGATGCCATCAACGGTTCGCAGCTCTTCGCCACCAACCAGCAGGTGACGGCGAACACCACGCAGATCACCAACCTGGGCAACACGATCGGCGACATCAACAACGGCGGGGGCATCAAGTATTTCCATGCCACCTCGACGCTGCCCGATTCGCAGGCACTGGGCACCGACTCGGTCGCCATCGGCCCGAATGCGGTCGCCAACAACGCGAACGACGTGGCACTGGGCGGCGGCTCCACCACATTGGCGGCGGTGGGCACGGCCAGCACGGTGATCAACGGCACGACCTACAACTTCGCCGGCACCACACCGGGGAGCACGGTGAGCGTGGGCAGCGTGGGCGCCGAGCGCACCATCACCAACGTGGCGGCGGGCCGGATCTCGGGTGGCTCGACCGATGCCATCAACGGCTCGCAGCTGTTCGCCACCAACCAGTCGATCGAGAACCTCAGCACCACGGTCACGGCCAACAAGATCAGGTACTACAGCGTCAACTCCACGGGCGGGGGCAACGAGGACAACCTGGGCGCCACGGGTACCGACGCCATTGCGTCGGGCAAGGATGCGAGCGCAACGGTCGCCGGCGCGGTGGCCATCGGCTCGGGCGCCGTGTCCGACCGCTTCGTGGCACCCTCCACCGGCAGCATCCCGGCGGGCAGCTCGCTGATCAGCTACAACACCACCGACCGCGCGCTGCTGGGCGCCCTGTCCCTGGGCAGCGCCACCAGCTACCGCCAGATCACCAACGTGGCCGACGGCACGCAGGCGCAGGACGCGGTCACGGTGCGGCAGCTCGCGGGCGCGCTGACCTCCTTCGCGGTCACGCCGACGCTGTACTTCCATGCCAACTCGAACGCCGCGGACTCGCTGGCCATCGGCGCCGAGTCGGTGGCGGTGGGCCCGCAGACGGTGGTCAACGGCAACAACGGCATCGGCATCGGCAACGGCGCGGTGGTGCAGCAGACCGCGCCGGGCGGCGTGGCGATCGGCCAGGGCGCGACCTCGCACATGGCCGACTCCATTGCGCTGGGCACGCAGTCTTCGGCCGCGGCCGTGCAGGGCGTGGCGCTGGGCGCGGGCAGCAGCGTGACGCAGGCCGGCGGCGTGGCACTGGGCGCGGGCTCGGTGGCCTCCACCGCCGCGGGCGTGGCCGGCTACGTGCCGCCCACGGCCACCGAGGCACAGCGCATCGCCATTGGCGCCACCACCAGCACGCTGGCGGCGGTGTCGGTGGGCGATGCGGCCAACGGACAGTTCCGCCAGATCACCGGCGTGGCCGCGGGCTCGGCCGACAGCGATGCGGTCAACGTCTCGCAGCTGCGCGGCGTGCAGGGCCAGGTGGCGGTGATCGACCAGTCGACCGTCAAGTACGACACCAACCCCGACGGCTCCATCAACTACAACAGCGTGTCGATGGGCGGCAGCAACGCGACCGGGCCGGTCACGGTGCACAACGTGGCGCCCGGCGTCGCGGGCACCGATGCGGTCAACGTGAACCAGCTCAACAGCGGCATCGCGGGGGCCAACGCCTACACCGACGCGCGCGTCAACGCCCTGGGCGGCGAGATCCGCAGCATTGCCAAGGATGCGAGCGCAGGCGCGGCCGGCGCAATGGCCATGGCCACCATGCCGCAGGCCTACATCCCGGGCAAGAGCATGGTGTCCGCGGGCGTGGCGGGTTTCGACGGCCAGGCCGCCCTTGCCATCGGCGTGTCGAAGCTCTCGGACAACGGCCGGTGGGTCGTGAAGTTCAGCGGCTCGGCCAACACGCGCGGCAAGGTCGGCGTGGCGGCCGGTGCGGGCTTCCACTGGTAGGCCGGCGGCATCACAAAGAGGAACAACATCATGACAACGCACATCCATCGCTTCTCGGCCATTGCAGCGGGCGCCGCGGCGCTGCTGCTGCTGCAGGGCTGCAGCTCCTATGTGAGCCGCGGCATCACCGACGACGGCAAGGCCACCGAAGTGATCTTTCCCAACATCGACAACGATGCATGGCTCAAGGAAGGCACCTTCCCCAACCTGGACAACCTGCGCGCCGTGGCGCCCGGCGTCACCAAGGACCAGCTGTACGACCTGCTCGGCCGACCGCATTTCCGCGAAGGCATGGCGGGCCCGCGCGAGTGGGACTACATCTTCCATTTCCGCAAGCCCGGCGGCGGCGTGACCACCTGCCAGTACAAGGCGATCTTCGACAAGGACTACAAGGCGCAGACCTTCCACTGGCTGCCGGCCGGCTGCGCCGATGTGCTGGCGGTGCGCGCATTGCCGGCGGCCGAACGGCCGGCCGCCGCGAGCCCGGCACCGCGGCGCACCACGCTGGGTGCCGATGGCCTGTTCCGCTTCGACGGCCGGTCGCTCGCCGACCTGCTGCCGGAGGGCCGCCGCAAGCTCGATGCGCTGGCCGGCGACATCAAGGCGGCGGATGCCATCAAGGTGACGGGCTACACCGACCGGCTCGGCAGCCAGGCCTACAACAGCGCCCTCTCGCTGGCGCGCGCCAACACCGTGCGCGACTACCTGGTCCAGGCCGGTGTGCCGGCGCAGAAGATACAGGTGCAAGGCAAGGGCGAATCCGAGCCGAAGGTGCAGTGCACGCAAACGGCGCGCGCGGCCCTGATCGACTGCCTGGCACCCAACCGCCGCGTCGAGATCGAGGTCTTCGCGGAGCGCTGAGCAGCACCGCGCGGCTTCGCGCCTCAGGCAAGCACGATCGCGATGGACACGATGGCCACCGCCCGAACAGCCGTGCCCCGCCTGAGCTTGCGAAGCCGGCCGTAGAACCAGCGGTCCAGGCGCCCGGCCATGCGCCGGGAGCGGCCTGCCGGACGCAGCCGCGCACCTCTCCTGTCGCGCATCGGCCACTCACCTTTTTGTGGGAGTGCTGCCCAGCACCCGGTCCCACACAATGAACTTGAAACGCCTCCAGCAGCGGCGGCGGACCCCGTCCATCTCCAACATTTGCGCGAACCGCAAGAGGCCGAACGCCAATTGTGTCTGATTGTGATTCGGAACACATCCGCGACTCGAAACCCGATGCCAAGCCGCATGTTGCTCCGTAGCATTCCCCTGAGGACCGCTCACGAGCGGATCCAAGAAATGGTTCAACGATTCAGGGGCATGCCAAATGCAGAGAAAGTGGTGTCACGCAGGCGATGCAGCGATCGCCCTGCCACGGATGGAAAACAGGCTCTTCGGGCCGCGGTGGCGCGCGGCCCTGGCGCATTTGCTGCCCGCAAAACATCGCGCTGCCGCCGCTGCGGCAGCGAGGGAGCGAAACCGCAGCGCCCTGCCTGCCAGGGTGTGCGCACTCTTCTTCATCGCCAATTTCGCGCAGCTGGTCGACGCCGATGGGCCGGAGGTTGCCGCGGACGTCAGCCGCGAGATCCGGCGGCGGATCCGCGCGAGCCTGCTGGCTTCGGCCGACACCGACCTGAGCTGCCTGCGCGACGATTGCTTCCTGCTGCGCACCAGCGCCGCCTGCACGGCCAGTTCCACGCCCGCGCAGCGCTCCGGCGGCGGGCAGCTCGAGGAACTGCTGGCGAAGCTCGGCAGCGAGCCGCTCAAGGTGCGCGGCATGACGGCACTGCCGCGGCTGCATGCGGACTGGATCGCGATGCGCGCGTCCAGGCGCCTGGGCGCGGCGGAGATCGAACTGGCCCTGTGGGCCGCGCAGGAGCGGCTCGCGCCGGATGTCGTGGTCGATTGCGTCGACCGCGTCTACGACGTGCATGTCGAGAGAAAAGCCGGAAGACTCTGGTTGCGGGGCCGCGCCCTGCACGAGGCCGAAGAACAAAACCGCATCGAGGCGCTGTTCCGGCTGCTTCAGGCGGACTGCAAATGAGGTGGCCGACATAACCTTCGCCATGTACCTCCATCCCCTCATTGCCAGCGTGCCGCCCGCCGACCGGGCCGCCCTGATCCGCAGCAGCGAACTGCGGTCCTACCGGCGCAACGAGACGGTGCTTCTCGCGGACACCTGGACCGACAGCATCTACTGCGTGGCCAGCGGCCTGCTGCGCGCCGTCGATCGGGATGTCACGACCGACTTCATCCGCAGGGGCGATTTCTTCCTCGGCCCTTCATTGGGCGAGGACCGCTACCAGACCACCTCGACCCTGGTTGCGGCCCTGCCCTCCTCGGTCTACCTGATGCCGATCGCCGCGATCCGCAGGCTGTGCTCGACCTACCCCGAGGTGACCATCGGCCTGCTCGAGGTTGCGATGAAACGCATCACCATGATCCGCGGACAGCTGCGCCGGATCTCGTCGCTGTCGGCCGAGAACCTGGTCGGCCGCGTGCTCCACGAGCTGACCCAGCTGGCCCCTGCGGGCAGCGGCGGCTACGACAAGCGCATCACCCAGGCGGTCATCGCATCGTATTCGGGGCTCTCGCGCGAGGTGGTCAACAAGACCATGCGCGACCTGGAAAGCCGCGGCCTGGTCCGCCGCGACGAGAAAGGCATCCACATCCCGCCGAACTTCGCCTCGACGGACTTCGGCAGCCTGCTTCCGGATGCGCCCGCCGAGCAAGCCGAGGAAGCCCATCCCATGTTCGACCCCGAGCTGTTCACCATGCCGGAAGACACGGGCAACGCCGGACCGAAGCCGGATTGATCTGCCCGGCGCATCGCCAGCGGCCCCGATCAGGGCGCAGGCACCTGGGCCGCCTCGCTTCCACTCCTGAGAGACGTGACCGCGAAGCTGACCGCCCGCTTCGAGGCCAGCTGCGATTTTCCGCAGCGGCTGCAGCAATAGAACCGCAGCCAGGGAAGGAGCTTCATCCACCAGTGCCGATGGATGCGCTCCAGGTGCGCGAGCCCGCATGAACAGTTGACGAAGGGACCGCTCGCGGGCGCATCCGCATGCGCCCGAGAACCCGCCGGTTCCCGCGCTGCATGCCTGGTATCGCCGTGATGCGGCTGGCGCTTGTGGTTCATGCGGGCCATCGTGCCGACGTGGCTTCGCATCGCGCGGCAGGCTGTGATCTTCTTCACCTGCCGCAGCAAAAAAATGGAAGAGACCTTCGGCTGGAACCGAAGGACCCCGCGCGCTTGATGCTCGTCAAGGTGCGCGTCGCCGCCCCATCCAACAATCCCGGCGCACCTCCCCAGGAATCCGCGTGCAACAAGAACGCCAATGCCGTCCACGGCCCCTATCAACCTGATGTGGAACATGATGGATCGATCCTCTGACGAAACAGCAGTCGCGCTGCAAGCGCTTTCGCGCGATGCGGGCCTGCGCAACTGGCGCCTCAAGGGCGCCAAACGCCTCCCCGTGATTCAGGGCGGCATGGGTGTCGGCGTGTCGGCCGGCGGGCTCGCCGGCACGGTCGCCGGGCTGGGCGGCATGGGCACGATCTCGGCCGTCGACCTGCGCCGGCTGCATCCCGACCTGATGGCTCGCACGGCCCACCTGAACGCCGAGCCGGACGCCGGGCAGCGCATCGACGCCGCCAATCTCGAGGCGCTGGGCCGCGAGATCGCGCGGGCGCGCGAGCTCTCCGGCGGGCGCGGCCTCGTGGCCGTGAACGTGATGAAGGCGCTGACCGCCTACGAGGCCTACCTGCGCCACGCCATGGCCTGCGGCATCGACGCATTGGTGGTGGGCGCGGGCCTGCCGCTGGACCTGCCCGAGCTCGCGCGCGACCACCCCGAGGTGGCGCTGATCCCCATCCTCTCGGACGCGCGCGGCGTGCAGCTGGTGGTGCGCAAGTGGGAGAAGAAGGGGCGCCTGCCCGATGCCATCGTGATCGAGCATCCGCGGCTCGCGGGCGGCCACCTGGGCGCTGCCAAGGTGGCCGACCTGCAGGACCCGCGCTTCGACTTCGACGTCGCCATTCCGCAGGTGCTCGAATTCTTCAAGACGGCCGGCCTCGAGGGCCGCATTCCGCTGATCGCGGCCGGCGGCATCGGCAGCCTCGAAGACATCCGGCGCCTGCAGGGCATCGGCGCGGCGGCGGTGCAGCTGGGCACCGCGTTCGCGGTGACCGCCGAATGCGATGCGCATCCGGCCTTCAAGCAGGTGCTGGCCGATGCCCAGCCCGCCGACATCGTCGAGTTCGTCAGCACGGCGGGCCTGCCCGCGCGCGCGGTGCGCACGCCGTGGCTCGACAAATACCTGCGGCTGGAGGAGCGGCTGCAGCACAAGGCGCACAAGAAGGAAAGCTGCACCATGCGCTTCGACTGCCTGGCGCACTGCGGCCTGCGCGACGGCACCCCGAGCTGGGGCCAGTTCTGCATCGACAAGACACTGGGGCACGCGCTGGAGGGCCACCTCGACCGCGGCCTGTTCTTCCGGGGCGCGGGGGCGCTGCCCTTCGGCAGCGAGATCCGCCCGGTGCGCGACCTGATGCGATGGCTGCTCGGCGGCACTCGCCCGGCGGGCGTGGCCTGAGGTGCGCCAGAGCCGGTCGCACTGAACCTGCGGCGCTCAGGCGCCGCAGCTTGCGCGAACCGGCAGCGCGTTGAGCGGAATGCGCAGGTAGGACACGCCGTTGCCGTCGGGCGGCGGCAGCCGGCCGGCACGCACGTTGACCTGGATCGACGGCAGGATCAGCGTCGGCACTTCGAGCGTGGCGTCGCGCGCGCGCCGCATGGCCACGAATTCGTCCTCGCCGATGCCGTCGCGCACGTGGATGTTGCGGGCGCGCTGCTCGGCCACGGTGGTCTGCCATTGCGCCGGCCGCGAGGGCGGCGGATAGTCGTGGCAGACATACACCGGCGTCTCGGGCGGCAGGTCCAGCAGCCGGCGCATCGATGCGTACAGCTGGCGCGCATCGCCGCCCGGGAAGTCGGCCCGCGCGCTGCCGAGGTCCGGCATGAAGAGCGTGTCGCCGACGAACACCGCGCCGCCGATCAGGTAGGCCATGTCGGCAGGCGTGTGGCCGGGCACCAGGATCGCGGTGGCTTCGATGGCGCCGATGCGGAAGGTCTCGCCGTCCTTGAACAGGTGGTCGAACTGGCTGCCGTCGGGCAGGAAGCCGCGCTCCAGGTTGAACAGCGTCTTGAAGGTGGCCTGCACCGTGCGGATGTGCTCGCCGATGGCAATGCGCCCGCCGAGCCGCTCCTGCAGATGGCTGGCCGCCGAGAGGTGGTCGGCATGGGCATGGGTCTCCAGGATCCAGTCGACCTGCAGCCCGTGCTCGGCCACGCAGGCCAGCACCCGGTCCACCGACGCGGTGCCGGTGTGGCCCGACTTGAAGTCGTAGTCGAGCACCGGGTCGATCACGGCGGCACGCAGGCTGCCCGGGTCCCACACGAGGTAGGAGACGGTGCCGGTGCGCGGGTCGAAGAAGGCCTGGACCGAGGCTTTGGTGTTGTTCATGGCGAGCTCGCAGGATCGATCAATGATCTACGGACAAATAATATATATTTTTATATAATGTAGTCAACCATGAAGTCAAGAAAGCGCCACCCCGTCTTCGATCCCGAGATCCTGCGCGGCGCCGCTGCGCGCGCGGTCGGCATGCTGAAGGTATTGGCCAACGAGGACCGCATGCTGCTGCTGTGCCAGCTGTCCCAGGGCGAGATGTGCGTGAGCGAGCTCGAAGCGCAGCTCGACATCCGCCAGCCGACGCTGTCCCAGCAGTTGGGCGTGCTGCGCAACGAGGGCGTGGTCACCACGCGCCGCCAGGGCAAGAACGTCTTCTACGCCGTGGCAGACCCGTCGCTGCTCGAGATCCTCGCCCTGCTCTACCGGATCTACTGCCCGAAGGAAGAATGACGATGACGATCGACTGGCCTGCATTCACTCCATGGACCGCCCTGGCGGGCGGCGTGCTCGTTGGCGCGGCCGCCGCGATGTTCGTGCTGCTCAACGGCCGCATCGCCGGCATCAGCGGCATCGTCGGCGGGCTGCTGCGGCCCGTGCGGGGCGACGTGGCCTGGCGCCTGGCGTTCGTGGCCGGGCTGGTCGCGGCGCCCATGGCCTATGCGGCTTTCGCGCCGTGGCCCCGGCCGCAGATCGATGCCGGCTACGTTGCGCTCGTTGCGGCCGGCCTGCTGGTCGGCGTGGGCACGCGCTACGCGTCGGGGTGCACGAGCGGCCACGGCGTGTGCGGCCTCTCGCGGCTGTCGCCGCGCTCGCTGGCGGCGACCGCGGTCTTCATGGGTGCCGGCTTCCTGGCCGTGTTCCTGATGCGCCATCTGCTCGGTCTTTGAGAGAACCCACCGTGACCCTCTTCACTTCGTTTCTTGCCGGCCTGGTGTTCGGCCTGGGCCTGATCGTCTCCGGCATGGCCAATCCCGCCAAGGTGCTCGGCTTCCTGGATCTTGGCGGGCGCTGGGACCCGTCGCTTGCCTTCGTGATGGGCGGAGCGATCGCCGTCGGCGCCGTCGCGTTCGCGGTGGCCAGGCGGCGCACGCGCTTCTTCCTCGGCGCGCCGATGCGGCTGCCGGCCTCGCGCGCGATCGATCGCCGTCTGGTCCTGGGCAGCGTGCTGTTCGGCATCGGCTGGGGCGTGGCGGGCTTCTGTCCGGGCCCGGGGCTGGTGGCCGCGGGCATGGGGGAGGTGAAGGCGCTGGTCTTCGTCGCCGCGATGCTCGCGGGCATGGCGGGGTACGAGCTGATCGAGCGCAGGCGTTCGACAAGAAGCAGCATGACCTTGCTGGATGCTGACGAGCCCGCTCAGGTTCCGTTCACTTGGCGGAACTAGCATCCGCGCATGTTGCTGGCATGCATCCGCCGATTCGCCGAAGCGCACCGCAGGTTGTGGTGCGTGGCGGGCATCGCGCTGCTTCTGCTGCAGCCCTTCATCGCGGTTCATTTCCGGTGCGACGGCCTGGAAGACGAGCCCGAGCTGAGGGTGCGCAACGCCAGCGCCACGACCCAGTTCGAGGCCGATGACCGGCCGGATCATGCGGCCGACCGGGAGACGACGGTCTTTGCTCAGGCCCCGGCCAGCATCGACCTTCCCCATGCGCTGAGCTCCGGGCTGGACACCCTGCTTGCGCTGGTTCTCGCGCTGGCCCCCCTGGTGGTGGTGCTGGCGCGGCCGACGGCGCCCGCCACGCGCGACATCCCCGAACGCGTGCCGCACCACAGCGGCGCGCCGCCGCCCGCGCAATCGTGGCGGCGGCTGCCGCCCACCACCGCCCCCCCTTCGGCGATCTGAGAAGCGGCGCCTCGCGCGCCGGGCCTCCCGCTGCGCGCCGCGCGCGGGCCTTCCTGCTCCGTCGAAAGGTATTTGCGATGTTTCCGTTTTCCTGCTCATGCGACGCATCGCGCGCCGCCGTGCGTGCGCGGGGGCGCCCATGAACGCGCTCAATTTCACGGCGTTCCAATGGATCGCTGCCGGCACCCAGCCCACCCCGTGGGTCCTTGGCCTTGCAACCGCCCTCGCGCTCTGGGGCAGCTGGCTCTGCGGGGCTGTCGTGGTGGCGGCCCTGTGGCGCCATCGCGCCGAGCGCGCCTACCTGTGCATCGTCGCGGCGCTCGCAGGCGCGACATCGGCGATGGCGCATGCCATCGCACTGTCTCTGGACATGCCCCGGCCCTTCGTGCTGGCGCTGTCACCGGCCTACATCGAACACGGGGGACGCGGCAGCCTTCCCAGCACGCACGCGGCCGTCATGTTCATGGTGGCGCTGGCCTTCCTGCTGCGCCCCCGCCTGCGCGCGCTTGGCGTGCCGCTGCTTGCGCTGGCGGCCGCCACCGGGTGGGCACGCATCTACGTGGGCGTCCATTTCCCGCTCGACATCATCGCGGGCCTGTTGCTGGCCGGTGTGATCGCCGCGGCGCTGGCCCTCGTGCAATGGTGCGTGCATCTTGCCCTGCCACGAACCGGCGGCGCATCCGGCGGCAAGGACGCGGCCGGTTCGCTGTGGAGGCCTTCATGATCTCCTCGACCGCTGCCGAACCCGCGTCCGCGTCCACCGCGGCCCCGCACGCGCAGAGCGCGACCGGGACGCAGCAACGCAGCATTTCCTGCGTGATCCCGTGCTTCAACGAGGCGGCCAACCTGCGGCAATTGCTGCCCCTGCTCGAAGAAACACTCTGGGCCACGGGAATGCGCTGGGAGATCATCGTCGTGGACGATGGCAGCACCGACGACACCGCGGCCGTGGCCCAGGCCTGGTGCGAACTGACGGGCTTCCGGTGCATCTGCCTGTCGCGCAACTTCGGCAAGGAGGCGGCGCTCTCGGCCGGCCTGGCGGCCGCTGCAGGCGACGCGGTGGTTGTGCTCGACGGCGACCTGCAGCACTCTCCGTCGCTCATCCGCGCCATGCTGGACCACTGGAAGGCCGGCGCGGAGGTGGTCTATGCGGTGCGCCAGGAGCGCAGCGACGAGAGCCGCCTCAAGCAGATCGGCAGCCGGATCTTCTACCGGCTTCTGAACGCGTCGGACCGCTTCGCGGTGCCGCAGGATGCGGGCGATTTCCGGCTGATGGACCGGCGGGTGGTCGATGCGCTGACCAGCCTGCCCGAGCGCAGCCGCTTCATGAAGGGCCTGTATGCATGGGTCGGCTTCCGGGCCGTGGCCATGCCCTACACGCCCAGGCCGCGCGCCGCAGGCGCCAGCAGCTTCAATGCGCGGCGGCTGTTCGCCCTGGCCATCGACGGGCTCACCGCGTTCACCACCTGGCCGCTGCGCATGGTCAGCGTGGTGGGGCTGCTGTTCGCCGTGCCCGCGCTGTCATATGGCGCCTACGTGGTCCTCGACCACCTGATGTTCGGCAACCCGGTCTCGGGCTGGAGCACGATCGTGGTCAGCCTGATGTTCTTCATCGGCGTGCAGATGATCTTCACCGGCATCGTGGGTGAGTACGTGGCGCGCATCTACGAAGAGGTCAAGGGCCGGCCGCTCTACGTGGTCCGCCGCGAAAGCGGCGTCGGCCTCGAGGCCGACCAGCCATGAAGCGGTCCGGCAGCACCACATGGTGGACATCGCCGCAGCCGCTGTGGCTCGTCGCGGCTCTTTTCGCCTGGCTCATCGCCACCGCCTGGGTCCGCCCGCTGATGGCACCCGACGAGGGGCGCTATGCCGGCGTGGCGCTGCAGATGCTGTATTCCGGCGACTGGCTGGTGCCGCGGCTCGACGGCCTGCCCTTTTTCCACAAGCCGCCGCTCTTCTACTGGATCGGCGCCGGCGCGATGGCGCTGGCGGGCCCGGTCGAATGGGCGGCGCGGCTGCCTTCCATCCTGGGTGCGGTCGCGGCGGCGGCGGCGCTGTTCCTCTTCCTGCGCCGCTGGTCGACGGTGCGGCTCGCCCTGTTGTCCACCGTGGTGCTCGTGACCACGCCCTTCTTCTTCCTGGGTGCACAGTTCGCAAACCTCGACATGCTGGTGGCCGGCTGCATCGCGGGCACGGTGCTGCTGGGCGCCGGCGCCGTGCTGGCCAGGGAGCGCGGCGAACCCTGGCGCGCGATGCTGGCGTGCGCCTACCTGTTCGCTGCGGCCGGTCTGCTCGCCAAGGGGCTGATCGGCGTGGTGCTGCCGGCGGCGGTGCTGCTGGCCTGGTGCGCGGTCACGCGCAAGAGCGCCGTGCTGCGCCTGGCCGCCTGGCAGCCGGGATGGGCGTTGCTGCTGGCCGTGGCCGGCCCGTGGTTCGTCGCGATGCAGATGAAGTATCCGGAGTTCTTCGACTACTTCGTGGTCACGCAGCATTTCCGGCGCTTCGCGTCCTCGGGCTTCAACAACGAGCACCCGTTCTGGTTCTACCTGCCGGTGCTGGCGGGCCTCACGCTGCCCTGGTTCGGCTGGCTGCTCATGCCGCGGCGCCAGGAGGCGCCGCCTGCAGGACGCCGGCTCTCCGAGATCGACTGGCTGATGTGGATCTGGCTCGCGGTCATCGTGGCCTTCTTCTCCGTCCCGCGTTCCAAGCTGATCGGCTATGTGCTGCCGGCGCTGCCGCCGCTGGCGTACCTGATCGCGCAGCGCGCGCTGGCGGGCCGGCCGCTGGAAGCGCTGCTGCCCAGGCTGCGCGCCATGGCCCTCGCCGCCGCGGCCGTGTGCGTGGCCTGCCTGATGGCGATCGTGGCCTATGCCCCGCCGCCCGGCGCCCGGCTGCGGCCTCCGGCGGAGCTGGCCGCGGCGCCCGGCGACCAGGTCGTGATGCTCGACAGCTACACCTACGAACTGCCGTTCTACTGGCGGCTGCGCAATCCGGTGCTCGTCGCGGCCGACTGGAAGGCGGCCGGCGACGAGGGTCGCGACAACTGGCACAAGGAGCTGCTGGACGCGGCGCGCTTCGATCCCGCACGCGCGGCCGCCACGCTCGTCGAGCGGTCGCGATTGGCAAGCACGCTCTGCAGCCCGCGCACCAGCTGGCTGGTCGGGCCCAGCAACGCGCAGCTGGCGAACCCCTGGCTGGCGCGCGCGCAGCTGGTCGCGTTCAACAAGCGCATTGCAGTGTGGCGATTCGCCGGCAGCACGGCGCACGATCAGCATTGCCTGGATCTTTCGCCCGGGGCGCCCGCGCCCGCCACGCCAGCGGCGACGGAAAAGAAGACGGACGGCAATGACTGAGGCCAGCGGAATACAGCCGATTCCGGCTTCGCGCCATCTCTGCATCTGCGCGGACGATTTCGGCATGAGCGCGGGCATCAACTCGGCCGTCTTCGATCTGGCCGAGCGGGGCGCCATCTCCGCCACCAGCGGCATGGTGCGCCGCAGCGCCTGGAAGGGCGGTGCGTGCGCGCTGAGACACTTCGATACGAGCCGGCTGGACGTGGGCCTGCACCTGGACCTCACGCGGCCGGCCATCGCCGACGGCGCCGAACCCGGGCTGGCGGGCCTGATCGCGAGGACCTGCATGCGCACCGTCGATGCCCAGGCGCTGCGCGCCGACATCCGCGACCAGCTGGACCGCTTCGAGGATGCGATGGGATACGCGCCCGCCTTCGTCGACGGGCACCGGCACGTGCACCAGCTGCCGGTGGTGCGCGAACTGCTGGTCGAGGAAATCGTGCGGCGCTACCCCATGCCGCGGCCGTGGCTGCGCTGCACCGCCGCGGCGGCCCCGGGCGCTGCCGCCGGCGGCATCAAGGCCGGCATCATCCATGCGCTGGGCGGCGCCAGCCTGCGCGCGCTCGCGCGGCAGCACGGCATTCCGGTGAGCCGCGGCCTGGTCGGTGTCTACGATTTTTCGGGCAGTGCGGCCGACTACCGGCAGCGCCTGTCCGCCTGGATCGCCGCCAGCCGCAGCGGCGACGTGCTGATGTGCCACCCGTCCGCCGGCCTCTTGCCGAGCGACCCGCACGGCGCCGCGCGGCTGCGCGAATACGCCGTCCTGCGGGAGCTGGAGTTCCCGGTGTCCACGCGCTTTGGCGAGGTCGACATTGCACCGCTGTCGCACATGCTCCGAATGGACGAGTCCGCTTTTGTCCAGGCCGCCGAATAACGCGGCGGTCCTGCCGGCCGGCCGCCGGCAGCGCTCGAGCGCCGATCCTTACTGCAGCATCGCAGGCGCCGGTGCGAGGCAGCGCTGCACAAAGGCCGACAGGGCACCCACGTCGGGAATCTGCACGTCGCGGCGGCCCTTTTCCACGAACTCGATCACCTTGTCGCGCGCCAGCCTCGACAGCGCCCGGCTCACGCTCTCGAGCGTCATGCCCAGGTAGTTGCCGATTTCGGCACGCGTCATGCGCAGCGTGATCTGGTCGGTGCGCATGCCGCGCTCGGCCAGCGATTCGGCCCAGTAGCGCAGGAAGTCGGCCACCCGCGCATCGGCCGGCAGCGTGCACACCGACATCAGCGAATCGCGGTCATGGGCGATCTCGCGGCTCATCGCGGTGTGGAACACCTGCAGCAAGGCAGGCTCCGCAAGCGATGCGGCCAGCAGCGCCTCGTAGGAAACGACCCAGACCTCGCCCGTGTCCATGGCCACGGCGTCGCAGGAATAGTGGTTGGAGGCGATGCCGTCGAAGCCGAGCCAGTCGCCGCGGAACTTCAGCCCCACCACCTGTTCGCGCCCGTCCGCGGAGAGGTTCACGATCTTGAAGAAGCCCGAGTTCAGGATGTAGAGATTGCCGAACTGCTCGCCGGCCCGGTAGATCACGTCGCCGGCATGCACCACGCGGCGCTGCGGAGCCAGGCACTCCTTCAGCAGCTGCTGCGTCTCCACCAGCTTCCGGCTGGCCCGCTCGTGGACCGCGATGCCGGCCTTCGGCACTGCTGCGCGTGCGGCGGCTTGGGTCAGGGACGGGTTGAACATTTGAAGAACTCCTGGTGTTGTCTGGTCGCGGGTCGATGGACGAATGCTAGGAAGTGCCCGGCAACACAGTGACAACGGCCGGAATCGGTGGGTAACGCTCGGTGAATGCTTTGTGTCCGGCGTGTATCAGCGCCGGCGTGGCCGGCCTTGATCTGCATCAAGGCCGGCACGCCTTCCGGAGGTAGCCTTTGGCGTTCACATCCAGGGGGCCCATGC
Organism: Variovorax sp. 05T418; assembly: GCF_056396385.1. Taxonomy (NCBI): domain Bacteria; kingdom Pseudomonadati; phylum Pseudomonadota; class Betaproteobacteria; order Burkholderiales; family Comamonadaceae; genus Variovorax; species Variovorax sp. 05T418. Next base: position 257,313 of record NZ_JBFTLJ010000001.1, on the reverse strand, counting down.
TCTTTCCCTTCGAGGACCACAATTTCTCGGCCTTCCATGCGCTGTCGCCCCAGGACGAGACGGCCTTGCTGAGCCGCGCGCGCCTGCTGCAAGCGGCCTCGCTGCGGGGCGCTCCTTCGCGGCAGCTCAAGGGCAAGAAGCTCGGCATTCTCTGCGACGAAGGCAGCGACGCCAGCGAGAGCCGGCTGCTGTTCCAGCATGCCGCCGAGGAACTGGGCGCGCATGTGGCGATCATCCGCCCCACGCTCTCGAACCTCGGGAACTCCGGCGAAATCGAGCACACCGCGCGCGTGCTCGGCCGCTTCTACGACGCGCTCGAGTGCCAGGGCATGGCGCCCGACGTGGTGCGGCAGATCGGCCGGCATGCGGGCATTCCGGTCTACGACGGCCTTGCCTGCGCGAGCCATTCCACCGCCCGGCTTGCCGCGCTGCTCGACGAGCGGACCTCGCCCGCGGACAACCGGCGCTTCCTGCTGCAGGCGCTGCTGCTGGGCAGCGTCGCCTGAGGCGCCGCGCGCGTCAGGCCCTTGCCCGAAGAGGCCGTGCCCCGGCTTTTCGGGGATGCCGGACCGCGCGCGCATTCAGCGCGGCCTTCAGCGTGCGCACCGCGTCCTGCAGCATGTGCGCGCCAAGCGACAGGCACTGTGCGCCGCAGGTCTCAAGCACGGCGAGCGCGTGCAGGCCAACGCTCCACTGCGCCCTGCAAAGCGCCAGTGGAAAGGTGAAATCGTTGTGCATGATCGGAGTCGGTGCGGTGCCTGGCGCGCGGGCGTTGCGGATGGCCCGAAGCTCAGCGCACCAGCAGCACGGGCACCGTGCAGCGGGCCAGCACCTTCATCGCCACCGAACCCAGCACGAGGTTCGTCAGCGCACCCTGCCCGCGCGATCCCATGATCACGAGGTCGAACTTTCCGTGCTCCGCAAAGGCGGCGATCTCGCCGGCAGGATGGCCCACCTTGTGGGCGAAGGCCGCCTCGATGCCGTGCGCGGCCAGCGCGGCGCGCACCGGTTCCAGCACGACGCGTGCCTCGTCGCCGTAGTAGGTGTGCACGAGGTCCGGCCCTGCGAAGGCGGCTGCGCGATGGGGCACCGGCAGCACCGCATGGAAGACCGTGAACGCATGGCCCGCGTTGGACCATTCCTTGTGCGCGGCCAGGTAGTCGAGCATGCGGGCCGTGTAGTCGCTGCCGTCGACGGCGAGGAGAATCTTCATGATGTTCCTTGGTGGGCTCGTTCGAGATGGCCGGATGTTCGCCGCCGGCTGGCAGCCGCGCCTTGTTCCAGATCAAGCCGGGCGCGGCGCGTGCGGCCTACATTGGGTGCCCATGAAATCCGACACACAGCTCAGGGCGGACGTCCAAGCCGAACTCGAATGGGACCCCGCCATCACTTCGACGGACGTGGGCGTCATCGTCAACCACGGCGTGGTCACGCTGACGGGCCATCTCGGCAGCTGCGCCGAGAAGCTCGCGGTGGAACAGGCCGCGCAGCGCGTCAGCGGCGTGAAGGCGCTGGCCATCGAAACCTCGGTGAAGCTGGCCGCCGGCTTCGAACGCACCGATGCCGACATCGCACAGGCTGCCGGGCACGCGCTCGAATGGAACGTGCAGGTGCCCCGCGACGCGGTGCGGCCGATGGTCGAGGACGGATGGGTCACGCTGACCGGCGAAGTCGAGTGGGACTACCAGCGCCAGGCCGCGGAATCGACGGTTCGCAACCTGCTGGGTGTCACCGGCATCACGAACCTGGTGAGGATCAAGCTGCAGCGGTGTTCCGCCGACGTGGAACGGCAGGTGCAGGACGCGCTCATCCGCGTGTTCCACGACGCGCCGCGGCAGGTGGCGGTCGACGTGAACGGCTCGCAGGTCGTGCTGCGCGGCAAGGTGCGTTCCTGGGCGGAGCTGGACGCGGTGCGCGGCGCCGCCTGGTCCGCGCCGGGGGTGGTTTCGGTGGTCAACGAACTGGCCGTGGAAGCCTGAGGAGGGAACGCAAGGCCCCATGCAAACCGCGCGGGAATGACGGGCTGCGCACAAGGCCTGCGTGCTACGCTTGTACGGTTCTTAACAATGCTGTGACATTCGGCCTCGAATCCACGCTTTCCGAATGAAATCCGCCTTTCATATCGCGGTACTCGACGACGAGATCGACATCACGCAGCTGCTGGCCAACTACCTCCAAAGCCACGGTTTTCGCGTCACCCAGTTGCACAACGGCCCTTCCTTGATGGCACTGATGGACAGCGACCCGGCCGACCTCGTGCTGCTCGACCTCGGGCTGCCCGGCGAGGACGGCTTCTCCATTGCCCGCCGCATGCGCGAGAACTGGCGCTGCGGCCTGGTCATCGTCACCGGCCGCGGCGATGCGGTGGACAAGGTCGTCGGCCTGGAGGTGGGCGCGGACGACTACGTGACCAAGCCCTTCGACCTGCGCGAGCTGGTGGCGCGGGTCAAGGCGGTGCTCAGGCGCCTGGCGCCGGACGACGCACCGGTGGCCGTGCCCGCATCGTCCAGGCCCGCCGGTCTTGCCTCTGCCGACCGGCTGCGCTTCGCCGGCTGGCAGCTCGATCTTGCGGCACGCAGCCTCACGAACCCGCAGGGACAGAACGTGGCGCTCACCGGTGGCGAATTCGACCTGCTCTGCGCTTTTGCGCGGCACCCGGGGCGCGTGCTCTCGCGCGACTTCCTGCTCGAGCAGACGCGCGGACGCGAAGCCAGCCCTTTCGACCGCACCATCGACGTGCAGGTCGGCCGGCTGCGCAAGAAGATCGAGGCCGATCCGGACGAGCCGCAGATCGTCAAGTCGGTGCGGGGCGCGGGCTACATCCTGGTTCCGCCCGTCACGCAGGGCTGAGCCGATGAACCCGCCCTCTTCCCCGGTCGCCCCCACCCTTCCGGGACTGCCCTCGGGCGTTGAAGAGAGCAGCGTCTTTCGTTCGCTCTTCGTTTCCTACCCTGACTCGCTGCTGCTGGTCGACCAGGCCGGCCGCATCGTGCTGGCCAACCCCGCGGCAGCCAGCCTGCTGGGCTACGCGGTCGACGAGCTGGTGGGCCTGAACGTCGATGCGCTGGTGCCCGACAGCATCCGCCCGCGCCACGCCTCCTACCGCGAGGCCTACGGCCGCGCGCCGCGCCCGCGGCCCATGGGCACGCAGATGGAGCTGGTCGCCAAGCGCAAGGACGGCAGCGAGGTGATGGTCGAGATCGCGCTCAGCCCGCTGCAGAGCCAGGGCCTGCCCTTCGTGGTGGCCGCCATCCGCGACATCGGCGCCTATCCCCGCGTGAAGCAGGCGCTGCAGCGGGCGCGCTACAGCGACTACCTCGCGCAGCTGGGCCGCCTGGCCGTGGACACCCGCGACCTGCAGGTGGTGCTCGACCACGTGCCCGCCATGGCCGCGGAAGCGCTGGAGGTCGAGGTGGCCGTGGTGCTGCTGCTGGAGAACAGCCGCCTCGAATTCCGCGTGGCGAGCGGCGTGGGCCTGGTGCCCGGAGAAGAAATCGGCGCGCGCATTCCCAGCCATGCGAACACGCCGCCGGGTTTCGTGTTTGCCGAGGGGCGGCCGGTGGTGGTGGCCGACTACGGCAACGAGCGGCGCTTCGCGGTGCCGCAGGCGTATCTCGATGCCGGGCTGGTCAGCGCGCTGGCCGTGCCCTTCTACGACCGGGGCCGGTTCATCGGCGTGCTGGCCGTGCGATCGCGCGAGGCCAAGCGCTTTGGCGACGAGGAGCTGCGCTTCCTCGAATCGCTTTCCAACCTGCTGGCCACCAGCCTGCAGCGGGTGCAGACCGAAGAGGCGCTCAGCCATGCCCAGCGGCTCGAAAGCGTCGGCCAGCTCACGGGCGGCATTGCGCACGACTTCAACAACCTGCTCACCATCATCCAGGGCAACCTGCAGGTGCTCGAAGAGCTGCCCGCCATTGCACAGGACGGCTACGCCCAGCAGCTGGTGGGCGCCGCGGCGCGGGCCTCGCGGCGCGGCGCCGAGCTCACGGGCAAGCTGCTGGCCTTTTCGCGCCGGCAGATGCTGCAGCCCAACGCGGTGGACACGCATGCGATGCTGCATTCGCTGGCCGACATGTTGCGGCGCACGCTCGACCAGCGCATCGGCATCGCGATCGATGCGGCGCCGGGCTGCCCGCCGGTGCTCGCCGATCCCGGACAGCTCGAATCGGCATTGCTGAACATTGCCATCAACGCGCGCGACGCCATGCCCGAGGGTGGCACGCTGCACTTTCGCGCCGAGGCCTGCGGCGCGCTGCCGCCCGAGGTGCACAACGAGCTCAGCGACCAGGATGCGCACGGCAGCTTCGTTGCCATTTCGGTGGCCGACAGCGGCACGGGCATGACCGAGGAAGTGAGGGAGCGCGCCTTCGAGCCCTTCTTCACGACCAAGGAAGCCGGCCGCGGCACCGGCCTGGGCCTGAGCACGGTGTACGGCTTCGTGAAGCAGTCCAAGGGCGCCGTGGCCATCGAAACGCGGTCGGGCGCGGGAACGACCGTGACGCTCTATCTTCCCCAGCTGTACGACCCGGCGCCTGCGGCCGCAGAGGAGGAAGACGAAGAGCAGGCCATCCCCGCCGGCCTGCGGGTCATGCTGGTCGAGGACGACGCCGAGGTGCGCCGGGTGGTTCACACCTTTCTCGCGACGCTCGGCTGCAGCGTGGTGACCGCGGCCAATGCCGAGCAGGCGCTGCTGAGCATGGAAACGGATGCGGATTCCTTCGACGTGCTGCTCAGCGACATCGCGCTCGGAGCCGGCATGCGCGGAACCCGGCTCGCCGCCGAGGCGCAGCAGCGCTTTCCGCGGCTCGCCATTCTCCTGATGTCCGGCTTTTCGTCGGAGCTGCTCGACGCCGACCGCGACGTGCCGCAAGGCTGGGAGCTGCTGCGCAAGCCCTACACGCGCGGCGAACTCGCGCGCGCCCTGGCCCGGGTGCTGGCGGCCGCACGGCCCTAGCCGGCGGTTGCCGCCGCAGCCTTTGCAGCGCCCGCAATCCGCCATAACCGGCCATTTTGTCCAATTTTGCTATTTTTGCCATAATGGCGCCAAAGGAGCACACCATGGCCGCCATCCTGCCAAACCTCGATGAACTGCCGCGTCAGAACGCATCCCAGGTCAAGAACCGCTGGGGCGACGTGGTCCGCCAGGTCCAGAAGACCGGCAGCCTGGCCGTGACCAACCATTCGACGGTGGAGATGGTGCTACTGACCGCAGCCACCTACAACCAGCTGGTGGAAGACGCGCAGGCGCTCAAGGCGCGCGAGCAGTCGGTGCTCGACGAGCTCGGGCGCCGCTTCGACGTGCGCCTGGGCGTGCTGCAGCAGCCCGAAGCAGCCGCGCAGATGGGCAAGCTGTTCGCCGCCAAGGGCAAGCTCGGGCGCCGCCCGAAGGCGGGCGACACCTTCTGATGGCGGCGGCCGCCCGCCCCTTCATCCTGGTGCTGGCCGGTGTCAACGGCGCGGGCAAGAGCTCGGTCGGTGGTGCCCTGCTCGCCGAGCACGGCTTGACCTGGTTCAACCCCGACACCTGCGCGCGCGAGCTCATCGCGCAGCTCGGGATCACGCCCGAAGAGGCGAACGCCCGCGCATGGAATCTGGGCCGCGAGCGGCTGGAAGCGGCCATCGCGCAGCGTTCCAACTACGCCTTCGAGACCACGCTGGGCGCGAGCACCATTCCCGCGCTGCTCGCGCGCGCCGCGTCGAGCCACGACGTGGTCATGATCTTCTGCGGGCTGTCTTCGCCCGAGCAGCACATCGCCCGCGTGCGGGCGCGCGTGACGCGCGGCGGCCACGACATTCCAGAGGCCAAGATCCGCGAGCGCTGGATCGCCTCGCGCGCCAACCTCATCAAGCTGCTGCCCAAGCTCACGCGGCTGCAGGTCTTCGACAACAGCGCGGAGGCGCCGCCCGGCGGCGACATTGCGGACCCGGTGCTGGTGCTCGAACTGAGCGCGGGCGAACCCGTCTTTCCGCAGCCGGGCGACCTGGCCGCGCTCGCGGCCACGCCGGCCTGGGCGCGGCCGATCGTGCAGGCGGCGATCGAGCTGCTGGGCTGAGGCCTCGCCGGACTGAGCCGAGGGCGGAAGAGAGGATGCCGCCGGCCTCGAGGACCCGCACTGCAGGCGGGTGCCATAAGGCCACCTCTACCAGCGCCGGCAAGCATCCATTGCAGTGTGGCTCGCGAACGTGAAGCGCAGATGACTTGGCGGGGAGCGGCCGGGCTCGGCAGAGTAACGGATCGAAACTCCGCTGGTTCCGCAGCCGAGGGCTGGACAGGCGCCAACCCTGAACGGAACGCCGATCCCGAGATGCTGGGCGCTATATTGCGCACAGCCCGTGTCCACCGTGCACGGGACAAGACCATTCGCTCGAAGGCCTCGGCGCCACGCGTCGCGCAAGAGCAAAACCAGGAGATTTTTTTTGGACCTGCGCGACCTGCAGTACTTCGAGGTCATTGCCGAGCTCGAGCACATGGGCCGTGCCTCGGAGCGGCTGCACCGCACCCAGCCTGCGCTGACGAGCTGCGTCAAGCGCCTGGAAGAAGCCTGCGGCGCGGCCCTGTTCGAGCGAACGGGCCGCGGCATCCGCCTCACGGCGGCCGGCAAGGCCTTGCTCAAGTGGGCACAGCGCACGCGCTTCGATGTGGAAAGCGCGCGCCGCGAGATCGGCGACATCGGCCGCGGCCTGGCGGGCAACATCCGCATCGGCATCGTGCCCACGGCCGCGCAGTTCCTGCTTCCGCCGGCGGCGCGGGAGCTGATGGGCGAGGCGCCGGGCATCACGCTTCGCACGACGGTGGCGCTGGGCGACATCCTGACGCCGCTGCTGCGGTCCGGCGAGATCGACCTGATGGTCGGCACGGAGGGCACGCAGGAGCCGGGCTTCACCTCGAAGCTGCTCGCCGAAGACCCGATCGTGGTTGCCGCGACCAGCTCGCACGAGATCTTCAAGAAGGCCAAGCCGACGCTCAAGGACCTGGCCGGCTACCGCTGGGTGCTGCAACCGCCCGGCGCGCCGACGCGCGACTGGCTGGACCAGACCTTCGACCGCAGCCACCTGCCGCGGCCCCAGGTGCAGGTGGAAAGCACGATGCTGCTGATGCTGCCGAGCCTGATCGACGAGACCGGCCTGCTGAGCTTCATCTCGCGGCTGCACCTGCAGGAAGGCCGCTCGGGCGCGGCGCTGCGCGAGGTCAAGGTCCGGGGCGTGACGATGCGCCGGCGCATGGTCGTCACCTACCGCGAGAGCGGCTACCTCTCGCCGGCAGCGCAGCGCCTGGTGGTGCTGCTGGCCAGGCACGGGCGTTTCCGGTCGCGCTGATACCCCAAGCGGCATTTATCGGTTCCAAGAAATTATCGATTGGACCGCTGGCGAAGCAGCGCGAATACTTGCCTCCATCGAACGCACCGGACCCGCTTCACAGGGCCGGGCAGTTCGGCCACAGGAGACAAGTTCATGCCCTCATTCCCGCTTCGTGCCGGCGCTTCGCGTCGTCGTCTCGCCATCGCCGCCGCAGCACTGGTGGCCGGCGCCACCCTCCTCGCACCTGCCGGCGCTCTTGCGCAGGCCCCGTATCCGTCGCGGCCGATCCGGCTGATCGTGCCGTTCCCGGCCGGCGGCGGCACCGACCTGATTGCGCGTGAAGTTGCCAACAAGGTCGCCACCAGCAACGGCTGGTCGATCGTCATCGACAACAAGCCCGGCTCGGGCGGCAACCTCGGGGTCGATGCGGCCGCCAAGGCAGCGCCCGACGGCTACACGCTGGTGCTCGGCCAGACCAGCAACCTGGCGATCAATCCCACGCTCTACGCCAGGCTGCCCTACAACCCCGAGAAGGATCTGACGCCGATCGGCCTCGTGGCCAGCGCGCCGCTGGTGCTGGTGGTGGCGGCCGACTCGCCGTACAAGACATTGGCCGACGTGGTGGCCGCGGCCAAGGCCAGGCCCGATGCGCTCAACTACGCGAGCTCGGGCAGCGGCACGGTGGCGCACCTGGCGACCGAGCTCTTCCAGAAGACCGCCGACGTCAGGTTCACGCACGTGCCCTACAAGGGCGCCGCGCAGGGATCGACCGACCTGATCGGCGGCCAGGTCCAGATGTACATGTCCTCGGTGCCGACGCTGATCGGGCACATCAAGAGCGGCAAGATGCGCCCGATCGTCGTCACCTCGCGCAAGCGCACCGCCGACCTTCCCGGTGCGCCAACGGTGGACGAGTCGGGCTACAAGGGCTTCGAGGCCGCGACATGGTTCGGCGTTGCGGGTCCGGCCGGCCTGCCGAAGGACGTGGTGGCCAAGCTCAACGCGGCGTTCAACAAGGCGCTGCAGGACCCCGAGGTCAAGCGCAAGCTCGCAAGCCAGGGCGCCGAGGTGAAGGGCAGCACGCCGGAGGAGTTCGGCGCCTACATCCGCGAAGAAATGGTGCGCTGGGGCAAGGTCGTCAAGGACTCGGGCGCCAAGGTCGATTGAGGCGCACGCCGCACTGAACCTCCCCTCTTCATTCCTCCAAGAGAAACCATGTCCTCCAACCCTCCCGACATCATCCGCAATTTCGAGCGCGTGCCCGCGCACGTCGTGGCGCAGGCCGCCGAACTGCAGCCCGCCATCCTGGCCGACGTGGCCGGCCGCCGAGGCGCGATGCATGGCCGCATCAAGGCGCTGCGCCCACGCATGAAGCTGGCCGGCCCCGCCTTCACGGTGGAAGTGCGGCCCGGCGACAACCTCATGATCCACGCCGCCATCGCAATGGCCAGGCCCGGCGACGTGCTGGTGATCGACGGCAAGGGCGACCAAGGCTCGGCGCTCATGGGCACCATCATGATGACGGCCTGCCAGAAGCTCGGCATCGCGGGCGTGGTGATGGACGGCGCCTGCCGCGACAGCCTCGAGATCGACGAGATGGACTACCCCGTGTTCTGCGTGGGCACCAACCCGAACGGCCCGACCAAGAACATCGCCGGGCGCATCGGCCATCCCGTCTCGGTCGGCGACGTCACGGTGCGCGCGGGCGACTTCGTGATTGCCGACGGCGACGGCGTGGTGGTGGTCGAGCGCGAGAAGATCGAGGCGCTGCTGCCCGCGGCGGCCCGCAAGGTCAGCGACGAGGCCGCACGCATTGCCGCCATCAAGGAAGGCGACACCGCGGCCAAGTGGCTGAACAGCGCACTGCGCACGGCCGGCGTGCTCAAGGAAGGAGAGACCCTGTGAGCACCATCGTGGTGACCGGCGCCGACCTGGCGCCGCAGGCCATCGCGCTGCTCGAGGGCCACGAGATCGTCTACGCCGGCAAGACGCCGACCGAAGACGACCTGGTGGCGCTGTGCCGCGCGCACGACCCCGTGGCCATCATCGTGCGCTACGGCAAGGTCGGCGCCGCGGTGATGGATGCGGCGCCCTCGCTGCGCGTGATCTCCAAGCACGGCAGCGGCACCGACACCATCGACAAGGCCGCGGCCCGGGCGCGCGGCATCGAGGTCGTCGCGGCGGCCGGTGCGAATGCCGCTGCGGTGGCCGAGCAGGCACTGGCCCTGCTGCTGGCCTGCGCCAAGTCGGTCGTGGCGCTGGACGCGCGCATGCACGCCGGCCACTGGGACAAGGCCACGCACAAGAGCCTCGAGCTCGGCGGCCGCACCATCGGGCTGATCGGCCTGGGTGCGATCGGACTGCGCTTTGCCCGCATGGCCGATGCGCTGGGCATGCGCGTGATCGGCTTCGATCCCTATGCCGCGAATCTTCCGCCCCATGTGACGCCGGTCGACCTGCCGGCGATCTGGCGCGAGTCGGATGCGATCTCGCTGCACTGCCCGCTGACGGAAGACAACCGCGGCATGGTCAACGCCGGCACGCTGGCGCGGTGCAAGCGCGGCGTGATCCTGGTGAACACCGCGCGCGGCGGCCTCGTCGACGAGGCGGCGCTGCTGGCCGCGGTGCGCTCGGGCCAGGTCGGCATGGCGGGCCTGGACAGCTTCGCGGTCGAGCCCATGGCCGCCGGCCACCCGTTCCAGGGCGAGGAGAACTTCGTGCTGAGCCCGCACATCGGCGGCGTGACCGGCGATGCCTATGTGAACATGGGCGTCGGCGCGGCGAAGAACGTGCTGCAGGTGCTCGCACGGCAGCCGGTCGCCACGGCCTGAACCGGAGGGCGCGGGCCGCCCCTCGCGCGAAAACGTCACGCCCCTTCGTCGAAACGTCGAGAACACTGCCGCCTTCGCCGTTCTGCTCTCTACCGCCTGCCAGCCTTCGCTTCTACATTTTCTCTACGGAGCTGTGGCTCTTTTCTGGAGAAACAAAATGTCGAAGCTGCAAGTCAAGAATGTTCTGGTGCTGGGTGCGGGCAAGGTGGGCAGCACGGTGGCGGACATGATCGCCGAATACCACCGCATCCCGGTGACGCTGGCCGACCAGCGCGCCGGCACGCCGTCCAATGATCCGCTGGTGCGGCAGATCACGCTGAACGTGGAGGACGAAGCGGCGCTGGCCGGCGAACTGGCCGCGCACACGGTGGTCATCAACGCGCTGCCGTTCTTCCTGGCCGCGCGCGTGGCCACGCAGGCGGCGCGGCTGGGCGTGCACTACTTCGACCTCACGGAGGACGTGGCGGCCACGCATGCGATCCGCCAGCTTTCCGACGAAGCCACGTCGGTGCTGATGCCGCAAAGCGGCCTCGCGCCCGGCGTGATTGGCATGCTCGGCGGGCACCTGGCGGGGCACTTCGACGAGCTCTACGATCTGCGCCTTCGCGTCGGCGCGCTCACGCGCAATGCCACCAACAGCCTGCGCTACAACTTCACCTGGAGCATCGACGGCGTCATCAACGAGTACTGCAACGCCTGCGATGCGATCGTGAACGGCCAGCTCGTGTCGGTGCAGGCGCTGGAGGGCCATGAGACCTTCACGCTCGACGCCGAGGCCTTCGAGGCCTTCAATACATCCGGCGGCCTGGGCACGCTGTGCGAGACGCTGCGCGGCAAGGTGCGCAACCTCGACTACAAGACCATCCGCTATCCGGGCCACCGCGATGCGATGAACTTCCTCTTGCACGACCTGCGCCTGATCGAGCGCCGCGACCTGCTGCGCCAGGTGCTCGAGCACGCGGTGCCGCACAGCCGCGAAGACGTGGTGATCGTGTTCGCGTCGGCCTCGGGCATGCGCGGCGGCCGCTTCGAGCAGGAAACCCGCCTGGGCCGCGTGTTCGGCGCCAGGCTTCGCGGCAAGGACCGCACCGCCATCGAGCTCACCACGGCGGCCGGCGTGGTCGGCGTGTTCGAGCTGCTGCAGCAAGGCAAGCTGCCCCGCGCCGGCTTTGTCGGGCAGGAGCAGGCGCCGCTCGAGGCCTTTCTCTCGACGCGCGTGGGCCACTACTACCAGGGGCTTGGCGTGAGCGCCTCCAGCCCTTCGCAGCAGAAGCTCGCCGAAGCCTGAGCCTGAGTGCTTCGCGCAAGCCGCGGCCGGGGAGCGCAAGGCCCCGGCCCGCCCCTGTCTCTCTTTCTTCTTTTTCAATCCGGACTGGAGTTTTGCCATGCGTGGTGCAGACGTGCTCGTGCAGATGTTGATCAACTACGGTGTCGACGTACTTTTCGGTGTGCCCGGCGACACCAACGTGCCGTTCTACGAGGCGCTGCAGCGCCGCCACGGCGACATCGAGCACGTCATGGCCCGCGACGAACGCTCGGCCGGCTACATGGCCGACGCCTATGCGCGGCTGACCGACAGGCCCGGCATCTTCGAATGCCCCTCGGGCGCCGGCGCGATGTACTCGCTGCCGCCGCTGGCGGAATCGAATGCTTCCTCGGTGCCGGTCATCCTGCTGACCATCGACCTGCCGCTGCCCGGCGAAGGCCGCGGCATGATCACCGAGCTCGACTGCGCCAGGCTGTTCGAACCCGTCACCAAAATGTCGGTGCAGGTGAAGTCGCCCGAGAAGCTGCCCGAGATCGTTCGCCGCGCATTCCGCGTGGCCTGCTCCGGCACGCCCGGCGCCGTGCACCTGCAGATCCCGGAAGACATGCTGCTGGCGGAGATCGACCCCGACGCCATCTCGCTGCACGCCGAGCCCGAATGCAGGACCTTCCCGGCCTTTCCGATGGCGCCAGCGCCCGGCAAGGTGGGCGAGCTTTTCGCGCTGCTGCGGAAGGCCTCGAAGCCGCTCTTCGTCGCGGGCGGCGGCGTGAACCGCTCCTGCGCCGGCAGCGCGCTCACCGAGGTGGCCGCGAAGCTCAACGTGCCCGTGGTCAACACGATCACCGGCCAGGGCGCGCTGCCCGACGATCACCGCCTGGCCATCGGCGTCATCGGCGACAACGGCTTTCATCCGCATGCCAACCGCGCGCTCGAGGAATCGGACCTGGTGATCTTCGTCGGCTCGCGCATGGGCTCCGTCGTCACCGTGGGCTGGACCTTCCCCAAGTCGACGCTCAACAAGCGCGTGGTGCAGATCGACATCAACCCCGAGCGCCTTGCCAACAACTACGAGAACCTGCTGTCGATCGCCGCGGATGCGCAGCTGGTGTTGAAGCAGATCCTGAACGAGGCGCCCGTCGATTTCGATGGCTCGAAGCACACGCCCTGGATCGACCATCTCAACACTTACCGGGCGAACTTCTGGGACCATGCCGAAGGCGTGCTCTCGCTGAGTGACGTGCCGCTGCGGCCCGAGCGCGTGGTGCGCGAATTCGGCAAGCAGCTCGAGAAGTACGGCCAGGCCGTGCACATTCTTTCGGATGCCGGCACACCCACGCCCTACATGACGCGCTTCCTGCGCATCGGGGACCGCCGCACGCGCTTCGTCATTCCGCGTGCCTTCGGCGGCCTGGGCTCGGCGATTCCCGCGGTGGTCGGCGCCTGGTATGCCGACAAGACCCGCCGGCCGATCGGCATGTTCGGCGACGGCTCTTTCAACATGGCCGTCGGCGAGCTCGAGACGCTGGTTCGCAAGAAGGTGCCGGCGCTGCTGATGCTGTTCAACAACGGCTGCTTCGGCTGGATCAAGGGGCTGCACCGGCTCAAGGGCCACGACGAATGCTTTGGCGTGGACTTCCTGCCGCCGCGCGGCCAGGCCATTGCCGAGGCCTTCGACATCAAGGCCTGGACGGCCGCCACGCCCGGCGAACTGGTGCAGGCGCTCGATGAAGCCTTCGCGTATGACGGCCCCTGCCTCATCGACATCCACATCGAATCGCTGGCGGACCGCGTGCCGCCCGTGTATTCATGGCTGGCAAAAAAGAAGCTCGATCCGCTGGCGCTGGCGCCGGAAGACGTGGCCTATCTGTAGACCCGATCGCGGCGCCGGCGGTTCGCGATAGACTTTTCGGCGAATGAACCGATTGGCCTGAATGAAGAACACTGTTGCCGTGCTCGGCGCCGGCATCGTCGGCGTGTCGTGTGCCCTCGAGCTCCAGCGGCGGGGTTTCGACGTGACGGTCTTCGACCGCACCGCCCCGGGCCGTGAAACCTCCTACGGCAATGCCGGCGTGATCGCCCGCAGCTCGCTGATGCCGTTCAACCATCCGGGGTTGTGGTCCTCGCTTCCCAGACTGCTGAAGAACAGCTCCGCGGGCTTTCGCTACAACCCGCTTTTCCTCGCGAAGAACCTGCCATGGGCGCTGAAGTTCCTGGCCAACGCGCGCGCGGCGGTCTTTCATGAAACGACCGCGGCGCTCGATGCACTGATCCGGCTTTCGACGCAGGAGCACCTGCGGCTGCTGGGCGGAGCGGGCGCGGCGCACCGCCTGCGCACGAACGGGTGGCTCTTTCTCTACCGCAGCGAGGAAGGCTTTCTCGGCGGCCAGCGCTCGCGGGACACTTTCAAGAAATTCGGCATTGCAACGCAGCTGCTCGATGCGCGAGAGCTCGCGCAGCTCGAGCCGCACCTGAAGCCGCTGTTCCCGCGCGCGCTGTGGATCCAGGACACGGCGTCGGTGGACAGCCCTGGCCAGGTGGTCGAGGCCTATGCCAGGCTTTTCACCGCGCGCGGAGGCCGCATCCGGCAGGCATCGATCGGCGGCCTGCGCCGATCGGATGCAGGCGATGCCTGGCAGCTCAGCGAAGACGGCGGCACGCTCCACGAGGCCTCGCGCGTCGTGCTCGCGCTGGGGCCGTGGAGCCGGGAGTTCGCGAAGAAGGCCTTGGGTCTGTCGGTGCCGATGGCGTACGAGCGCGGCTACCACATGCACTACGGGGCCGCCGGCGGCGCCTCGCTCGGGCGGCCGGTCTACGACACCGGCGGCGGCTATGTGCTGTCGCCGATGGAACAAGGCCTGCGCCTGTCCACCGGCGTGCAATTGACCGATCGCGAGGCGCCCCGGAATCTCGCGCAGCTCGACCTGGCGGAGCGCGCGGCGCGCGAGGCGTTTCCGCTCGAGGAGCGCCTTGACAAGGAAGCCTGGCTCGGCAGCCGCCCCACGCTGCCGGACAGCCGCCCGGTGATCGGCGAATGCCCGGGCCGCCCAGGCCTTTGGCTCGCCTTCGGCCATCAGCACATCGGCTTCAACACCGCTCCCGGAACGGCCGCGCTCCTGGGCGCAATGATGGCCGGCGAAGCCTGCGCCTTCGATCCCGCGCCGTTCCGGCCTTCACGCTTCCTGGGCTGAAGCCGCGCGGGGTGCACCGATCTGGCACCCGGGGCGTGCCCATGGTGCGACCCGGACATTCGAGCGCCGTCTGACGGAATCGGTCGTTTCGCATGCCCAGGATGACGGTATGACGAAAACTTCGCGCGATCCTGACGAAGTGCCGCATTGCTCGTGACTATCATGGCTCCTAGACTTCATTCGCGAGTCGAAGCCTTCCTTCTTATTCAAATGGCGAGCTTTTTGCTTGGAGACCCCATGACTACAAAACGAGCGATCCTTCGCACCCTCCTCGCGCTGACGAGCGCATGCACCCTCACCCTCAGCGTCGCCCAGGAGCCGGAAAGCTCGATGACCCGCGTCCAACGGACCAAGGTCCTGCGGGTGGGCGCGATCGCCGGGGCCATTCCGTACTTCAGCAAGGACCTGGTCTCGGGCAAGTGGGAAGGCTTCGGGCCCGACTTCTCCGAGAGCCTGGCGAAGAAGTTCGGCGCCAAGGTCGAGTATGTGGAAACCACCTGGGGCAACGCGGTGCTCGACCTGCAGTCGAACAAGATCGATGCGATGTTCGGCATGGCGCCGACGCCGGCGCGCAAGGAGGTCGTGAACTTCTCCGACACCCTGTTCGACAACACCTACACCGCCGTGTGCAAGAAGGGGTTCCCGACCAAGACCTGGGAGCAGCTGAACGCGCCGGAGAACAAGATCGTGGTCGACGTGGGCTCCAGCCACGACCAGCTCGCCACGCGCATCCTGCCGAAGGCCGACGTCCAGCGGCTGGAGAACTCGGGCTCCGCAACGCTCGCGCTGCAGGCCGGCCGCGCCGACTGCCAGATCCTGGTGATCCTGCTGGCGCAGCCGCTGCTGGCCAAGCGCGCCAACGTGGGCGTGATGCAGATCCCCACGCCGATCTACACCGCACCCGTGAGCATCGGCCTGCGCAAGGAAGCCGATCCGGCCATGCAGACAGCCGTCAACGCCTGGCTGGGAGAGGTTCGCGCCAAGGGCGAGGTCCGCAGCGTGATCCTGAAGAACATGGAAAAACTCGCCGGCGTTCCCGCCAGCGCCTTCCCGTCCGAAATCAAGTTCTGAGGCCGGGCCATGGAATACGCCGAATCGCAGGGGGCGCCCCGCTCGCGCTCCCGTCTGGGCATGGCCCTGATGGTGGTGCTCGCGCTGGCCGGTGCCTGGGCGCTGGTCAAGCACTTCGCCGGCGCCAGCGCGGCCTCCGCGGGCTACGACTGGGACTTCGCGGTGCTGTGGAAGTACCGCTCGCTGCTCATCAGCGGGCTGCTCTACACGCTGCTGTTCACGGTGGTCTGCGTGGTGCTCGGGCTGCTGGTGGGCGTGGTCACCGGCCTGGGGCGCCTGTCCACCAACCCGTACATCACGGCGCCGCTGCGCGCCTACATCGAGGTGTTCCGGTGCACGCCGGTGCTGGTGCAGCTCGTGTGGTTCTACTACGCGCTGCCCGTGCTCACCGGCCTCGAACTCTCGGCCACGGCCGCCGCCACGCTGTGCCTGACGCTCTACGGCGGCGCGTTCTATTCGGAGATCGTGCGCGGCGGGATCATCTCCATCGAGGCCGGCCAGACCGAGGCCGGCAAGGCGCTGGGCATGACGCGCCTGCAGCTGCTGCGCCGCATCCTGCTGCCGCAGGCGTTCAAGAAAATGGTGCCGCCGCTGATGAGCCAGTCGATCATGCAGCTGAAGAACACCTCGCTGCTCTCGGTGCTGGCCGTGCCGGACCTGCTGTACCAGGGCCAGGTGATCGCGCACGACACCTACCGGCCGCTGGAGCTCTACACCTTCATCGCCATTGCCTATTTCGCCGTGCTGCTGCCCATCACGATCTGGGCCAAGCGCATGGAATACGGCGTTGCCAAGGAAGCCTGACATGACGACACCCACCGTGATCGAGATCGCAGGCCTTCGAAAGTCCTTCGGCGCCCACGTGGTCCTCAAGGACATCTCGCTGAAGATCGAACGCGGCCAGGTGGTCGCAATGATCGGGCCTTCGGGTTCCGGCAAATCCACACTGCTTCGCTGCATCAACCTGCTGACGGTTCCAGACGGCGGACGCATCGCCGTCGGCGACCAGGCGATCCAGTTCAGCGGACGCGACACCGCGCTGCCGAACGAGCGCAAGCTCGCCAAGTTCCGCGCCTCCACCGGCATGGTGTTCCAGCACTTCAACCTGTTCCCCCACATGACCGCGCTGCAGAACGTCATGGAAGGCCCGGTCACCGTGCTCAAGACGCCCAAGGCCCAGGCAGCGGCCGAGGCCCGGGCGCTGCTGCAGAAGGTGGGGCTGCTCGAGCGCGCCGACTACTACCCCGACAAGCTCTCGGGCGGGCAGAAGCAGCGCGTGGCCATCGCCCGCGCGCTGGCCATGAAGCCGAACGTGATGCTGTTCGACGAGGCCACCTCGGCGCTGGATCCCGAGCTCGTCGGAGAAGTGCTGACCGTCATCAAGAGCCTGGCGAAGGAAGGCATGACCATGATCCTGGTCACCCATGAAATCGGCTTTGCGCGCGAGGTGGCGGACCAGGTGATCTTCATGCGCGATGGCGTCGTCGCGGAATGCGGGCCGCCCGGCATCGTCATCGACAACCCGCAGCAGGAGTCGACGCGCGCGTTCCTCGGCCGCTTCAAGGCGTCCGCCGGCACGGCCGAACCCGCTGCTGTCCTCGCCTAGTGAGCGGCGAGGCTCCTTCCGAAGAAGCCTGCGCGTGGCAGCAGGGGCGCTGCCACTGCGGCGCGGTGCGCTTCGAGTTCGTGCTGGCGTCGCACAAGGGCGTGAGCTGCAACTGCAGCTACTGCGTGCGCAAGGCGGCGCTGCACCACCGCGTGCCGGCCGGCAACTTCCGCCTGCTCATGGGCGCGGAGCAGCTGTCGAGCTACCGCTTCGGCACCATGCGCGCACGCCACTTCTTCTGCAGGACCTGCGGCATCCATACGCACTGCCATCCGCGGTCGGCCCCCGGCGAGGTCAATGTCAACCTGCATTGCGTCGACGCGCTGCAGGATGCGCGCATCGAGCTTTCCCTGCACGACGGCCGCAGCTGGGCCGCAGTGCCGTAGCATGCCGTCAAACGCCAGAACTTCACGAGACACCCCGATGGATGGAAGACTTGACGATCTCGACCGGCACCTGCTGAGCCTGCTCCAGGCCAACGCCAGGGAGCCCGCCGCCAACCTGGCGCGAAAGCTCAAGATCGCGCGCACCACCGTGGTCGCGCGCATCGCACGGCTCGAGCGCGAAGGCATCGTGGCGGGCTATGGCGTGCGCCTGGGCCACAAGCTCGAGCATGCGGCCGTTCGCGCGATCTGCGGGCTCAGCGTCAATGCCAAGAACGCGCCCGCGGTGATCCGGGCGCTCGAACGCGTGCCCGAAGTCGAGGAGCTCTCGGCCGTGAGCGGCCAGTTCGACTACATGGTCTTCCTGCGCTGCGACACGCCCGAAAAGCTCGATGTCCTCTTGGACCAGCTCGGCCAGTTGGAGGGCATCAACCAGACGCAGACCTCCATCGTGCTGAGCCGGAAGATCGACCGGCGCAGCGCCCTTCCCTCGGTCTCCTGATTCCTTGTTTGAGATGAACGCCGCTGCGCCTGGCTTTCTCGGTGTGCTGATGCTCGACACGCGCTTTCCGCGGCCGCCGGGCGATGTCGGCAACGCGCAGACCTATGGGCGGGCCGGCATCCCGGTGCGCTTTCTCGCGGTGCAGGGTGCATCACCCAGGCGCATCGTCGAAGAAGCCGATCCGCGCCTGGTCCAGCCTTTCGTCGACGCCGCGGTGCGGCTGGTGGCCGAAGGTGCGTCGATGATCACCACCAGCTGCGGTTTCCTGGCCGCCTACCAGGACGTGCTCTCGCAGGCGGTGCCGGTGCCGGTGCTGACCTCGAGCCTGCTGCAGGTGCGGCACTGCGCCCGTCCGGGCATCGTCACCTTCGATGCGCAATCACTGACGCCGCAGATCCTGCAGGCTGCCGGCGTGCCCGCGGGAACACCCGTCATGGGTGTGCGTCCAGGCTGCGAATTCCATCGCCGCATCCTGGACAACGACACCGTGCTCGACCTTGCCGAGGCGCAGCGCAATGTCGTCGAGGCGGCCGTGCGCCTGGTGCAGGCCTTTCCTTCCATCGAGCGCATCGTGCTCGAATGCACGAACATGCCGCCATACCGGGAGGCCGTGGCTGCGGCGGTCGGGCGCGAAGTGCATGACATCGAGACGATGATCCTGGAGGCCTGGCGCGAACGCTCGCCGGAGTGATTCAGGCATCCCCAAGCGCAGCAATCGGCGCATGCAGCGCCATCAGCTCGTCGATCCATTCGATGAACACGCGCAGCTTCGCGCTGGCATGCCGGTTCGGCGGGAACATCACGTACATCGGCATCGCGCCGAAGTGCCAGCCCTCGAACAGCGGCACCAGCTCGCCCTGGGCCACGTGGGGCGCGGCCATGTAGTGCGGCAGCCAGAGAACGCCCATGCCCGCCACGCCGGCCGCGAGGTAGGCATTGCCGTCGTCGACCGCGACCACATGGCGGCCCTGCAGTTCGATGTGCTCGGCGCCACGCTGCATGCGCAGCGCCGCGACCTTGCCGCTGCGCGTGCTCAGGTAGCCCACGATGCGGTGGTGGGTGCCCTCGAGCTCGTTCGGGTGCGCGGGTGTGCCGGCACGTTCCAGGTAGCACGGCGCCGCAAAGACACCGAGCCGCAGCTCGCCCACGCGGCGCGCCGTCAGCGATGAATCGGTGAGCTCGCCGCCGCGCAGCACGCAATCGACGTTGTCGCCGATCAGGTCGACCATGCGGTCGCTCACGCCGAGTTCGAGCTGGATCTCGGGATGGCGCGCATGGAACGCCGGCAGCGCAGGCACCAGGATCATGCGGGCGAACGGGGTGGGCACGTCCACGCGCAGGCGCCCCCTCGGCGAGGCCGAGGCGCCCAGCAGGCTGGCGTCCGCGTCCTCCAGGTCGGCGAGCAGCCGCACCACGCGGTCGTAGTAGGCCGCGCCCTCGGCCGTGACCCTGACCTGGCGCGTCGTGCGGTTGAAGAGCCTCACGCGCAGCCGCGCCTCCAGTTGCTGGACCAGCTGCGTCACGGTGGTCTTGCTCATGTGGAGCGTCTGCGCCGCCTTGGTGAAGCTGCCCGCCTCCACCACGCGGGCGAAGGCCTGCAACGCATCGAATCGGTCCATCTCTGTGCCTCGGTCGATTGTTTGGGCTGAGCAAACAGTCATTGTGCGTCCTGCCTGTTTATCTGGCGGCCGCGCGCTTCTAGAGTCCATCGATCGCAACCTCCCTTTCCAAGAAAGAAAGAAAGAAAGCCGAACCATGTCCGCACGCAACGTTGTTTTTCCCGCCGGCCGCCAGGCGCTCTATGCGCGCAACCGGTATTCGCCAGCCATCCGCTCCAACGGCTTTCTGTTCGTGTCGGGGCAGGTCGGCAGCCGGCCCGATGGCTCGCCGGAGCCCGACCTGGAGGCGCAGGTCCGGCTCGCGTTCGACAACCTCAACGCGATCCTCTCGGCCGCGGGCTGCAGCTTCGACGACGTGGTCGACGTAACGGTCTTCATCGTCGACCCTGAATCGAAGTTCGAAACCATCTGGAAGGTGGTTGGGGAATATTGGGGCGAGGCGCCGCACCCGACGCTGACGGGCATCGGCGTGACCTGGCTCTATGGCTTCCAGTTCGAGATCAAGGTGATCGCGAAGCTTCCGGACGAGCGCGCGGGCGGCTGACGGCCGGTCTGCCCTGGACCGGGAGCACCCTCAGCGCGCTCTCCATGTGCGAGAGCATGCATCGGCTCGCACCCTCTGCATCCCGGTTGCCGATCCGCTCGACGAGTTCGACGTGGGCATCCTGCACCTGTTGCAGGCTTGCTTTCGTCTTGCGCCGTTCCATGCCCTGGCGCGACTGCGCTTCCAGCGAGGCCCGGATCGATCCGATGATCTGGAACAGCAGCAGGTTTCCGCTCGCCCGCGAGATTTCCAGGTGCAGTTCCATATCGAGCGACGCGTACACCGCGGGGCGGCGAAGCTGCGCCTGCATCCGGATCACCAAATCAGACATCCGGGCCAGTTGCTCCGGCGTGCGGCGAAGCGCTGCCAATGCTGCAGCGCGGCCCTCGAGGCTTGCCCGCACGTCCATCAAGTCCTCCGTGGAATTGTCCAGGACCTGCACGGCGCGCGAAAAGTAGACGGCCAGCGCAGCCGCGTCCAGCTCGCGGCGAATCGTCGGGCTCTTGCCGTTCGAAATGTCGATCACACCCAAGCCCTTGAGGGTTCTCAGCGCCTCGCGCACGACGGTTCGGCTCACGCCGAGCAACTCACCCAGGCGCGCTTCCGAAGGCAGCGATGCTCCCGGGCCGAGCTTCGCGTCCTGTATGCGCTGCAGAAGGCTCTGAACGGCCTGCTCTGCAAGGGAAGTTCTCTCCAGTCGGCCCAGGACGAAGGGGTGTGCGGTCATGCGTCGGTCTCCTTACCTATCATACAGGTGGACAGGTTGTGCACGCGTGCCGCCATGGGTCCAATCCGCATTTCTTTCAGGAGGCAAGAAGCAATGTGGAAAGACGATGACGGACTGTTCGCCCTGATGCGCGCGCGCCTGTTCCCTGCGGTGGTCGGCGACATCCTCGACACCCTGGGTTTCATGCACCAGTTCCTGCCCCCGGCCATCAAGCCGGTCGAACGCTCCTTGGTCGTGGCGGGCCGCGCCATGCCCGTGCTGGAGACCCACTGCTTTGCGCGCTCCGAACCCGAGGGAAAGTCGCCGCTGAGCCGGCAGGCTTTCGGTCTGCTTTTCGAGGCGCTGGACGATCTCGCGCCGAACGAGGTCTACGTGGCAACGGGGTCGGCCCCCGAGTTCGCGCTGTGGGGAGGTCTGATGACCACGCGCGCCCTGCATCTGAAAGCAGCCGGCGCGGTTCTCGACGGGTATTCCCGCGATACGGCGGAGGTGCTCGAACTCGGCCTCCCGGTGTTTTCGCTTGGCGGCTATGCCCAGGACCAGGGCCCGCGAGGCAAGGTCGTCGACTATCGCGTGCCGGTGGAGATCCGGGGAATTCGAGTTCGCCCCGGCGACATCGTCTTCGGCGACCAGGACGGCGTGCTGATCATTCCGCGCGAGGCGGAGAAAGAGGCGATCAGCCTCGCGCTGGAGAAGGCCGACACGGAAAGCAGCGTGAGAAAAGCCATCAAGAACGGCATGAGCACGGTCGAGGCGTTCAAGACCTTCGGGGTGATGTGAGGAGGGCGGCCGCACATCGGCCGCGCCGGCGCCATCAACCGACGATCGCGCGCTTGACGTCCTCCTGAAGGCTGCGCAAATGCGCGCACATGGCGTTGCGTGCCAGCGCCGGATCGCGCGCACGCAGCGCATGGATGATCTCGCCGTGCTCGTCGTGGTTTTCGCGCTGGCGATGCAGCGGGCTGTGCAGCCGGAACAGACGCGCGTTCACGCGCAGCTCCTCGACCAGCCTCGGCAGCACGACGTTGCCGCTGGCCGCCGCAATGAGCAAGTGGAACCGGTCATCGAAATGCCAGTGCTCGGTCTCGTCATGCTCACCGGCGTCCAGCGACTTCAGGTCGGCCTCGAGCGCATCGATCTGCGCGTCGCTGATCTTGTCGATGGCGAGCACGATGGCTTCGCCCTCGATGATCTCGCGGGCTCGCATGCAGTCGAAGTATTCCTTGGTGCCCAGCGCGCGCACCGCATAGGAACGCGCATCGCGGCGCACCAGAAGCCCTTCGCCGGCGAGGCGCACCAGCGCCTCGCGCATCGGCGTGCGCGAGATCCGGAGTTCTTCCGCCAGGCGGCCTTCCTGCAGGGGACTGCCGGCCGAGATCTGGCGATCCAGGATCAAGGTGCGCAGGCGCGCATAGGCCTGTTCGGCCAGGCTGGCAGAGCGCACCTCGAGCGGTGCGATGGTGATGGTGGCGGGTTGGGCCGGACTGGGAAGACTGGGCATGCGACGACAAAAAAAGGTTTCCACAGGCGGTGTCGAAAAAGCTTAGCAGGCCGACCGCCGGGGGACGAATGGTCTCACAGCCATTTGTCCAGCGGACTGCCGGCGTTCGGCGTGCGCGGACGCAGGCAGGGCTGGAACTGCCCCGAGCCGGGTTCGGCCGAAAAGACGCCGTCCTGCCACACCACCCGCCCGCGCGAGACCGTGACTGCGGGCCAGGCCCGCAGCCGCATGCCTTCGTAGGGCGTGTAGTCGGCTGCGTGATGAAGCATGTCGTTGGCGATGACCTTCTCGCTTCCCGCTTCGAAGACATCCCAGACGACGAAATCGGCATCGCCTCCCACGGCGATCGTTCCCTTCTTCGGATACAGGCCATACATGCGCGCCGGGTTGGTGGCCGTGAGCTCGACGAAGCGGTGCACGTCGATGCGCCCGGCCAGCACGCCCTCGCTCATCAGCAGCGGCATGCGCGTCTCGACGCCGGGAATGCCGTTCGGAATGCGATCGAAGGAAGCGTCGTCGCCGGCCACGCGCTTGCCGTCGGGGCCGTCGATGTTGAACGCCGCATGGTCCGATGAGAAGACCGTGAAGAGGCCGCTCGCCAGGGCGTTCCAGATGAACTGCTGGTTGGCCTTGTCGCGCGGCGGCGGGCTGCAGATGCAGCGCGCACCGTGCATGGGATCGTCGGGATCGATGCCCAGGTCTTCCGCGCTCAGGAACAGGTACTGCGGGCAGGTTTCTGCAAAGATCGGCAGCCCGCGCCCGCGCGCCCAATGGATCTGCTCGACGGCCTCGCGGCCCGAGACATGCACGATGAGGACCGGCGTGTCGATCAGTTCCGCCAGCGCGATCGCGCGGTGCGTGGCTTCGCGCTCCACGGCCATCGGCCGCGAACTCGCGTGGTAGCGCGGTGCGGTGAGGCCCGCGTCCAGCAGCTGCTCGGTGAGCCAGGCGATGCAGTCGCTGTTCTCCGCGTGGATCATCGTCATTGCGCCCTGCCGGCGCGCCACCGCAAGCACCTCGATGATCTGGCGATCGTCCAGCTTCAGGTCCTCGTAGGTCATGTAGATCTTGAACGAGGTGTAGCCCTTCTCGATCAACGCGGGCAGCTCGCGCTGCGTCACGTCCCGGGTGGCGTCGGCGACGATCAGGTGAAAGGCGTAGTCGATCACCGCCTTGCCGTCGGCACGGCGGTGGTAATCGTCGACCGCGTCCTGGATGCTGCCGCCCTTTTGCTGCGCGGCAAAAGGCAGCACGGTGGTGGTGCCGCCGCAGGCCGCCGAGCGCGTTCCGGTGAAGAAGTCATCGGAGAAACGCGAGCCGTCCCCGGTGGGCTGGTCGAAGTGGCAATGGCCGTCGACACCGCCGGGCGTGACGAGCCGGCCGGCCGCATCGATCTCGCGCGCAGCACTGCCGTCGAGCTGCCGGGCGATGGCGCTGATGCGTCCGTCGCGAACGCCGATGTCGGCGCGGTAGCGGTCGCCCACGGTGGCGATGTCGGCGTTGCGAAGGATCAGGTCGTAGGGCTGCATGACGGGCTCCTGGCTAGCGTTGCTCGAGCACGACGTCGGCCGTGGCTGCCGCCACGGGCTCGCTCGCATTGCCGTAGGCGCGGCCATAGTGGCGCTCGATGCGGCGCTGGATGACGTCCCACACCGTCGTCATGAGCAGGTAGTAGATCGCGGCCACGATGAACAGCTCCAGCACCATGAACTTCTCCTGGATCAGCACCTGGGTGCGGCGCAGCAGCTCTTCCATCGAGATCACCGAAGTGATGGACGTGGTCTTGAGCAGGCCGTTGATGCTGTTGCCCAGCGTCGGGATGATCAGCCGCATCGCCTGCGGCATCACGATGTAGCGCATGCTCTGTGCGCTGCTGAAGCCGACGGCGCGCGCCGCGTTCGTCTGGCCGGCCGGCACCGACTGGATGCCGCCGCGCACCACTTCGGCGAGGTAGGCCGCCTCGTTGAGGATCAGGCCGAGCAGCGCCGACTCGACCACCGACAGCTTGAGGCCCAGCTGCGGCAGCCCGGTGTAGATGATGATCAGCTGGACCAGCAGCGGCGTGCCGCGGAACACCCAGATGTAGAAGTGCGCCGGCGCGGCGAGCCAGTCATGGCGCGACAGCCTGGCCAGGGCCAGGGCACATCCCACGACCAATCCGCCTGCAATGGCCGCCAGCGTCAGCCACAGGGTGGTGAACGCACCGCTCAGGATGTAGGGGTTGAACAGATAGCCGAAGAAGCCCGACCAGTTCCAGCCTTGTCCCATGGAAGTTCCTTGGTTGCCGAAGTCAATGGTGCGCAGCGAGGGCGCTCAGCTCGCCGGTCCCTTGACGACCACGGCGCCGTCGGTCGCCTTGACGCCGTACTGGTCGAGCAGCTTGTTGAAGGAGCCGTCGGCCTTCATGTCGTTGAGCACCTTGGCCACCGCAAGGGACAGTTCCTTGTTCTTCGCGGCCAGCGCGACCGGCGTCGGGAACAGGCCTTGCAGCACGCGGTCGAAGTCGCCGCGCTTCTGGTACTCGGCACCGGTGGAGTCGATCGACAGGGCCACCTCGACCTGGCCGGCGCGCAGCGCCTGGAACGCCATCGCGAAGTTCTCGAAGGTGCGGATGGTCATGCCCTTCAGGCCCTTGTCGGTCAGCTGCTTGTCGAGCTCGCGCGCCTTGCGCTCCTCGAAGCCGCCGATCTCCACGCCGATGCTCTTGCCCGACAGGTCCTCGGGCTTGCCGATCTTCAGCGGATTGCCCTTGGCGGTGCTGATGCTGATGGCCTGGTCTTCGTAGGGCAGCATCTGCATGAGCCTGGCGCGCTCGTCGGTGTAGAAGATGCCGGTGTTGATGACGTCCCAGCGGCCGGCCTGCAGGCCCGGGATCATGGCCAAGAACTCGATGCGCACGTACTCGGGCGTGAGGCACAGCCGCTTGGCAATGGCCTCGCCCAGTTCGACCCGCATGCCCTTGAGCGCACCGGTCTGGTCCACGAACTGCATCGGCGGCAGGGTCGGGTTGATCGACATCGTCAGCGTGCCCTTCTTCACCAGCGCGGCATCAGGCACGGGCGACTTGCAGGCCTGGGCGTTCGCGCCCCCGATCCCGAGAATGAAAAGAGCAGCGACCGAAGCGAGAGCGGGGAGCAGTTTCATGGTGATTTCCTGGTGGAGGTTGGACGAGGCGGCGTGGTGGCAAAAAGGGAGCTCAAGGCGCGATGGAGTCCAGCAGGCCGAGCCGATCGAGCGCGCGCCGCAGGTCGGCGGCATCGGCCTCAGGCAGGGGCAGGCGCGGCGCGCGCGGCTTGCCCACGGGCAGGCCCATCATCGAGAGGCCGTCCTTCGACGCAGCCACGTAGCGGTGGCCGCCGACCCAGCGCACGATCGGCAGCATCTGCTTGTAGAGCGCCAGCGCGGCGGGCATGTCGTGCTCGTCGGCCACCAGCTCGAACAGGCGGGCCGACATCTTCGGAATCAGGTTGGAGCACACCGCCACCCAGCCCTGGGCGCCGAGCCAGAACGACTCGTAGCCGAGGATGCCCGCGAACACCGTCATGCGGTCGCCGCACAGTTCGATGATGTCGCGCACCCGCGTGACCTCGAGCGTCGACTCCTTGATGTACCTGCAGTTGTCGATGCGCGAGAGGCGCGCCACCAGCTCGGGCTTGAGGTCCACATTGGCCGTGGCCGGGTTGTTGTAGACCATGATCGGCACGTTGATCGCCTCGCCCACCTTGCGGTAGTGCTCGAACAGTTCGTCGTCGGTGGGCGAGCTGTAGAACGGCGGAATGATCATCACGCCGTCGGCGCCCATGCCCTCGGCTTCGCGGCTCAGCCGCACGCACTCGTCGGTCCACTCCGCGCCGGTGCCGATCAGAACAGGCACGCGTTTTGCGGTCGTCTGCACACAGGTCTCGATCACCAGCTGCCGCTCCTCGGGCGTCAACGAGAGGAACTCCCCGGTGCTGCCCAGCGGAATCAGCCCGTGGATGCCCTCTTCGATCTGCCAGTCGACCAGCTTCTTGAGCGCAGGCACGTCCACGTGCTTTCCGTCGGCGGTCATGGGGGTGATCAGCACCGTATAGGTGCCTCGAAACGCTGTCATGGGTCGGTCCTCGGTGAAAAATCGGATGACTGAATGATCGTGTACGATTAGTATACGTATACATTCAGTATATCCAAGCAGTTTTTCATCGCACCTGCTCATGAGCGCCCGACTGACCCACAGCTCCATTGCCGCCAGTGGCCGGACGATCCGCTTCTGGTACGACGGCCAGGCCATCGACGGCCTCGAGGGCGAGACCGTGGCAGCTGCACTGGCGGCCAGCCACATCCGCCAGATGCGGCACACGCGCGGTGGCGGGCGCCGGGGCCTTTATTGCGGCATGGGGGCGTGCTTCGACTGCCTGGTGACGATCGACGGCGTGGCCAGCCAGCGCGCCTGCCTGGCCAAAGTGGCGGAGGGCCAGCAGATCCGCTCGGCCATGCCGGCGGGCACGCCGGCCGACCCCCTGCAGCCGCTCACGCCAGCCGCCGATGCGGCGCCGGCCGCACAAAACATCGACGTGCTGGTGGTGGGCGCCGGGCCGGCCGGCCTGTCGGCGGCACTGGCCGCGCGGCAAGCCGGCGCCAGCGTGCTGGTGCTCGACGAGCGGCTGCAGTCCGGCGGCCAGTTCTACAAGCCGCTGGCCCCCTCGCACCACGCGCCCCGCCCCGTCGATCGCCAATTCGCGGAGGGCCTCGCGCTCGAGCGCGACGTGCGCGCGGCCGGCGTGGCCATCGCCCAGGGCGCGCAGGTCTGGGCCGCGTTCTCGGCGCATGAAGTCAGCGCGCTGATCGCCGGGCGCGCCACCCACATCCGGTGCCGGCAACTGGTGGTCGCACCAGGTGCCTACGAGCGACCCGTTCCCATTCCGGGATGGACGCTGCCCGGCGTGATGACCACCGGCGCCGCGCAGACGCTGGCGCGGGCCTACCGCGTCGCGCCGGGCCGGCGCGTGGTGATCGCGGGCAACGGTCCGCTCAACCTGCAACTTGCCGCGGAACTGCTGGCCGGCGGTGCGCACGTGGTCGCGGTGCTCGAATCGGCGGCCCGCCCCTCGGTGCGCGACTGGCGCCACCTGCTGACCACTGCCCGCACCGCCCCCGACCTGGTGCGCCAGGGCTGGGGCTACCTGCGGCAGCTGCGCGCACACAAGGTGCCTGTGCTGTGGCGCCACGCGGTGGCAGCGGCCGAAGGCGACGGCGAATTGCAGGCGGTGCATGTGGTTGAACTGGACGCACAGGGCCAGCGCACGGCAGCGCCGATGCGGCGCTTCGAGGCCGACACGCTGTGCCTGGGCTACGGCTTCATCCCTTCGACCGAACTCGCACGCATGCTGGGCTGCGAGCATCGCGTGGTCGACCGGCACCTCGGCTATCTCGCGACCGTGACAGCCGGCGACGGCGCCACCAGCCTGGAAGATGTCTTCGTGGTCGGCGACGGCGCGGACCTCGGCGGTTCGCGCGTCGCGCTGGCACGCGGCACGCTGGCCGGGCGCTCCGCGGCGCGCAAGCTCGGACTGCCGGCAAAGCCAACGGCCGTGCCCGACCGGACGGCGGCCCAGCTCCAGCGTGCCGAGTGCTTCCAGCAGGCCCTCTGGTCGCTGTACAAGGCGCCGCCCGTGGCACTGGCTGCCGTCAGCGACGACACGCTGCTGTGCCGCTGCGAAGAAATCAGCTTCGGCTCCGCGCGCGAACAGATCCGCGCGGGCCGCGACACGCTGGCAGCGCTCAAGCGCAACACGCGGCTGGGCATGGGCCGCTGCCAAGGGCGCTACTGCGCGGTCACGGCCGCCAAGCTGGTGAGCGAGATGACGGGGCGGCCGCTGGAGGTCGAGCAGTACTTCGCGCCGCGCCCGCCGGCCAAGCCCGTGCCGGCCGGCGCGCTGGGCTTCGAGAAGCCCGAATGGGGCGGCCACAAGCCGGCCATCACGCCGAATCTCGCGCGCCCGGTCGAACACGCGCCCTTCGAAACCCTGCGCACCGACGTGCTGGTCATCGGCGCCGGCGTGCTCGGCTCCTGTCTCGGCCACTATCTGTCGAAGGCGGGCCAGGACGTGACGGTGGTCGACCGCGACGATATCAACCTCCAGGCCTCGGGCGCCAATGCCGGCAGCCTGCACGTGCAGCTGCTGTCCTTCGATTTCGGCGCCAAGGCGCAGGAAGGCGGCGGTCCGGCCGCGGCCACGCTGCCGCTGGGCCCGGTGTCGGTGCGGCTGTGGCAGGAGATCGAGGCCGAGAGCGGCGAAGACCTGGAGATCAAGATCACTGGCGGACTGATGGTGGCCGACACCGAGGCCGGCCTGCGCTTCATCGAGGCCAAGGCCGCGCTGGAGCGCAGCCACGGCATCGAGGCGCAGGTGATCGACGCGGCCACGCTGCGCCGCCTGTCGCCCGCGCTGTCGCCGCAGCTGCTGGGGGCCGAACTCTGTCCCATGGAGGGCAAGATCAACCCGCTGCGCGCGACCTATGCCGTGGCTTCTCTCGCGCAGCAGCAGGGCGCGCGCTTCCTGCGAGGCTGCGACGTACGCCGGATCGAACGCCGTCCGGGCGACGGCGGCGGCTTCGTCGTCCACACCTCGCGCGGCGTCATCCACGCGGGCCGCCTGGTGAACGCCAGCGGCGCATGGTCCAGCACGGTGGGCGACATGCTCGGCGTGCAGATTCCCGTCAAGGGCGCACCGCTGCAGATGATCGTGACCGAGCCCGCGCCGCCTCTGGTCAACCACCTGGTGGCGCATGCCGACCGGCACCTGAGCCTCAAGCAGGCGGCCACCGGCGGGCTGATCATCGGCGGCGGCTGGACCGCGGCCTTCCATGAAGGCATGCGGCTGAACCGCGCCGAACGCGCCAGCATCGAGGGCGGGCTGTGGGTTGCGCGGCAGGTGCTGCCGGCCGTGTGCGGCCTGCACATGGTGCGCTGCTGGGCCGGCATGAACGTCAACATCGACGGCGCGCCGATCCTGGGCGACGTGCCCGGCGTGCCCGGCTTCTACAACGCCGTCACCTCCAACGGCTACACCCTGGCGCCCATCGCCGCGCGCCTGGTCGCCGACCTGATCGTGCGCGGGCGCACGGACATCGACATCACGCCTTTCCGGATCGACCGGTTTCTTTGACAGAGCTCCATGACTGACCACTCCCAAGCCCCAGCGCGCGACGTGCTGCGCCAATTCATCGACAGCCACTTCCAGGAACAGGTCGAGACCCTGGCGCAGCTGGTGCAATGCCCGTCCGACAACCCGCCCGGTGATTGCGCGCCGCATGCCGAAGTGGCGGCCCGCCTGCTCGAGGGCATGGACCTGGTGGTCGAACGCCATGCCGTGCCGCCTGCGTTCGCACAGCAGCACGGCATGCGCAGCGTGACCAACCTCATCGTGCGCGAGCGTTTCGGCGAGGGGCCGGTGATTGCCCTGAACGCGCACGGCGACGTGGTGCCGCCGGGCTCGGGCTGGACCGGCTCGCCCTACAGCGGCGAGGTGCGCGACGGATGGCTGTACGGGCGCGGCGCGGCGGTTTCCAAGTCGGACTTCACCACCTACGCCTTCGCGCTGCGTGCGCTGAAGCAGCTGCGCGCCAGCGGCACACCGCTGGCCGGCACGGTCGAGCTGCACCTGACCTACGATGAAGAGACCGGCGGCATGACCGGACCCGGCTGGATTCTTTCGCAAGGCCTGAGCCGCCCCGACTACGTGATCTCCGCCGCTTTCTCGCACCACGTTGTCGTGGCGCACAACGGCTGCCTGCACCTGGAAGTGATCCTGCGCGGCAAGTCGGCGCATGCGGCGCGGCCCGACACGGGCGCCGACGCCATCGAGGCTGCTGCGACCTTGCTGCCCGCGCTGTACCACTACCGCGACCAGTTGGCCGCACGGCCCTCGCAGACCCCCGGCATCACGCATCCGACGATGGTGGTCGGGCTGATCCAGGGCGGCATCAACACCAACGTCGTGGCCGACACGCTGAGCTTGCGCATCGACCGCCGCATCGTGCCGGAAGAGACGCCCGAAGCGGTCGAGGCGGAACTGCGGCAGGTCATCGAAGACGCCTGCGCCACGCTGCCGGGCATCGCCGTCGAGATCCGGCAGATCCTGCTGGCCCGCCCGTTCGCGCCCGCACCCGGTGCGGCTGAGTTTGCCGCCTTGATGTGCCGCGAGGCGAGCGCGGTCATGGGCAAGCCGGTGACACCCATCGGCGTGCCGCTCTACACCGACGCGCGCCTCTACAGCGAAGCCGGCATCCCGACCGTGATGTACGGCGCCGGCCCCGAGTCGCTGCTCGAAGCCAACGGCCACCGCGCCGACGAACGGGTTCCCCTCGACGAGCTGCGCAAGGCGACCCTCGTCGTTGCCCACACGCTGTTGCAGCTCATGGTCCTGCCAAAGGAAACCCGATGATCGACATCAACCAGGTGAGCAAGTGGTACGGCGCGTTCCAGGTGCTGACCGATTGCACGACGCGCATCCGCAAAGGCGAGGTTGTCGTGGTCTGCGGGCCATCGGGTTCGGGCAAGTCCACCTTGATCAAGTGCGTGAACGCGCTGGAGCCCTTCCAGCAGGGCAGCATCACGGTCGACGGGGCCTCGGTGGGCGATCCGAAGATCGACCTCAACCGGCTGCGCTCGCGCGTGGGCATGGTGTTCCAGCACTTCGAGCTGTTTCCTCATCTCTCGATCGAGCAGAACCTCTCGATCGCGCAGGTCAAGGTGCTCAAGCGCTCGTCGAGCGAGGCGCGCACCCGCTCCATGGCGCTGCTCGAGCGCGTCGGCATGAAGGCCCATTCGCACAAGTTTCCCTCGCAACTCTCGGGCGGCCAGCAACAGCGCGTGGCCATCGCACGCGCGCTGGCGATGGACCCGATCGCCATGCTGTTCGACGAGCCCACCTCTGCCCTCGACCCCGAGATGGTCAACGAGGTGCTCGACGTGATGGTTCAGCTGGCGTGCGAAGGCATGACCATGATGTGCGTGACCCATGAGATGGGCTTTGCGCGCAAGGTGGCCAGCCGCGTGATCTTCATGGACCGCGGCAGCATCGTCGAAGATTGCCCGAAGGAAGAGTTCTTTGGCAACCCGGCTGCGCGCTCCGACCGCGCGCAGCAGTTCCTCTCGAAGATCCTGCAGCACTGAGCAGCGTCCAGCACCCGGCGTCCACCCCGCTCC
The DNA here is from genome assembly GCF_056396385.1 of Variovorax sp. 05T418. Lineage (NCBI taxonomy): Bacteria > Pseudomonadati > Pseudomonadota > Betaproteobacteria > Burkholderiales > Comamonadaceae > Variovorax > Variovorax sp. 05T418. Next base: position 225,585 of record NZ_JBFTLJ010000001.1, on the reverse strand, counting down.
GCACACGCGGCATCGCGCGTACAAGGCCCACGCCAAAGAAGATGCCGTCTTCGGCAAGACTGCGACATCCTGTGCTGGATCACACGCCGAGTTCGGCCTGCCCAGGCCCGCCGAAGCTCCTATGCTCGTGACGTACAGACGCCCGGCAGCCCCCTCGCCTGTTGCCGCTGCGGCGATTTCCTGCCCCTCCCACTGGAGCTTCTCTCGTATGTCCCTGCAAGATTTCAAGGTCCTCACCTTCGACGTGGTCGGCACGCTGATCGATTTCGAGGGCGGCATGCTCGCCTACCTGCGCTCGGCGGTGCCCGGTGCGCGCGTGAGCGACGACGAATTCCTGGCCGCCTACCGCCAGGCCCGCGCCGACGGCCACGCCGGCTGGTACCCCGACGACCTGGAGCGCTGCTGGCACGCCATCGCCCCCGCGCTGGGCCTGCCCGACAGCGATGCGCTGGCCCGTGGCCTGCGCGATTCGGTGGCGCAATGGCCGGCTTTCCCGGACTCCGTGGAGGCGCTGCAGCGGCTGCGCAGGCGCTTCAAGCTGGTCACGATGACCAATGCACAGCAATGGGCGCTGGCCCACTTCGACAAGACGCTGGGCTCGCCCTTCGACATGCTGCTCAGCTGCAACGATGCGCTGTGCGAAAAGCCCGACGCCCGCTACTTCGCCTATGCGCGCGGCCGCTTCGAGGGCGCCTGGGGCTTCAGGCAGGCCGACAACCTGCACGTGGCGCAAAGCCAGTACCACGACATCGGCATCTCCAAAGAGTTGGGCATCGCCACCTGCTGGATCGAGCGCCGCCATGCGCAGAAGGGGTCCGGAGGCACCATCGAGTCGAAACGCACCGAGCCCGACTACCACTTCCGCACGCTGGCTGAACTGGCGGACGCGGTTGGCCGGCCGCACGATCAACCGCTTACGGCCAAACCGCGGTAGATGGCACCAGCGCCAGCGGCCGACAAGAGCAGCAGGACAAGGCGCTTCAAGCGCCCAGGCGACACCAGGGTCCTGGCCTTCGAACCCACGAAGAGTCCCAGCAAGGACATCGGGAGAAGGACGCAAGCCAATCCCAGGATGGAGTCCTTTCCATAAAGACCTGCCACACCAAACGCGGCGGCGCGGCTGATCCCACTCAGAAGGATCACGACGGCAATCGTCGCCCTGAAGCGGTCGACATCAGATAGCCGTCTGGCCAGATAGATCGTATAGATCGGGCCCCCGGTACCAAACAGCGCGCTGAACACGCCGCCAGCCATTCCCAACGGCAAGGACCATACCCTGGCGAGCTGCGGCCTTGCCGCTGAACCGCTGGCCAGCAGATTGCGAACGCTGACAACCAGCACGAAGACGCCGAGGCCCACCAGCGGCCATCTCGGCCCCACGTTGTGGAGCACCACCACCCCTATGGCGATTCCCAACAGCATGGGCGGCAACAGGTGCTTCAACTCCAGCGTGGAAACGCTGCCCCAGTTCTTGCCACCTACCATCGATGTCGCCACCAGATCGAAGAGAACCACCAGAGGCACTGCCACCTGAAGCGGGATGAACTGGACCAGCATGGGCACGGCCACCATTGCCGCACCGAATCCGGTCATTCCGAATACGGCGTATGCGACGAAGACGATGGGCGCAGCAACTGCAACGAGTTCAGGTGATAGTGGCATCGCTCGATAGATGTAGAAAAATGGAAAGTCTGGGCTGTGCGCTCTTGCCCATCTGACCAATCAGGAAGAGACAAGGCCTCAGTTGGCCGAAAGCTTTTTCTTCTCGACGAGGGCCTTCCACTTGCTCGCTTCACCCAGGATCTCCACCTTCAGTGGCTCGGGTGGAACGATGGCAGCCGACATCCCCTGTTCGGTCAGGTATCGTTTCATCCCCGGCTCGGCAACGGCCGCTTTCGCCTCAGTGAGCAAACGGTCGATGGCCGCCTTCGGCGTCCCGGCCGGCGCTGCGAGAGCGAACCAAGCCATGTACTCGAATCCGGGAACGCCGTCCTCGGCCGTGGTGGGAATGTTGGGAAGCAGCGGGGACCGCTCTTTCCCCGTCACCGAAAGTGCGCGGAGCCGTCCGCCCTTGAGAAGCGGAGACATCGCATTGATGTTGGCAACGGCCAGATGCACCGTGCCCGCCATCAGATCTCCATAGGCGGGCCCCTCGCCCTTGTAAGGCACATGCAGAAGCTCGAGTCCCGCGGCGTCTGCCAGCGACTCGCCTGCCATGTGCGTCTGGCTGCCAACCCCCGCTGAGGCGAAGCTGATCTTGGCGGGCCGCTCCTTGGCGTAGGCGATCAGTTCCTTCGTGCTTTTCACTGGCAGGTCGGAATTCACCGTCACTACCATCGGACCGCTGGCCACCTTGCTGATCAGGGAAAAGCTGTTCAAGGTGTAGCCAGGCTTGGCGTAGATAAACTGATTGACCGTGAACATACTCCCCGAAGCCAGCAGCAGTGTGTAGCCATCGGGCGACGACATTGCCACGACCTGGGCGCCCAGATTGCCGCCTGCACCAGGCCTGTTTTCAACGATCACACTTTGCTTGAGACTCTTGGTCAGTTCCACGGCCAGCGCGCGCCCGAGGAGATCGGTGGCACCGCCTGCGGCAAAAGGCACCACGATCCGAATCGGCTTGTCCGCCGGCCAGTCCGCGAGTGCTGTGCCGCAAAGCAGCGGACCGCCAAGCAGTGCGCACGCTGCAACCTGCAGGGCTCGACGACGGGTCGGCTTGGATCTGAACGAGAATTTCATCGTAGTCTCCTTAATGATTGACGTGATGGGTTGCAGCGGTTTGCCCAGGAGCGGGCGATAGATCGCCCTCAAGCCCATTGGCTCGATTCGGTGCATGAGGAGGGGAGTTGGTTTTTGAAGGCGGCCTTAGGCGGAGCCGACCTTTCGAACCAGTTCGTCAGGACCGGTGGTGACAGCCTGCAGCGCTTCCAGAAGCAACTGACACAAGTGCGACCTCGGGTTCTCCTTCGGGGCGAGCATTCCCAATCGACGAGTCACTGTCGGATTGCCGAAGGGAATCACTCGAACGGTGGATGGAAATTCATTCTTCACCCCGCGAGCCGGAACAACCGACGCGCCGAGGCCATTGGCGACCATGGCGATGACACCTTCAAGGTTGTCGATCTCCATGGTCGAGCGGACAGTGATCTGCCGGCGGACGATCTCCTCTTGAACGAGGTTGCCCACCCGGGCCGATCGATTGAAGCGGACATACGGCGTTCCTTCGAGTACTTCCTGATCGCTCGCCCCTTTTGCGGATTTGTGTGCGATGACCACGAGCGCCTCGTCGACGAATGGTAGAAAGTCGAGGCCGCTTCGTGGAAGCTCCGGCTCGGTGACCAGGGCCACATCCAACTGCCGGTGGTAGACAGCTCGCTCCAGGTCATGCGTCAGGCCGGTGGTGACGTGTACCTCAAGGCCATGGCCTTGTCGTTGCAGGTGACGCAGCGCCAGCGGCAATACGCCTGAGGCAACGGTGTGAACGCTTCCCAGTTTCAGCAACCCGACCGCCGTGCCCTTCTTGAGCGAAGCGCTCATGCTCTCCCAATGGGCAAGCAGATCGCGTGCGCGATGCACCAGGGCCAACCCCGCATCGGTCAGGACCGGCGGACGACGGCTGCGATCGAAGATCATGCTCTCGAGCTCTTCCTCGAGAGCACGCATCTGCATGCTTACCGCGGACAGTGAAAGGCCGATGCTATTGCCCGCCTCCACGAAGCTTCCTCGATCAGCGATCGCGACCAAGGTGTACAGCGTCTTGATGTCCATGCGGCAAATACCTTCTTCGAAGTTGACTCTGCAGGTCAGCCGTGGAACTTCTAGATTCCCAGCAGCCGGCGCGCGTTGCCCCCCATGACCTTGCGCAGATTTTCTTCCCTGATTGGCAGCCTCTCGAACCACTCCTTGTAGCCAAGGACCGGACAAAAGGGAAACGAGCTGGCGTACAGCATGCGCTCAGCCAGAAAGCCATCCGCCGCCTTGACATACTCTTCCCATCCTGGCATTCGCGAAAAATACATGTCGGGAGAGAGCCAAAGGTTGGAACGACGAAATCCCAGGTGCAGGATCTCGTTGACCCAAGGCCATCCGCCGTGGGCAACTACGACATCGAGCCTGGGGAAGTCCGCGAGGACACGGTCCGTCCGGATGGGATCGGAATAGCTGAGGTCCGGGCCTGCGGTGCCACCCACCATCATGATGACAGGAACGCCGATGTCCTCGCAGTGGCCGTAGATCGGATAGAGGCGGCGATCATCCGCGTACATCGGCACCGGGTACGATCCGGGCTCGATGTTGATCAGCTTGAATCCATCTTTCACCGCCTGGGTGATTGCCTCGCATGCTCGGCGCCGATCGGTGGGGTCAATGGATGCGGCGCCGATGAAGCGGCCAGGGTAATCAGTGACAATCCTCAGGACATCATCGTTCGATACGCTGCCGAGCACGCCGGCAAGGCGGCCTACGACCACGCCACGATCGATCCTCGCTTCGTCCATCTCCTTGAGCAGCGACGCCATCGACTTTCTCTGAGCCGCTTCTGATGGTTCAAAACCGACCGTTCGCGTGAACCCATCGCGGCGCTCGCCGGCCGAGTACATGAGCGTATTGAGGAAGCCGCTAATCGGCGGGCGCAGACGGAAATCGATGATCATGGCACTGACCTTTTGAATGGAAACGACTCGAACCCGGGCGGCATCGCAAGCCTGCAATGCCGGCGGCTACATCACCTCGTCCTTGCGGTTGTCGGTCTCCCCGTAGCGATGCAGCGCTGGAGGCTTGAGACCTGCATACAGAGCCTCGATGCCTGCATTGATGGTCTCGGCATGCTGCGCGAACAAGGAGTTGCCCTCCAGGTCGCTCTCGACGATGAAGGGACCGAAGTTCTCCACCTCGAACAACCACATGGCCTGGGCGATCCCCAGCTCGTCGAGCCAGTGCACCTCCCGGACACGCTTGATGCCGCGACCAAGCAGCGCACCGGTGCCGTAGCCGACGGTTGTCAGGTAGATGGCGCCACCCGGAGCGAGCACCTTCTTGTAGTCATCGGCAGGCATGCCTCCTTTTCCGATGAGGATGCTGCACCCTGTCTGTTCGAGCCAGCGAGGAATCCACTTCGAAAAGCGAAAGGATGCCGTGGCGGTCACAGCGCCGACCCTGTAGCCTCCCTTGCCGTCGGGTGCGGCGGCCGGCGAGCAGTGGAAGTTGACGTTGCTGATCGACTTCAGATCGACGGGCAGCGCCAATCCCTCGTCCAGCACCTTCTTGTAGACACCCTCGCGCGCGGTGTAGACCACGCCGTTCAGACAGACCGCGCAGCCCAACTCGAGCTTCGCAATGTCTTCCCGCTTCGCCGGAAGGTTCAGGTGGAAGACTTTGATGTCGTCGTTGCTGCTTACCATTCGACTGTCTCCCGACGCAGATAGGGGGTGAACCATTGGGGATCGGTTCGATACTCGATCTCGCCGTTGGCATGGATGCGCGCTGTGGCACGCCGTGACGAAAGACAGAAGGTGTGCAGGCTGATGGGCATGCCACCGGTGTGCGTATAACCGCACTCGATGTGGCAATCCACGACCATCCCGGACCCCACAAAGCCCATGGCGCCCATCCCGATCGAGTTTCCGAGCTTCATCAACTCGAGTTCGAGCTCGGCGACCTTCGGATCGGGATTCCGATCCCCGACCGTGCGAAGGCACGCAGCCTGTTTGCCCAGCTGCATGCAGGTGTCCTTGGACCCACCCAGGCCGATCCCGACGATCGCGGGCTGGCAGGCCAAGCCGCGCTTTCCGAAGGCAATCAGCGTGTCCAGGACAAAGCGCTTGATACCGTCGATTCCGTCCCCGGGGAACAGCATGCGGTAGTCGGTCCCGAAGAGGCCGCCTTTGTGGATGGTGGTGACGTCGATCCAGTCGGCCTCCGGCTCGAACGACCACTCGACTTCGGGGGCATTGATGCCGACGTTGTTGTTGTGATCTGTGCGCCACAAGGGATGCACGCGATTCGGCCGAAGCGGAATCGTGACCGTACCTTCTGCCGTCGCATGCCGGAGCGCTCGCTCCACGGCAACGAATCCCGACTCGACCGATGCGTTGTTGCCGACCTTCACGTAATACCGCGGCAGGCCGGTATCGGCGCACATGGGACGGCGATCCTGATCTGCGGCCTCCCAGTTGTCGACCATCGCGTGGATGACGAACCGGGGCAGTTTTCCGGTCTCCGTCTTCTGCAGTTCCTGAATTCCCTTCTTGTAGTCGGGAGGAATCTCGATCGCAGCGCGTCGCGTGATCTCCAAGGCGGCTTCTTCAACTTTCTGAATCGGGATCTTCATTTGGGTGTGCCCTCAGGTTTTGGGGGTGACTGCTTCGCCGGTGATGAGCGATTCACCGGGTCTCACGATGTCGAAGGAGACGGGAATCATTTCGAGCTGTACATGGTCGTCCCGGGCGCTCACGCGCGTGTAGCAGCTGGAGTGGAGATCGCCCGGGTCGGGGAAGTCTTCGCGAAAATGAGCGCCCCGGCTGTTCTCGCGTGCCAGCGCGGAGACGGTAATGATCTTTGAGATATCGACGAGGCTTTCCAGGTTCAGCCAGTCGTGCCAGGTCACGTTGTAGCGGCGATCGCCATCTGCGACGCCCATCGCCGACAGCGCGGCTCGATGAGAAGCCACCGCTTCGAGCCCATGGTCCATCGCCTCACGGTTGCGCAGCACACCAACGTCATCCCACATCGTCTGTGCCAGGGCGTCGCGCAACTCGTGGATACGACCCGCCGGCCTGGAGAACGGATACTCCGCGCGCTCGATCCCGCTGGCGACGATTCGCCTGTCGGGGTCGCGCCACTTGCCGTTCCTCTCGACGAAGGCGGCCATGGAGTCTCCCGCAATGCCGCCAAAGACGGTGGAGTTCGCGACACCGTTGCCGCCGAGGCGATTGGCCCCATGGACGCCTCCGCAGTCCTCGCCCGCAGCGAACAGTCCTGGCGATGCGGTCGAGCAGTCGACGTTGAACTCGACACCCCCCATCAGGTAGTGGGCTGTCGGAACCACTTCGACCTTGCCACCTGCCAGATCAAAGCCGCAGTCCTTGCAGCGATTGACCATTCCAGGAAAGGTCTTGGCGACCTTCTCCGGGCCGAGGTGGCTCATCTGGATGTAGACGCCACCCATCGGCCCCGTACGCCCCGCGCGCATCTCGGCGTAGATGCCTCGACTGACGACGTCGCGGGTCGCACGCTCGCCACGCTTGTCGTAGTGGGTCATGAACCGGTCGCCGTTCCCATTGAGCAGGTAACCACCGGCGCCGCGCAAGCCCTCCTCGAGAACGGTGCCCGTCATACGCGTATCCGGTCCGCCGAGGAGTCCGGTGGGATGGAACTGCACCATCTCCATATCCCGGAGCTTCAGGCCGTACCGAAGCGCCATGGCCAGACCATCGCAGGTCTTGTCGCCGGACGGTGTGTGATAGCGGTACATCGTCGGCCCGGCGCCCGTCGCAAGGAGCACCGCCTTTGCCTGCACCAGGCGATAGGTACCTGCACGCATGTCAATGAACAGGACACCGGCGATTCCGGATCCATCGGCCGCCGGAATGAGCTCGATCGCACGATGCTCCTCAAGCTCCTCGACGTCCATCGCGCGCACCTGCTCCATGAGGCGGTTGATGATCTCGATGCCCGTCAGGTCGGCCTTGTGGACCGTGCGATCGAAGCTCTGGCCCGCAAAGGCTTTCGAATGGAGCGACCCGTCGGGATTGCGGTCAAAGAAGCACCCGATCTCGTTCTCGAGTTCGCGCACGCGCTCGACGGCCCCTTCCACGAGGCGCCATGCGAGATCCTGACGCGGCAGCCACTTGCCGCCCTCAATGGTGTCCATGAAGTGCCGCTCAACCGAATCTCCAGCCGACAGTGCCACGTTGTAGCCGCCCTGGACCATGCGTGTGCATCCGCACTTTCCAAGCAAACCCTTGACCGTGACCGTGACGCGCAGGGAAGGATTCGCCTTCTTGGCATGCAGGGCAGCAAACAGGCCGGCACCACCGGTTCCCAGCACCAGGATATCGGTCTTGTAAGTCTCGAAGTTCATTTCAAATCACTCCCGCGATGAACGCAAAGCCAAATGCCATCGATGCCGCAAAACCCCAGCCAATCCAGGCCAGGCGAGCGTCGCGCGTGGAGCTCCAGGGAAGCAGCTCGAGTGCGAGCAGACGCAATCCAAGGAACATGTGCAGTGTCAGCAACAGGACGAGTCCCCACTCGCCGAACTTCATCGCAGGCATCTCCGACAGCTTCAGGAAGCGGTCGAGGCGTGCTTCGTCCAGGGCCATGCCGAGCACATAGAAGTGGACGGGCAGGAAGAGTGCAAGCGCCAGGCCCGAGAGGCGATGTCCTAGGAAGGCCCAGTACGCTTGATGGCTGCGAGCGGTCTTCATGGCATCAGTCCCCCCACCGCGGCGACGGCGCGAAGGCCCAGGTACAGCAATGCGGCGCCGAACACCAGGCTCACCAGGGACGCAGCGCTTCGTCCAAGGCGCAGCCATTCGATGAGAATGTTGCGCACGCCGATCGGAACGTGGACGGCCACGCTGATCACAAAGAGGCCGTAGAACGCGATCCACACCCAGTTGCCTTGCGTGCGAGAGAGGACTTCGCCAGCGGTCAGTCCGCCGCGGACCGCGTAGATGATGAGTCCCACATGCGTGAAGACAAATGGCGCCATGACCATTGCCGTGAGGCGCTGAAGAGCGAAGAGGCGAGCTTCCATTTCAGTCTCGCTTGAGGAAACTCAGGAGCGCACTTCGCTTCAGTCCCGCAATGCTGCCGGTCGGGCTCAGGCTGACCGGGCAATGCTTCATGCAACTGCCTTGCGTGTGGCACGAATTGCAGCCGCCACCGGACGTGGCCTTGTGCAAAACGTCCTTGGGATCCGCATGCCGTTCGTCGTTGTAGAGGGTCCAGGCACGATTGAGCGCGGCTGGTCCCAGGTAGTCCTTGTCCCAGGTGACGACGTCACAGGCGGCATAGCACACGCCGCAATTGATGCATTCGATCGCGGCATCTGCCAGCCTGCGCTTCTTGCTCTGGGGAGACACCCGTGCCGGCGGATCATTCCGTGTTGCCGTGCCAACAAAGGTACTGCCCGCCTTTTTCCACTTTTGAAAGAACTCGCGCATATCGACCACGAGGTCCTTGATGCGCGGCATGTTGCGAAGGGGCTCGATGACGATGACCCCCCCCTCTTCCACGCGGCTGACATGGGTTCGGCAGGTCCAGCGGGGCTTTCCGTTGACCGTCATCGCACAGGAGCCGCACACGCCAACGCGACACGCGAATCGATAGGAAAGGTCTGGCTCCTGGGTCCGTTGGACCTCCGTCACGACGTCCAGCACGGTCTGGTTTTCGCGCCAGGGGACCGAGTACGTCGACAAGGAGCCATCGCCGGTTCCTCGAGAGATTCGTACGGTGAGTTGTCTCTGCTTCGTGGGTTTGTCGGTATCCATTCTGCCTCGCATCCGCGACGAATCGCTATGGAGGAATTCTAGAAATCCTGTTTTTATGAATCAATATTATTTAAATTGATATTTATTGAATTTATTTCGTCCGGTCCGAGAAGTGATCTGCCCATGGAAGGTCTCCGCCCTGGTGCGGAACTTCAGTTTTTCTCGACGTCCGAGCCATGCCGTTGACGCCGTGATCGCAGCGGGCGGCACTTGGCGACCAATCAGGAAACCGCCTTGGTGCGATCACGCTGGCGGACCCTGCCCTCCCCATCGCGATTTGCTACCGAGCATCGCCTCCGGCGCGGGTATATACTTGATGCGTCGCAATTGCAACGCATCACGGCCGTGAAGACTTCCACCTTTCCCTCCCTTCGAGTCGAGGCCGAACTCCGCTTGGCCGCCGAGAGCGTGCTCCGCGAAGGCGAGACGCTCAGCGCGCTGATCGAAACAGCCGTACGCGAAGCCATCCAGCGCCGCCAGGTGCAGGCGGACTTTCTCGCGCGCGGTCTGCGCGCCAGCCAGGAGGCCCGGCGTACCGGCGTTTATCACTCCGCGACGGCCGTGCACGGCGAACTCCAGGCGCGACTCGACGCGCGGCGTAAACAGGTGTTGGGGTGAACGGTGAATTCCAGGTCAGATATACCGATGCAGCCCGTGAAGACCTGATCCGGCTTTTCGACTTCCTGCTCGTGCGTGCAAGAACGCGCGAGGATTTCGACGCGGCGCAGCGCACCATCGACACTCTCGCCACGGCGATCGAGAGCCACTTAAGCCGAACACCATTCATCTTCCGCAAAGCGAGTGACAGCCCGTTCTTGCGAGAACTCGTGATTCCCTGCGGCGGGGCCGGCTACGTCGCACTTTACGAGATTGAAGGTGCTGAGACCGTCAACATCCTGGCGCTTCGGCATCAGCGTGAAGACGACTACCACTGAGCAGTTGGGCATCACCACCTGGCAAGCACCGGCTCCCGCGCGCAGCGAATGAATGCTTTCGCCTGCTGGCAAGGCATACTCGCACGCGCTCCGAGAAACCATATTCCAGCAAGGATCCCATGTCAGGACACGGCTTTCACGTGCACGGCCCGCACGACCACGAACTTGAACACGCGGCATCCGGCAGCGGCCATGGCGACAGTCATGGCCATGCGGACGGCGGAGCAGCCTCGCCTTCCGGTGGCATGAGCATGACGAGCAAGATCGCGGTGTGCACCGCCGTGATCGCCACCGTCGGTGCGATCTTCTCGTACATGGGCGGGGCCACGCAAGCCAACGCCGGCCTCTACAAGAACAACGCCGCGATCAAGAAGACCGAGGCGTCGAACCAGTGGAATTACTTCCAGTCGAAAAGCACCAAGCAGGCGCTCGCCGAGTTCGCGCGCGACACCGCGGCCGACGACGCTCGCAGGCAGGATTGGCAGCTCAAGGTGGCGCGCTACGACCAGGAGAAGACCGACATCCAGGCCGCCGCGAAGAAGCTGGAAGCCGAGGCGAGCCAATGGGACGCCCAGTCGGAAGAGCAAATGCACCAGCACCATCGCTGGGCCCAGGCGACGACCGTGCTGCAGGTGTCGATCGCGCTGGCCGCCATTGCCTTGCTGACGAAGAAGAAATGGCTGGAGCGCGCGATGTTCGGCGTGGCGGCCGGGGGGCTTGTGGTGGGAGTGCTGGCTGCGTTTCACATCTAGCAGCCAGGCCGGCGCGAGCCGGAAGCGAGGCATGCAGCTGCCGCCCCGGCTTCCTCCCGGCACTCCGCTTCGCTACGCAGCTTGCCGCAGAGAGGCGCGCGCGCAGGCCAGGAAGGGTTCGATGAGCGGACTCTGCCAATCGCTGCGCCAGCAGGCAGCGATGTCCATCCTTGCATCGACGTTCCGCAAGGGGCGGAACACCACGCCCGGAGGCCGGCCGATCCGGGCGCAGGCGGGCAGGATGGCCACGCCCCTGCCTGCGAGGACGAGCGCCAACGCCGACACCATGGTCTCGACCCGCTGCGCGATCGGCATGCTGACATCGTGCCGCCGAAGCATCGAGGCAATGAGCGATTTGTCGACGTCGCCATCGGGCACGGGCAGCCCGATGAGGGGCATGCCTGACAGCCGCTCCATCGGAATGCTGGACATGCGGGCCAGCGGCGAATCCGCGCGCACGGCCAGCATCAGCGGCTGGGTTCCGATGCGTTCGGCCGCAATGCCCGCGTGGGCGATGGGCGGGATGCAGATCGCCACCGACACCTGCGAATCAGTGAGGGCCGAGACGTTGTTGGCAGCGTTCAGCTCCACGTACTGGATCTCCACGTCCGGCAGCTTCGCCCGAAGCGTGTTTTCCAGGCGAGGAAGCACCAGGTAGGACAGCACGACCATGGTGCCGACGGTGAGCCGGCCCCTGCTGCCCGAGCCGATCGCCCGTGCCGCATCGAAGCCTTCGTTGGCAAGCAGCAGCGCCTCCTTGGCACGCTGGAAGAGCGCATGGCCGGCATCGGTGATCTCCATGCCGCGCGCCGCCCTGCGGAACAGCGGCGTGCCCACCGCGGCCTCCAGGTTCTTGATGTGGACCGACAGCGGCGGCTGGGCCATGTTGAGCCGGCGTGCCGCCTTGCCCACGCTGCGTTCCTCGGCCACGGCCACGAAGTAGCGGAGCGTTCTGAAGTCCGGTGCTGCCATACGCTGGTCGTATGCCTTTTCAAGAAAACAGTATTGGACTCGATGTTGCCGCGCATCAATCATTTGCGCATGAAAAAGTTTCCGCGTCTTCCGAAGTCTGAAATCTGCGAGCTGTCCGCCGCGGCGCTGCGCACGCTGGTCGCGCAGCGAAAGCTCTCGCCGGTGGAGATCGCCCAGGAAGTCCTGCGCCGCGCCGACGCCGTCCAGCCGCAGCTGAACTGCTTCATCACGCTGTGCCACGAGCAGGCGATGGCGCAGGCCCGCGAGGCGGAAAGCGCCGTGATGAGGGGCGAGCCGCTGGGCCTGCTGCACGGCCTGCCCTTCACGGTGAAGGACATCGTCGACACCGCGAACGTCAGGACGACCTACGGTTCGCTGCTGCATCGCGACCACGTCCCCACGCAGGACGCCGTGGCCGTGGCGCGCATGCGCCAGGCCGGCGCCATCCTCATCGGCAAGACGACCACCTCCGAGTTCGGCGCCAAGTGCCTCACCGACGCGCCCCTGTTCGGAAGCACCCGCAACGCATGGGATGCGACGCGCACGAGCGGCGGCTCGAGCGGCGGGGCGGCCGCATCGATTGCGGCGGGCATCGCGCCGCTGGCCATTGCCACCGACGGCGGCGGCTCGACGCGCATTCCCGCCGCCTGCAACGGCGTGGTCGGCCTGAAGCAGAGCCTGGGCGTGGTGCCCCACAGCCAGGTGCAGGACGCCTTCGGCAACTACACCTACGTGACGCCCACCACGCGCAACGTGGCCGACACCGCGCTCATGCTGCAGGCCATGACTGGCGCCCATGGGTCCGACCCCTGGTCACTGGGTGTGCCGGCGCAGCCTTACTTCGACGCGCTGCAGCCCGGCGGCGATCTGCGCGGCAAGCGGATTCTTTACTGCGCAACACCCGCGGGGCGCCCGATCTCCGCCGACGTCGCCGCCGCCTTCGAAGCCGCGCTGGCCACCTTGCGTTCGATGGGCGCGCAGCTCGAAGAGATGCCCGGCGACGGCTATGACGTCGAGCCGGTGTGGCGGGTGATCAACCACACCAGCTGGCGCGGCCGCTTCGCGCCGCTGGCCGCGGCGCATGCCGACCAGCTGAGCCCGTCCCTGCTGCAGCAGCTCGCGCTCGCAGAGCACGTCGACGGGGTCACCTTCCAGCAGGCCATGTTTGCCAGGACCGCGCTCTTTCGCAAGGTTCAGGCCCAGCTGGAGAGCCACGACTTCATCTTCACGCCGACGCTCTCGCGCACGGCGCTGCCGATCGACCAGGACCTGTTCGGCAGCATCGAGATCGATGGCGAGGCGTATGCCGAAGTGCGAGCGAACTGGTTTCCGTGGACGATGCCCTTCAACCTCACGGGCCACCCCGCCATCAGCCTGCCGTGCGGTGCGGGCCGCGATGGCCTGCCCATCGGCATGCAGCTCGTCGGCCGGTTCCGCGAGGACCAGCAGCTGCTGCAGGCCGCGTCGTCCTTCGAAGCCGCGCACCGGCCGGCGAACGCGCTGCCGACCCTCGCTTTCTGAGTCCGCCCCTTTCGTTTCGTTCTCAACCCAGCAGGTACCCACCATGGCCTCTTTCCTCAAGACACTTCTTCTCGCTGCGTCGATCTCCCTGGTCGGCGCCGCCGCGCATGCCGATGCGCCCATCCGGCTGGTCATCGGCTTTCCGCCCGGTGGCGCGCTCGACAGCCTGGCGCGTTCGCTGGCCGAGGACTTGCGCACCACGCTCAAGGAACCCGTGCTGGTGGAGAACCGGCCCGGCGCCTCGACGCGCATTTCCATCGAGGCCGTCAAGGCCGCGCGGCCCGACGGCCGCACCATCCTGCTGGGCTCGACGCCGCCCTTCGTTCTCTTTCCGATGACCTATGCACGGCTGAACTACGACGTCGACAAGGACTTCATCCCGGTCGCGCACCTGGCGATCGTGCCCAGTGTCCTTTCCGCCGGCGCAGACCAGCCGTTCAAGACGGTTCCCGAATACGTCGCATGGATCAAGAAGAACCCCGCCGGCGCCAGCGTGGGGCTGACCAACCTCGGCGGCGGACTGCACTTCAGCGTGCTGCAGCTGTCCAAGGCCATCGGCGTGCCGCTCGCGCCGGTCACCTACAAGGGCGGCGCGCCGCTCGCGACCGACATCGTCGGCGGCCACGTACCGCTCGCCGCCGACGCACTCGCCAGCCAGCTCGAGCTCCATCGCGCGGGCAAGCTGCGGATCCTGGGCGTTGCGGGTACCCGCCGGCTGAGCTGGCTGCCCGACGTTCCGACGATCAAGGAGTCGGGCTACGACGCCTTCGACCGCGCCAACGCCGCCTATGCCGCCTTCGTGCCGGCAGGAACGCCGAAGGACGTGGCCACCAGGCTGGAGGCGGCGCTGCTCGCCGCCATGCGCAATCCGCAGGTGCGTGCGCAGGTCGATCGCATGGGCCTGGAGCCGACGGGGCTCCCTGGCGCGGAAGTGACGCGGATCATGAACGAGGACCGCGCGTACTGGCGCCCCATCGTGAAGGCCTCGGGGTTCAGGAGCGAAGACTGAATCGACCGACGATGGCCGACGAGGACCACGACGCCGGCAGGGCCGATTGGGCGGTGCTCGTTGCCGCGAGTTCGGGCGCGCTGCTGTGCTTTCTCAATCTCAGCGCGCTCAATGTCGCGCTGCCGGCCGTGGCGCGCAGCCTGCATGCTTCGCCGACGCAGGCAAGCTGGATCCTGCTGTCCTACATGCTGGTCAGCACCGTCTGCATCCTGAGCTTCGGACGCCTGGCCGATCTCTGGGGACGGCGCCGGCTCTTCCTCGCGGGGCTGTGGCTCTTCGTGGCCGCCTGCGCGGCATGCGCCCTCGCACCCAGCGCCGAACTGATGCTGGCGAGCCGAATCGCCCAGGCCGTCGGTGCGGCCGGCGTCATGGCCAACGCCAGCGCCTTGGTGGGCGATGCCTTCGGCCGCCGCAGGATGGGGCTGGCACTGGGCGTGCTCGCCATGGTTGCGGCGCTGGCCCAGGTCGTCGGCCCGCTGGCGGGCGGCTTCGTCGTGTCGTGGTGGGGATGGCGCGTTCTCTTCATGCTCAACGTGCCGATCGGGCTTGGCGTGCTGGCGTGGTCCTGGAAGGTGCTGCCCCACAGTGCGGCCGCCGGGGCCGAACGCTTCGACCTCGCAGGCGCGGCGCTGTCGCTCGTCGGCATCGGATGCGTGACCTATGCACTCTCGATGGCCGGCACCCACGGCTGGGCCAGCACGCCGGTGTGGGCCTCCATGCTCGCGGGGCTGTGCGCCATTGCCCTCTTCTCCGGCGTTCAGATGCGCGTGGCCAGCCCGCTGGTCGACCCCTCGCTGTTCAGCGACCCGGCACGCCGGACCGCGTACGCGGGCATCCTGCTGCTGTCGATGACGCAGGCGGCGCCCCTGTTGCTGATGGCCTTGTACCTGCAGGCCTGCGCGGGCCTTCAGCCATCGCAGGCGGGCCTGCGCATTGCACCGGTGGCGTTCGGCATGCTGATGGCTGCGCCGCTGGCGGGCGCCCTGACGCGGCGCTTCAGGCCCGAATCCATCTGCGTGGCCGGCATGCTGCTCGCGGGATGCGCCCTGGCGCTGCTGGCCGCGCTGCTGCAGCCGGCGATCGGCACCGTGCAGCTGTCGCTGTGCCTCTGGCTGCTCGGCCTGGGCATCGGGAGCTTCGTGACACCGAACAACACATCGATCCTCCAGAGCGTGGCGCCCCGGCGCCGGGGCATCGCCAACGGCGTCCGGTCGACGCTGCAGAACACCGGCATCATGATCGGCACCGCGCTGACGCTGAGCGTGGCGATGGCGCAGCTTCCTTCCGGTTCGCAACGCATGATTCTGGGAAATGGCGGCCCAGGGCTTTCGAACCTGGATGTGGTGGCCTTTACCAAAGGGGCCAGTTCTGCGCTGGTGCTGCTTGCGGTCCTTTGCTTTGCCGGCGCGGCCCTGATCGCGAATACCCGGCGTCAAGCCGGCCGGCTGCAATCAGCGTGAAGGACACGGCAGCAGGCCCTAGTTGCTGCGCGGAGGCGAAGCACCCACGCCGGCAGGAAGTGCGCCAATCTGCTGCAGCGCACCCAGCCGGTCGGTTTCCAGCCAGGAGCGCACGATCTTGCCGTGGCGCAAGTGGTAGATGGCAATGCCTGTGTTCTCCACTCGGCGGTGCGACGCTTCCAGGCCGCGGAACTCGCCTGCGTGAATGGCCTGCCAGCGCCAGCGCACTGCGACCTTGTCCGGCTCGGCGATCAGGTCCTCGACCTGGAAGCGGATGTCCGGAAAGGCGCTGCGCAAGCCGTTCATGGTCGTCGCAAAGCCTGCGGCGCCTTTTTCGCCGTTGGGCCCCACGTAGTCATCCGCGATCGAGTCCTGCAGCTCTTCGAAGCGCCCGTGCGACAACCAGTCTTCATAGAGTGCCCGGATCAGTTGGCTGTTTCGGGCCTTCACATCGTCTTGCATGGTTTCTCCTGAATGGATGGGGCTCCATGCTAGGCAGCACGCGGGCTCGGCAATTGAACAAAATCAGTGAGTCACACAAAAAAAGGCGCCCCGTTACCATCGGCCAATGCGCATGCGCTTGCTGCCAACCACCCTCGCCCTCGCAGACCAGGTGCGGAATTTCGTGATCGTCGAAACCGCCGAGGCCGCCACTCGCCTGCTCATGCCGGAGCCAAGCATCCTGCTTGGCATTCGTTACGGCGGCTATGCCGAGCAACTGGATGGGCCGAAGACACGCCGCCTGCCCCAGACCACGCTGACGGGACTGCGCGACACCGCACGTTCGATGCACACCTCGGCCGGCGGTGGCATCGTGCTTGCTGCTTTCCGTCCTGCGGGCGCTGCGCAGTTCTTCGACCTGCCCGCAGAAGGCCTGTTCGGCACCACGATCGATCTTGCCTCCCTGGTGGCGGATGCCGACCTGGCAGGTCTTTGCTCGGCCATGACTGCGGCCGGGGACGATCTGCAGCGCGTGAATTGCCTGGAGCGCTTTCTTCTCGCCCGACGAAGGCGGCCCGCCGACACGTTGGTGAGCGAGGCCCTGCGAGCCATCGAGAAGAGCGTCGGAACGATCCGCATCGCAGCGCTTGCGTCGGATCTGGGCGTCAGCGTCGACTGGCTGGCAAAACGATTCCGCCGTACTGTCGGAGCGACACCAAAGCAACTCGCCTCCATCATCCGCATGCGCCATGCGTTGTCGCTGTACGGCGAGGCATCCAGCCTCACACAGCTGTCTGTCCAGGCTGGCTATGCCGACCAGTCGCACTTTATCCGCGAGTTCCGTTCCGTGACCGGCCAGGCGCCTCGGCGCCTGCTGAAAGGCGGCGAGTACTGCTGATCTGGCCTCGCAGCCATTCGCCAGTCAGCGCGGATGCGGAAACAGCCGTTCGATCGGGCAATGCGTCTTGATGAACGGCGACTTGATGACGATGTAGCTGAAGTACTTGGAGATGCCGATGTTGCGCTCGAGCAGTTCCTCGATCACTTCCTGGTAGTGGTTGACGCCGCGCGTCAAGAACCGCAGCAGGTAGTCGTAGCCGCCGCTCACCAGGTGGCATTCGAGCACCTCGTCGACCTCGCGGATCGCGGCCTCGAAGCGCACGAAGTCCTCGCGGTGGTGGTCTTGCAGCGTGACCTCGGTGAACACGGTGAGCGTGTCGCCGAGCTTCTCGAGCCGCAGGTGCGCGCCGTAGCCGGCGATGTAGCCGGCCTGCTCCAGGCGCTTGACGCGGATCAGGCAGGGGCTGGGCGACAGGCCGACCGCATCCGCGAGGTCGACGTTGGTCATGCGCCCGTTCTGCTGCAGCTGGGCCAGGATGCGCAGGTCGAGTCGGTCGATCTTGAAAGCTTCAGACATGGCGGTCCTGAAAAACGAAGGAGGATCCGATTCTGCTTTGCCGGCGCAGCCGCGGGGCAGTGCTTTCCCGCTCAGGCCTCCAGCGCGGCGCGCACGTCGGCGGCGTCCAGCACCTCGTCGAGCGTTTTCTTCAGGCGCGCGAACATCTGGGCGAACTCGTCCTCGGTGAAGGTGAGCGCCGGCGCAAAGCCCAGGATGTGGTCGCCGAAGGAGCGGAACACCAGGCCGTTGCGGTAGCCCGCGGCAAAGATGCGGTCCGCGAGGCCCAGCGCCGGATCGAAGCCGCGCTTGCCTTGCTTGTCGCTCACCAGCTCCAGCGCACCGAGCAGGCCGCGGTGGCGCGCATCGCCCACCAGCGGATGCGCGCGCAGCGCATCGAGGCCGGCCGCGAAGTGCGCCGCGCCGCGCTGGCCGTTGGCGAGCACCCCGCCCTCTTCGTACAGCCGCAGCACCTCGAGCGCGACCGCGGCGCTCACGGGGTGGGCAGAGTACGTCGCGCCATGACCGACCGGCACCCCCGCCGGCGTGCCGTCGGCAATGCCGGCATAGACCTTCTCGGACATCATGGTCGCGCCCATCGGCACATAGCCCGAGGTCAGGCCCTTGGCCATGGTCATCAGGTCGGGCTCCACGCCTTCGGCCTCGCAGGCGAACATGGGGCCGGTGCGGCCGAAACCGGTGATGACCTCGTCGACGACGAACAGGATGTCGAGCTCGCGCGCGGCATCGCGCATGGCTTTCAACCAGCCCTTGGGCGGCACGATGACGCCGCCCGAGCCCTGGATCGGCTCGCAGAAGAAGGCGGCCACGTTGTCCGCACCCAGCTCGGCCACCTTGGCGCGCAGCGAGGCCACCGACGCGGCGATCAAAGCCTGCGGATCGGCACCATCCGCGTGGCGGTACGGGTTGGGCGACGGGATGTAGTGCTGCGTGGGCAGCGGCAGGTCGAAGCCGCGATGGAAAACGGGCAGGGCCGTGAGGCCCGCGCCGGTCGACGAGGAGCCGTGGTAGCCGCGCTCCAATGCGATGAACTGTTTTTTCGACGGCTTGCCGATGGCGTTGTAGTACTGCACGATGAAGCGCACGGCGGCATCGACCGCCTCCGAGCCGCCGAGCGTGAGGTACACGCGCGTCAGCGATGCGGGCGCGATCTGCACCAGCTTTTCCGCGAGGCGGATGGCCGGCTCGCTGCTGAAGTGGAAGTAGCCGGTGGCGTACGGCAGGCGCCGCATCTGCTCGGCCGCGGCCTGCACCACGCTCTCCTGGCCATAGCCCACGTTCACGCACCACAGGCCCGCAAAGGCGTCGAGCAGTTCATGCCCGTTGGCATCGGTCAACCATGCGCCGCGGGCCGAGGCCAGCACGGTGGGGCCGCGCTGCTCGTGCGTGCGCCAGGGCGAGACGGGGTGGATGAGGTGGGCACGGTCGATGGCGTCGAGCGTGGCGTGGCGAGGCAATGCGGTGGGGTGCGTCATGGCGGTGTCGAGTGAAGCGAGAGCGAAGGAAGCTTTCGATGCCTCGAGCTTAGGCCGCGTGCCGCATGGCATGGTGCTGCTTTGGGGGTGCTGCGCGAAGCAGGCTGCGGTTATGCGCCTCGCCACGGCACATCATGCGGCGGGCCATTTCTCTTGCTTCTCGTCAGTAGCCCCTGGCGCGGTCCACGAGGCCGACCATCGGCTCGCCGGCCTCGAAGCGGTGCAGGTTCTCGAGCACGGCCTCGGCGGCGCTCAGCGGCTGCGTCATGCTCGCGATGTGCGGCGTGAGCTGGATGCGCGGATGGCGCCAGAAGGCGTGCGCGGGCGGCAGCGGCTCGGGGTCGGTCACGTCGAGCACCGCATCGCCGATGCGGCCGCTGACGAGCGCTTCGAGGAAGTCATGTTCGACCAGGTGCGGCCCGCGGCCCACGTGCACCAGGCCGGCGCCCATCGGCAGCATCGAGAAGAGCCTGGCATCGAGAAAGCCGCGCGTCGAATCGGTGAGCGGCAGCAGGCACACGAGGATGTCGGCGCGCGCCAGAAAGGCGGGCAGCTCGTCGGCACCCGCGTGGCATTGCACGCCATCGACCTCATGCCGCGAGCGGCTCCAGCCCGCGCAGTCGAAGCCCAATGAGACCAGTTGCGCGAGCACGGCCTGGCCGAGCGAGCCCAGTCCCAGAACACCCACGCGCCGCTCGCCTGCGGGCCGCACGGGCAGCGGCTGCCATTGGCCTTCCTGCTGCTGGCGGCGGTACTGCGGCATGTCGCGGTGCAGGCCGAGCACGGCATGCGTCACATACTCGACCATGCCCTGCACGATGCCGGGCTCGACCATGCGCACCACCGGCAATGCAGCGGGCAGCGCCGCGAAGTCGAACTGGTCGACACCTGCGCCCGAAGAGAACAGCACCTGCAGATTCGGAAAGCGTTCGGCGATGTCTTCCGGCGGCACCCATGCTGCGAGAAAGCGCACCTGCGCCGGATCGCCGATGTCGGGCCAGATGCGGAAGTCGATGTCGGGGCGGCGCTGCCCGAACACTTCGGCCCATTGGCGGCCGCGTACGGGGTCGGACTTGTAGAGGAAGGTGGTCTTCATGGGGAGGTGTATTGGGTGTGCTTGTTGTGTTCAGGGTTCTTCTGCTCAGGGCGCGTGCACAGGCCACCGGGTACTCCCCTCCGCGAATGTCCCCCGGGCTTCGCCCTCCTCCTTGATTTCGCTGCGGGGAGCACCCGATGCCCTGTGCACCGGGGCACGCTCGTTGTGCACCGCTGATCAACCAGTGCTCTGAACACGCTCCCGCCGATGGGGTGCCTTGCGCAGCGAAATCAAGGAGGAGCCGAAGGCGGGGGACATTCGCGGAGCAAGATACCCCGTCGGCGGGAGCGCGCCCTGAAAAAAACTATCCAACAGCCTGAGTAACAAGAGCAAACAGCGAAGGCCCCTGCGATGCAACAGCAAGCGGCTCCCCCCGCACCATCGTCGTCGGCGCATCCACGCGCAGCAGGCCGATGCTCTCGAGCCATTCGGCCAGGCCGCTGTCGAAGTCGATGTCGATGCGCGTGAAATGGCCGGCGTTCAAGCCTGCAAGATGCGCGATCAATGCCTTCGCACCCTCGGCATCGGGCGCGACCACCGGGCCGATCGAATGGCCGCGCCCAAAGCGCCGCAGCATCGCAAAACCCTTCGGCTCGTTGTCGTGGTCGAGCACCACGCAGGCATCGGCGCTTTGCAGCAGCTCCGCGACCAGCGCATCGCGCGGCATGCCTCGCGCGGCCGCGTCGAGCGCCTGCAGCGCCGGCAGCTCGTTGAGGCCCGCGGGCCGCAGGCGCCAGCCGGGCTGCAGCGCAACCAGAGGCGCCGGCTGCGCAATGCCCTGGTGCTGGCGCACCTCGCCCGCGCGCACAAAACCGAGCCGCTCATAAAGTCCGCGCCCTTCCGCGGTGGCGTGCAAAAGCACCGTGCGGTCTTCGAGCCCATCGAGCAGCGCGCTCATCAGGCGATGGCCGATGCGGCGGCCCTGGCAGGCGGGCGTGACGATCACCAGGCCGATGGTGGCGTGGCGCTGGCCCCAGCGCCAGCGCAGGCCGGTCGCGATGATCTCGCCGTCGCGCTCCACTGCAATGCCATCGGCATGCGGGAACACCTGCTCCCAGTCCGCGGGACGGTGCGGCCAGCGCAGTTCGGCCGAGAGCGCATGCGCCTGTGGAAGGTCGGCGGCCGTCATCGGCCTGAGCACCACGCCATCCATGGCGGGTGCGTTCGAAGTGGGTTCAGGCATAGGGAAAACTCTCTGTTGCGGCGGAATGGCGCATCCATCTTGGACGACATTGCGGCGCCGCACCAGCGCGAAAAGGGCCTCTTTCGCAACTTGCAAGCTTCGGTTGCAGCACACCCCGGTTTCGCAATTCGCTGCGGCGGTGCGGCCGCATACGCACACAAATGCTGTGCCAACCTGCCTAGGATCGACCGCCACTTTCCACGATCCCCGCCATGCAAGCCTTCGATCCGCGAAACACCCATCGGCACGGACCTGGAACGCCAGTTGGCCGACGCCAGGCTGCGCTTCAAAAGCGTGCTCTTCGGCCTTGCCGCGGCGCACCAAGGTGCATGGCTGCACGCACGCAGGGCACGCCGCACGGCATGCCGTCGGCGCCCCCGCAAACCGCAGCTTCGTTTCGCCAGGCGCCGTTTTTCCCTACATGCACCGAGCAATGGCGTGCTGCAATCGCTTCGTAATGAGTTTGTCGCATTTGCCACCCTTCACAGAGGATTCGAGACCATGACCTTCCGCCCCAAGTACGTGACCTTCGACTGCTACGGCACCCTCACCCGGTTCCGCATGAAGGAGCTGACCACCGACCTCTTCGCCGACCGCATCCGGCCCGAGCAGATGGCGCAGTTCGTCACCGATTTCACTGCCTACCGCTTCGACGAAGTGCTGGGCGCCTGGCAGCCCTACGAGGTGGTGCTGAAGAATGCGGTGCGACGCCTGTGCAAGAAGTGGAAGATCCAGTACTTCGACAGCGACGGCCAGGCCTACTACGACGCCGTGCCCACCTGGGGTCCGCATGACGACGTGGCCGCAGGCCTGGCCAAGGTGGCCAAGGAAATCCCGCTGGTCATTCTCTCCAACGCCTCGGACGACCAGATCCAGAAGAACGTGGCGATGCTCGGCGCGCCCTTCCACCGCGTCTACACCGCGCAGCAGGCCCAGGCCTACAAGCCGCGGCTGCAGGCCTTCGAATACATGCTCGATTCGCTCGGCTGCAACCCGGAAGACGTGCTGCACGTGTCGTCCAGCCTGCGCTACGACCTGATGTCGGCCGACGACATCGGCATCGTCAACAAGGTGTTCGTCAACCGCGGCCACGGCCCGGGCAACCCGGCCTACCGCTACACCGAGATCCAGGACATCGGCGGCCTGCCCGGCGTCGTCGGCCTCTGATCTTTTCTTTCATCCAGCACAGGCCCCACGCCATGAAGCTCGACTCCTACTGGACCGATTCCGCGCCGGCCTTCGTTCCCGCAGTGCATGCACTGCCGGCGCAGGTCGACGTTGCGATCGTCGGCGGCGGCTTCACCGGCCTGTCGGCGGCGCTGGCGCTGGCCAGGCGCGGTGCCCGCGTCGCGGTGCTGGAGGCCGGCAGCCGCGTGGCGGCCGAGGCGTCGGGGCGCAACGGCGGGCACGTGAACAACGGGCTCGCGGTGGACTATGCCGATGTGGCCGCCAAGGTCGGCACCGACAAGGCCCGCGCCTGGTACCGCGCCTACGACGACGCGGTCGACACCGTGGCGCGGCTGGTGCGCGACGAGGCGATCGACTGCGACTTCATGCGCCACGGCAAGCTCAAGCTCGCCACGCGCGCCAACCAGATGGCCGCGCTCGAACGCAGCGCCGAGCGCCTGGTCGGCGACGGCGTGGACACCGACGTCGAAATCCTCAATGCGGCCCAGGTGCGCAGCGAGGTGCAGAGCGAGCGCTTCCACGGCGGCCTGCTCTACAAGCGCAGCGGCCAGATGCACATGGGCCGCTTCGCCCACGGCCTGGCCGAGGCCGCAGAGCGCCATGGCGCGCAGATCCACACCGGCACGGCCGTGAATCGCATCGAGCGCCTGGGCCAGGGCCACGCGCACCGGCTGCACACCGCCGGCGGCATCGTCACTGCGCAGCAGGTGCTGCTGGCCACCGGTGCCACGCGCCACGGCGGCTACGGCAGCTTCGGCTGGCTGCGCCGGCGCATCGTGCCGATCGGCAGCTTCATCGTCGTGACAGAGCCGCTCGGCGCCGAACGCGCGCAGGCGCTGCTCGCGGCGCGGCGCACCTACACGACGGTGGCCAACATCCACCATTACTTCCGGCTCACGGCCGACCACCGGCTGGTGTTCGGCGGCCGCGCGCGCTTCTCGGTCTCCAGCCCGCAGGCCGATGCCGCGAGCGGCGAGATCCTGCGCGCCGGGCTCGCTGAAACCTTTCCGCAGCTCGGCGCCGTGCGGCTCGACTATTGCTGGGGCGGACTGGTCGACATGACGCAGGACCGCCTCCCCCACGCCGGCGAGCGCGACGGCCTCTACTACGCGATGGGCTACAGCGGCCACGGCACGCAGATGTCGGTCCACATGGGCGAACGCATGGCCGCCGTGATGGAGGGCAACGCCGCCGCCAACCCCTGGCAGGACCGCGGCTGGCCCGCCATTCCCGGCCACTTCGGCCCGCCCTGGTTCCTGCCTGCGATGGGCCTCTACTACTCGCTCAAGGACAAGCTGGCCTGAGCGCCCCGCAAGTGCACCGTTTTCGTTCCGTGTTTGTTTGTTCTTCAACCCTCATCAGTCACCGGCCCCACAGGAGTACCCCACCATGAGCGACAGCAGCAACAAGAGGTTCGAAAACCTCGTCGGTCCCGGCGAAAGCCTTCGCGTGATGGATTCGCTCAAGCGCGGCGCATCGCGGCGCGACATCCTCACGATGCTGATGGCCGGCGGCATGCAGGCCACCCTGGCGGGCAGCCTTGCAAGCGTGGCGATGAGCGCCCATGCGCAGACGCCGCGCAAGGGCGGCCGGCTGCGCGTGGCAGGCGCCACGGCCGCCGCCACCGACACGCTCGATCCGGCCAAGCAGTCGAACCAGACCGACTACTCGCGCTGCAACATGGTCTACAACGGCCTGACCACGCTCGACGGCAGTCTCACGCCGCAGCCCGCGCTGGCCGAATCCTTCACCACCAAGGACGCCAAGACCTGGGTCTTCACCTTGCGCAAGGGCGTGGCCTTCCACGACGGCAAGGCGCTTGCGCCGGCCGACGTGGTGTTCTCGGTGATGCGCCACAAGGACCCGGCCACCGCCTCCAAGGCCAAGATCCTGGCCGACCAGATCGAGAGCGCCAAGGCCACCGGCCCGAACGAAGTGACCTTCGTGCTCAGCGCACCGAACGCCGACCTGCCGGTGATCCTGGGCACCTTCCACTTCCACATCGTCAAGGAAGGCACCACCGACTTCAACGCCGGCATCGGCACCGGCCCCTACAAGCTCAAGGAGTTCAAGCCCGGCGTGCGCTCGCTGATGGTGCGCAACGAGGCCTACTGGAAGCCGGGCAAGCCCTACCTCGACGAGATCGAGTTCGTGGGCATCGGCGACGAGAGCGCGCGCGTCAACGCGCTGCTCTCGGGCGGCATGGACCTGGTCGGCTCGGTCAATCCGCGCTCGGTGGAGCGCGTGAAGGGAACGCCCGGCTTCGGCATCTTCGTGACGCAGTCGGGCCAGTACTCCGACCTCATCATGCGCAAGGACGTGGGCCCCGGCGCCAACCCCGACTTCGTGCTCGCCATGAAGCACCTGTTCGACCGCGAGCAGATGAAGAAGACCATTGCGCTCGATTACGCGGTGGTGGCCAACGACCAGCCCGTCGACCCGACCAACCGCTTCTACTTTGCCGGCCTGCCGCAGCGCGCCTTCGACCTGGACAAGGCGAAGTTCCACCTGCAGAAGTCCGGCATCACGGGCAAGGTGCCGATGGTGGCCTCGCCCGCGGCGCTCTATTCGGTGGAGATGTCCCTGCTGCTGCAGCAGACGGCGCAGCGCGCGGGGCTGGAGCTGGACATCAAGCGCATGCCGGCCGACGGCTACTGGTCGAACCACTGGCTCAACAGCCACGTCGGCTTCGGCAACGTCAATCCGCGCCCGAGCGCCGACGTGCTGCTGACGCAGTTCTTCCAGTCGGGTGCGGCATGGAACGAGTCGCGCTGGAAGAGCGAGAAGTTCGACCAGCTGCTCGTGGCCTCGCGCGCCGAGACCGACCTGGCCAAGCGCAAGCAGATGTATGCCGACATGCAGACCATGATCCACCAGGACGCAGGCATCGGCATTCCGCTGTTCCTCTCGAGCCTCGACGGCCACAGCTCCAAGCTCAAGGGCCTGTCGCCCATTCCGCTGGGTGGCCTCATGGGCTACAACTTCGCCGAGAACGTCTGGCTAGAAACATGAGCTCTCCCCCAGTCTTGCTCACTTCGTGTAGCCGCCAACCCCCTCACCGGGGGCAACACCAGCGGCCCGGCAAAGCCGGTTCCGCGGTGTTCCCCGAACGGGCCTGGCTTCGCCGGCCGCGGTGGGCGTGAAGCGCATAACGCAGGGAAGTCACTGATATGAATCACGTCATTCTCAAACTCCTCGGCCAGCGCATCGCGCTGGCGCTCGTGTCGCTGCTGGCGGTCTCGGTGGTCGTGTTCTCGATCACTGCGGTGCTGCCCGGCGACGCCGCGCAGGAGCAGCTCGGCCAGGACGCCACGCCCGAGGCGGTGGCCGCGCTGCGCGCGCAGATGGGCCTGGACGTGCCGGCGCCCGCGCGCTATGCCAAGTGGCTGCTCGGCATGGCGAAGGGCGACCTCGGCCGCTCTGCGACCACGCAGATGCCGGTGTCCGAGCTGGTGGCGAGCCGCCTGCCCAACTCGCTGCTGCTGGCCGCGGTCACGGCCCTGTTCTCGGTGCCGATCGCGCTGGCGCTGGGCATCGCCTCGGCCGTGTGGCGCGGCTCGTGGTTCGACCGCGCGGCCTCGACGGCGGCGGTGGGCGTGGTGTCGGTGCCGGAGTTCCTGGTGGCGACGCTGGCGGTGCTGGTGTTCGCGGTGCAGCTGCACTGGCTGCCGGCGCTCTCCTTCGTCAACGACATCGAGTCACTGGGCCAGCTGCTGCGCGCCTTCGCCATGCCGGTGCTGGTGCTGTGCTGCGTGATCGTCGCGCAGATGATGCGCATGACGCGCGCCGCGGTGATCGACCAGCTCGAGGCGCCCTACATCGAGATGGTGCGGCTCAAGGGCGCCTCGCCGATGCGCATGGTGCTGGCGCACGCGCTGCCCAATGCGGTGGGGCCGATCGCCAACGCGGTGGCGCTGAGCCTGTCGTACCTGCTGGGCGGCGTGATCATCGTCGAGACCATCTTCAACTACCCGGGCATCGCCAAGCTGATGGTCGACGGCGTGTCGCAGCGCGACATGCCGCTGGTGCAGACCTGCGCCATGATCTTCTGCTGCGCCTACCTGATCCTGGTGACGACGGCCGACATCTTCGGCATTCTTGCCAACCCGCGGCTGCGGCACCGCTGAAGGAAGCGCCATGGAAACCTCCACCACTTCAACGGTCGCGAGCACCACGGCCTTGCTGGCGCCGGTGCCGCAAGAGCGCCGGGCCGGTCCGCTGCGCTGGCTCGCCGGCTTTGGCGCCTCCGGCCTGCTGGGCCTCGCGGTGCTGCTGTTCTGGCTGCTCGCGGCGCTGCTCGGACCCTGGCTGCTGTCGCACAGCGCGGCAGCCATGGGCACCTCGAACGTCTTCGAGCCGATGAGCGCGGCGCACTGGCTGGGCACCGACTACCTCGGCCGCGACATGCTGGCGCTGATCATCGAAGGGGCGCGCTACACGATTGGCGTTGCGTTGCTGGCCACGCTGCTGGCCAGCGGCACCGGCACCGTGCTGGCGCTGCTGGCCGCCGCCAGCGGCCGCTGGATCGACGCGGTGCTGAGCCGCGGCCTGGACACGCTCACGGCCATCCCGAGCAAGATGTTCGCCCTCATCATGGTGGCGGGCTTCGGCTCCTCGGTGCCGATGCTGGTGGTCACGGCGGCCATCATCTACGTGCCGGGCGCCTACCGCATGGCGCGCTCGCTGGCCGTCAACATCAACGCGCTCGACTACGTGACCGTGGCGCGCACGCGCGGCGAAGGCACGCTCTACATCATGCTGCGCGAGATCCTGCCCAACATCCTGGGCCCGATGCTGGCCGACCTGGGCCTGCGCTTCGTCTACGTCGTGCTGCTGCTGGCGAGCCTGAGCTTCCTGGGCCTGGGCATCCAGCCGCCGGCGGCCGACTGGGGCTCGCTGGTGCGCGAGAACATCGGTGCGCTCGCCATGGGCGGCGCCTCGGTGATCGTGCCGGCGCTGGCCATTGCGAGCCTGACCATTGCGGTCAATCTCGTCATCGACAACCTGCCCGGCCGTGCGGCCCGGGAACGAGGAGCACGCTGATGGGCGCACCACTCACTGTCCAGGGCCTCAGCATCGTGGCCGGCGCGAACACGCTGGTCGACAACCTGAGCTTCTCGGTGCAGCCCGGCGAAGTGCTGGCACTGATCGGTGAATCGGGCTCGGGCAAGACCACCACCGCGCTCGCGCTGATGGGCTATGCACGCAGCGGCTGCCGCATCTCGGCCGGCCGGGTGCAGATCGGCGACACCGACGTGCTGGCACTCGATGCGGCGCGGCAGCGCGGGCTGCGCGGCCGCACGGTTTCCTACATCGCGCAGAGCGCGGCCGCCTCCTTCAATCCTTCGCGCACGATCATGGACCAGGTGGTCGAGCCCACCGTCATCCACGGCCTGTGCAAGCGGGCCGAGGCCGAGGCCAAGGCGGTGCAGCTGTTCCGCGAGCTGGCGCTGCCCGACCCGGAGAACATCGGCGCGCGCTATCCGCACCAGGTCTCTGGCGGCCAGCTGCAGCGGCTGATGGCGGCCATGGCGCTGATCGGCGATCCCGAGCTCGTGATCCTCGACGAGCCGACCACCGCGCTCGACGTGACCACGCAGATCGAGGTGCTGCGCGCCTTCCGCCGCGTGGTGCGCGAGCGCCGCGCCACCGCCGTGTACGTGAGCCACGACCTGGCCGTGGTCGCGCAAATGGCCGACCACATCCTGGTGCTTCGCAATGGCCGGATGAGCGAGCTCAACGCCACCGGGCAGATCCTTGCCGCCCCGGCCGACGACTACACCAAGTGCCTGCTCGCGGCCGCGCGGCCCGCGGTGCGCGCCTCCGGACAGGCCTCGGGCGATTCCGCGCTTCTGCTTCACGTGGACCAGCTTTCATGCGGCTACGGCGCGGTGGACGCCAAGGGCCAGCCGGCCAAGATCATCCTGGAGGACATCAACCTGAAGCTCTACCGCGGCCAGGCCATTGGCGTGATCGGCGAATCGGGCTCGGGCAAGACCACGCTGGCACGGGCCGTTGCCGGGCTTCTGAAGCCCTGCCATGGCAGCGTCGCGTTCGACGGCCACGCGCTCGCGCCCACGCTGCAGCAGCGCGAT
Organism: Variovorax sp. 05T418; assembly: GCF_056396385.1. Lineage (NCBI taxonomy): Bacteria > Pseudomonadati > Pseudomonadota > Betaproteobacteria > Burkholderiales > Comamonadaceae > Variovorax > Variovorax sp. 05T418. The sequence goes on along the minus strand of NZ_JBFTLJ010000001.1, from coordinate 196,544 downwards.
CGCGAGCAGCTGCGCCGCATCCAGATCGTGTTCCAGATGGCCGACACGGCGCTCAACCCTTCGCAGACCATCTGGCGCATCCTGGCGCGGCCGCTGCAGTTCTACAAGGGCCTGCGCGGCGAGCCGCTCAAGCAGCGCATCTTCGAGCTGCTCGATCTCGTGAAGCTGCCGCGCACGGTGGCCGACCGCTTGCCGGGCGGGCTCTCGGGCGGGCAGAAGCAGCGCGTGAACCTGGCGCGCGCGCTGGCGGCCGAGCCCGACCTCATCCTGTGCGACGAAGTGACCTCGGCGCTGGACACCGTGGTGGCCGCGGCGGTGCTCGACCTCATGGCCGAGCTGCGGCGCGAGCTCGGCGTGTCCTATCTCTTCATCAGCCACGACCTGCACACGGTGCGCTCGGTGTGCGACGAGATCGTGGTGATGCAGCACGGCCGCAAGCTCTCGCAGGTGGCGCGTGCCGACTACGAGCGCGGGCCGCACCATCCCTACTACGAACTGCTGGCGCGTTCCGTGCCCGAGCTGCGCCAGGGCTGGCTCGACGACATGGACCACGCAGCAGCAGCAGCAGCCACGCCATCAACCAGGGAAGCACTCGCATGACCCCCACATTCCGCATTGCGCTGATCGCCGGCGACGGCATCGGCAAGGAAGTGATGCCCGAGGGCCTGCGCGTGGTGCTGGCCGCCGCAGAGCGCTTCGGCTTCGAGCTCGACTGCCGCACCATCGAATGGGCCAGCTGCGGCTACTACGCACAGCACGGCCAGATGATGCCGGACGACTGGAAGGAACAGCTGCGCGGCGTGGACGCGCTCTATTTCGGCGCCGTCGGCTGGCCCGAGACCGTGCCCGACCACGTCTCGCTCTGGGGATCGCTGCTGAAGTTCCGCCGCGAGTTCGACCAGTACATCAACCTGCGCCCGGTGCGCCTGTTCGAAGGCGTGCCCTGCCCGCTGGCCGGCCGCAAGCCCGGCGACATCGACTACCTGGTGGTGCGCGAGAACACCGAAGGCGAATACACCTCGCTCGGCGGCGTGATGTACGAAGGCACCGAGCGCGAGATCGTGATCCAGGAATCGGTGTTCTCGCGTCACGGCACCGACCGCGTGCTGAAGTACGCCTACGAACTCGCCCAATCGCGCAAGAGAAAGCACCTCACCGTGGCCACCAAGAGCAACGGCATCGCGATCAGCATGCCGTGGTGGGACGGCCGCGCCGACGCCGTCGCCCGCGACCATCCGGACGTGACCATCGACAAGCAGCACATCGACATCCTGTCGGCGCGCTTCGTGCTGCAGCCCACGCGCTTCGACGTGGTGGTGGCAAGCAACCTGTTCGGCGACATCCTCTCCGACCTCGGTCCGGCCACCACCGGCACCATCGGCCTCGCGCCCTCGGCCAACCTCAACCCGGAGCGCAAGTTTCCATCGCTGTTCGAGCCGGTGCACGGCTCGGCGCCCGACATCTACGGCCAGAACATCGCGAACCCGATCGCGATGATCTGGTCGGGCGCGCTGATGCTGGACTTCCTCACGCAGGGCCAGGGTGCGGGCCGCGCCGCGCATGACGCGATCCTCGGCGCGATCGAAGCGGTGCTGCGCGACGGCCCGCGCACGCGCGACCTGGGCGGCACGGCCTCGACCACCGAGGTGGGCATGGCCATTGCCCAGCGCGTGGCGGCTGCCTGACCTCTCCATTCATCCAGGACCTTTTCGACCATGACACTGACACTTGAACGCCAGGACCTGCTGCCCGGCCAGCACCTCATCGGCGCCGAATGGCGCGAAGCCAGCGACGGCCGCCGCCTCGACGTGACCGACCCCGCCACCGATGGCGTCTTTGCGAGCGTGCCCGACGGCACCGCCGCCGACGCGCGCGCCGCGGTGAATGCCGCGCATGCCGCCTTCCCCGCCTGGCGCGCCGTGCCGGCCAAGCAGCGCGCGCAGATCCTCAAGCGCTGGAACGACCTGATGCTCGCGCACCAGGAAGACCTGGGCCGCCTCATCTCGCGCGAGCAGGGCAAGCCGCTGGCCGAAGGCCGTGGCGAAGTGGCCTATGCAGCGAGCTACGTCGAATGGTTCGGCGAAGAAGCCACGCGCGCCAACGGCGACGTGATTCCCGCACCCGTCACGGGCCGCCGCATGCTCGCGCTGAAGGAGCCGGTCGGTGTGGTCGCCGCGATCACGCCGTGGAACTTTCCGGCCGCGATGATCGCGCGCAAGATCGCGCCCGCGCTGGCCGCGGGCTGCACCGTGGTGTGCAAGCCGGCCGAGGACACGCCGCTGACCTCGCTCGCGCTCGTCAGGCTCGCGCAGGAGGCCGGCGTGCCCGCAGGCGTGCTCAACATCGTCACGGCTTCGCGCGACCGCACGCCCGAGGTGGTCGACGTATGGCTGGCCGATGCGCGGGTGCGCAAGATCAGTTTTACCGGCTCCACGCCGGTCGGCAAGCACCTGGCACGCGCCTCGGCCGACACGCTCAAGAAGCTGTCGCTCGAGCTCGGCGGCAATGCGCCGTTCATCGTGTTCGAGGATGCCGACGTCGATGCCGCGGTCGAAGGTCTGATGGCCGCCAAGTTCCGCAACGGCGGCCAGACCTGCGTGTGCCCGAACCGCGTGTTCGTGCAGGCCAGGGTGCACGACGCCTTCGTCGACAAGCTGGCCGCGCGGGTCAGCGCGCTCAAGGTCGGCCCGGCGACGGCGCCCGACTCACAGATCGGCCCGATGATCAACGCACGCGCGGTCGACAAGATCGAGCGCCACGTGCGCGACGCCGTGGCCCGCGGCGCGCGCATCGTGGTCGGCGGCGAACGGCTGCGCTCCGCACGCTGCGACGGCCCCAACTACTACGCGCCGACCGTGCTCGTGAACGCCGATGCGGGCATGGATTGCAGCTGCGAAGAGACCTTCGGGCCGGTGGTGCCGGTCACGCGCTTCGAGACCGAGGCCGAGGTGATCGCGGCTGCCAACGACACGCCCTTCGGCCTGGCCGCCTACTTCTATTCGACCGACGTGCGCCGCATCTGGCGCGTGGCCGAGGCGCTCGAATCCGGCATCGTCGGCATCAACGAAGGCGCGCTGGCCGCGGAGGCCGCGCCCTTCGGCGGCGTGAAGGAGTCGGGCTACGGGCGCGAAGGCTCGGTGCACGGGCTCGACGATTACATGCACACCAAGTACCTGTGCCAGGGCGGGCTTTGAGGCGGCAATCGCGCCTTTTCGGCATTCCGGCTTGACCCGGCCCCAGGGGCACCCTTTAAAAGGGGAAGATCCATCGAAAGGAACACTTCATGCGATCTCCCGCCCCGCACCTGACCCCTTCCGAAGCCGCGCGGCAGCTCGGCGTTTCGGCCAAGGCCCTGCGGCTGTACGAGCAGCGCGGCCTGGTCGAGCCCGGCCGGACCGCGGCGGGATGGCGGGCCTACGGCCCGGCGGAGATGGCGCGCGCCGGCGAGATCGTCGCGCTTCGCGCGCTCGGCTTCAGCCTGGCCCAGGTGGCACGGGTGCTCGCGGGCAACCCTGAAGGCCTGGAGCAGGCATTGGCCGCGCACCAGGCGGCGCTGGAGGCGCAGCTTCGCCAGCTCATGCGCACCGTCGAGAAGGTTCGCGACTTGCGAAGCGATGTTGCGCAAGGCCGGACACCGAGCATCGGCGAACTCGCGGGCCTGCTCGCGCCCGCCGGCGAAGTGCGCCTGGCCTTCGACCTGCCATGGCCCTGGGGCGGAGAGCGCTTCGAGCTTCGGGACATCCGGCCGCTGAACTACATCGTCGGCCCGCTCGGCAGCGGCAAGACCCGGCTGGCGCAGCGCATTGCCGAGGTGCTGCCCAACGCGGCCTGGCTCGGGCTGGACCGGCAGGCGGAGTGCGGCGCCGCTGCGCGCGAGCCTCGGGTCGACCACGCGCTGGCCTGGCTCGTGGAAGACGGCGCAACGCCATCGGATGCGCTGATTGCACTTCTGGCCGGGCTGGAAGCCGAAGGCCCCGATGCGGTGGTCGTGGACCTGATCGAACACGGCCTGGACCAGGCCACCCAGGAGGCGCTGATCGCCCGGCTGCGCTGCCGCGGACCCAACGCGCGGCCGATCTTCATGCTCACGCGCTCCTGCGCAATCCTCGACCTGACGGCCGTCGGACCGGACGAGGCGATCATCCTGTGCCCCGCGAACCACAGCCCGCCGACCGTGGTCGCACCCTGCCCCGGCGCGCCGGGCTACGAGGCCGTCGCCACCTGCCTGGCGTCGCCGGAAGTGCGGGCGCGAACGGCGGGGGTTGTCGCGTGGCGGCAGGCGGCCTGAGCGCAGCTCGAGCGACGTTGTTGCAGCGTTGCAGCGGCATGGCGACAATCGTTCGATCATGCCAACCACCTCCTATGGCGTGCTCATCGTCAACGAGCAAAACCAGCTTCTCATGGCGCACGCGACGGGCCAGAAGCACTGGGACATCCCCAAGGGCGGCGCAGAAGCAGGCGAGTCCGCGCGCGAAGCGGCCATCCGCGAGGTTCGGGAAGAGACGGGCATCGAGCTGTCCGCGGATTCGCTGGAAGAGCTCGGGCGCATGCCTTACCGCCCGGCCAAGGACCTGCACCTGTTCCGTGCCTTCGTGCACACGCGCGACTGCGATATTTCGGCGTGCAAGTGCACGAGCTTCTTTCCTCATCACGCTTCAGGCGTGATGACGCCCGAGGTGGACCAGTTCAAGTGGGTGGACCCCGCAGACATACCGGTGCTTGCCGCCAAGTCGATGACGGCGGTGCTTCGGACGCTGCCCGGCTTCGGAACGACGAGGGACACCTGAGGCCGCGTGTATCTCGACGGGCCTTCGCTCAATCGGCATCCGGCGGCAGCACCAGCGGCCCGCAGTTCTCGTCGGCCACGAACACCGCCAGCAGCTTCGCAGGGCGCACCGGATCGGGGTTCTCCGCAAAGAGATGCAGCGTGCGCGGCGGCTCGAAGAAGGTTTCGCCGCTCTTGTAGGTGCCCACCGGTCCGCCGCCGAGCTGCGAGCGGATGGTGCCTTCGAGGATGATCGCGGTCACCGAGCCCGGATGCCGATGGGCCGGCGAATAGGCCAGCGGCGGAAAGTCCACGAGCACGGTGGTCACCGACTTGCCCGGCACGTTCGGCAGCGCCTCGCACGAGAGCACCTTGCTCGAGGTCGCGGGCCTCGCATCGGCGCCCGAGCCCGCGGGCGCCGGGGCCGACGCGAACATCGGCCGGGCGACGCTGCTGCACACGTCGGCAAACCACTGCGCCGCCTCCTGCCGGTTGCCATGCGGCGTCAGCGCCCAGCCGGCGGCCAGCACCAGCGAGAGCGCCGCAATGCCCGCGCCGAGTTGCCGGCGATGAAGCCGCCCCGCCTTCACGAGGCCACTCCCTGCCGCTGGCGCAGCCGCAGCGATGCACTCCAGCCCAGCTCGCGCCTGGCCTTCTCGCTGCTGACTTCGGGGTTGTCCTCGGCGATGTTGAAGACACCGCCGCGTGCATGCCGCAGCGCCAGCACCGCTGCCCAGGCCGCGGCCTCCACGTGGACCGGACACGCGCCCCTGGGCTCGGCGGTCGACGTGCCGGAACCGTAGAACTGCCCGTAGCGCAGCACCGTGCCCGTGAGGCCCGCCGTGCCCAGCACGCTGCGCTCCAGCGCCGCCACGCCGCCCACGCTGACGCCGCGCGTGCCCTCGGCCGCGAGATCGAGCGGGTCTTCCTCGACATGCGGGGTGGCGCCGGGCGCATAGACCCAGGCGATGCTCTGCGCCACCAGCCGGCGGCTGCCGGCCGCCACCGCGGCGGCCACGAGGTTGCGCGTGCCCTCGGTGCGCACGCGCGCATTGCGATGGACGGCATCGGCCATCCGCCTGGGATCGAGATCCCGCGGCAGGTCGGTGAGCTGGTGGATCACGATCGCCGGTGCGATGCGCATCAGCGCCGCGCGCAGCGCCTTCGCGTCGAACACGTCGACGACGACCGGCACCGCACCGCTCGCCTCCAGCGCCTGCGCGCGCTCGGTGCGCCGCGTGCTGCCGTACACGGTGTAGCCCGCGTCGACCAACAGGGGCACGAGTGCGCTGCCGATGGCCCCGGCCGCACCCGCCACGAATATCTTCTCGCTCATCGCATCTCCTTTTTTCATGGGCAGTTCGAAGCTTAGGTTTTCGATGCCCCATTCCAAAGAGCCAAGATTCGTCAAAATGAATGGGCCATGATCCAGGAGAAGAAACCGCCCGCCGCCCTCCTCGCGATCGACCGCGCAGCGTCCACGCCGCTGCACCGGCAGATCTACGAGCGCTTTCGCACGGCCATCGAGCAGGGCGTGCTCCGCCCGGGCGACCGCGTGGCCTCGGCGCGCAGCCTGGCCAGCGAACTGGGCGTGGCGCGCGGCACCATCGAGGCGGCCTACAACCAGCTCGCGGGCGAAGGCTATTTCTCGCCGCAGGGCCAGGCCGGCACGGTGGTCTCGCCCTCGCTGCCCTCCCCGCGGTCGGCGCGCCGCACGTCCCGGCAAGCCGAGGCGCGGGCCGTGGAGCACGACCTGGCCGATCCCGCGCCGCCACCGCCCCTGCAGTTGGGCATCCCGGCGCTCGATGCCTTCCCGCGCAAGCTCTGGGCGCGCCTGGTGTCACGCCGCGCCAGGGCGATGGCCGCGGCCGACATGTTCTATGGCGACCCCTCGGGCCATCCGCCGCTGCGCATCGCCATTGCCGCCTACCTGCGGGTGTCGCGCGGCGTCGCATGCCATCCGTCACAGGTCTTCGTGACCGGCGGCTACCGCGCATCGCTCGCGCTCATCTCGCACGCGCTGCTCGCAAGGGACGAGCGCGTGTGGGTGGAAGACCCGGGCTATCCGCCGACGCAGGAGGTGCTGCGCAGCGCCGGCCAGCGCACGGTGCCCGTGCCGGTGGATGAAGAAGGCCTGGTCGTTGCGCGCGGCATGCGCAAGGCAGCGAAGGCGAAGATGGCCGTCGTCACGCCCTCGCACCAGGCGCCGCTCGGCGTCTCGATGTCGCTCGCCCGCCGGCTGCAGCTGCTCGACTGGGCCTCGCAGGCGAAGGCCTGGATCGTCGAGGACGACTACGACGGCGAATACCGCTACACCGGCCTGCCGCTGCCCGCGCTCAAGAGCCTCGACCGCCATGACCGCGTGCTCTACGCCGGCAGCTTCTCGAAGGTGCTGTATCCCGGACTGGCGCTCGGCTACGTGGTGGTGCCCGATGCGCTGCGCGGCGCCTTCGACGAGGCCGCGCGGACCGGGTCCAACGGATGCCCGCAGCTCACGCAGGCGGTGGTCGCCGATTTCATGCGCGAAGGCCATTTCTCGCGCCACTTGAAGAAGATGCGGCTGCTCTATGCGCGTCGCCGCCACATGCTCGCGGCCGCGCTGCAGAAGGCCTTCGGCGACGAAGTGCGCATCGACCTGCAGGCCGGCGGCATGCACCTGATCGCGCGCTTCGACCGGCGGCGCGAGAGCGACGCGGAACTGGCACGCCGGGCGCAACGCGCCGGACTGAACTGCCAGCCGCTGTCCGCGCGGGGCACGGCAAGTTTCCGGGACGAGGGGCTGTTGATGGGCTTCACCAATGTTGGCTCGGCGCTGCATGCGCAGCAGCTCGCGGCGAAGCTGCACAAGGCCTTGGGCCGCGAGCCCTGAGACCGTGCACGGGCACAATCCACCGTGCCAGCCATACATAAAGAGGAGAAGAGAACCATGCGCAGCCGACTGCTTGCCTTTGTCATTGCGATCGTCCTGTCCGGATGCGCTGCCACGGCGCCACCGGTTCCGCCCCATACAGGCAAGCTGGCGAAAGGCGCCAAGGTCGGGGTGCTGGTCTACATGCCTTCGCCGGCGCAGCACCTGCACGTGGGTACCACCGTCTTCAACAACTTCTCCACGAACTATCAGTTTCCCTGGACGCCCACCGCCAGGGCCTACGAGATCGTCGCGTCAGACCTGGAGAAGGAGGGCTTCCAGGTCGTGCGGCTCTCGAGCTTTGCAACGAGCACCATCGATGCCTTGGCCGTTTCATCCGACGACCGATGGAGCGCGAATCCAAAGCAGGAATGGGCGGCCCGAAAGCTCCGGGAAGAGCAGATCTCGGCAGTCGTCCTGGTCGAAGGGAAACGAACGCTCGCGCGGCTCGAATGCACCGGTGGCCCCTGCGCCGAAAGCTACATGGCGAACTCGGGTCTTTTCACGCGCAGCATGTTGGGCATGACGAGATACTTCGCCGTGCCGGCCATCGAGGCAAAGGTCTTTGTCATGGATCCTCCGATGGACCTCATGGCCTACGAGCCGATGAAGACCCTGCAGGCGCGCCGTGTCCGGCAACTCGACAAGTTTCCCGAGCCCCGCGATTTCAAGCGGCTGAGCAATGCAGAGTTCGCGCCTGTGGCTGCCTCGATCGATGCGCACCTGCGGTCGCTTTCGCGCAGCGCCGCTCAGGCATTGAGCAATGGCGTGAAATAGGATCTGGACTCCCGCATGCCTCGATGGTCCCGGCTCGGTCTCAGGCTTGACGCATGAACCTGCGGCAAGCCAGTCCCTGGATTCCTTTTGCCTGTGTATCCGCCCTCGCTTTCCTGGTCTACAGGACCCTTTCCGCGAGCGAGTGGTACTACGCGCTCCTGTGGCTGCTGGCTGGCCTGAGCGCCGTGTTCGCGGCGAGACTTCTCCTGCAGACTGGCCTCAGGGCTTGGCCGGTCGCAGCAACAGCCCTCGGCCTGCTGGCCGGTCAATGGTGGCTGGTGGAGGCTCTGATCCTGCGAGCGTTCTGGCGCCTCAACGGCTTCGCCCCTGATGCGCGCCCAAGTGCCGAGGGCGACCTTCGCCTGGATGCGCTTCAGCGAGGTGCGCTTGCCTCAGGTCCCTTCGCCGCCGTCCGGCCCTCTGCGCTGAAGATCGACCCGCAGCCCCTCGGCGGTGCCGTTCTCGACATGAAGCGCGAAACGCATCGCCGGACCTTCGACCAGGATCTCGATCGCCAGCTTCGCCGTCGCCCGATCGAAGCCCATCTGCGCACCCTTCCAGGCCGCCGCGGCATCGCGGGCCGCGAGTGAAGCCATCTCCACCTTGAGGCCGCGGCCGACGGACTGGGAATGCACCCCGATCGCATGGCGCCCTTCCAGATGCACTTGCAGGCCCGGCACCGCGACGAGCCCCTCGCCAAGCCGCAGCTCGCCCGACAGCGATGTGCGGCCCAGCAGCAGGCGCGCCTGTTGCGTCAGGCCCTGGCCGGGTCCGCGCCGGCCCTGGCGCAGCATCGATTCGGCAAAGGCCTGCAGTTGCAACTTGCCGCGCTCGGAAACCCAGGGGCCCAGCAAGGTACCGCGGTGCTCGAACACCACGCCCGCGAGCGGCGCCGCGGCGAACTGGTACAGGTAGCTGCGACCGTTGGGCGCATCGACGTAGATGCCCATCCGGCTCACGCCCATGCGCGAGTCGGGCCCGACATGTTCAACCGTCGCATCGTTGAAGTCGATCTGGCCGTGGCGAATGGGCACCGTGACATCGGCATCGAACAGCAGGTGCGCGTCGGTGATCTGGCCGCGGATGGTGCCTTCGGCCTCGTTGAGCGGCGCAAGGCGCCACGCATCGGCGGCAGCCTGGCCGGCCACGGTGGGTGTTGCCGCCGACGCGTCCACGCCTTGGCTCGCCTCGCGGATCTTCTGGATCTGCGGCGGCAGCACCAACGGGCCATGCAGCTTCAATCCCGAGCACTCGGCCTTGTCCGCCTGGACGGACACCAGCCGCGGCACGCCGGCCTCGGTGCGCAGCCGGGCCACCAGCTCGCGCACGTCGATGCGGCCGATTTCAAGGACGAACGGATCCGACGCAAGCCGCAGCGCCATCGCCTCGAACCGCCGGACCCGGAGCTCGACGGCGCCGTCCGGCATGGATTGCCACGTCACGCCCTCGAGCGTGCAACGGTTGCGCCCGGCATCGCCGGACGCCCCGAGTTCCGATCCGAGTGCGAGTTCGATGAGGGAGGCCGCGAGCGAGACGGTCATGCCGTGCTTCTACCAGCCTCGCACCGCCTTCGCTACCGAGACCGAGTACGTGCTCACGCCCTCGCGGTGCAATATTTAGTCATTTATTGACAATTGACTAGTAATTGCAACAAACTAGCACGGTGACACTGCACTCCGATCCCACCCTGGAACAAGCCGCGCTGGCACTCGCCGAGCGTCAGCCACTGCTGCGCGCGCGAGATCTTGCAACGCACGGCCTGCCGACGGTGGTTCTCAGCCGGCTCGTGGCTGCCGGCAGGCTCGAACGCGTTGCCCGCGGCGTCTATAGCCTTCCGGGACGCGCGCTCAGCGAGCACCGGTCGCTGGCCGAAGCGGCGCTGCGGGTGCCGCGAGGCGTGGTGTGCCTGCTGTCGGCGCTGCGCGTCCACGGCATTGGCACCCAGGCGCCGTTCGAGGTCTGGATGGCGATTCCCCATCACTCGCCCACGCCGCGGCTGGACCAGCCCGCGCTTCGCGTGGTGCGCATGTCGGGGGCGGCTCTGACTGAAGGCGTCGATCTCGTCGACATCGACGGCGTGCAAGTGCCGGTATTCAATGCCGCCAAGACGGTGGCCGACTGCTTCAAGTACCGCAACAAGATCGGCCTGGACGTGGCACTGGAAGCGCTGCGAGATGGCTGGTCGCAGCGCAAGCTGTCGATGGATGCGCTCTGGCACTACGCAACGGTGAATCGCGTGGCCAATGTCATGCGGCCCTACCTGGAAAGCGTCATTGCATGAGCCGCAATCTCGCAGCGTCCGTCCGCGCCCGCTTGAAGCAGCGAGCCGATGCCACGAGACAGGACTTCAACCTGACGCTCACCCGCTACGGGCTGGAGCGGCTGTTGTACCGGCTCTCGGTGTCGCCGCATGCAGCCAACTACCTGCTCAAGGGTGCGCTGCTGTTTTCGCTGTGGTACGACCAGCCGCATCGGCCGACGCGCGACGCAGATCTGCTGGGCTTTGGTCCGGATGACGTCGACACCGCGGTATCGGCTTTCCGCGAGATCTGCCAGATCGAAGTGGACGACGGCATCGCGTTCGACGCAGCCTCGGTCAGGGGCTCGGTGATCCGCAAGGAGGCGGGCTACGGCGGCGTACGGATCGACTTGCTTGCGAAGTTGGACGGCGCGCGCCTCGCGCTGCAAGTGGATATCGGCTTTGGCGATGCGGTCACGCCGGCACCCGAACCGGTGAGCTACCCGGTGCTGCTCGAAGACCTGTCCGCGCCGCAACTGCGCGCCTATCCGAAATACACGGTGGTCGCCGAGAAGTTTCATGCGGTGTGCCTGCTGGGCATGGCCAATACCCGCATGAAGGACTACTTCGATCTCTGGGTGCTGCTCACCGAGGGTGCGCTGGAAGCCGCCGAACTGCGCCGCGCGATCGCGCTGTTGCGCGGCGAATTCCAGAAGCTCGGAACTGCCTGAAGAACCGGCCCGCTGCTACCGCACGCGCGGGCCAGCCCCCTGCAGGCTGCTGCGCAGCGCCAGCTTGCGCACGATGGTCGAGAACGCGCGCGTGGCCGCTGCGTCGCGCGCCACCGGCGACCACAGCATGCCGGGCGTGCGCACGGGCGTGGGGCTTTCGAGCCGGATGACGACCAGCCCCGAGAGCGGGTTGACCACGTTCGCGGCCACGATGGACGCGAGCTGCGTCTTGGCGACCAGGTCCATCATCGGCGCCAGCGTGTTGATCTCGGCCACCACGTGCGGCTGCGCACCGCAGGAGCGAAAGCATTCGTCGAGCATCTGGCGCGTGGCAAAGCTGGCCGGCAGCAGCACCATCGGCAGGCGGTGCAGCTCCACCATGCGCACGCGCTTGCGCCGCGCGAGCGGGTGCTTCCTGGCCACCACCAGCACCATCTCCTCGTTGTAGAGCGGCTCGAACTGCAGCGGCCCGGGCGCGCTCGGCCGGTAGGCGATGCCCAGGTCCAGCGTGCCCTGCTGCAGGCGCGCGGCGATCTGGTCGGCCGACAGTTCCTCGACCACCACCTTCACGCGCGGATGCCGCGCCTGGAAGCTCGCGATGCAGTCGGGGATGAAGCCGAGGTTGAAGGTGTGCGTGGAGCCCACGCGCAGCTCGCCCGCCACCTCGGAGCTGTCCTGGCGCAGCGCACCCAGCCCCAGGTCGATCTCGTGCAGGGCCTTGGTGCAGTAGTGCAGGAACTCGTCGCCGGCATCGGTCAGGCTCACGCGCTTGCCGATGCGGTCGAACAGCGCAACGCCGATCTCCTCTTCGAGCTGCTTGATCTGGTGCGACAGCGTCGACTGCGTCACATGCAGGCGCTCGGCCGCGCGCGTGAAGTTCAGCGAGCCCGACAGGGCGATGAAGTAGCGCAGGTGCCTGAGTTCCATGGCGTTCCCCGGGAGCAATGATCGATGGCATCGATGCTAACGATGGAAAACAATCATTTTCGGAATTCTTGGATGCAACCTAAAGTTTCTCCGGCCCACCACAACGACAGGAGACTCCCCGGTGCAAAAAGTCCTCAGCGGCATCAAGGTGCTGGAGCAAGGCACGTTCATCACCGGACCGGCCGCCGGCATGTTCCTCGCGGACCTGGGTGCCGAGGTGGTCAAGATCGAGCAGCCCGGCGCGGGCGATCCGTTCCGCGCCTTCCGCGGCGGCCTCTACAGCCCGCACTTCCAGACCTACAACCGCAACAAGCGCAGCGTCACGCTCAACCCGAAGCTGCCCGAGGATGCGGCCGTGTTCGACGAGCTGGTGAAGGACGCCGACGTCTACATCCAGAATTTCCGCCCCGGTGCGGCCGAGCGGCTGGGCGCCGGCGAGTCGCGGCTGCGGGCGCTCAATCCGCGGCTCGTGTATTGCGCGATCAGCGGCTTCGGGCAGACCGGCCCCGCAGCCGGGCGCCCCGCCTACGACACGGTGGCGCAGGCCGCGAGCGCCTTCCTCAAGCTGCTGGTGAACCCGGCCAACCCGCGCGTGGTCGGCCCCGCGCTGGCCGATGCCATGACCGGCTTCTACGCCGCCTACGGCGTGCTCGGCGCACTGGTCGAACGGGGCCGCACCGGCCGCGGGCGCGCGGTCGAGGTGTCGATGCTGGAGGCGATGTGCCACTTCAACCTCGACGCCTTCACGCACTACTTTTCCGAGAGCGAGGTCATGGGCCCGTTCAGCCGGCCGAGCGTCTCGCAGTCCTACGTGCTGGAGTGCGCGGACGGCCTGTGGATCGCGCTGCACATGTCCTCGCCCGAGAAGTTCTGGCAGGGCCTGGCCAATGCCATCGAGCGCCCTCGCCTGTTCGCGGACCCGCGCTTCGCCACGCGCGAGGCGCGCATCGCGCACCAGGAAGACCTGATCGCGCTGCTCGGCGGGCTGTTCCGCCAGCAGACCCGCGCGGCGTGGTGCGCGCGGCTCGAGGCCGAGGACGTGCCGCACGCGCCCATGTACGACACGCGCGAAGCCATGGAAGACCCGCAGGCGCGGCACCTGCAGCTGCAGGTGAGTGCGCCGCACCCCGAGGGCGGCGAGTGGCGCACCATCCGCTCGCCCGTGAGCTTCGACGGCGAGCGCCCGCTCGAGGTGACGGCGCCGCCCATGCTCGGCGCCGACAACGCGGCCATCGTCGATCCGATCCGCCAGCGCCTGGGGCAGCCGCCCAACGCCGCGCGCTGACCCCGCGCGGCCTTCCAGACATAACGAGCCAGGAGACAAGACAACCATGACCCCATCGAACGAAAGCGAGCTGACGCAGACCGTGCTGCAGAGCCTCGAGGGAACGCGCGACGCGCGCTTCCTGCAGATCATGCAGTCGCTGATCACGCACCTGCATGCCTTCATCCGCGAAGTGGACCTGAAGCCCGACGAATGGATGCAGGGCATCGAGTTCCTGACGGCCACGGGCCAGACCTGCACCGACAAGCGCCAGGAGTTCATCCTGCTGTCGGACACGCTGGGCGCCTCGATGATGGTCGTGATCCTGGACCAGCTGCGCGCCGCCGCCGGCAAGCGCGGCCGGGCCGAGGCCAGCGAAGCCATGCAAGCCACCGAGCTCACCGAGGCCACGCACGCCACCGTGCAAGGCCCCTTCTACTGGGAGGGCGCGCCCGACCTGCCACTGGGCGCCGACGTGGCCCAGGGCGCCCGCGGCGAGCCGACCTTCTACAGCGGCCGCGTCACCGACACCCGCGGCCAGCCGCTCCAGGGTGCGCTGCTCGACATCTGGTCGGGCGACGGCGAAGGCGTGTACGACATGCAGCTCGAAGGCGCCGCGATGCAGGCGCGCGGGCGCATCCGCACCGACCACGAAGGCCGATACTGGTTCTGGTCGATCCGCCCGAACTTCTATCCGATCCCGGTCGACGGGCCCGTCGGCCGCATGCTCGAAGCGATGGGCCGCCATCCGAACCGCCCCGGCCACATCCACATGATGGTCTCGGCGCCGGGCCATGTGCCCGTGACCACGCACCTGTTCGTGGCGGGCAGCCCGTACATCGAGTCCGATGCGGTGTTCGGCGTGCGGCCGCGGCTCGTCATCGACTTCGAGTCGCATCCGCCGGGCCGCGCGCCCGATGGCAGGCCGCTGGAAACGCCCTACTGGTCCGCGCACTACGACTTCCGCCTCGAACCCCGACACGCCTGAAAGACCACGCCCATGAAAATCGGAAAGTCCACCGTCCCGCGCACCGCCATCTGCACCTCGGACGAACACACCATCGTCGTGCGCGGCCAGGACCTGTGCCGGGAGCTGATCGGGCACCTGTCGTTCACAGATTATTTCTTCCTGCTGCTCACCGGGCGCCGCCCCGATGCCGCGTGCAGCACGGTGCTCGACGCCACGCTGGTGGCAATTGCCGAGCACGGCCTTGTGCCGAGCGTGCAGGCCAGCCGCATGACCTTCGCGGCCGCGCCCGATGCGCTGCAGGGCGCGGTGGCGGCCGGCATCCTCGGCTGCGGCTCCGTCATCCTCGGCGCGTCCGAAACCGCGGGCCGGCTGTTCATCGAGGTGGCGGCGCGCGTGGATGCGGGCGCCACGCTGCCGCAGGCCGCCGCCGCGGCCATCGCCGAACTCAAGGCCGCGCGCGCCGCGATCCCCGGTTACGGCCATCCGCTGCACAAGGAACGCGATCCGCGCGTCGACCGGCTGATCGACGTGGCGACGCAGGCCGGCGCCGACCTGCGCTATGTGCGCATCGCGCAGGCGCTGGAAGAGGCGATCCCGGCCATCGTCGGCAAGGACCTGCGCATGAACGTCTCGGCGGCGATTCCGGCGGTGCTGCTGGGCGTGGGCTTTCCGGTGGCGTCGCTGCGCGGCGTGCCGATCCTCGCGCGCACCGCGGGGCTGATCGCACACCTCGCGGAAGAGGCCGAGATGCCGAGCGGCTTTGCGCTGTCCTACCAGGCCACGCGCGAGCTGCAGTACGAAGGCACCGTGCCCGCGGGCTTCGGGGAGGCGCGGTGACGAAGCGCCGCGCCATCCTGGCCGTTGCCGCAGCAGCAATGCTGGCGCAGGGCAGCAGCGGCGCATGGGCGCAGGCAGGCGACGCGCGCCCCCTCAAGCTGGTCGTGCCCTTCGCGGCCGGCACCACGACCGACATCGTGGGACGGGTGCTGGCCGAAGCCCTCGGGCGCCAGCTGTCGCAGGCGGTGATCGTCGACAACCGGCCCGGTGCGGGCGGCGCCATCGGCAGCGAACTGGTGGCCCGCTCGGGGGCGGATGCGCACACCGTGCTGCTGGGCACCGTGGGCACGCATGCCATCAACGCGACGCTCTACAAGCGCCTGTCCTACCAGCCGCAGCGCGACTTCGTGCCGCTGGGCTTCGTCGGCGCCACGCCCACGCTGCTGGTGGTGGCCGCGGCCGCGCCGTGGAAGACGGTGTCGGACCTGCGCCAGGCCAGCGGCAAGTCGGTGAGCTTTGCCTCGGCCGGCAACGGCACCTCGGGGCACCTGGCGGGCGAGTTGCTCAACCTGCGGCTCGGCAAGGACTTCGTGCACGTGCCCTACCGCGACGGCGCCCAGGCGCTCACCGAGGTGATGGCGGGCAATGTGCAGTTCATGTTCTATCACCCGGCCGCCGTGCTGCCGCAGATCCGCGCCGGCAGGCTGCGCGCGCTGGGTGCATCGAGCGCCCGGCGAAGCATGGCCGCGCCCGACGTGCCCACGCTGGCCGAGCAGGGCATTCCGGATTTCGACCTGGTCGCATGGTTCATGTTGTATGCGCCGGCCGACATGCCCGCCGCGCAGCGCGACCGCCTGCGCGAGGCCACGCAGGCGGTGCTCGCGCAGCCCGCGGTGCGCGACAAGCTCGCGGCCCAGGGCATCGAGCCGATGGCGATGAACGCATCGGACATGGCCGCCTTCGCCGCGGCCGAGATCGCGAAGTGGGGCGAGGCCGTGCGCCGCTCCGGCGCGCAGGTGGATTGAAGAAGACAGAACAACCCAACAAACGGGCACCCATAGCCCAAGGAGACAAGCCATGCGTTCGACAAAAAACCTCGTCAAGAAGATGCTCGGCCTGGTGCTGGGCCTTGCCGGCATGCTGGCCACGGGCCATGCAAGCGCCCAGGCCGCGGAGTGGCCCACCAAGCCGATCCGGATCGTGGTGGGCTTCGCGCCCGGCACGCCGCCCGACATCTTCGCGCGCATGTACGGCGACTATGCGAGCCGCAAGCTCGGCGTGCCGGTGCTCATCGACAACAAGCCCGGCACGGCCGGCAACCTTGCGTCGGACACCGTCGCCAAGGCGCCGGCGGACGGCTACACCTTCCTCTACAACCTGTCGACCGCGTTCACGATCAACCCGTACATCTACAGCAAGCTGCCGTTCGACCCCGAGAAGGACCTGGTTCCCGTCGCCACCACGATGCGCCAGGGCCTCGTGCTGATCGCCAACACCAAGTTCCCGGCCAAGACCCTCAAGGAGCTCGTGGCCGCAGCCAAGGAAAAGCCCGGCACCTATTCGCACGCCTCGTACGGCGCGGGAAGCCCTTCGCAGCTGATCGTCGAATCGTTGAAGGACGAGGTGGGCATCACCATGCTGCATGTGCCCTACCGCGCGAGCCCCATCGCCGATCTCGTCGGCGGACAGGTCGACACCTTGATGGAACCTATCGCCACGGGCTACCCGCTGATCAGCAGCGGCCGCGTGCAGGCGCTGGCCTACTCGGGCCCCACGCGGCACCCCGCGCTGCCCGACGTGCCCACGCTCTCGGAGGTGATGCCGGGCTTCTCGATGATGTCGTGGCACGGCATCTGGGCGCCCGCGAACACGCCGGCCGCGGTGCTCAACCGGTTCAACGCGGTGTTCGTCGAAGCGAGCAAGGACCCGGACCTTGCCAGGCGCATCAAGGACCTCAACAGCGAGCCGCTGGGCGTCACGCGCACCGAGATGAGCGCGATGGTGCGCCGCGACGCGGAGATCTACAGCCGCGTCGTGAAGGCGCGCAACATCCGCGTGGATTGACCTGCCGCGCCCGTCGGCTTCCACTCCTCGCGGCCCTTAACATCGGCCGTGATGACCGCTTCACTGCCACCCGAAATCATCCCGCAGCTGGCACAGGCGCGCGCCGTTCTCGAGCGCCACCTGGCCGGCACGCTCCAGGCCATCCACCTGTTCGGCTCCGCCGTCGATGGAGGGCTCAAGCCGCACAGCGACATCGACCTGATGGTGACCGTAGAAGCGCCGCTGGCCGCACAAGTGCGGCATCCGCTGATGACGGACCTGCTGTCGGTGTCGGGCAGCCCCGGCACCGATGGCCCATGGCGCCCGCTCGAAGTGACGCTCGTGGTGCGGGACGAGGTCGTGCCCTGGCGCTATCCGCCGCTGCGCGAGCTGCAGTTCGGCGAATGGCTGCGCGAAGAGCTGCAGGCCGGCATCGTGGAGCCGGCCATGCCGGACCATGACCTGGCGATCCTGCTCACGAAGCTCCGGCAGCACAGCGTCTGCCTGCTCGGCCCTCCTGCGGACGAACTGTTCGACCCCGTGCCGCGCGCCGATTTCTCGCGCTCCCTGCTGGACACCGTGGCGCAGTGGAACGACGCGCCGGACTGGCAGGGTGACGAGCGCAATGTGGTGCTCGCACTCGCGCGCATCTGGTTCAGTGCCTGCACCGGCCAGATTGCGCCCAAGGACACCGCCGCCGCATGGGCGCTGGAGCGCCTGCCGAGCGAGCATCGGCCCGTGCTGGCAAGCGCGCTTGCGGCTTACCTGGGCCGTGCGCCGGACAACTTGGCCGATCGTCCTACCCAGCTCGCGGCATTCGTGCGCTACACCAAGGCGCTGATCGAGGGTGTCGTCTGCGCAGGCCCCGCGCCCGCGCGGTGAGCCATTGCGCCAGTCGCACCCCGCCAGGCTTTCCTCCAGGCACGACGAAAAGGAGAGACACGGATGTACGTCATCATGGGTAGTACGGGGCATGTCGGTTCGGCGGTCGCGCAGGCGCTGCTCGGCCGCGGCGAAGCAGTGACGATCGTCACGCGCGACGCGAAGCGCGCAGGCGCGTGGCGCGCAAAGGGCGCCGAGATTGCCGAGGCGAATGCTGAAGACGTGGCGTCGCTGCGCGCGGCGTTGCAGCGCGGGCGCCGCGCCTTCCTGCTCAATCCGTCCGCGGACACGTCGGCGGACACCGACACCATCGAGCGGCGCACGGTCGCCAACATCCTGCAGGCGCTCGAAGGCTCGGGGCTGCAGAAGGTGGTGGCGGAATCGACCGGCGGCGCGCAGCCCGGCGAGCGCATCGGCGACCTGAGCGTGCTGTGGGAACTCGAAGAGGGCCTGCGCCGCCAATCCATTCCGGCGGCGATCAACCGCGCGGCCTACTACATGAGCAACTGGGACGGACTGCTCGATACGGTGCGCAGCACGGGCAGGCTGCCCACGATGTTCGACCCCGAGCTTGCCATTCCCATGGCCGCGCCGCACGACCTCGGCGAGATCGCGGCCCGCAGGCTGGTGTCCCCGCTCGACGACGTCGGCATCCGCTACTTGGAGGGCCCGCGGCGCTATACCTCGGCCGACGTGGCAAGGGCGTTCTCGGAGGCGCTCGGCCGGCCGGTGGAACTCGACGTCACGCCCCGCGGCAAGTGGAAGGCAGCGTTCCGCGGCCTCGGCTTTTCCGAAGCTGCCGCGGACTCGTATGCGCGAATGACCGCGGTGAGCGTCGACAGCGGCTTCGAGATGCCAGGCGACGCGCTGCGCGGCTCGACGACGCTCGAGGCCTACATCCGCGGCCTGGTGGCGCGATCCTGACGGCACCGCGCCACCCACCCACCCATGTTCAGGCAGCGAGCACCTGCAGGTTGCCGACACCGGGCAGCACGCGCAGCGTGGCTGCGGTCCTCACCGAATAGTCGCGGCTCAGCACCGTGCTGATCTCGATGTAGTCGCAGCGCGCTTCGGCCGGCGTGAGGGTCAGCACCGCATAGCCGCGCTTGCTGGTCTCGGCGTAGCGCAGGTCGTCGACCATGCGCCGGAAGCCATCGGCCAGCAGGTCGTTGGCAATCAGCGGCAGCGCCCGCTCGAAGCCGGGCGACGACACCGACGAGGTTCCGAATTCCACGCCGACCCGCTGCCCGGAGGCGTCGGTGAGGTTCCCGGCCCAGGCGTTGTGCGTGTCGCCGGCCAGCGAGATCAGGTTCTTGCCCTGGTTGCGCGCCATGGCGAGCACCACGTCGCGCGCGGCCGGGTAGCCGTCCCACGCGTCCAGGTTGTAGGGCACCTTCTGCTGCGTGATCAGCGCGCGCTGGCTGTCGCTGCGGGCGGAATCCGGAAGCGCCTGCGCCGCCAGGTAGGCGCTCAGCGTCTCGAGGCTGAAGTCGGTCGCGATGCTCACGGGGATGGCCATGCGCATCATGAGCACCTGCTGGCCGAGCACCTGCCAGGTGCAGGGCGATGCGGCCATGCGCTGGGACAGCCAGTCCACCTGCGGCTGGCCCATCAGCTGCCGCGTGGCCGCCGAAGCCTCGCCGGCCAGGTACTGCGAGAGCGTGACCTGCTTGTCGCGGCCGATCAGCCGGGTGTCGAGCATGTGCACCGAAGCCAGCGTGCCGAAGTCGAAGGAGCGGTAGATCCGCAGCGGGTTCGCCGGGTCGGGCAGCCGCGTCGGCAGCCACTCGTGGTAGGCCTGCACGGCGGCCGCGCGCCGGGCCGCAAAGCTGCCCTCGGTTGCTTCGTCGTGGTTCCCGGCGCCGCCGGACCATGCGCCGTTGGCCAGGTCATGGTCGTCCCACACCGCGATCATGGGCAGCCGCGCATGCAGGGCGCGCAGGTCGCCGTCGGTGCGGTACTGCGCATGGCGCAGGCGGTAGTCGGCGAGCGTCAGGATCTCGTGGTCGGGGTTCGATGTGCGGTCGATCGCAATGGCCAGCTGCGACGCATAGCCCACCACCCCGTACTCGTAGATGTAGTCGCCCAGGTGCAGCACCACGTCGATGTCGGTGCGCTTGGCAATGTCGGCATAGACGTTGAAGTAGCCGCTCGGGAAATTGGAGCACGACACCACCGCCAGCCTGGCCTGCGATACGCCGCCCACCGGCAGCGTGCGGGTGCGGCCGATGGGCGAGTGGTCGTTGCCCATCAGGAAGCGATAGAAATAGGTGCTGGCCGGCTGGAGCCCCATGGCGTCCACCTTGACCGTGTAGTCGTGCTCGGGACCGGTGCTCGCGGTGCCGCGCGCCACGATGATGCCGAAGCGCTCGTCGCTGGCCACTTCCCACTCGACGTTGAGGGTGCCCGGCGCGGCGGCCGTCACGCGGGTCCAGAGGATCACGCGGTCGGACAGGGGATCGCCGCTCGCGATCCCGTGCTTGAACACCGAGTTGGAGTCGTCGGGCGGACGCCCGCCCCCCACTCCGCCGCCGATGCCGATGCCCCCTCCTCCTCCTCCTCCTCCGCCGCCCCCGCCGCAGGCGGTCAGGCCGATGCCGCTGCCCGAGAACATCGCGAACAGCACGGCGCTGCGCAGCAGCGAGCGCCGGGTGGTGCCGCTCAGGGCTTGCGAGGGGTCGGTGTCTGCATCGTGAACGGCATGGCTTGCCTCGCCGTTGTTCTTCTTCTCGTCGTGGATGCGCATGGCAGTCTCCTGATCCGCCGACGGCAAGACGCACGGCACGCCTCGGTCCCCGTTCGACGTCGGCGCCATTTGAATGTGAGGACCTTGGTTTTCAACGTAGGCTGCCGCCGATGCGCGCGTCAGCCGGGAGCGCACGGCGTGCCGTCAGTTCAACGTGTCGGCGGCCACGATGCACAGCGCTCCAACCGCGCATGGCGCATTCCCGCTGCGAACGCCTTCTACGCCTGGGCCATTCCCCGCATCAATGTGAGCAGGGCATGTTCGAGGTCTTTCTCGAAGTCGTACCGCAGGCTCTTCAACTCGGGGAGCTCGATCACCTGCGCGGCCATCCCCGCCGGGTTGCTGAGCGGCCACAGCCCGATGATGAGCGGCAGCGAATGCTTCACCACCTGTTCGAAGGCCGGCACCGGCATGGCGGGCACGCGGGCATGGAAGTCCCGCGCCGTCTGTTGGCGGACCGCCAGCAGGCTGCCCTTGAAGTCGACCATGCGTTCGAACGACACCTTGCGCTCGAGGATGGACGGCAGGATGCTGATCAGCCGGCAAAGCAAGGGCCGCGCAGAAATGGTCGAGGCGAAGACGCGGGCAATGTGCTCGACGCTCGCGCCGGCCTTGCCGCCGCGCGCCAGTGCCGCGCCCAGCTCGGCATGCCAGCCTGCGAATTCTTCGACGAGCAGGTCCATCAACACCGCCTCGCTGCTTTCGAAGTACCGGTAGACGTTCGACTTGGTCATCTGCGCCTCGCGCGCGAGTTCGTTGATGCCCAGGTCGAGGGCCTCCGGGCTCCGGTGCAGCATTTCCCGGGCCGTGGCCAGCAGATGGCGGCGCCGCTCTTCCTTCTGCTCGGCAGAGCGGGCGCGTACGTAGGGGATGGGCGAATTCATGCGGCGATCACACTCCATTTGCTAAAAGACCGATGGTCTGTTAAATTACAGACCGTCGGTCTCCAATCTTACCTGAAAGCAAGGATGCCGGCCACCTCCAGCATCACAGCGGCTTCAACAAAGGCGAACATCATGGCTACCAACATCGACTCCTGGGTTCTCATCACTGGTGCATCCAGTGGTTTTGGCGAAGAATTCGCAAGGCAATACGCCGCCAAGGGCCACCCGCTGATTCTGGTGGCGCGCCGGCTCGATCGGCTGCAAGCCCTGGCTGCGGCGCTGCAACAGGAGTGGGGCACCAGGGTCATCGTGGAGCAGGCCGACCTGTCGGACACGGCCGCCGTCCAAGCGCTGCACGCCAGCCTTCGCGAGCGCGCCATCGAGGTCGAGATCCTGATCAACAACGCAGGCCATGGCCTGCAGGGTACTTTCCTCGACACGCCGATGCAAAGCGCGCTGGACATGCTGCAACTGGACATCGCAAGCCTGACGGTCATGACGCGGCTCTTCGGCGAGGACATGCGCGCACGCGGCCACGGCAAGATACTGCTGGTGGCCAGCATGCTGGCTTACTTCGGCGTGGAAAACATGGCCGTCTATGGCGCAGCCAAGGCCTATGTGCTGCGCCTTGGCGATGCCTTGCACCGTGAGTTCAAGCGCGATGGCGTGACGGTGACCTCGCTGTGCCCCGGCATGTCCGACACCGGCTTTGCGCAGGCCGCAAAGCAGAAGATCACATGGGGGCTCAAGCTGCTGATGATGACGCCGCCACCGGTGGTGCGGGCGGGAATCCGGGCGCTGCACGCCGGCCGCGTCAGTGTCGTTCCAGGCTTCAACAACAAGGCTGCCGTGGCGATGGTGTGGGCAACGCCGCGATGGCTGCACCAGGCCCTCTTTGCGCGCGTCATGAACAGTTGAGCGCGTAGCGCGTGCCACCCGGGCCGCCGCCAGGCGCCAGGCCAACCCACAATGCCGTCTTTTGCCTTGGGAGCCGAAGATGGACGAAACCGGAGATGTCGCGGACGACCTGATGGCCCTGGTCGCCGTGGTCGAGGCAGGCGGGTTCAGCGCCGCGAGCCAGCGCTTCGGCATTCCCGTGTCGCGGCTCAGCCGCCGCATCTCGGGGCTGGAGAAACGCCTGAACGTCAGCCTGATCGTGCGCAATTCGCGCAGGTTCAAGGTGACCGACATCGGGCAGCGGATGTATGCGCATGGCGCGAACATCCGGGCCGAAGCGCAGCGCGCGCTGTCCGCCGCACGCGACAGCCTGGGCGAGGCATCGGGGACGCTTCGCATCTCGTGTCCCATCGCCTTGAGTGCCATGCTCGTGGGCCCGCTGGCCATCGACTTCAGCCTGAGGCATCCGCGCGTGGCGATCACGCTCGACGCGACCGACGGCCGGCCCTCGGCATTCAGCGATCCCGTCGACCTGTTGATACGCCCTTCGGTCAAGCCGCTTCGCGACTCGAGCCTGGTGATGCGCAAGCTGGCCGACATTCCCTACGTGCTCGTCGCATCGCCCAAGGTCCGCGATGCGCTGCCGGGTGCCATGCTTCCCGCGCAGTTGCAGGGCTGCCCGGCGATCGGCTGGACCTTCATGCCGCATCCTGCACGCTGGTTGCTGAGCCACGCGCACGAGGGCGACGCGGAGATCGATGTGCGCGTGCAGTTCACGAGCGACAGCCTGCTGCAGATCCGCGAAGCTGCGCTCGCGGGGCTCGGTGTGGCGCAGCTGCCCGCGTCGATGTGCGCCGCGGACTTCAAGGCCGGGCGCCTCGGCCTGGTCGCGCCCGGCTGGACGCCGCCGCCGATCTCGCTTTTTGCGCTCTATCTCTCGCGGCGCGATCTCACCATCGCGGGGCGCCTTTTCCTGGACGAACTCTGCGAAGCGGCCTCGGCGCTGGGCAAGCCGGGCCAAGGCAACGCATTTTTGGAAAGCTGAGTTGCGCCGCCGGCCCTGTCATGCGGCGGTCATCCTTCCTAGACTCGCCACCGCTTCGGCACCATCCGGGCCGGCGAACAAGGAAGCACATGACGACCTCGAGCGATCCATGCGGGCATTCGGCTACCAGCCGGCGGCGGTTCATCCTTTCCGCCGGCGCATTGGCCGCCGTGCCGCTGAGTGGCTGCGGCGGTGGCGGCAACAGCGGCAACGGCTTTCTCCCGTTGCCCACTGCGGCGGCGCCACCCGCGCCCGCCCCTGCACCCGCGCCCTCGCCGGCCCCGGCCCCGGCCCCGGCACCCATGGTCGAAACGAGCTCCGGCACATTGAAGGGCCAGCGCACGGCCGATGACGCCGTCGCGTTCTTCCTCGGCGTCCCGTATGCGCAGCCGCCCGTCGGCGCCCTGCGCTTTCGCTCGCCGCAGCCGTACCGGGCCCCGAGCGGCGTGTTCGACGCAACGGCCTTCGGGGCCGCCAGCCTGCAGACCTTGCCGGCGTACGTGACCTGGATCTATCCCTCTCCTGCGGTTCAGAGCGAGGATTGCCTGACGCTGAACGTGTGGGCGCCGAGCCAGCGCCGCAAGCTGCCCGTCGTGGTGTGGCTGCACGGCGGCGCATGGCGCACCGGCGCCACCAGCATGCCGCTGATGAACGGCGAGGCGCTCGCGCGCAAGGGCGTGGTCGTCGTCACCGCCAATTTCCGGCTCGGCGCGATGGGCACGCTGTCGCACCCGGACCTCGTCGATCCCGACACCGGGACGCAGGCCAACTGGCAGCTGCAGGACCAGATCGCGGTGCTGCAGTGGGTGCGGCGCAACGCCGAGGCGTTCGGTGGCGATCCCGCCAATGTCTGCCTCATCGGGCAGTCCGCCGGCGGCACGAGCGGCGCGATCCTGGCGCAGAACCCGGTGGCGCGGGCCTGCTTCCAGAAGGCCATGCTGTTGAGCCCGGCCGGCGTGCCGGCGCCCACCGGCTTCACCCTGGCCGACGCCGGGAGGTATGCCGAAGCGCTGGCCGCCAGGCTGCAGACAACGCCCTCGGGCCTGCGCGACATTCCGGCTTCGACGCTGCACCAGGCCGAACTCGCGCTCAATGCGCAGCCGCTGCCGGCGGGCATCACCTCCGGCCGGGGCTTGCGCGCAGCACCGATCATCGACGGCCAGGTCTGCCTTTCCGACTGGACGCGCACCGCGTGGCCAGGCGATCTTCCCCTCGTGATCACCAATACGCTGACGGAAGGATCGTTCTTCCTCGATGCCTACGACCCGATCACCCAGGCACGGCTGACGCCGGCCTTGCCCGCCAGCCGCGCCGAGCTCCTGGCCCTGGTGACACCACAAGCAGGTGGCTCGCAGGCGAACGCCGATGCGGTGATCGACGCCTACACCGATGCAGCCGCACGCGAAGGCCGGTCGACCGCGCCGGGTGATGTGTGGATCGAGATCTATGGCGACCGCGTCCTGCGCAACTTCAGCGTGCGCTATGCCGCCAAGGTTGCCGGCGACGGAGGCAATGTCCGATACGCCACCTATGCGCATCAGATACAGGCGCCGGGGCGCGGCGTGCCCCATTGCGCGGAATTGCCCATGCTGTTCGGCAGCTTCGGGCTCGACTACTACCGGGACAAGGTGGGAGCAGGCGCTGCCGAAGCGCAGCTGTCGGACGCATTGATGACCGCGGTGCTGTCGTTCGCAAGCGATGGGAATGCACGGCTGGCGCCCGCGCTCGACTGGCCGCGCTTTTCGGGCGCATCGGACTCCGCGGCGTCGTTCGGTGGACAGAATGCCGCGGTGGCAACGATCGGCCCGGTACCCAAGGTCGCACAACTGGGTGTCTGGGACGCCCTGCTCGGCTATTGAGTCACCCGGGCGGGCGGTCATTGCGCGCCGCTGTCCGCCGCCATCCGGTCTCCCCTGCGCCGCTGCATCCGATAGCGCGCAGGCGGAACATCGAACTCGCGCTTGAACGCACGGTTGAAGGCGGCCTCGGACTCGTAGCCCGCGTTCAGCGCGACTTCGAGCACCGTGTCATCGGTGCTCTCGAGCAGGCGGGCGCCGAGCTGCATGCGGCAGCGCGCGACATAGCCCAGCGGCGCCTCGCCCAGCAGACGGGTGAACCGTTCCGCAAACACGGTGCGCGACATCCCGGCCTGTTCGGCCAGCGACGCGACCGTCCACGGGTGCGCGGGCTCGCGATGGATCGCGCCCAGGGCCCGGCCCACCGCCGAATCGCGTGCGGCCGCGAGCCATCCGGTCCGCTGCCGCGGCAGCTCGGACATGTAGCGGCGCAGCGTCTCGATGAAGAGCGCCTCGGCCAGCTTGGCGAGCAGCGCGTTGCGCCCGGCGCCGGCCGGCTCGCGATCGGAGGCGAGGTGGCGGAGCGTGCTTTCGATCCACGCGCCCGTCGACCCGCGGCGGATGTTCACCTTGAACAGCGGCGGCAAGCCCGCCAGGAAGAAGCGCCTGGCCTGGCGATCGCAGCCGATATAGCCGCAGATGAACTTGGTGACGGGCCCGCCGCCGCCGCCGCGCTCCGAGACCACCGCTCCCTCCAGGATCTTCGGCAGCAGCGCGGACGAGTCGGTGAGCTCGGCCCCGCGCCCGTTCCAGAGCTCATGCGCGTCTCCCAGCGGGAGGATGGCAACGTCGCCCGCCTCGAGCGCCAACCGGGGCTGCCCCGGAAGCCGCACGGAGGCCCTGCCTTCGACAAGCAGGTGAAACAGCACCATGTGTTCCGCCGAAGGCGCGATGAGGTGCGCGCCCGCACTGGCCGGCGGCGACGCAAAGCCCCAGGGCGCGCTCAGCTCGGCGTCAAGAAAGATCGCGCCGCTCAGGCGCACGTTGCCCAACGCTTCGGAAAGGGGATCGGTCTGGTTCATGCGCTGCAAAGTAAGCCGGACGCTCGATCAGGTCATGCGGCCGCAGGCGGCCCATCCTTGGGGCTCGACAACCATGGACACACCATCATGACCGACGCAAGCAGTTTCATATTTTCCGATTCCGCATCGGCCGGGGAGACGGCCGATGCCGTGCGGCGCTTCATGGCCGCATTCCGGCACAAGGACGCCGCCGCCATACGGGAGCTCGTCGCTCCGGATTGCATCATGGAAGCGATGCAGCCGGCGCCCGACGGGCTGCGGGTGGAGGGCCAGGAGCCCAATGTCGCCTTCTGGCAGGCCATGATCGCGGATCCGAACGGCGCCTTCGAGACCGAGGAAGTGGTCATCTGCGGCGACCGGGCGATCAACCGCTGGCGCTACCGCTTCGGCGAGGGCCAGGAGAACTCGGTCCGGGGCGTCACGCTGATCAAGGTGCGCCACGGCCGGATCGCGGAGGCCCTGGGCTACGCCAAGACACCGGCGGTGTCGAACCTCGGCCAGGCCGGGCAGCAGAGCACCTCCGAGGTCATCCGGCGGTTCAACGAGGTCTTCCAGCGGCATGATCCGACGGCCCTCCCCGAACTGATCGCCGCGGACTGCGTCATCGAGAACACCACGCCGGCGCCGAATGGCTCGCGCCATGTCGGCCACGACGCCTGCCTGGCGTTGTGGCGGGGAATCGCGACCCGTCCGGATACCTGGTTCGACATCGAGGACGTGACGGTCGCCGGAGAGCGGGCGACGATCCGCTGGCGGCTGCACTGGGGCGAGGACGAGAGCCAGTCGGTGCGCGGCGTGAACCTGATGCTGGTGCGCGGCGGCCAGATCGTGGAAGCGCGCGGCTACGTCAAGGGCGAATGAACGCGCGAGGAGTTCTGCCAGCCCGAAAAGGACCTGAGCAGGCCGCGCCGTGCGGCAATGTTCGCCGTAATCTCAATTTACGTATCTCATTCTGGACATATTCTCAAGTTTTGTCTAGTATGAGATACATATATGCCCTCTGCAGCGCCACCCCTTGCCCCGGCGGCCGATCGCCGCCTCGCAGCGTTCGGCCGGCGCATCCACGCTCGCCGCAAGGCCCTGAAGGTCAGCGCCACCACAGCGGCAGAGGCGGCGGGCGTGTCCCGCATGACGCTGCACCGTATCGAACGCGGCGAGCCGTCGGTCACGATGGGGGCCTACATGAATGCCCTCGCGGCGCTGGGCCTCGATGTCGACGTGGTCCCATCAACGCAATCCGCGCCCCCCGCGCCGATTGCGGGCGGCATCCGAATCGCCGACTACCCCCAACTGCGCCGGCTCGCCTGGCAATTGGCGCCTGATACCGAACTCACCCCCACAGAGGCGTGGGCCACCTACGAACGCAACTGGCGCCATGTCGACGCATCGGCGCTCGACGCGCGGGAGCGGCAACTGCTCGACGAGCTGGCACGCGCATTGGGCAGGAAGCCGCTGCATGTTTGAACGCCCGCACCACCGGCGGGTCGCCGAGGCACTTGCAATGCTCGATGCCGAAGTGCTCGCCGAGAACCATTGCCTGTTCGGCGGCGGCACGGCCATCGCGCTTCGCTATGGCGAGTACCGCGAGTCGGTGGACATCGACTTCCTCGTTTCCGATATCGATGGCTACCGGCAGCTGCGCCAGCTGCTGACCGGTGAGCAGGGGCTGAGCGCGCTGGCCCGCAAGGGCGCGAAGATCCAGCAGACCGGCGAACTTCGCGCCGATCAATATGGCATCCGATCGATGGTGCGTGTGGGTGACGTCGATATCAAGTTCGAGATCGTGCTCGAAGCACGCATCGAACTTGATGCGCCGGGCGAGCAAGACCGCATCGGCGACATTGCGACGCTCACCGTGCTGGACATGGCCGCAAGCAAGCTGCTTGCAAATTCGGATCGCTGGGCCGACGACAGCGTCTTCAGCCGCGACATCATCGACCTGGCCATGATGCACCCTGGTTCTGCACTGCTGCGCCGCGCGGCGACCAAGGCCAGACAAGCCTACGGCAGCAGCATCGACAGCGATCTGGCAAAGGCCGTGAATGCACTGCTGACACGCCACGGACGAATGGACCGCTGCATGGCGGTGCTGCAAATGACGCCTGCTGTGACACCCGCGCTGCTTCGCCAGCGCATCAAGGCCTTGCTGCCCCGAACTCCGAGCGCCAGGGGCAAAGCTGCCAACCACTGATAGCAGGTCCCCCGCCCCCTCAAAGAAACCCGATGGACAGCCAAGGAATCGCCGCCACCGCAATCGTCCCCACCAGCAGCGCCACCATGTAGCCTGCAATCGGCCGGATGCCCGCGTCAGGATGCACGCGGCCGATCGCGCAGGCCGCGTAGTAGCCCACGCCCAGCGGCGGCGCGAACAGGCCGAGGCCCATCGACAGCACCACCACCATCGCGTAGTGCACCTCGTGGATGCCCAACTGGCGCGCTATCGGAAACAGCAGCGGCCCGAACAGCACGATGGCCGGGATGCCCTCGAGCACGCTGCCCAGCACCACGAAGATCACCAGCGACACCGCCAGGAACATCGGCGCGCCGCCGGGCAGGCCGGTCATCGCTTCGGCCAGCAGGCGCGAGAAGCCCGACTGCGTGAGGCCCCAGGCCATGGCGGTCGCGGTGCCGATGATCAGCAGGATGGCGCCCGACAGCGACGCCGTCGCAACGAGCATCGGCCCGAGACGCTTCCAGTCGAACTGCCGGTACACGACGAGCCCCGCGACCACGGCGTACATGATGCCGATGGTCGACACCTCGGTGGCGGTGGCCACGCCTTCGACCACCGCCGCGCGGATCACGAACGGCAGCGCCAGCGCCGGCAGCGCCACGACGGCCAGCCGGCCGACCTCGCGCCACGGCGTGCGCACGACCTCGCGCAGGTCCTCGCCGCGGCAGCGGAAGTACACGACCACGCACAGCATCAGGCCCAGCACCACGGCCGGCAGCAGGCCGCCCGTGAACAGCGCGGCAATCGACACGCCCGTGACCGAGCCGATGGTGATCAGCACCAGGCTGGGCGGCACCGTCTCGGTCTGCGCGCCGGTCGCGGCCAGCAGCGCGACGAGCTCGCCCTCGCTCGCGCCGCGCTGCTTCATCTCGGGAAAAAGCGCCGGCGCCACCGCCGCCATGTCGGCCGCCTTGGAGCCCGAGATGCCCGACACGAGGTACATCGCGCCCACCAGCACGTACGACAGCCCGCCTTTCACATGCCCCAGCAGGCCCGCGAGAAACGCGACCATGGCCTTGGCCATGCCGGTCATCTCGATCAGCAGGCCGAGGAACACGAACAGCGGAACCGCCAGCAGGATCAGGTGCGACATGCCCTCGTCCATGCGACCCACGATCACCGGCAGCGCCGTGTCGGTGGCCAGCGCCAGGTAGCCGAAGGTGCCAAGGCCGAACGAAAAGGCGATGGGAATGCCCGCGAGCACGCCCGCCAGCACCACGCCGACGAAGAACACCAGCAGGTTCAGCCGACCGAGCTCCTGGAACACCGAGCGGCCCAGCGTGAACGCCACCACCAGCGTGGCCACGATCGCCACCGCCTTGGCCGTGATGCGCCACTCCACATCGCGCAGCAGCCTGAGCACCGCGAACAGGCCCATCAGGCCCACACCCACCGGCAGCGCCGCAGCCCGCCACGCATTCGAGATGTCGAGCGCGGGCGTGGTGATGAAGCGCTCCTCCGACGCGTACTCCCAGGCCGGCCATGCCACCATCGCCAGGAACGCGAGCGAGGCACACAGCGCCAGGGCCTCGAACAGCGGGCGCCGCGATGGCGGCTGCATCGAAACCAGCGCCGTCATGCGCATGTGCTCGCCGCGCCGCAGCGCGACCACCGCGCCCAGCATCGCGAGCCAGATGAACAGGATCGACGCGAGCTCGTCGGACCAGACCAGCGGGCTGTGGAACACGAAGCGCGCGAGCACGCCCGCCAGCAGCACCGCCACGTCGGCCAGCACCAGGCCGCCGGCCGCCATGTCGACCAGCATGCCGAGCCGGCGCTCGATGGCCGACAGCCGGGGCGCATCCACCCGCGCGCCGGCCGCCAGGCCGAGGGCCGGCCCGCTCATGCAAGCTTGCCCGCGCTGCGCTCGAGCAGCGCCCAGGCCTCGTCGCCGTACTTGGCCTTCCACTCGCTGTAGAAGCCGGCCTTGCGCAACTGGTCGCGGAAGGCGGCTGCGTCCGGCTGGTTGAAGGCCATGCCCTTGGCGGCCAGTTCCTTCTGCAGCCCGGCGTTGAGCTCGGCCACGTCGGCGCGCTCCTTCATGCCGGCTGCGTTGATGTGGCGGGCCACCACGGTGCGCAGATCGGCGGGCAGCTTGTCCCAGGCACGCCGGTTGGCCAGGAACCAGAAGCCGTCCCACATGTGGTTGCTCAGCGAACAGTACTTCTGCACCTCGTAGAGCTTGGCCGTCGCGATGATGGCGAGCGGGTTCTCCTGCCCGTCGACGATCTTGGTCTGCAGCGCCGAATAGACCTCGGCAAAGTTGATGGACGTGGGCGCGGCGTCGAGTGCCTTGAACATCGAGGTCCACAGCGGCGACACCGGCACGCGGATCTTGAAGCCCTTCATGTCCTGCGGCGCGGCAATGGCCCGGCTCGATGACGTGATCTGCCGGAAGCCGTTGTCCCAGATCTTCTCCATCGGCACGATGTTGGCCTTGGCGATCTGCTGGCGGATGTGCGCGCCCAGCTCGCCGTCCATCGCCTTCCACACGCTCGCGTAGTCGTTGAAGGCAAAGCCCACGCCGCTGATCGACGCCGAAGGCACGAGCGTGGAAAGGATCAACCCCGACAGTGTGAAGAACTCCACGCCGCCCGAGCGCAACTGGCTCAGCACGTCGGTGTCGGAACCCAGCTGGTTGCTCGGGAAGATCTGGATGTCGACGCGGCCGCCGGTCTCGGCGCGGATGGCGTCGGCCATCTCCTTGGCGCGGATGTTGAGCGGATGCGTGACCGGCAGGTTGTTCGCGTACTTGTAGTTGAACTCGGCCTTCTGCGCGAAGGCCCGATGCATGGGAACGGCGAGGCTGGCGGCCAGTGCCGTCGAGCGCAGCACGGTGCGGCGGGTGATGCTCATTTTTTGTCTCCTGGTCCTTTTGTGAATGGATCTGCTCGTGCGGGGCGGCGTCGATGGGTGCGCTCAGGTGGTGGCGGCCTCCTTCACGTCGCCGCGTTCGAGCAACTGCTTGCGGATGTCGGCCTTGGCGACCTTGCCGTAGCCCGACTTGGGCAGTGCATCCCAGAAGAAGATGTGCCGCGGCCAGCGGTACTTCGCGCAGCGGCCGTCCAGGTGCTGCAGCAGCTGCTCGGCCGTGAGGCCGGGTTGCGAAGCGACGATCACCGCCACGCCCACCTCGCCCCATTTCTCGTCCGCGATGCCGAGCACCGCCGCCTCGCGCACGGCGGGATGCATCAGCAAGATTTCTTCGACCTCGCGCGGGTACACGTTGGAGCCGCCCGAGATGTACATGTCCGATTCGCGGCCCGTGATGTAGAGCAGCCCGCGCGCATCCATGCGGCCGAGATCGCCGGTGTGGAACCAGCCGCCGCGCAGCGCTTTCTCGGTGGCTTCGGGGTTGTTGAAGTAGCCCGCGAACACGGCCGGTCCGCGGCAGCAGATCTCGCCCACGGTGCCGGCGGGCACCGGCTGCATCCACGCGTCGAGGATGGCCACCTCCATGCCGGTGCGGGCCCGGCCGCAGCAGCCGATGTTCGCGTTCGGATCGTCGTCGTCGGCGGCATGCATGGCCGGCGGCAGCACCGTGATGCAGCCCGTGACTTCGCCGAGGCCGAAGTACTGCACCAGCACCTTGCCGAGTTTTTGCAGCGCGCGCTTCTGGTCCGTGCGGTACATCGGCGCGCCCGCATAGACCACGTAGCGCAGGGAGCCGTGGTCGAAGCGGTCGACGGCCGGGTCTTCCACCAGCATCTTGACGATGGTCGGCACCGTGAAGACGTTGGTCACGCGGTGCCGCTCCACCAGCGCCCAGAAGGTGGCCGGCTCCAGCCTGTCGGACGCGAGCAGCACGGTGGCGGCGCCACGGGCCACGTTGAGCAGCGCGTGGATGCCCGCGCCATGCGACAGCGGCGCGACGGCGATCGAGCAGTCGTGCTCGGTGGTGCCCGGAATCAGGTCGGCCAGGTGGTTGGCCACGACGAAGGCCATCTGCCCGTGCGTGAGCACGGCGGCCTTCGGGCGGCCGGTGGTGCCCGAGGTGTAGAAGTACCACAGCGGCTGGTCGGCATCGACCTGCACCATCGCCGCGGGCGCACCGGCATTGGCCGCGAGCAGCGCCTCGTAGCCGAGTTCATCCGCGCGCGGAAGACCGATGGTGACGACCGAGCGCAGATGCGACGACGCGGCCTTCACCGCCTCCACATGCTCGGCAAAGCAGTCCTCGGCCAGCATCACGCTGGCTTCGCTGGCGCTGCCCAGGTAGGCGACCTCCGGCGGCGTGAGCCGGAAGTTGACGGGCACCCACACCGCGCCCAGGCGGAAGGCGGCCCAGCAACTCTCGAACAGCGCCGGGTTGTTGCGCGACATCACGAGCAGCTTGTCGCCCGGCCGCATGCCGAGCGCGCGCAGCGCCTGCACCAGCGCATCGACGCGCGCATCGATCTCGCGCCAGGTCCACTGCCGCTCGCCCTGGATCAGCCCCGGCCGCTCGGGAAAGAGCGCGGCCGTCTGCGACAGCAGCGCGGACAGGTTCATCGCCCGCGCCTGGCTCATGCCGCCTCCAGCACGCTCAGGTAGTTGGCGACCGCGGCGCCGCCCATGTTGAAGACCGCGCCCGGCTTGCCGGAGACCACCTGCATGTCGCCCGCCAGGCCCGCCAGCTGCATCGCGGCCATCACATGCTGCGACACGCCGGTAGCGCCGATCGGATGGCCGCGCGACTTCAGTCCGCCCGACGGATTGACGGGCAGCTTGCCGTCCTTGCGGCTCACGCCGTCCAGGATCACGCGTGCGCCCTGCCCGTGCGGCGCCAGGCCCATGGCTTCGTACTCGAGCAGCTCTGCGATGGTGAAGCAGTCGTGCGTCTCGACGAAGCCCAGGTCATGCAGCGAGAGCCCGGCCGCGGCCAGCCCCCGCTGCCACGCGAGCGCCGCGCCCTCGAAGCGCGTCGGGTCGCGGCGCGACAGCGGCAGGTAGTCGTTGACCTGCGTGCGCGCGCGCCAGCGCACCGCCGGGACCGTCGCCGACGCAACCGGCTCGGCCGAAATGACCAGCGCCGCCGCGCCGTCGGAAACCAGCGAGCAGTCGGAGCGCTTGAGCGGGCCCGCGACGAAGGGGTTCTTCTCCGACGGCTGGCGGCAGAAGTCGAAACCCAGGTCGCGCCGCATGTGCGCATAAGGGTTGTGCACGCCGTTGGCGTGGTTCTTGGCCGAGATGGCCGCGAGCGCATCGCTCTGGTCGCCGAAGCGTTCGAAGTAGCCGCCCGCGATGTTGCCGAAGACGCCGGCAAAGCCCGCCGGCGTTTGGCCCTCTTCCTTCACGTAGGAGCAGCGCAGCAGCGTCTCGGCAATGCGCGGGCCGGGCACGGCGTTCATGATCTCGAAGCCGACCACCAGCGCATGCCGCACGCGCCCGCACTGCACCGCATCGAGCGCGGCCCAGATTGCGGCCGAACCGGTGGCGCATGCGTTTTCCATGCGCACCGCAGGAACATGGCGCAGCTCGGGCAGCGCCAGGCCCACCAGCGACGCGCTGAAGTCCTGCGGCAGGAAGCCGCTGTTGAAATGGCCGACGAAGACGCCGTCGATGTCGGCCGCGGCGAGCCCCGCGGTCTGCAGCGCGGGCTCGACCGCCGAGCGGATGAGCGCTTCGCTCTCCGCGGCATCGAGCTTGCCGAAAGCCGTGTGTCCCCAGCCGATGATGCAGGCGTTGGTGGTCATTGGGCGCTTCTCCTTGTCAGGCGTGGTCGGTGGCGGGCACGGGCATGCCCCGGCGCAGGGTCGGCAGGCCGACGCCGGCGGCATCGAAGCCGCCATCGACGGCCAGCACCTGGCCGTTGATGAAGCTCGCCTCGTCGCTGCACAGGAAGCCCACGGCGTTGGCCATTTCCTCCGGCGTGCCGTAGCGGCCGAGCGGAATGGTGTCGTAGTAGTCGGAGCGGATCGCCACGCTGTGCACGAGCTTGGCCATCTCGGTTTCCACCGGCCCCGGCGCGATCACGTTCACGCGCACGCCGGCGTTGCCCAGCTCCACCGCATGCTGCTTGGTCAGGTGGATGAGCGCCGCCTTGCTGGTGCCGTAGGCCACCCGCAGCGTGCTGGCGCGCAGGCCCGAGATGGAGGCGATGTTCACCACCGCGCCGCTCCCGCGTTCGACCATCAGCGCGCCGAAGGCCTGCGTGCAGAGGAAGGCGCCGTCCAGGTTGGTGCCGAGCACGGTGCGCCATTCCTCGAACGAAGTCCGGAGCACCGGCTTGAACACCGCCACGCCGGCGTTGTTGACCAGCGCATCGACGCGGCCGAAGCGCTCGACCACGGCCTTTGCCGCGCTCTCGACCTGCGACGGCTTCGACACGTCGCAGTGCAGGCCGAGCAGCTTCGCGGGCTGCGCGACTTCGGCCACCGCCTGGTCGAGCGTGGCGCCGTCGACGTCGAGCAGCGCGACGCTGTAGCCGTGCGCCAGGAACCAGCGGCCGATGGCCAGGCCGATGCCGCGCGCGCCTCCGGTGACGACGGCGACGCGGGAAGACGATGAAGCGGAGAGTTCGGTCATGGATGGGAGTTTCTGCAGTGAATGAGATCAGTTGTTGCCCGGCGATGGCAGCCACTCTTCGAGCGTGACTTCGAAGGTGACGCAGACGGCATTGGCGCCCGCCACGAACGGTCCGCCATACAGGTGGCCGTGCGTGTCCGCCACCACGCCGGTGAGCGCGGCGCGCAGGGATCCGTCGGGCTGCGAACGCACCTCGCCGGCCAGGCTCACGATCTCGGCGGCCGGACCGCGGATCACCTGGCAGGAACCGTCGGCGCGCTCGAGGCAGGCATCGACGAGGCTGCCCAGCGCGCCGCGCACGAACGCATGGCCGAAGCCTTCCGCGAGGCAGAGCTTCTCGACGCTCGAGACGAGGTCTTCGTTGGGTGCGATGCGCGCATAGGCCACGCGGCCCATGCACCCGCTTTCGATCATGCGCATCTCAGCCATGGATGCGCCTGGCCTGGGGCCGCATCAGCGGCATGCGGGTTTCGTCGTCGTAGACCACGCGCAGTTCGAAGCTGTCGAGCGCGGTGACCACGGCGGTGACGCTGCGCCGTCCGACCACCGTGCGGTCGGTCAGGATGTGGCCGCCGCGCACCGCGCCGTCGGCGGTGCGGAAGGCGCCGTGGCAATGGACCACCGGCGTGCCGCCGGCGGAGCTGCCGAGCGTCGCGTTGCCGAAGATGAAGCAGGCGCCCTGCACCGTGTGCGGCGCGCCGTAGGTGGCGAGCACGCGGCCCGTGGGATCGGGCAACGCAAGGCAGAAGCCGAGCTCGGCCAGCTCGCCGCCGATCAGCGTCATCGATGCGCTGGCCACGCCTTCGTCCGCCAGCGCCTGCACGAGGCTCTCGTGCAGCGTGCGGCCGCCGGGCAGCGCAAGCCGGAAGTGCCGGCCCTTCTGGTCGCGCATGCGATCGATGCGCACGGGCCGGAAAGGCCCCGGATGCACCACCGTGCGCGAGCGCGGCAGCCCCATCAGTTTCTCGACCATCGCTTTGTCTCCTTGCCGCGCCGTTCGGATCGTCAGCGCTGGTGGAGGCAAAGTCTAGAAGTTGACATCAATAGCAACAAATTTAGAATTCGTATCGATCAATACAAAATTCAGATAGATGGAAATCCGCCACCTCCGCTGCCTTATCGCCGTGGCCGAAGAGCTGCACTTCGGGCGCGCGGCGCAGCGCCTGAACCTGTCGCAGCCGCCCGTGAGCCTCGCGATCAAGGAGATGGAGGAAGAACTGGGCGTCACGCTGTTCGAGCGCACCTCGCGCCGCATCGCGATCACGCGCGCTGGGGACGAAGCGCTTCGCGATGCGCGCGCCGTGCTGCTCGGCATGGACACGCTGCGCCGGCGCGCGCAGGAGGCCGCGGCCGGGCTCATGGGATCGATCTCGATCGGCTTCATCAGCCTGCCGGCCTATTCGTTCTTGCCGCGGGTGCTGCGGCAGTTCTCGGACGAGAACGAGCGGGCCGAGATCGCGCTGTGGGAGGGCACGACCGACCAGATCATCGGCGACGTCGAATCGGGCCGGCTCGACGTGGGCCTGGTGCTGCAGCCGTCCAGCATGCCCGCCTCGCTGGGCTCGCGGCTGGTGCAGAAGGATGCGCTGATCCTCGCGATGCCCGAGGCGCATCCGCTGGTGCGGCCCGGCAGCATTGCGCTCGAAAAATTCTCGGGCGAGCGCTTCCTGGGCTTCGAGCGGCACTTCGGGCCGCAGGTGTTCGATGCGATCGTGGCCACCTGCATGCGGCGCGGCTTCAGCCCGCGCCTGTTTCCGGCGCGCCAGATGCACACCATCGTGAGCCTGGTCTCGGGCGGGCTGGGCGTGGCGCTGGTGCCGGCCTGCGTCAAGGCGCTGCACCGCGAAGGCGTGGCGTACCGCTCGCTCAAGGGCGAGAAGACCTACATCGACACCCTGGCGGTGTGGCGCAAGGCGGACGATTCGCCGCTGGTGCGCGCACTGCTGGCGCTGCTGCCGACGCTCAGCAGCGTCTGAGGGCGCTCAGGCGCCGTCCTTCACCAGGTCCCACAGCGCCTCGGCCATGGGCGCCATGTGGGCCTGCTGCCGGTACAGCCGGATGTCCACCGGCACCCGCCAGCCGCCTGCACCGGCATCCACCAGCGTGCCGCCGCGCAGGTCGTCCGCCACCAGGCTCATCGGCAGCCATGCGAGGCCGCGCCCTTCGAGCGCCATGGTCCGCAGCAGCGCGGCATGGTGCGCCGTGAAGACCACCGACAGCGAAGGCGCGAAGTCCTTGCCGAACTCGCTGTCCTGGATCGCCCGCATGATCCGCCCCAGCCCCGAGGCCTCGCTGTAGGCCAGCACCGACGGCGCCTGCTGCGTGCCCAGCGCATGCAGCGGCAGGCCGCGCGCATCCGGCGCCGCCACCGGCACGAGCACGTCGTCGCTCAAGCGCTGCATCGGGTACTGCGCTTCGTCGAGCCGGCCGGGCGCATGCGCATGGCCATGGCACAGCACGAACTGCACGCGGCGCTGCAGCATCAGGTCTTCGCAGGCCTGCGAACTGTCGGAGATGGTCTGGATCGGCCCCAGGCTCAGCCGCGCCTCCACGCTGGCCAGCCAGCGCGGAAAGAAGGTCAGCGACAGCACGTGCGTGGCGGCAAAGCTCAGGCTCGCCGCGGCCATGTCGTGCGCCGCGCGCGTCTTGATGCGCGCGGCCTCCAGCGCGGCCAGCACCTCCTGCAGCAGCGGCTGGAAGCGCTTGCCCGCCGCCGTGAGCGCGGCCGGGTGCGCGCTGCGGTCGAACAGGTCGACCCCCACCCACTCCTCGAGCGCGCGGATATGGCGGCTGAAGGCCGGCTGG
The DNA here is from genome assembly GCF_056396385.1 of Variovorax sp. 05T418. NCBI lineage: Bacteria > Pseudomonadati > Pseudomonadota > Betaproteobacteria > Burkholderiales > Comamonadaceae > Variovorax > Variovorax sp. 05T418. Next base: position 158,266 of record NZ_JBFTLJ010000001.1, on the reverse strand, counting down.
GCGATGGAGCGCGCCTGCGCCGCGCGCGAGAAATTGCCGCTCTCGGCCAGGGCCAGGAAGTCTTCCAGCCATTCGAGGTCGAGGGGTCGGTTGCCGGGGCCCATGCGCAGTGCGAGCGGTTGAATAGTTGTATGCGATTCGAGTATTGGACGGTGCAGGCCCCGCCGGCCAAAGATGCGGGCATTCCTGCACCTTGAACCCCAACGGAGACACAGCATGCCTTCCATCGCGAATTATCGCGGGATCATTCCCGCCATTTCCTGCCCTTTCACCGCGGACCACCGCATCGATGAGCCGGCCCTGCGCAAGCTGGCCTCGTGGCTGGCGGGGCACGACGGCGTGGTGGCGGTCATGACCAACGGCCACACCGGCGAGGTGTTCTCGCTGACGCCGGCCGAACGCGCCGAGGTGACGCGCATCGTCGCCGACGAGCTGCGCGGCCGCATGCCGGTGATCTCGTCGATCGTGTGCGAAGGCCTGGCCGAAGCCGCCGAGCATGCGCGCGCCGCCCAGGCCGCCGGCGCGGCCGCGCTCGACGTGATGCCGCCGCACCACTGGCTGCGCTTCGGCTTCACGCCAGGCCATGCGCTGCAGTACTTCGAGGCCATCCACCGCGCGGCGCCGGAGCTCGACCTGGTCTGCCACGTGTACCCGGCCTGGACCCGCGCCTCCTATTCGTCGCAATTGCTGGCCGAGCTGGCCCGCCTGCCCTACCTGCAGGCCTTCAAGGTCGGCCAGCGCGACATGAACAAGTACGCCCGCGACATCCAGGCGATCCGCGAGGCCGACGCCTCCAAGGCCATCCTCACCTGCCACGACGAGTACCTGCTGGCTTCGATGGTGCAAGGCGTGGACGGCGCGCTGGTCGGCTTTGCCACCTTCATTCCGCAACTGATCATCGACCTGTGGAACGCGGTCAAGGCCGGCGACCTGAAGAAGGCGATGGCGGTGCAGGCCCTGATCACGCCGCTGAAGGACGCGGTGTACGGCGGCGGCGAGCCGACCGGCGAGGCGCATGCGCGCATGAAGGGCGGCATGTACCTGGCCGGCGTGCTCGACAACGCCACGGTGCGCCCGCCGACCGAGGCGCCCAATGCGCGCGAGATGGACGCGCTGCGCGCCGCCGTGGCGCAGGCCGGGCTGTCGAGGCGCTGAGCGAACACACGGAAGGCACGCCGCCCTCCCCCCGAAAAACACAAGGAGACAAGAGACATGCAACGCACCCATTTCCTGCGCGCCGCGCTCGCGGCCCTCGCGCTCGCCGCGGCATCCTCCGGCTTTGCGCAGACCCAGCCCTGGCCCGCCCGCCCCGTGCGCATGGTGATCCCGTTCCCGCCCGGCGGCACGCTCGACACCGTCGGCCGCCTGCTCGCGCAGAAGCTCGGCGACCAGCTGGGCCAGCCCTTCATCGTGGAGAACCGGCCCGGCGGCAATGGCGTGATCGGCGCCGACGTGGTGTCGAAGGCGCCGGCCGACGGCTACACGCTGCTGTTCAACGCCTCGACCTTCACCACGGCGCCGATGACGATGAAGTCCGTGCCCTACGAGGTCGCGCGCGACTTCACGCCGGTGGCGCTGGTTGCCAAGGCGCCGCTGTCGGTGGCCATCAACAAGAACCTGCCGATCACCGACGTCAAGTCGCTCATCGCCTACGCCAAGGCGCATCCGGGCAAGATGACCTTCGCCGTGGGCTCGATCGGCTCGGCCGGCCACCTGTCGACCGAGCTGCTCAAGCGCGCGGGCGGGCTCGACTACCTGATCGTGCCGTACAAGGGCACGGCGCCGGCCTTCCAGGACCTGATCGGCGGGCAGATCGACGGCTTCATCGATCCGATCCTGGGCTCGCTGCAATACCACAAGAGCGGCATGCTGCGCGTGGTGGCCGTCACCTCGGCCCAGCGCGCCACCAGCCTGCCGAACGTGCCCACGGTGGGCGAGACCATTCCGGGCTACGAGTTCTACAGCTGGTATGGCCTGTGGGGTCCGGCCAGGCTGCCGGCCGCGATCACGCAGCGGCTCAATGCCGAAGTGAACAAGGCGCTGGGCACCGACATGCGCGAGACGCTCAACGCACAGGGCCTGCTGCTCACGCCGGGCAGCGTCGACGACTTCGCGAAGTTCCAGCAGGCCGACATGGAGCGCTCGAAGAAGATCATCGTGGAGGGCAACATCCGTGTCGAATGAAGCGGCAGCAGCCCCGCATGCCGTGGTGACGGGCAGCAGCAGCGGCATCGGCCGCGCCATTGCGCTGCACCTGCTCGAAGAAGGCTGGCGCGTGAGCGGGCTCGACCTGGCGGCGCCCACGCTCTCGCACGCGGGCTTCACGCACGCGGCGGCCGACCTGTCGAGCGCCGAGGCCATCGCGCGCGCCGCGGCCGCTCTCCAGGATGCCGGCGCGCTCGTGCATGCGGCCGGCGTGCTGCGCGTGGGCCCGCTCGGGCAGCTCGACCATGCGGGCGGCGAGCTGATGTGGCGCCTGCATGTCGATGCCGCCACGCGGCTGGCCGATGCGCTGGTGCCCGCAATGGCCGCGCGCGGACATGGCCGCGTGGTGTTCGTCGGCAGCCGCGTGGCGCACGGCATGCCGGGCCGCGGCCAGTACGCCGCCACCAAGGCGGCGCTGGTCGCGCTCGCGCGCAGCTGGGCGGCCGAGGTCGCGGAGCGCGGCGTCACCCTCAACGTGGTGTCGCCCGGCGCCACGCAGACCGCGATGCTGCAGGACCCGGCGCGCGCCGGCAGCGCGCCGCGCCTGCCGCCCATCGGCCGGCTGATCCAGCCCGCGGAAATCGCTGCGCTGGTGGCCTTTCTTCTTTCGGCGCCGGCCGCGGCCATCACCGGCCAGGACATCGCCATCTGCGGCGGTGCGTCGCTGCACCGCTGAGTTCTTTTTTTCCTCCAGCTACAAGCACCATGAAGATCGTCAACATCCTCGAGTCCACGCGTCCCATCAAGTCGGACATCCGCAACGCCTACATCGACTTCTCCAAGATGACCCTGAGCCTCGTGGCGGTGGTCACCGACGTGATCCGCGACGGCCGGCCGGTGGTGGGCTACGGCTTCAACTCCAACGGGCGCTACGGCCAGGGCGGGCTGATCCGCGAGCGCTTCCTGCCGCGCCTGCTCGAGGCCGAGCCCGCCTCGCTCCTCGACGAGACCGGCGACAACCTCGATCCGCACAGGATCTGGGCCCGCATGATGATCAACGAGAAGCCCGGCGGCCACGGCGAGCGTTCGGTGGCCGTGGGCACCATCGACATGGCCGTGTGGGACGCGGTCGCCAAGATCGCCGGCAAGCCGCTCTACCAGCTGCTGGCCGAACGCTACGGCAGCGGCACGCCCGACCCGCGCGTGTTCGTCTATGCCGCGGGCGGCTACTACTACCCCGGCAAGGGCGTCGAAGGCCTGCAGCGCGAGATGGCCAGCTACCTGGAGCGCGGCTACTCGGTGGTCAAGATGAAGATCGGCGGCGCCACGCTCGCGCAGGACTGCGAGCGCATCGAGTCGGTGCTCAGGATCCTCGGCCCCGGCCAGCAGCTGGCGGTGGACGCCAACGGCCGCTTCGACCTGGCCACCGCCATCGACTACGGCCGCGCGCTCTCGCAATACCCGCTCTTCTGGTACGAGGAAGCCGGCGATCCGCTCGACTACGAGCTGCAGGCCAAGCTCGGCGAGGTCTACGCCGGCCCCATGGCCACGGGCGAGAACCTGTTCTCGATGCAGGACGCGCGCAACCTGATCCGCCACGGCGGCATGCGGCCCGACCGCGACTGGCTGCAGTTCGACTGCGCGCTGAGCTACGGCCTCGTCGAGTACCTGCGCACGCTCGACATGCTGAAGGAGCACGGCTGGTCGCCCTCGCGCTGCATTCCGCACGGCGGCCACCAGATGTCGCTGGCCATTGCGGCGGGCCTGGGCCTCGGCGGCAACGAAAGCTACCCCGACCTGTTCCAGCCCTATGGCGGCTTCCCTGACGGCGTGAAGGTGCAGGACGGCTACGTCACGCTGCCGCCGCTGCCCGGCATCGGGTTCGAAGGCAAGGCCGACCTCATCGCGGAGATGCGCGCGCTCGCGGGTTAACCCGAAGGGCTTCATCGGGCTTCGCAGAATGCGCGCGATGTAGCCCGTATGGATTACATCTTTCGGCAACTGCGATCAAATAGCCCCGATCCGTGCCGAATTACCAGGGAATGAGTCAAGGCCTCTTGCATAATCCAGCTGTTTTGATGCGTCCTGTCACACACATTGCATCCAGACAGTTGATTGGCTAGTTTCTTCTCCAGAAGAAGAAAAAGATCAGGGAGGTCACATGGACACCACGTTCCTGCAAGGTGGCGGCTCGTGAAGCGCCGCGTCACCATCCAGACGCCGCTGGGCGAGGCACTGCAATTCCACCGGCTGGCGGGGCGCGAGGCGCTCAGCCAGGCCTACGCCTTCGACCTGGACCTGCTGGGCAGCAGCAATGCGCTGGACCCCAAGTCCATCCTGGGCAAGCCCGCCACCGTGGTGATGGAAACCGAGAGCGGCGCCCCGCGCTACCTGGCCGGCCTCGTCACCCGCTTCGGCCTGTCGCACGAAGACGACCGCCAGGCCTTCTACAGCATGCGGCTTCGCCCGTGGCTGTGGCTGGCCACGCGCCGCTCCGACTTCCGCATCTTCCAGGACCAGACCGTGCCCGAGATCGTTGCGGCCGTGCTGGGCCGCTACGGCCATCCGATGGAGCAGAAGCTCAGCCGCAGCTACCGCCCGTGGACCTACTGCGTGCAGTACCGCGAGAGCGACTTCGACTTCATCTCGCGCCTGTGCGAGCACGAGGGCATCTACTTCTGGTTCAGACACGAAGCCGAGCAGCATGTGCTGGTCTTCGCCGACGACATCGCCGCCTCCCACGCCCCGCTGCCCGGCGGCGAGACGGTTCGCTACCACCCGCACGAGAAAGCCGGCATGACCGGCGGGCTGGAGGCCAGCGAGCGCATCTACGAATGGGCGCAGGCCGAGGAGATCCGCCCCGGCCATCACTTTCGCAACCACTACGACTTCGAGAAGCCCCAGGCCGACCTCGCCAGCCGGCGCCAGATGCCGCCGGGCCACGAGCACGACGGCTTCGAGCAGTACGAATGGCCGGGCGACTACCTGCAGCACGACGACGGCGAGACCTACGCGCGCCTCCGCACCGAAGAGCAACTGAGCCAGCGCAGCCGGGTCAGCGGCCGTTCCAACCTGCGCGAACTGGCGCCGGGCCACACCTTCCGCCTGCGGGACCATCCGCGCGAGGACCAGAACCGCCAGCACCTGCTGCTGGCCGTGGACTACGACCTTCAGGAGAACCTGCAGGCCAGCGAAGGCGCCAATGCCTCCGAAGGCTCGGTGCAGCGCTTTGCCTTCGAGGCCCAGCCCACCAGCTACGCCTGGCGCCCGCGCCGCAGCACGCCCAAGCCCCGCACCCGCGGCCCGCAGACCGCCGTGGTGGTCGGCCCGGCCGGCGAGGAGATCTGGACCGATCCCTACGGCCGCATCAAGGTGCAGTTCCACTGGGACCGCCTGGGCCAGCGCAACGAGAATTCGAGCTGCTGGCTGCGCGTGTCCACCGCCTGGGCCGGCGCCACCTTCGGCGCGGCCGCGCTGCCGCGCATCGGGCAGGAGGTGATCGTCGACTTCCTGAACGGCGATCCCGATTATCCGATCGTCACCGGCCGGGTGCACAACGCCGACGAGATGCCCGCCTGGCAACTGCCCCAGCAGAAGCAGCTCACGGGCATCCGCAGCCGCGAGTTGGGCGGCGGGCGCAGCAACCACCTCGCATTGGACGATTCGAGCGGCAAGGTGCAGGCCCAGCTCAAGAGCGACCACCAGAGCACCAGCCTGAGCCTGGGCCACATCGGGCGCATCGAGGACACGGCCGGGCGCAAGGACGACCGCGGCCAGGGCTTCGAGCTGCGCACCGACGGGCATGGCGCCGTGCGCGCCGCCCGCGGCCTGCTGCTGAGCACCGAGGCGCGGCCCAATGCGCAGGGCCACATCACCGACATGCGCGAGACCATCGCCAGGCTCACCGAGGGGCGCGACCTGCACGAGAGCCTGGCGCAGGTGGCGCAGCAGGCCAAGGCTCACGAGGCCGGCGACCAGGACGAGGTGGCCCGCGCGCTGAAGGCGCAGAACGACGCGATCAGGGGACAAGGCGGCCCCTCGGGCCCGGGCGAGTTCCCGGAGTTCCAGGAGCCGCACCTGACCCTGGCCAGCCCGGCCGGCATCCAGGCCACCACGGCCGCCAGCACCCACCTCGTGAGCGTGGAGCACACGGCCATCAGCAGCGGTGCGCACACCAGCGTGGCCACGGGCAACAGCTTCCTGGTGAGCGCCAAGGACGCGGTGCGCATGGTCGCCTTCAACCACGGCATCCGCCTGGCGGCGGCGGCCGCCGACATCGACCTCACGGCGCTCAAGGACAGCATCAACGCGCTGGCCAAGCTGGACATCAAGATGGAGGCCAACCGGATCACCATCACGGCGAAGGAAGAGGTGCTCATCAACGGCGGCTCCAGCTACACGCGCTGGACGGCCGGCGGCATCGAGAGCGGCACCAACGGGCTGTGGCGCGCGCATGCGGCTTCGCATTCGATGGTGGGGCCCAAGAGCGACGGACAGCCCCGGCTGCCGCAGCCGCCCCAGCTTCCGAGAGGCCAGCTCGACCTGTACCACCAGTACGTCAAGGCCGACGGCGCCACGCGCCAAGGCGTGAAGCAAGGCGACTACACGGTGGTGGACTCCGACGGGGGCACGCACACGGGCAAGCTGGACGCGAACGGCTTCGCCTCCGTGGCGGGCCTTCCGCTCGGGCAGGCCAAGGTCACGTTCGGCGGCGATCCGAGCGACCCCTGGGACACCGGCAGCTACTTCGGCCAGCCGAACCGCTGGCCCACCCGGCCTGCGAGCGACAAGTCCGTCGACGCGGGAGGCGGTGGAGCGGGCTTCGTCGGCGGAACGGGCGGACTCGGCAGCGCAGCGGCGGGCCTGCTGGGCCAGGCGGGCGGCCTCGAAAGCCAGGCCAGCGAGGCAGCGAGCACCGCGCAGCAGGCCGTCGGCGCCGTGCAGGCCATCCAGCAAGGCGGCGCCAAGGCATTGCTGGGCCAGGTCGGCCAGGCGGCCAGCGGCATGGCCGCGCAGACCGTGGGCGCCATGGTGCCCAAGCTGCCCGCGTCGCTGCCTTCGATGCCCTCGCTGAAGTCCCTGGCCACGCTGCCGCGCGGCCAGACGCCGGGCTTTGCGGGCTGATCGCCGGCACCGCAAGACGACGACCACAAGAGAACACGGGAGAGATCCGCGAATGGCTGACCAGGCCCCCCAGAACGACGCGCAAGCCAAGGAGCGCGAGCGCCAGACCGCGGTGGCACCGCTCAACACCATCGGCGAGGAAGACATCGGCGCCGGCGCCGCCAAGATCGACAAGTGGCTGCGCAAGCTCACCAACGACTACGTCACGCTGAACGTGCTGGCAACCTTCGCGGGCAGCCTGCCGGTCATCGGCAACATCATGGCGCTCATCGACGCGGTCTGGGACCTCATCGAGATGGTCACCAAGAAGGCGTACAGCGACGTGCTGCAGTGGGTCAGCCTGGCCATCAACCTGCTGGGCGTGATCCCGTTTCCGCCCGCCACCGGCGCAGCGCGCATGAGCCTGCGGCCCATGCTGCACCTGCTCAAGCAGGAGATCGCCAAGTCGGCCAAGAACGCGGTGCCGAACATCGGCGAGGCGTTCATTGCCGTGCTCATCACGCACCTGAACGACACCATCGCCGGCACGCTCGACAAGTTCGTGGACGAGGCGCTCGGCTACCTCGACGACTTCCTGCAGTCCTGCGCAAAAAAGGTCGACGGCATCGCCGATGCGCTGATCGGCGCGCTGCAGGTGGCGCTGGGCGAGAAGCCGGTGTTCGCAACCGGCGCCGCTGCCGAGCGGAACACCTACGACCCCAAGACCCAGAGCACCTGGAGCCGCATGATGGCCGCCGCGGCCGAGGCCGCGAAGAAATCCGCCAACTACGCGGCGGCCACCGCGAGCCACTATGCGCTGCCCGACAGCGCCAAGGCCATGATCCGGGACACCGTCGCCAGCCTGACCGACCTCAAGGGCGCGGCCCGCCGGCAGATCATGCGGCTGGGCGACGAGAGCCTGCAGTACGGCATCAAGTGGATGATCAAGATCCTCAAGGATGCATTGCTCAGGCGCAAGGGAAAGCACAGCGCCAACATTTCCGCGAACAACGGAACGCAGGTCGAAAGCAAGAAGCCCGGCGGCGAACAGGCCGCCACCTCCGCCCAGGTGCCAGCCGGCGGCGACCCCGGCTGCAAGAACTGCACGAGCGCCGCCGCGGGCGGCGCCATCAGCCTGGCCACCGGCTGCGAGAGCTTCGACCACACCGACTTCGTGCTGGGCGCCCCCCTGCCCATCACCTGGACGCGCACCTACCGCAGCGATCTTGCCGCCTTCGACCAGGGCAGCCTCGGCGCGCGCTGGATCACGCCCTTCAGCACGCGCGTCGATGTTGCCAAGCCCGCCAGGGGCCGCCGCCAGGGCCAGATGAGCCTGATCTATCGCGGTGCCGACGGCCGCAGCCACGCCTTCCCGCTGCTGGCCGTGGGCCAGAGCCATCGCAACCCGATCGAGGAGATCACCCTCACCCGCCTCGGCGAACGGCTGCTCGCGGTCGATTTCGGCAAGCCCATGCCGGCCGGCCAGGCCCCCGACTGGCGCGAGACCTACGAGCTGGTCGACACCGTGCCCGCCAAGGCCGCCGCGCAAGGCAAGCAGCACTTCCGGCTGGTGGCGCAGCACACGAACAGCGGCGCCGCCGTCGGCCTGCGCTACGACCACGTGATCGCGGCCACCGGCGAGCAGGTGCTCAGCGACATCATCAGCAGGCAGGGCGAGGCCATCATCGCCCATGTCGGCACCCAGCCCGATGCGCAGACCGGCCTCATCAAGGCCCTGTGGGAGCTGAAGGAAGGCCGCGTCGTGCGCCAGCTGGCCGCCTACATCCACGACGCCGAAGGCGACCTCGTCGCCGCGCAGGACGAGAACGGCGCCGGCTGGCAGTACAGCTACAGCCACCACCTCGTCACCCGCTACACCGACCGCACCGGCCGCGGCATGAACCTGCAGTACGACGGCACCGGCGCCGATGCCAAGGCCGTGCGCGAATGGTCCGACGACGGCAGCTTTGCGCTCACGCTCGAGTGGGACAAGAACATCCGCCTCACCTACCTGACCGACGCCATGGGCGGCGAGACCTGGTACTACTACGACGTGCTCGGCTACACCTACCGGATCATCCACCCGGACAAGCGCGAGGAATGGTTCCTGCGCGACGACGCCAAGAACATCACGCGCCACATCCACACCGACGGCACCACCGACGACTACGTCTACGACGCCCACGGCAACCTCAAGACCCACACCCGCGCCGACGGCAGCAGCGTGCACTACGCCTACGACGCGCGCCACCGCATCACCGGCATCCTCGACGCCGAAGGCGGCGCCTGGAAGCGCGACTACGACGCAAGCGGCAACCTCACCGAAGAGATCGACCCGCTCGGCCACAAGACCGAATACGCCTACGACAACGCCGGGCGCCCCGTGCGCATCACCGACGCCAAGGGCGGCATCAAGACCCTCGCCTACACCCCCGACGGCCAGCTGGCCAGCCACACCGACTGCTCGGGCAAGACCACCCAGTGGGCCTACGACGGCCGCGGCCGCCTGGCCAGGATCACCAACGCCCTGGGCCAGGCCACGCGCTTTCGCTACACCGAAGCCGGCGAAGCCGCGCAGTCCGCGATGCCCGGCCAGGCCAACAACCATCCGGGCCAGCTCGAGGAGATCGTCCACCCCGACAACACCAGCGAGTACTTCGCGCACGACGCCGAAGGCCGCCTGCTCGCGCACACCGATGCGCTGGGCCGCCGCACCAGCTACGGCTACACCCGCGCCGGCCTCGTCGCCCAGCGCACCGATGCGGCCGGCCACACCCTCAAATACCACTGGGACCTGCTGGGCCGCCTGCGCGAACTGCACAACGAGAACGGCAGCCGCTACGACTTCCGCTACGACCCCGTCGGCAAGCTGCTCGAAGAAACCGGCTTCGACCGCAAGGGCACCCAGTACCGCTACGACGAAGCCAGCGGCGTGCTGGCCGAGGTCATCGAAGCCGGCCACAGCACCCGGCTCGCGTTCGACCCCCTGGGCCGCCTGAGCGAGCGCCAGGCCGGCGACGATGCCGAGCGCTTCGCCTACGACCGCAACGGCCGCCTGGTCGAGGCCACCAACGCCGAGGCCAGGCTCCAGTGGTTCTATGACCGCGCGGGCAACCTCGTGCGCGAGCACCAGCACTACCTGGACCACGGCCACACGGCCGTCTGGCAGCACGGCTACGACGAGCTCAACCAGCGCATCGCCAGCATCCGCCCCGACGGCCACGTCACCCAATGGCTCACCTACGGCTCCGGCCACGTGCACGGCCTGCTCGTGGACGGCCAGGACATCCTGGGCTTCGAGCGCGACGACCTGCACCGCGAGATCGGCCGCGAACAGGGCAACGGGCTGACGCAGAAGCTGCACTACGACCCGGCCGGCCGGCTGCTGGAGCAGCAGATCTCGCAGACCAGGCCCGGCGCGATCGAGGCCGTCGGCATCCGCCGCAGCTATGCCTACGACAAGGCGGGGCAGCTGGTGGCCATCGGCGACAGCCGCCGCGGCAACCTGAGCTACCGCTACGACCCCGTGGGGCGCCTGCTGGAAGCCCACAGCCGCCTGGGACGCGAGACCTTCGCGTTCGATCCGGCGGGCAACATCGGCAGTCCATCCGACGTCGGAGCCGACACCCAAGCCGCAGGTCGCATGACCACCCGCGTCGCGGTGCGCCTGGGCGGTGATGGCCGCAGCATGGCCGGTCGGCTGATGGACAACCTGCTCAAGGACTATGCGGGCACCCACTACACCTGGGACGAGCGGGGCAACCTGATCGAGCGCAGCCGCAACGGAGAAATCACCACCTTCACCTGGGACGGCTTCAACCGCATGCGCAGCGCCGAGACCTTCGGTGAGACCACAAGCTTCAGCTACGACGCGCTGGGCCGGCGCATCGCCAAGCGAAGCTCTCACGCGACGACCTTGTTCGGCTGGGACGGCGACACGCTGGCCTTCGAGAGCACGCAGAGCACCGAGGGCCAGCAGGAGCTGCAGGCCTGGCGCGGTGACAGCGTGCACTACATCCACGAGCCCGGCTCCTTCGTGCCGCTGGTGCAGATCAGGCAGGCCCAAGCCGTGGCGCTGAGCCAGACCACCGACGTGAAGGCGCTGATCGCGGCCAATGGCGGGCGCTACGACATCGAGCAGGATCCGTTATGGAATGGGGAGCAACTCAAGACGCCGCAGGCCTTTGCGAGAGAAGAGATCGCGTTCTACCAATGCGACCACTTGGGCACGCCGCAGGAGCTGACGGACCATGAGGGGCGGATCGCCTGGTCTGCGCAATACAAGGCCTGGGGCGAAGCCAAGCAGGCGATCAGCGAGGCGGGACGGAAGGCGGGGTTCAGGAATCCGATTCGGTTCCAGGGGCAGTACTTTGACGACGAGACGGGGCTGCACTACAACCGACACCGGTATTACGACCCGAGTTGCGGGCGGTTTGTCTCGAAAGATCCCATCGGACTGGCCGGCGGGAGCAATCTCCAGCAGTACGCCCCCAATCCACTCGGTTGGATAGACCCGTTGGGACTGGCCGGTAAGGGAATTACACCGAACAACAAGGGAACTCGTACCACTATTGAAGGAGGCAATCTGCCTCAACCAGTTGCCGGATATAGCACAAAAGCGGGCGGAAATGGCGCCTCCCATCCTGTTGTTCGAGACCTGTATGACTCTGTTCCTCGAGATGAACGATCCGTCTTCCACGGTGATTGCGGCGAGGCAGACGCATTGAGCAAAATTGCATCGTTAAATAATGCTAAAAGCATCGAGCAGCTACAAGCTCTCACCAACGGAAGTGCCACCGAAACACTTAGAAATGATGGAAAACTTATGGTGTGCTGTTCTTCTTGCAGGCACGTAACAGGAACTCTCGGAATTCGAGATAATGCAAGGAATCGAGGAAAATGAACACCCAAAATTCTGAAGATTTTGATGCACTGGAAGAGGCGCTCAACGAAAATAACATCCCAATTGAAGATTTACTTTCCATATACAGGGATTTTCTTGAAGATCTCGCGAACAACGAAAAATTCACGGCAATCCCCAAAAAAAGCCTCACATATATTCGTGATTGCCTTAAAAAATCGATACGGTTGTTAGCCGAAGGAAAAGAAGAAGAGAGAAAGGCGATAAGAAATAGCTTGTGGGCCCTGGCCGACGAAAATCGCGAAACGAACCCAGATCTGTATAACTTGGCGAGGTGCACAATAATTATCTACGGGAAGATGGAAGACTGGGATGTAGCCCAAGACTCCCCGGTATTTTATTGCCTCTTTTATCTAAGGAAAATACTTCCGGATATAGAGCCCGACTTTATTAGGTATTTCAAAAATTCACTCCTCCGCTAAGAGGTTGCGTCCTCCCACTATGAATGATCGCGAACGTCGCAAAATGCCGACCCCATAAACACGCGACCACTTGAATGCGCCGCAGGAACTAGCGGATCATGAGGGGCGGATCGCTTGGTCGGCGCAGTACAAGGCCTGGGGCGAAGCCGGGCAGGCAATTAGCGAGGCGGGACGGAAGGCGGGGTTCAGGAATCCGATCCGGTTCCAGGGGCAGTACTTTGACGACGAGACGGGGCTGCACTACAACCGGTATCGGTATTACGACCCGGTGGGCGGACGGTTCGTCTCGGGAGATCCAATTGGGCTGGCAGGAGGCACGAACCTTCATCTGTTTGTGCCAAATCCTGTGCAGTGGATCGATCCATTTGGGTTGACGTGCCATTCCACTAGGCGTGCTAGTCTGAGAGAAATTCGCAGACAGCTTGGAATTTCAATGTCTCAGCAACCCATAGGTCAAAAAATGATTCCACTGACCGATTCAACAGGCGGTTGGATTCTGGGGGAGAATAAGAAGCCGATCATGACCCGGGAGTTGACTTATCAGGTCAACGGAAAGAACGTAGTCGTTCAAGACCACTCTGCCGGCCACTATTACGGCGAAGGTGGAGTTGGAGACCAACCATCCCATCATAATGTTCGCCCAGAAGAAAATACCCGAACTGGAAAAGTTGACGGAATGGACGATCATTACCATTTCAATTGCCGGAATAAAAAATGAATACCCCTAATAGAATTATAAATCCCCAAGCACTATTGTCAATGTATGAAGAATTTCCATCCTTAAATGGATCGGAAATAATGGAAATCCTATTTAAGCGCGACGAGCCTAGGGTTTCTATGAAAATCATGACCAGCAATAAACCAGAAAAAACTCCCGCCAGATGGCCCCAAGGCTTTGACGTGGTTTATTTGGGCATATCTTTTATTGGGGTCAAAAAAATTACTCAAAGTGGTTGGGGACACACCAACACCGTGGATCAATTTAACATTGAAAATCCAAATGACTCGGTGTCAGTGCGCATATCCTGTAAAAATGATTTTTCATTCTCCTTTGATTGCGACTGGATTTCAGTTGACAGCGTTGCCCCAGGAAGCATTGGGACTCCATAGCAATTCAATCTGACAGTGCGCAATAGACCCAAGAGCTTCTACTTCTTCACGGCGTTACCGTAGATTCGTCAAGTGCAAGCCTTCGCACCGGTTCAGTCCCAGATGAGAAATGGTCCATTCAACTAGCAAGACTCCGATAGCAAGGTGACTCTCATAGCGCGTCATCACTTCAGGCATGGACAGACAGATGGTTAGCGCTGTAAATGCCCGCGGCGCGCATACCGAGTAAATAGGCCTCAGTGGAGTATGAATAATGGCATTCAATTTGACAAAAGCCCAGGAGAAGAGATTTACTCTTCTGCAGCAAAAAAACTTCCAGGAATTATTTCTCGATTCGGATTCAATTATAGATTTGATCCAATTTCCAGAATCTTCAATTCTTCTGGAAAAAATAAAAAATATTACAAAATTCAAGGATGGCACGGAAGTACAGGGAACCGCGCATTTATTCGAACATTTATTCGATTTTGCAGCCAATCAAAGTGATGCATGCCTCCTCATTCTTCCCGGTCTTTCGCCTCAAAGCGGGTTTATTTATACGCAATATCCTGCAATAAAAGCAGAGGCAGCCCAATTACACCTACTTCTTGAATCAATGCGAAAACGATTGACTCAAGTAGACTACTTAGCCTTGGTTTCTGAGAAACTTAAGTATGGCGTTGTTTTAGATGTTTACGCAGGAAATCCGGAGATTCATGGCACGAACAAAGAGATTTGCCAAATTACCACTTGGTAAGGCCAAGGGAATTTGAATAACTGAGGACCAATGGATCGGCATACATTCAAAGACGGCGCCATCGACTTGTGGGTCGAGCAAGAATCATCAATTCAGCTGAAGTCGATCAGCAAATTTGGTGATCCAGTTGAGCTCACCGCAAGTGAAGCCAGGGCATTGGCTGATCAACTCAAGAGATTTGCCGATCTGCTTGATCAGCTCGACAACTCATGAAAATTCAACCGCATGCGCAGCGGGACCAGTTGCGGCAAGACCACCACCTTCAGTTACGACGCCCGGGGCCGGCGCATCGCCAAGCGCTCCGAGCATGACGTCACCTGCCACTATGTCGCACGTCACGGTCCAAAAACCAGTTTCGGCTAAATCCAAACAGTTATCCGTATGAATTCATTAAATCTTGGCTACCTACGAGGCCTCTATGATTTTTTAATGAGCAAAAGCGATGAGGAGCTGGAGCGATTTGACATTAATTCCACTGCCAATCAGAAAATTCTCTTTGAAGAAATGAGGCGTAGTTTTTTGACATTTGGACCTATATCAAAAGAGAATATCATCAACGGATTAAGCTACGTTTTGGCGGATTTTTCCAATGACTCGCTATGGCGAAGCGCCATCCCGCACGATCTCCCCCTTAATCGCGTAGCAGATAGGCGCGGTTATTTGGAGGGCATTCTCTTTGCGTTAAATATCCCTCCATATTCGACAAATGTGGACGATTTTGTTCTGATCGACGAAATCGGGCCGAGTGGTTTGGACTATTCGACATAGTCGGGGCACCATCTTCTTTTCGGCTCCGATGGCGACCGAACAGTTTTCTTAGAGGGACGACGAAGCCGGCCGGCACAAGGTCGGATCGGGCAATAGACACCTCAGCACCCCAGATGACGCGGGGTGCCCGGTCGCCGAAGCTCCTGCCCTTCTCAGCGCGCAGGCTCGATATGCGTCACCACAATCTTCCCATCCGCCTTCCCCGCATCAAAGCGAACCTTGTCCCCCGGCTGGAACTTGTCCAGCACGGTCTCGTCGCTTACTCCAAAAACCATGGTCATGCCGGGCATGTCCAGGCTCTTGAGCGGGCCGTGCTTGATCGTGAGTTTCTTGTTGTCCTTGTCCACCTTGCGGATCTCGCCATCGGCAAGCTCCGCGGCAGAGGCCGTGAAAGCGAACGCGGCCAGCACCGCCATGAGTGCAATGCGAATCTTCGACATGGTCGTGTTTCTCCTGGAGGTTGGGTTGTCTTACTTGGCGGCAGCGGTCTTGCCGGCCACCGTCACGGCGCCCTTCATGCCGGCGTCGTAGTGGCCCGGTTGCAGGCATGCGAAGTCGACCTTGCCGGCCTTGGTGAACTGCCACACGATCTCGCCGCTCTTGCCTGCGGCCAAGGTCACCATGTTGGGATCGGCGTGTTCCATCTCGGGGTTCTTCTTCATGGCTTCGTAGTGCTCCTTGAGTTCCTTCTCGGTGCCGAGCACGAGCTCGTGTTTCAGCTGGCCGGAGTTCTTGACGACGAAGCGCACGGTCTCGCCCTGCTTCACCTTGATGTCGGCGGGCGTGAAGCGCATGCCGTCGGTCATGTCGACGTTGATGGTTCGCGTGGCCTTGGCGGCCACGCCGGGTTGGCCGATCGCGGCTTCGGCGTCGCCGTGGCCATGCCCGCCGGCGTGGTTGCCGGTGGCAGAGGCGCCTGCGGCCGCCAGGGCGCAGAGTGCTGCGAGGGCAGCGTTGCGGAGGATGCTGTGCTTCATGGTTTTCCTTTGGAAGGTTGGTTGGAAGAAAGAGAAAGAAGGAACGGACACAAAAAAATCAGTGGCCGGAATGGCCGCTGCCGGGCTTGCGGATCTGCACTTCGATGTTCTTCGCGGGCATGTTCCGCGCAGGCATCGCGGCCGCGCCGGCATCGCGCTGGCGCGAGGTTTCGGGCGCGGGTCCGTCGAGCTCGTAGGCCACGGTGCCCTTGGGGTGCTTGAACCAGCCGGGGTTGCTGTAGTCGCCGGGCTTCTGGTTCCTGCGCACCTTCACCATGCTGAACATGCCGCCCATCTCGACCGAGCCGAAGGGCCCTTCGCCGGTCATCATTCGCGCGGTGTTGTCGGGAATGGGCATTTCCATCTCGCCCATGTCGGCCATGCCGCGCTCTCCCATCACCATGTAGTCGGGCACCAGGTTCGTGATCTGCCGGGCCACGTCCTTGTGGTCCAGGCCGATGAGGGTGGGCACGTCGTGGCCCATCGCGTTCATGGTGTGATGGCTCTTGTGGCAGTGGAAGGCCCAGTCGCCCTCCTCGTCGGCCAGGAACTCGATCTGGCGCATCTGGCCGACGGCGACGTCGGTGGTCACCTCGTACTGGCGCGTGCTTTTGGGCGTCGGCCCGCCATCGGTGCCGGTGACGAGGAACTCGTGCCCGTGCAGGTGCATCGGGTGGTTGGTCATCGTGAGATTGCCGATGCGGATGCGCACCTTGTCGTTGAGCCGCACGTTGAGCGAGTCGATGCCCGGAAAGATGCGGCTGTTCCAGGACCACAGGTTGAAGTCCAGCATGGTCATGATCTTGGGCGTGGCGCTGCCGGGCTCCACGTCGTAGGCGTTGAGCAGGAACACGAAGTCGCGGTCGACCTTCTCGATCAGCGGATGCTCGGCCTTGGGGTGCGTCACCCAGAAGCCCATCATGCCCATGGCCATCTGCGTCATCTCGTCCGCATGCGGGTGGTACATGAAGGTGCCGGGGCGGCGCGCGACGAACTCGTAGACGAAGGTCTTGCCGGGGCGGATCGGCGGCTGGGTCAGACCCGAGACGCCGTCCATGCCGTTGGGCAGGCGCTGGCCGTGCCAGTGCACGCTGGTGTGCTCGGGCAGCTTGTTGGTCACGAAGATGCGCACGCGGTCGCCTTCGACCACCTCGATGGTCGGGCCTGGCGACTGGCCGTTGTAGCCCCACAGGTTGGCCTTGAAGCCGGGCGCCATCTCGCGCACCACAGGCTCGGCCACCAGGTGGAATTCCTTCACGCCGTTGTTCATGCGCCAGGGCAGCGTCCAGCCGTTGAGCGTGACCACGGGGTTGTAGGGCCGACCACCGGGTGGCATGAGCGGCGGCATGGTGTTGGGCGTGGTCTGGGTCACGGGCTCGGGCAGCGCGGCCATGGCCACCTTGCTCACGCTCGCGGCGGCAAGGGCGCCGGTGATGGCGCCGGCGCCGCCGAGAAAGTTGCGTCTGTTTGTCATGTCGTTCGAATCGTTTTGGTGAGTGCAGGTGCTGCGCTCAGTGGCCGGCATTTGCGGAGGCGGCTTCAGCGCCCGCACTGGCGGTCGAAGCACCCATGGCCGTGGGCTTGCCGATCACCGAGGCCGCCAGCGCGGCATCGGCCAGCCAGAACTGCTGCTGGGCGTTGATGGCGTTGCTCACGCTCGCGATCTGGTCGCGCGCCTCGGCCAGCAGCTCGAAGACGCCGATCAGCATGCCGTTGTAGCGAAGCACGTTCTCGTCGGCCATGGCCTGGCGCAGCGGCACGATCTCGTCGCGGTAGTGCCGCGCGATGTCGTAGGCAGTGCGGTAGGCCGAGTAGCCTTCGCGCAGCTGGGAAGAAGCGCCGCGCACCGTGGCGTCGTAGCGGTTGGCTGCGGCGAGCGATTGCGCGTTCAGTGCATCGCGCTGCGCCGAGCCCCAGTCGAACAGCGGCAGCCGGATGTCGAGCTCGAAGCCGCGCCGCGTGCCCTTGGTGCCTTCGGCGTTGTCGAACACGGTGTCGCGCCGGCCGCCCACCTCCACGTCGACGAAGGTCGACAGCAGGTTGATGCCCTGCGACTTGCCCGCCACGTCGAGCTGCGCGCGCGCGAGCTGCACGTCCAGCCGCTGCTCGGTCGCGGTGGCGGCCACTTCCTTGGCCTCGCGCGGCGCCTTTGGCAGATCGGGCAGCCGATCGGGCAAGGCCAGTCGAGCGGCCTGCGCATCGTCGAGCCCCAAGGCACGCACCAGCTCCTCGCGCGCAGCAGTGGCGGCGTGCTGCGCCGAGGCCAGCTGCGCGGTCGCGTCGGCATAGAAGACCTGCTGGCGCGCGCGCTGCAGCTTGCTGAAGTTGCCGATCTGCTGCATGCGCCGCGCGAGTTCCGCGCTGGCCTGGGCCGATCGGTTGACCTGCTCGGCATAGCGCAGCATCTGCTGCGCGGCCACCGCGCGGACCCAGGCCTGCCGCACCTGCGTGACCTGGTCCACCACGGCGCCGGTGAGCTGCACCTTGGCCTGGCTCGATTGGCTGCGCGAGATCGACAGGCGCTGCGGCAGCAGGATGAGGTCCACGAGGCCGAAGGACAGGAGCCGCCCGAGTTCGAGCTCGCTGCCCAGGCGCATGCGCTCGAAGCTGAAGACCGGGTTGGGCAGCCGGCTCGACTGGTTGGCCGCGGCGATGTCGCCCCAGCTCTGCGCGACCAGCGCCTGCACCGCGGGGCTGTTGGTGAGCGCGAGCTGCACCGCGTCGCTTTGCGAAATCGGCCTGGACAGCAGCTCCTGCGCGAGCGCGGCGCGGCGGTCGCGCTGTTCCTGCGTGCGGCTGAGTTCGAGCTTGCCGCCGGTGAACTGCTGGGCCTGGGTGTTGGTGTCCTGCAGCGCGTCGTCGATGCCGACCGAGGCGCAGCCGGCCAGCAAGAGGGCCGCAGCAGCGGCCGCGGCCGTGAGGCGCAAGGCGCGCTTCATGGCTTCTTCTCCTTGCTGGCGGGAGGCATGGGCATCGCGTGCCCCTGGTGCGCGGCGGGTGCCTCGGAGGCGCCGCCACCTGCCCCACCCGCCGCCTCTTCGGCATAGGCCTTCCAGCCGCCGCGCTGGCGGACGGTCTCGTTGGCCTCCTTCCAGGGAATGGGCTTGTCGTCGGTGAAGGGCCGATAGCCCTCGAGCGCGGACTTGTAGCTCAGCGTGGTGGGCGCACGGGTGGCTGCCTCTTCAGCGCGCGGCGCGGAGGCCGGTGCCGGCTGGGCCGCGGCAGCGAGCGCCGCTGCCATGGCCGGAAGAACAGCCAGCCAACGGGCCGGCAATGAATGGAACATGGAATCCTCGCGTGTTCATGAACGGAACGCGTCACTGCCGCCCGAAGGGGTGTGACGCAGGCGATGCATGCGCGCTGCTGCGGCCCGTGACCGGGCGCGCGCAGGCGCACGAACGCTTCAGGCGCGAGGAGGTTTGTCGAGAAGGCGCGGCGCGACCGTGGCCACCGTGCTGGCGGGCTCGGCGAGGTCGGCGCGGGGAAGGCCCTGGAACACGATCAGTTCCAGCGTGCTGGTGAGCGCGGTGGCGTGGCAGGCGCCGCAGGTGCCGCACTTGTGCATGCCATCGGGCGACGCGTGGGTGTCGGCGTGGGCGCTTTGGTCGCCGGAAGATGTCCCGGCGTCCTGCGCGGCAGCTTCGTGGTGCTGATGGCCTGCATGCCCATCGCCGTGCGCCTGCTGCGCATGCCGATGCGCAGCGGCCGGCGCGGCGGCTGCCGCAGCAGCCAGGGCAGCACCCTCATGGCCCGGTCCGCAAAAGACCATGGCGGCAGCCGCGTACGCCTGGAAGGGCACGGCAAACATCACGATCCAAAGGACGAAGAGGCGAACCCGGTGCATGCGAGGATTGTAGATAGAGCAGCAATGCCTGTCCGTATTCGACGGGCATGCATGCCACTCTAGCCATCCAGGCCGACGGTTTCCCGTCGGCCGGATTACAGCGCCGTCATCTTCGGGCGCCGCCGTGCCGTCAGAAGAAGCCGAGCTTCTTCGGCGAATAGCTCACGAGCAGGTTCTTGGTCTGCTGGTAGTGGTCGAGCATCATCTTGTGCGTCTCGCGGCCGATGCCCGATTCCTTGTAGCCGCCGAAGGTGGCGTGCGCGGGGTAGGCGTGGTAGCAGTTGGTCCACACGCGGCCGGCCTGGATGGCGCGGCCCATGCGGTAGGCGGTGCTGCCGTTGCGCGTCCACACGCCGGCGCCCAGGCCGTAGGGCGTGTCGTTGGCAATCTCCAGCGCCTCGGCCTCGGTCTTGAAGGTGGCAATGGCGAGCACGGGGCCGAAGATCTCCTCCTGGAAGATGCGCATCTTGTTGTGGCCCTTGAACAGCGTGGGCTCGATGTAGTAGCCGCCGGCCAGCTCGCCGCCGAGCTGCGCGCGGCCGCCGCCGGTCAGGCACTGCGCGCCCTCTTCCTTGCCGAGCGCGAGATAGCTCATGATCTTGTCCATCTGGATGGCCGAGGCCTGCGCGCCCATCATGGTGTCGGTGTCCAGCGGATGGCCCTGCTTGATGGCCTTGATGCGCTCGAGCGCACGCGCCATGAACTTGTCGTAGATCGATTCCTGGATCAGCGCGCGCGACGGGCAGGTGCAGACCTCGCCCTGGTTGAAGGCGAACAGCACCAGGCCTTCGATGGCCTTGTCGAAGAAGTCGTCGTCCGCGTCGGCGATGTCCTCGAAGAAGATGTTGGGGCTCTTGCCGCCGAGCTCCAGCGTGGCCGGGATCAGGTTGCCGGCCGCGGCCTGCGCGATGACGCGGCCGGTGGCGGTGGAGCCCGTGAAGGCGATCTTCGCGATGCGCTTGCTGCCCGCCAGCGCCATGCCGGCTTCGCGGCCGTAGCCGTTCACGATGTTGAGCACGCCGGGCGGCAGCAGGTCGGCCAGCAGCTCGGCCATCACCATGATGCTCACGGGCGTGGATTCGGCGGGCTTGAGCACCACGCAGTTGCCCGCGGCAATGGCGGGCGCGAGCTTCCACGCGGCCATCAGGATCGGGAAGTTCCACGGAATGATCAGCCCCACCACGCCCAGCGGCTCATGGAAGTGATAGGCGATGGTGTTCTCGTCGATCTCGCTCAGCGCGCCTTCCTGTGCGCGCAGGCACCCGGCAAAGTAGCGGAAGTGGTCGATGGTCAGCGGAATGTCGGCGTTGAGCGTCTCGCGGATCGGCTTGCCGTTGTCCACGGTTTCCGCATAGGCGAGCAGCTCGAGGTTCTGCTCCAGGCGGTCGGCAATCTTCAGCAGCAGGTTGGCGCGCTCGGCCGGCGAGGTGCGTCCCCATTGGCCCGCGGCCGCGTGGGCGGCGTCGAGCGCGAGCTCGATGTCCTCCGCGCCCGAGCGGGCGGCGCGCGTGTAGGGCTTGCCGGTGATCGGCGTGATCACGTCGAAGTACTGGCCCTTCACGGGCGGCACGAACTTGCCGTTGATGAAGTTGTCGTAGGCCGGCTTGAAGTCGATCTTGGCACCGGGGGTGTTGGGGCTCGCGTATTGCATGGTCTCTTGTCTCCGTCGGGTAAAGGGGTGGAAGGCGGCCGCGCAAGCCGGATGCCGCGCGGTCCCGGGTGCTGCATTGCACGGGCCATGCCACGCGGTCCTGGAGGCCATCCGCCCGATCTGGCACATGCATCGGCCCGATTTCCTGCGCCAGGCTGCAACAGCGCTGCGTGTCGCGGTGAGCAGCTGTCACGAAACGGGACAAGACACCCGCCGCTGGCACACAAGATCAAGCGGCTGCCGGATGCGCGCTGGGCGTCGCATTCGGATACATTGGGGCCGCGTTCGCCTTCGGCGAGCCACCCCATCCTTCCTTCCGCCGCCATGCTTCCTTGCCCCGAAAGCGCGTAGTGATTCGCGGACCCTCCATCACCGCCCGGACCATGGCTTTCGTGGCCGTCGTCTGCCTCAGCCTGCTGGCGATCGACTTCTGGAACAGCTGGGAGGCGCGCACCGACCAGCTCCAGCAGATGAACGTGGCCACGTCGAACCTCTCGCGCGCCATGGCGCAGCAGGCCGACGACACGATCAAGAAGGCCGACACCGTGCTGGTCGGCATGGTCGAGCGCGTGGAGCACGACGGCACCGATCCATCCGACGTGGCGCGGCTTCGCCAGCTGCTGGCCCTGCGCGTTGCCGAGCTCCCCCAGCTCGACGGCCTGCACATCTACGACCAGGACGGCAACTGGATTGCGAACTCCCGCCCCACGCGGCCGGAGAACCTGAACAACGCGGACCGCGAGTACTTCGCCTTCCACCGCACGCACGCAGAGCGCGGACCGCACATCGGCATTCCGGTTCAAAGCCGTACCAGCGGCCGGCTGCTGGTGCCGGTTTCGCGGCGCATCAACCATGCGGACGGCAGCTTTGCCGGCGTGGCGCTCGCGACGATCCACGTCGACTTCTTCTCCAGGTTCTACGACAGCCTGGACATCGGCCAGGCCGGCGCCGTGGCGCTGGTGCTCGAGAACGGAACCATGATGACCCGGCGGCCCTACAGCCCCGACATGGTGGGACGGAACATGCTGGAGACCCAGCTCTTTCGCTCCTACGCCGCGCATGGGCCGGTCGGCACGGCCTACATCAAGTCGGCGCAGGACGGCGTGACACGGTTGAACAGCTTCCGGCGCCTGGACAACTACCCGCTGTTCGTTTCCGCGGCGCTGTCCAAGGACGAGATCCTGGCCAACTGGTGGCGCGACACGCTGTGGCATTCGGGCGGCGTCGTTCTGCTGAGCCTGATCGTCGGCTTCATCGGATGGCGCCTGGTGCGGCAGTTCCAGCTCCAGACCCGCACCGAGGCCGAGCTGCGGCAGGCGCGCGATGCGCTCGAAACGCTCAACAAGACCCTCAACACCCTGGCCATGGAAGACGGCCTGACCGGGCTCGCGAACCGCAGGCAGTTCGACGTGGCGCTGGACAGCGAATACAGCCGCGCCGCGCGCAACGCGAGCACGCTGGCGCTGATCATGATGGATGTGGATTGCTTCAAGCAATACAACGACATCTACGGCCATGCGGCGGGCGACGAGTGCCTGCAGACCATCGGCCGCACCATCGCGCGCGTCGCGTCGCGGCGCCCGGGAGATCTTGCGGCGCGCTATGGCGGAGAAGAGCTGGCGGTGCTGCTGCCGAACACCGACGTCGCGGGCGCCGTGATGCTGGCCGAACGCATCCGCAGCGCCGTGCGCGAGCTGAAGATCGAACATGCGGGCACCGCCGACGGATTCGTGACGCTGAGCGCCGGCGTGGATGCGCTCAGTCCCCAGGCCGGCATCGGCGGCCAGCCCAAGGAACTGATCCGGTCCGCGGACAAGGCGCTGTACGCCGCCAAGTCGGGCGGACGCAACCGCGTGTGCGCCTCGACCGGACAGCCGCTGGCGGCGTGACGCGGGTCTGAGCCTCAGCCCGCCTTCCCTCGGCTTCGAAGAAGCCTTCCGCGGCTCTACGCAGGGTAAACCCCAGTACTTGGCCCCTTGATTCCACCCGCGATGGTTCAGTACACTGATTGTCGTTCAGTGTACTGAATCCAGGAGCGCCGGCAATGTACTTGGCTGCCCTGCACAAGGAGACAAAATTTGACCCACGATCTACGCAAGACCTTCGATGAAGGCCCCATGAGCCGCTTCCAGTGGAGCGCGATCACGATCTGCATCACGCTGATCATGCTCGACGGCTTCGACGTGCTGGTCATGGCCTTCACCGCGGCCAGCGTGTCGGCCGAGTGGAAGCTCAGCGGCGCGCAGCTCGGCGTGCTGTTCAGTGCCGGCCTGTTCGGCATGGCTGCCGGCTCGCTGTTCCTCGCGCCGCTGGCCGATCGCTTCGGACGGCAAACCGTCATCCTGCTGTGCCTGGTGGTGATCGCGCTCGGCATGGGGCTGTCGGCGCTGTCCCAGAGCAGCACGCAGCTGGCGGCGCTGCGCGCGCTCACCGGCCTGGGCATCGGCGGCATGCTGGCCAGCGTGGGCGTCATCACCTCCGAATACGCCTCGAACAAATGGCGCAGCACCGCGGTGGCCCTGCAGGCGACCGGCTATCCGATCGGCGCGACCATCGGCGGCAGCATTGCCGCGGTGCTGCTGGAGCACTACGGCTGGCGTTCGGTCTTCGTCTTCGGCGGCCTGGCCACGGCGCTGATGATTCCGCTGGTGCTGTGGCGCCTTCCCGAATCGGTCGACTTCCTCGTCTCCAGGCGCCCCGCCGGCGCGCTGCGCAAGCTCAACGCGCTGCTGCGCCAGATGAAGCGCCCCGAACTGGCCGAACTCCCGCCGCTGCCGCCGGCCGGCGAGCGCTCCGCCTCCACGGTGGCGAGCCTGTTCAACGCAGGCCTGGCGCGCTCGACGCTGCTGCTGTGGGCCGCGTTCTTCCTCTTGATGTTCGGCTTCTACTTTGCGCTCAGCTGGACGCCGAAGCTGCTGGTCTCGGCGGGGCTGTCGGCGCGCGAGGGCATCACCGGCGGCGTGCTGCTGAACATCGGCGGCATCGTCGGCGGCAGCCTGTTCGGGCTGCTCGTCGCGCGGCTGGACCTGGGGCGCCTGACGGCCGCCAGCCTCGTCATCACGGCGCTGGCCATGGCGGCATTCGGCGCGGCCACCGGGCACCTGGGCGCGTCGTTCGCGATCGCCTTCCTGATCGGCGGATTCATCTTCGGCTCGATGGCCGGGCTCTATGCGTTCGCACCGGTGATCTACCCGGCCGCCGTGCGCACGACCGGCATGGGATGGGCGATCGGCATCGGCCGCATCGGCGCCATCCTCGCGCCGCTCATCGCCGGGATGCTGCTCGACCGCGGCTGGCAGCCGCCGCATCTCTACTACGCCTACGCGCTGCCGCTGGTGGCGGCGATGGCGGCCGTGCTCGCGCTGCGCCGCAGCGCCAAGGCACAGCCGGCCGGCCGCGTGGCCAGCGCCCATTGAACGCCCCTTCTCCTCCCAACCCAGCCATCCAAAAGGAAAGCCATATGTTCCCGAAAAACACCTGGTACGTGGCCTGCACAGGCAACGAGATCGACGACAAGCCCCTGGGCCGCAAGATCTGTGGCGAGAACCTGGTGCTCTACCGCGCAGCGGAAGGCAAGGCCACGGCGCTGGAAGACTTCTGCCCGCACCGCGGCGCGCCGCTGTCGCTGGGCCGCGTGGTCGAGGGCAAGCTGGTGTGCGGCTACCACGGGCTGGAGATGGGCTGCGACGGCAAGACCGTCGCCATGCCCGGGCAGCGCGTGCGCGGCTTTCCGCCGATCCGCTCCTTCCCGGTGATCGAGCGCTACGGCTTCGTCTGGATCTGGCCCGGCGACCCTGCGCTGGCCGACCCGGCCAAGCTGCATCACCTCGAATGGGCCGAAAGCCCCGACTGGGCCTACGGCGGCGGCCTGTTCCACATCCAGTGCGACTACCGCCTGATGATCGACAACCTGATGGACCTGACGCACGAGACCTACGTGCACTCGACCAGCATCGGCCAGAAGGAAATCGACGAGACGCCCACCACCACCAAGACCGAGGGCGACCAGGTCACCACCAGCCGCTTCATGGAGAACATCTCGGCGCCGCCCTTCTGGCGCATGGCGCTGCGCGGCAACCACCTGGCCGACGACGTGCCGGTCGACCGCTGGCAGATCTGCCGCTTCACGCCGCCCAGCCACGTGCTGATCGAAGTGGGCGTCGCCCACGCCGGCAAGGGCGGCTACGACGCCGATCCGGCGCACAAGGTGTCGAGCATCGTGGTGGACTTCATCACGCCCGAGACCGAGACCTCGCACTGGTACTTCTGGGGCATGGCGCGCAACTTCCAGCCGCACGACAAGGCGCTGACCGCATCGATCCGCGAAGGCCAGGGCAAGATCTTCAGCGAAGACCTGGAGATGCTCGAATCCCAGCAGCGCAACCTGCTCGCGCATCCGAACCGCTCGCTGCTGAAGCTCAACATCGACTCGGGCGGCGTGCAGTCGCGCCGCGTGCTGGAGCGCCTGATCGCGCAGGAAGGCCAGGCCCCGGCGACGGCTCCGGCAGGTGCGGCATGAACGCCTCCGAACTGAACGTGCGCGTCGCCCGCAAGCATGCGGAGGCGCTGGACATCTGCACCTTCGAGCTGGTGCACGCCGAGGGGCAGGCCCTGCCGGCGTTCTCGGCCGGCTCGCACATCGACGTGCACCTGCCAAACGGCCTTACGCGCCAGTACTCGCTGTGCAACGATCCGCAGGAGAGCCACCGCTACCTGATCGGCGTGCTGCGCGATCCTGCATCGCGCGGCGGCTCGCAGGCGATGCACGAGCTGGTGCAGGAAGGCAGCCTGCTGCGCATCAGCGCACCGAAGAACCACTTTCCGCTGGCCCACGCGGCCACCCGCAGCGTGCTGATCGCAGGCGGCATCGGCGTGACGCCGATCCTGTGCATGGCCGAGCGGCTGGCACTGAGCGCAGCGCCGTTCGAGATGCACTACTGCACGCGCTCGCGCGAGCGCACCGCCTTTGCCGGGCGCATCGCGCAGTCCGCGTTCGCATCGCAGGTGCAGTTTCACTTCGACGACGGGGACGCGGCGCAGAAGCTGTCGCTGCCGGCGGCAATCGGCACGCCGCAGCCCGGCGTGCACCTGTATGTCTGCGGCCCCAAGGGCTTCATGGACTGGGTGCTGGATGGCGCGCGCACCGCCGGCTGGCCGGCCGAGCAGCTGCACTACGAGTTCTTCTCGGCCGAGATCGCCGCGTCGGACACCGATGCGGAATTCCAGGTCAAGCTCGCAAGCTCGGGGCGCATCGTCACGGTGCCCAAGGATTGCACGGTGGTGCAGGCGCTTGCCGCGGCGGGCGTCGAGGTGGCGACCTCCTGCGAACAGGGCGTGTGCGGCACCTGCCTCACGCGCGTGCTCGAAGGCGAGCCGGACCACAAGGACATGTACCTGTCGCCCGAAGAACAGGCGGCCAACGACCAGTTCACTCCCTGCTGCTCGCGCTCGCGCTCGCCGATGCTGGTGCTCGACCTGTAGGGGCCGGCGCGTCGCAGCGGCGCCATAGAATTGCAGGCTCCGTCCTTACCGCCGGGACCCGATTCAGGTTTCGACATCCATGCCCAGCCCCACTTCCGACGCCGCCGAGATCGACATCAATGACCAGCCCGGACACCTGATCCGCCGGGCCCACCAGATCGCGGTGTCGGTGTTCCACGAGAAGCTGGGGCGCGACATCACACCGGTCCAGTACGCGATCCTGCGCACCCTGCAGAAGAAGCCGGGCATCGACCAGGTCACGCTGGCCCAGCAGGTGGCGCTCGACACCTCCACCGCCGCCGACATTGCCGCGCGGCTGGAGACCAAGGGATGGATCACGCGCCAGGTGCTCGCGCGCGGCCAGCGCGAACTGCGCCTCACGGCCGAGGGCACCGGGCTGCTCGCGCAGACGGTGCCGGCCATGGCCGAGATGCAGGATGCGCTCTTCAGCACCATGAGCGAGCAGGAGCGCCGCGATTTCATGAAGCTGCTCGCCAAGTTCGTCACGGCCAACAACGACAGAAGCCGCGCGCCGATGCGCGCGTGAGGCAAGGAGCGGGCGGGCCCGCTCAGCCCTGCGCAATCGCCAGCCACGCGCTCGCGACCAGCGTCGAACCCGCCGCGGCCAGCAGGCCGCCCACCAGCCATTGGAGGGTGCGCGGCTGCAGCTTGTTGGGCAGCCGGTGGTGCAACCGCGTCACGCCGTAGACCACCGGCATTGCGCAGGCGGCCAACAGCGCCGCGCGCCACGAGAAGTGCCCCGTGGGCAGCACGATCACCAGCCGCACCAGCGAATTGAACGCGAACATCAGCAGCAGCGCGCGGCGCACCAGTTCGCGCTCCAGCGGCTGGCGGTACATGTGAAAGACGATGGGCGGCCCCGAGCTCGAGAACAGCCCGCCCAGCACGCCCGAGAGCCCGCCGATGACGGCAAAGCTCGTGCGGCCCGACACCGCGGGCTGCGGCCGGCCCTGCAGCACCAGCAGCAGCGCGCAGCCCAGGATCGACATGCCCAGCAGGCCGCGCAGCCAGTTCACCGCGCCGCCGCTGAGCCAGGTGAGCAGCATGAGCCCCGCGATCACGCCCACGGTGCTGCCGTTGAGCGCCGGCTTCATCAGCCGCCACGGCACCACGCCGGGCCGCGCGCGGAAATAGGTCTATGCATTGATCAGGCTCAGCACCGTGGCGGCGTTGGCCGTGTCGCCCACGCTGGCGACGTGGAACACCGACACCAGGCCGAGCAGGATGAGGCTGAATGCGAACCCCGTGAGGTTCTGCGCATAAGTGGCCAGCGCCACGCAGGCCATGAAGACCAGCACGGGGCCGGCTTCGGAAAGAATCGCTTGCACCGGAAAAGAAAATCGTCGAGAGGCCGCGTCGGGCCCGAATGTCGCGGGCCGTATTGTCCCCGAACGGCCGGTGGCCGATTCCGCTGCGCCGCGCGCAAGGCGCGGGGCGCTTTTTTCAGTAGATCGGCGGCTCGGGCGTGGGCGCGTTGCCGGCCAGGCTCGCGAAGTCGCAGCCCAGGTGCGCCTGCGTCACTTCGTGCTGGAAGATCTTCGTGTAGCCGCGCGCGTAGGCCGGCGCGGGCGGCGTCCACTCTTTGCGGCGCTCGGCCAACTCTTCGTCGGACACCAGCATGTCGAGGCGGCGCTCGCCGATGTCCAGGCGGATCGTGTCGCCGGTCTTGAGCAGCGCCAGCGGACCGCCGATGGCCGACTCGGGCGACACATGCAGCACGCAGGTGCCGTAGTGCGTGCCGCTCATGCGCGAATCGGAAATGCGCAGCATGTCGCGCACACCCTGCCGCAGCAGCTTCTTGGGAATCGGCAGGTTGCCCCACTCGGGCATGCCGGGGCCGCCGACCGGGCCGCCGTTGCGCAGCACCAGCACGGTCGACGCGTCGCAGTCGAGTTCTTCGTCGGCCATGGCCGCGAGCATCTCGGCGTTCGAGTCGAACACCAGCGCGCGCCCGGTGTGGCGCAGCAGCTCGGGCGTGGCGGCCGAAGGCTTGATGACCGCGCCGTCGGGGCACAGGTTGCCGCGCAGCACGGCCAGCGCAATGCCGGCCTCGGGGCACTCGGGCGTGCCCTGCTTGAGCGGCGAGGCCGGGTCGAGGATGGTGCCGTCGTCCTCCGCGGGCCAGCCCGCGATGTCCTCGCCGAGCGTGCGGCCGGTGACGGTGCGCGCCGACAGGTCCAGGTGCGCCGCGATCCTGTTGAGCACCGCCGGCAGGCCACCGGCGTAGTGGAAGTCTTCCATCAGCTTCTCGCCCGACGGATAGAGGTTGGCGATGACGGGCACGCGCCGCGCGATCGCGTCGAGCTCGTCGATGTTCAGCTCGATGCCTGCGCGCCCCGCCATCGCGGGCAGGTGCACCGCTGCGTTGGTCGAGCCGCCGAGCGCCATGTAGGCGGCCACGGCGTTGAGGAACGAGGCTTTGGTAACGATGCGCGAGGGCTTCAGGTCTTCCCACACCATCGAGACGATGCGCTCGCCGCAGCGCCATGCCATGCGGCTGTGCTCGGAGTCGACGGCCGGGATGCTCATCGCGCCGGGCAGCGACAGGCCCATGGCCTCGGCAATGGCGGTCATGGTGCTGGCCGTGCCCATGGTGTTGCAGGTGCCGGGCGTGCGCGTCATGCGCGCTTCGAGGTGGATCCATTCGGCCTCGTCGATGTTGCCGATGGTGCGTTCGGCCCAGAACTTCTTGGTGTGGGTGCCCGCGCCCACGGCCTGGCCCTTGTAGCGGTCATTCATCATCGGGCCGGCGGGCAGGAAGATGGCGGGGATGTCCATCGACAGCGCGCCCATGACCAGGCCGGGCGTGGTCTTGTCGCAGCCGCCCATCAGCACCACGCCGTCGATCGGCAGGCTGCGCAGCAGCTCCTCGCATTCGATGGCCAGCAGGTTGCGGTAGATCATGGTCGTGGGCTTGACCATCACTTCGCCCAGGCTCAGCGCGGGCAGCTCGAGCGGATAACCGCCGGCCTGCAGCACACCGCGCTTGACGGACTCGGCGCGCTCGCGCAGGTGCGCGTGGCACGGCGAGAGCTCGCTCCAGGTGTTGACGATGCCGATGACCGGCCGGCCCATGAACTCCTCGCGCGCGAGCCCCTGCTGCTGCATGCGCTGGCGGTGCGCGAAGCCGCGGATGTCGTCGCTCGCGAACCAGCGCTGGCTGCGCAGTTCCTGCAGGGTCTTGGGGCGGGCGGCTTCTGTGGACATGCGGTGTGTTCTCTGGATCTCTGGGTTCAATAGGTGGCGGGGGCCGGCGCCGAGGCGGGGGCGGCGGGTGCGCCGCGCTGCTTGAAACGCGCGGCGATGTCGTCGGCGCTCTTGCGCAGCAGCAGCTGGTCGTTGGCCACCGCCACGAAGAGCGCGCCAAGGTCGAGCAGCTCGCGCGCGCGCGGCTCGTCGTTCATGAGGATGCCGGGCGCCTTGCCGCAGGCGAGGATGCGCGCGATGGCGCGGTCGATGGCGGCGCGCACCGTGGGGTGGTTGACCTGGCCGGCCACGCCCATGCTGGCCGACAGGTCGCCGGGGCCGATGAAGACGCCGTCCACACCGTCGACGTTTGCGATGTCCTCCAGGTGCTCGAGCGCTTCCACGGTCTCCACCTGCACCAGCACGCAGATCTCGCTGGAGGCCTCGGCCACGTACCTGGTGTCGCGGCCGAAGCGGGTGGCGCGCACCGTGCCGCCCATGCCGCGGATGCCGTTCGGCGGATAGCGCGTGGCGGCCACGGCGGCCTCGGCCTCGGCGCGGTTCTGCACGAAGGGCAGCAGCAGCGTCTGCGCGCCGATGTCCAGGTACTGCTTGATCAGCACCGGGTCGTTCCAGGGCGGGCGCACCACGGCCGAGGTGGGCCGATCGCGCTCGGCCTGCACCGCCTGCAGCTGGCGCAGCATGGTGGTCGGATCGCCGGGCGTGTGCTCGGCATCGAGCAGCATCCAGTCGAAGCCGGCGCCCGCGAGCAGCTCGGAGATGTAGGGGTCGGGCAGCGTCGACCAGAGGCCGATCTGCGGGATCTTCGCCGCGAGGGCGTGCTTGAAGGTGTTGCGCGAGGGCATGGGTTCGGTCCTTTGCGGGGTCAATCGATCTTCACGTTGCCGGCCTTGATGACCTCGCCCATCGAGGCGTGGTCGGCCTTCAGGCGTTCGGCGAACGCCTGTGGCGTCGATGAGAGTACATCGAAGCCCTGCTCTTCCAGCGGCTTGCGGAACGCGGGCTCCTTCAGGATCGCAACCATCTCCTTGTGCAGCCGCTCGACCACCGGCGCGGGCGTGCCGCTGCGCACCAGCATGCCGCTCCATGCGAGCTGCACCACGCCGGGCGCGCCGGCCTCGGCCATGGTCGGCACGTTGGGCAGCAGCTTCGAGCGCTGCGTGTCGGCCACGGCCAGCACGCGCACGCGGCCGCCCTTCTCCTGGCCCAGCACGGCCGAGAGGTTGTGGAACATCATCGGGATCTGCCCGCCCATCACGTCGTTGAGCGCGGCGGGGCCGCCCTTGTAGGGCACGTGGATCAGCCGGGTGCCCGTCTTCGCCTCGAACTGCAGCCCCGTGAGGTGCATGGTGTTGCCGTTGCCGGCCGAGCCGAAGCTCAGCGTGCCAGGCTCTTTCTTGGCGGCCGCCACCACGTCGGCCACGGTCTTGTAGGGCGTGCCCGCGCCCACCACCAGCACGTTGGGCGTCTGGTTGGTGAGCGTGATCGGCTGGAAGTCCTTCAGCGCGTCGAAGCCCGTGGCCTTGTAGAGGTGCGGGTTCACGGCCAGCGTGCTGACCGAGCCGAAGAAGATGGTGTAGCCGTCGGCCGGCTGGTTGCGCGCCACGTAGGCGGCCGCGATGTTGCCGTTGGCGCCCGGCCGGTTGTCGATGACCACCGGCTGGCCCAGCCGCTGCGACAGCGCCTGGCCGAAGGGCCGCGCGAACTGGTCGGCCGCGCCGCCCGCGGGCTGCGGCACGACCAGCACGATGGGCTTGTGCGGATAGTCGGCCTTGGGCTGCGCCAGCGAGGATGCGGCGGCGAGCGCCATGGCCGACAGGGCCATCGCGGCCCTTGCGAATTTCTTCATGGGGTCTCCTGGATCAAGTGTTGTTCATGCGGCGGCGCCGCGCCAGAAAGCGATCTGCGCGGCGACCTGGTGGTCGATCATGGGTTTGCCGCCGACCACCCGCAGCCCGCGCGCGGCGCAGGCGGCCATGAGCTCGGTGTCGCGCGCGGCGATGATGTCGAACAGCGCCGCATCGGCCGGCAGCTGCGCCGGGTCGAAGGGCATCGGGTCGCCCGCATGCAGGCCGACCGAGGTGGCGTTGATGGCGAGGCCGGCGCGCCCCAGGCTGCCGGCGCTGGTGTCGGCATGGATGTCCGGATACGCCTTGCGCAATTCGGTGCACAGCTGCTGCGCGCGCTCGGCTTCGCGATTGACGACGTGCAGCTCGCGCAGGCCGACCGCGGCCAGCGCGAAGGCAATGGCGGTGCCCGCACCGCCCGCGCCCACCAGCACCACCGGCCGATCGGTGCGCAGCACGCCGTGTGCGCGTGCGGCATCGACAAAGCCCACGCCATCGAAGCTCTCGCCCGACCATTGGCCATCGGCATCGATGCGCATG
This sequence comes from Variovorax sp. 05T418, assembly GCF_056396385.1. Lineage (NCBI taxonomy): Bacteria > Pseudomonadati > Pseudomonadota > Betaproteobacteria > Burkholderiales > Comamonadaceae > Variovorax > Variovorax sp. 05T418. Next base: position 125,493 of record NZ_JBFTLJ010000001.1, on the reverse strand, counting down.
GTGTTGACCACGCCGGTGCGCCGCGCCTCGGGGCCGAGGCGCGCGCACAGCGCATGCGCCGCGGCCTTGTGCGGGATCGTGAGGTTCAGGCCCTGCAGGTTGGCCACGCGCGCGAGCTGCGCCACGGTGGCTGCGAAGTCGCCGGGATGCACGCCCATCGGCACCAGGCACCAGTCGAGGCCGGCGGCGGCGAAGGCCGGGTTGTAGATGCGCGGCGCGCGCACGTGGTCGACCGGGTGCGCGAGGATCGGCACGAGGCGCGTCGCGCCGCTGGGGTTTGCGGGGACCATTGCCTCAGCCCTTCACCGCGCCGGCCGTGAGGCCGCTGACCAGGTAGCGCCGCACCAGCATCGAGAACACCAGCACGGGCGCCATCACCAGCGAGCCGCCGGCAGCGATCTTGCCCCACTCCCAGCCTTCGTAGTTCATGAAGTTGACCACCGCGACCGGCGCGGTGCGCGCATCGGTGCGCGTGAGGATCAGCGCGAAGAAGAAGTCGTTCCAGGCGTAGAGAAAGCACAGGATCGCGGTGGCCGCGATGCCGGCGGCCGCCATCGGCATCACGATCTCCATGAACACGGTGGCGTAGCCCGCGCCGTCCATCAGCGCCGCCTCTTCGAGCGAAGCCGGCACCGCGTCGAAGAAGGGCTGCATCATCCAGATCACCAGCGGCAGGTTGAAGGTCATGTAGATGAGGATCAGGCCGGTGCGGGTGTCGAGCAGGCCGAGATACCGATACGCCAGGAAGAACGGGATCGTGAAGGCGATCGGCGGCGCCATGCGCGTCAGCAGGATGCCCAGGCCGAGACCGAAGCGCCCGCGCCCGGTCCAGCGCGAGAGTGCATAGGCCGCCGGAATGCCGAACACCAGCGCGAGCAGCGTCGACACGATGCTCGTGACCAGGCTGTTGGCGAAGGACTCCGGAAAGCCGGCCTGCCAGAGCCCCACGTAGTGCTCCAGCGTGGGCATGAAGAAGACCCGCGGCGGAAACTCGAGGATCAGCGGCGTCGGCTTGAACGACATCTGCAGCAGCCACAGGAACGGCAGCAGCATCGCGAACAGGACGAGCGGCACGGCCCAGCGCGCGAGCGGCCAGCGCCGGCGCAGCGACGCCATTCGATTGGTGCTCATTCCGCACCTCCCGCATTGCGGCTCACGCGCATCGCACCCCAGCTGATCAGCACGGTGGCCGCGAGCAGCACGACGGTGATCGCGCTCGAATAGCCGAGCTCGCCGAAGTTGAACGCCACGAGGTAGGCGTAGTAGTTGGTCACCTCCGTCACCGAACCCGGCCCGCCGCCGGTCAAGAGGAAGATCAGCGGAAAGGCCTTGATGCTGTCGATGAGGCGGAACAGGGTGCACACCAGCAGCACCGGTGCGATGTACGGCAGCACGATGTGGCCGAACACGCGCCAGGCATCGGCGCCGTCCATGCGGGCGGCCTCGACGTATTCGGCCGGCAGCGTCTGCAAGGCGGCCAGCACCATCAGGAAGGTGAACGGTGCCCACTCCCAGGTGTCGGCGATGACGATGGACCACAGCGCGAAGTCGACGTGCGTGGTGAGCGCCGGCAGTGTCACGCCGAGCATGCGGGCGGCCTGGTAGATCGGACTGATGTCGGGCGTGTAGACCAGCTTCCAGATCACTGCGACAACGATCGGCGGCAGCACCATCGGAATCACGAACAGGTGGCGCAGCGATTTCCAGCGCTCCTGCCCCGAATGCACGAGCAGCGCGAGCCCCGTGCCCAGCAGCACCTGCAGCACGACCGTGTAGACCGAAAGGCGCGCCTGCACGCCCAGCGAGCCGACGAAGCGCTCGTCGCTGCCCAGCAGCCTGTAGTTGCGCAGCGGCTCCGAGAAGTCGCCCAGCGAGCCCGGGTTCACCAGCGCCCCGGGCGTGAGGCTCGTGACCAGCAGGAAGACGGTGGGCAGCCCCGCCACCACCAGCAGGAACAGCAGGCTCGGCGCCATCGCCATGCGCACGAAGCGGCTCCGCTGCGCCTCGTAGGAGGCCCCTTTTGCGCTCATTGCTGCACCCTTGGCGCTGCTGCTGCGCTCATACCTTGGCTCCGGCGCGCCGCAGGCTGCCGAGCGCGGCCTCCTGCGCCGTCTTCATGGCATCCGCGGCCGGCGCCTGGCCCGAGACCACGCGCTCCACGGCCTTGTTCAGCACGTCGCCCACCAGCGGGAACTCCTTGACCGTGCGGTACGCCATGTAGTTGCGCGTCTTGCCGGGCTGCTCGAGCACTTCGAGGTAGAGCTTGCCGATGTCCTGGCCGTTGATGGTGTTGATGCGCTTGTACTCGGCGCTTTCGATCACCGAGCGCCGGCAGATCGACGGATGCCCGGTGTCCTTCACGATGCGCGCGGTGAGCTCGGGGCTCAGCGCCCATTTGATGAACTCCCAGGCCGCTTCCTTGTTCTTCGCGTTCTTCGGAATGCCCAGCCCCTGGCTGTTGGCGGCGGGAAAGTCGCCCTTCGGCCCGGCTGGCATGCGCACCACGCGCGCGGTGTCCTTCACCTTGCTCTCCGGCGAGCTCAGCATTGCCGTGACCCAGGAACTCGAATGGATGAAGATGTTCGAGCGGCCGCCGATCAGCGCGGCGCGCGCCTGATCCTCGGTGTAGCCGAGCACGCCCTGCGGGCTGTACTTGGACAGCAGCGTCGAATAGAAGCCCGCCGCCTGCACCGCCGCGGCCGAGTCGAGCGTGGGCTTGATGTCCGCGGGCGGATTCGCGAACAGGTCGCCGCCGAAGCCGTGGATGTACGGCGGCAGGAACCAGTGGTGCAGGTTGGAGCTCACGAAGCCCGTCACGCCGTCCTGGCCGTGCACCGCCTCGCAGACCTTCATCAGCTCGTCGAAGGTCTGCGGCGCCTCGACCCCGCGCTTCTTCATCAGGTCGGTGCGGCTCATGCCCATGAGCATCGCGCCGCCTTCCCATGCGAAACCGTAGGCCTTGCCGGCCTTGTCGAGGTACGGCAGCTGCGCGCCCTTGACGAAGTCGTCCGGGTTCCAACTGGCGGGAGTGAGCTTGCGGTCGGCTGCGAAGTCGCTCAGGTTGGCAAGCAGGCCGGCCGCGACCCAGCGCGCGGCAAGGATGAAGGTGACGTTGCAGAAGTCCCAGGCGCTGCCGCCCGAGGACAGCTCCAGGTCGGCCTGCTGGTTGTAGACCGGGAAAGCCGACAGCTGGAGGTCGACCGTCATGCCGGTCTGCTGCTCGAACTCCGGGATGTACTTGCGCAGGATGTTGAAGAAGCCGTGCTGGTACGCCGCGCCGCGCAGCTTGAGGCCGGCAAAGGGCTTGGCCTGCGCGATGGCGGGAAAGGCCAGCGCGCTGCCGGCGCCGGCCACCGCCGTGGCGGCCGCGGCCTTGATCAACCGGCGGCGCTGCGTGTCGACGGCGGGGGATTGCAGGAGGCTCATGCTTGTCTCTCTTTCGATCAGAATCACGCGGCGCAACGAGGGCGGCCGGCATGTTCAACTTGCTCGTGGAAGCGAATATGACAGACAAATAAGATTCCAAAGATCATGGAAAACCCGAAATTCCCTGCGCCACTCATCCATATAATCTCATTCCATCAATAAATATGTCAGACCATAAAACCAAAACGCCGAAGAAACCCGCCGCCCCGGAGACGCCTGCCCGGCGCGGTCCGCTGGCCGTGACGGAGGCGCTCGCGCGGCGCGTGATCGGCGGCGAATGGGATGACGAATCGACACTGCCGACCGAGGTCGAACTGGCCGAGCAACTGGGCGTGGCCCGCACCTCCGTGCGCGAGGCGCTCACGCGGCTGAAGGCCAAGGGCCTGCTCGCGTCGCGCCAGAAGGCCGGCACGCGGGTGCTGCCGCGCATGCAATGGAACATGCTCGACGAGGACGTGCTGCGCTGGACCTGGTCGGGCCACGACCGCGCGCAGATGGCGCAGCACCTGATGCAGCTGCGGCGCATCGTCGAGCCGGCCGCCTGCGAGATTGCGGCCGCTTCGGCGCCCGACGCGGCCATTGCCGCGATCGAGCGCGCCTACCGCCTGATGGATGCCGCCGGCATGGACCCGGTGGCCTATGCCGGGCCGGACCTGAGCTTTCACCAGGCGATCCTCAGCGCCACCGGCAATCCGTTCCTGGTGGCCTTCGGCGCCACCATCGAGGCGGCGCTGCGCATGTCCTTCGAGCTGTCGACGCGCCAGCCGGGCGCGCCACGCAAGAGCCTGCCGATGCACCGCGCGGTGCTCGACCAGATCTGGGCCCGCAAGCCGGCCGCGGCGCGCAAGGCCATGGAAGAGCTGCTCGGCCTCACCGAATCGAACATCCAGCGCGGGGTCGCCAGGTCGGGCGCCACGCCGCCGGCCTGACCTCCTCCTTATCAGCAAGCAACCCACCACCATGGCAGAGATCCAACTCCAATCCATCAGCAAGCGCTTCGGCGATGTCGAGGTGATCCCCGGCATCGATCTCACCATGCCCGACGGCCAGGTCACGGTGCTGCTCGGGCCTTCGGGCTGCGGCAAGTCGACCTTGCTGCGCATGATCGCGGGGCTGGAGACGCCGAGCGGCGGCCAGGTGCTGGTCGGCGGCCGCGTGGTGAACGATGTGCCGCCCGCCGAGCGCGGCTGCGCGCTGGTGTTCCAGAACTACGCGCTCTATCCGCACAAGACGGTGCGGCAGAACCTCGCCTTTCCGTTGCGCATGGCCAAGGCCACGGCCGCCGAGCAGGAGCGCAGCGTGGACGAGATCGCGCACAAGCTCGAGCTCACGCCGCTCCTGGAGCGCTATCCGCGCCAGCTCTCGGGCGGCCAGCGCCAGCGCGTGGCGATGGGCCGCGCGATGATCCGCAAGCCCGAGGTGTTCCTCTACGACGAGCCGCTGTCGAACCTCGACCTCGAGCTGCGCGTGAAGCTGCGCCTGGAGATCGCGCGCATGCAGCGCACGCTGAAGGCCACCGCCGTCTACGTGACGCATGACCAGACCGAGGCCATGACGCTGGCCGACCAGATCGTGGTGCTGCGCAAGGGCCGCATCGAGCAGGTGGGCTCGCCGCTCGCGCTGTACCGCTCGCCCGCCAACCTGTTCGTGGCCGGCTTCATCGGCACGCCGCGCATGAACTTCTTCAAGATCGATGCCGCGCAGGCCGACGCGAACGGCACGCGGCTGCGGCTCGGCGATGCCCGCGTGCAGATCCCGCGCCACGTGCCGGGCCAGCCCGTCATGCTGGGCTTTCGCGCCGAGCAGGCCCGCATCGGCGAACCTGCGCCCGGCGAAGTGCTGCTCGAACTGCAGGGCTGCGAAACGCTGGCGATCGAGCAGCTGGGCGATCGCGCGTACTGCTATCTGCGCTCGTCGCTTGGCGAGTTGGTGCTCATGGCGCCCGATGCTGCGGCGGACCTCTCGGGCACCCTGCGCCTGGCCATCGCGCCGGCCTCGCTTCATTTCTTCGATACCGAGGGTATGGCCTTGGGCAGCGAGGAGCGGCGGCTGGCGGCTTGAAGGTTTCGGGTGAATGCGGGGGGCGCGGCAGACGGTTGGGTGCGGGCGCGGCGCGGAAGGCCTTCGAGTTCGCGCACGGTCGACCGATCCGGTCTCAATCCCTTGACGTGGTGGCTCGCTTTCCCGAACGAATCGCGGTCAGAATTCCCGCCTTGATCTGGTCGAATAAGGCTGGCGGGAGGAACCCGTAATCGACACGCGAATCCCCGGTCGCAATTGGCCGCAGTCATAGCCCGGCCACGTGAAGCGATTGACTTCGGTCAAGATCACCCACGACCTTTCGCCGTGCAGCCCAAGGTGACTTTTAACCCTTGGTGGAATCTCGATTCCCAACGAAGCATCCTCTGGTTGCGAGTGCGTGATTGGCGACACTGTGACAACGGCCTGCCCCTCGTCTTCCTCCACGGCCGTCACGATGACGCAGGGGCGATTCTTTGCCCCTTCGGTGCTTCCGCTCTGTTGCTCGTGACTCCATAGATAGGCAAAGGACACCACAAGGCCCACCTCGGGCACAGGAAAGGCCATTCGCTCAGTCGGCCAGGAGTTCGTTCAGCGTGTCGTGCCGCGCATCCATGCGGCTATTTGCAAGGGCCCGAATCGCCTCTTCGGGTAGGTCCTGCACGGCATAGGCCTTCGTGGCACGAGCTTTCAGGCGCACAAGCTCGTCGAACTCCTTCCGAGAGATGAAGTAGCCCGTCACACGGTTGTGACTCGTGACTGCCACAGGCTCGGCCTGGACGATCTCGCGATAGTGGCCGAAGTTCTTGGCGAACTCGGTGGAAGGAACAGTGATCACGATCATCTCCGTGTTTTCCGTATTTTTCGCAAATTCCGTCCAGCCTGCAAGAAGGCGGCATCCTTGCCACGCTGGGCTTTCGCGCCATACCCGCATCTGCAGCACGCACACGACCTGTTTGCCGTACTGAGGTCGCGGTTCGAACTACCCGTGCACTACCGCTGCGAAAAGACTTACGCAGAGGCTGATGGCAACTTAACTCTACGTTGACAACTTCATCGACCCCGACATCATGATTCCCGCGGATCGGGGGAAGCCCTCCGATGCCCATCGCGAAAGAAGGAATCCATGCCCCATACCTTGCTGCGACGACTTTTGATGTCACTGGGCTGCCTGTCGGGATTTGCCGCTGCTTCTCTGGCGCAGGCCGCGCCGCTCGGCGATCCCTTCATGGTGAATACCGCCACCGCGGGCAACCAGCGTCCGGTCTACTTCTCCGCAGGATCGAACGGCGAGAAACTTCTGATCTGGTCCGACGCCGCGGCAAATGCCACATACGCTCAAAGAATCAGGTCGTCAGGAACGCCTTATCTGACCAAACACCTGATCCAGGCGCCTCCGGCGTATGCGAATTTCTCGGTCGACCGCATCGGCAACTTCGTCTTCGGAAGCGAGCCGGGAAGAGTCACGGCCTATGACAGAAGCGGCACTCTGCTCTCCAGTTTCCAAACCACTCCGGATTCATCGAGCACGGTCGCCAGCATGGACACGGATGGCAACATCACTGCCGCCTACTCGCGCTCGGCCTCGGAAGGGGCGCCTCGTACGATTGCAATCAGGCGATTCAATACCCGCGGAGTTCCCATCGGTCCCGAAGTCATCGTTGCATCGGATGCCCCGGACAAACTCTCCGGCCCCAGTTCGATTGCCACCGACGATGCAGGAAACATCGCATTGTCATTTGCGACCAGGCCCGGTCCCACGGCAAACCAATCCAACATCATGATCCAGCGCTTCAGCCGCGCAGGTGTTGCGCTGACTCCGGCGCTTGTCGTCGGCGCCATCCGATCGATCTACAGTTCGGGCGGCCGCATTGCCATGGACCCCGGCGGAAGATCCGTCATCAGCTGGAGTGCTTCCCAGGATGACAACTACACCTGGAACATCTATGCCCGCCCCTATGACGCGAATGGCAACCCCAGCAGCGGATTGGTGCGAGTCAACCAACGCATCCACGAAGGCCAACCCTGGCCGAATCCGGGGGTTGCAGAGAACGGCGATTTTGTCGTTTCGTGGATTGCATCGAGCGGCGTGGTCGGTGGCCCCCAGACCTCTACATTGGCGGCCAGGCAATTTCGCAGCGACGGAACTCCAATTGCCGACGAATTCCGAGTCGACCCGCCGCAACCCCAATTTGGAGCCAACCCGCTGCTGGCCATGGACCCGGTGGGAAATTTTGCAGTGACATGGGTTAGCACCTCTGCCGCGACCGGGTGGGACGTCATGGTGCGCTCCTTCAAGATGGACACCCGGCCGCCCCTTGTGCAGCTCCTGGACAACCAGGCCGTCCAAGGCCTGGCCGGCGGCACCGACAGCTGGAGCTACTACAGGATCACCGTCCCACCCGGCGTCGCGCAACTCAACGTCAACATGACCGGCCCCGTCGGCGGTGGTGATGGCGACATGTACGTCCGCCTCGGCGCACTTCCGTCGTTGACGGCCTGGGACTATCGCCCCTACGTAAACGGCAGCAACGAAGCCATCGCGATCAGCAATCCCCTGCCTGGCGACTTCTACATCGCGATCCACGGGCGCAGCGCGTACTCGTCGGTCGGCCTGACCGCCAGCTACGACTGAGGCCCGCCTCCTGAAGAGCTTTCGCCGTGCACCCGACCCGGCGTCGGCGGCGAAAGCTTCGGTCTGATGTGCCGCGAGAGGGGTGGGAGCTCCAGGCAGACTCTCAGTCCGCGGTCGCGCCCGACTTCTTCACCAGCTCGGCCCAGCGCGGGATCTCACGCGCCATGTGGTCGCGCAGTTCCTCGGGCGTGCTGCCGACGATCTCCATCGCCAGCTGGCCCGAGAGCTTGGCCTGCACGTCGGGCTGCTTCAGCGCCTTGACGATCTCGGCATTCAAACGCTGCACGATGGGCTTGGGCGTGCCCTTGGGCGCATAGACCGCCTGCCACGACGACATCTCGAAGCCCGGCACGCCCGACTCGATCATGGTGGGCAGTTCGGGCACCAGCGCGATGCGCTTGCCGGTGGTCACGGCCAGCAGCTTGAGCCGGCCGCTCTTGACGAGCGGCAGCGCGGCCGTCACCTGGTCGAACATGAAGGGCACCAGGCCCGACGCGACGTCGGTCATGGCCGGCGGCGTGCCCTTGTACGGCACGTGCGTGAGCTTCACGCCGATCATGTCGGCGAACATCTCGCCCGCCAGGTGCGTCGAGGTGCCGGCGCCGGACGATGCGAAGGTGCGCTTGGACTCGTCCTTCTTGAGCAGCGCGATGAGTTCGGCCACCGAGTTCACGCCGAGCTGGCTGTTGACGATCAGCACGTTGGGCAGCCGCCCGACCAGCGACACGGGCTCGAAGTCCTTCATCGGATCGTAGGGCAGCTTCTTGTAGAGGCTGGCGTTGATGGCGTGCGTGCTGATGGTGCCGCCGAACAGCGTGTAGCCGTCGGGCGCGGCCTTGGCCACGTAGGCCGCTCCGATGCCGCCGGCCTGCCCCGGCTTGTTGTCCACCACCACCGACTGGTGAAGGCTCTCCTGCAGCTTGTTCGACAGGATGCGGCCCACGATGTCGGTGGAGCCGCCGGCCGTGAAGGGCACGACGTAGGTGATGGTCTTGGCGGCGGGCCATTCGGCTTGTGCGAGGGCCGCGGCCGGGGCCAATGCAAGTGCGGCGAGCAAAAGGCCCGCGGCGCGTTGGATGAAGGGCATGGTGTTGTCTCTGTTGTCGTTGGTCGTCGTCGGAAAAAAGCCGGCGTCAGCGCCCGCGGGCCTCGCGCCAGGCGGCGAACTCGGTGCGGCTTTGCTCGTCGGTCGGCGGATAGAGGCCGAGGATGGAGCGGCCCTCGAGCACCTTCTCCTGCACGAAGTCCTCGAAGACGGTCATCTCGGTGGCCTCGGCCGCGACCTCGTCGGCCATGGCCGCCGGAATCACGATGACGCCTTCGGCATCGCCCACCACCACGTCGCCGGGCCACACGGCCACGTCGCCGCAGCCGATCGGCACGTTGATGTCGATCGCCTGGTGCAAGGTCAGGTTGGTGGGCGCGCTCGGGCGCTGGTGGTAGGCGGGAAAGCCGAGCTTCGCGATGTCGGGGCTGTCGCGAAAGCCCCCGTCGGTGACCACGCCGGCCACGCCGCGCTTCATGAGCCGGCTCACCAGGATGCCGCCGGCCGAGGCGGCGCGCGCGTCCTTGCGGCTGTCCATCAGCAGCACCGCGCCCACCGGGCACTGCTCCACGGCCTGGCGCTGCGGATGGCTGCGGTCGTTGAACACGGTGATCGGGTTCAGGTCCTCGCGCGCCGGCATGTAGCGCAGCGTGAAGGCCTCGCCGACCATGTTGGGAAGCGTCGGGTCGAGCGGATGCACGTCCTGGATGAACTGGTTGCGCAGTCCGCGCTTGAACAGCGCCGTGCACAGGGTGGCGGTGCTGACCTTCATCAGCTTCTCGCGGGTTTGGGGATTCACGTGGGTCTCCGTTCAGGTCTTCAAAAGATGTCCGGCTCGGGCACCGGCCGGCCGAAGGTGGTTTCGAGAAAGTCGAAGTCGCAGCCCTCGTTGGCCTGCAGGATGTGGCGGCCGAACATCCAGCCGTAGCCGCGTTCGTAGCGCGCAGGCGGCGGTGTCCAGGCGGCCTTGCGGCGGGCCAGTTCCTCGTCGCTCACCTCGAGATGGATGGTGCGTGCGGGCACGTCCACCGTGATGCGGTCGCCCGTGCGCACCAGTGCCAGCGGCCCGCCCACGGCCGCCTCGGGCGAGCAGTGCAGCAGGCAGCCGCCGTAGCTGGTGCCGCTCATGCGCGCATCCGACAGGCGCAGCATGTCCTTCACGCCCTGCTTCAGCAGCTTGGTCGGGATCGGCAGCATGCCCCACTCGGGCATGCCCGCCCCCTTGGGGCCGGCGTTGCGCAGCACCAGGATGTCGTCGCCGGTCACGTCGAGCGCGGGATCGTCCACCGCCTGCTTGAGCGCCGGATAGTCGTCGAATACCAGCGCGCGCCCGGTGTGCTGCAGCAGGTGCGGCGCGCAGGCGCTGGGCTTGATCACCACGCCGTCGGGCGCGAGGTTGCCGCGCAGCACGGCCAGCGCGCCTTCGGCATAGATGGGGTTGGCGAGCGGGCGGATGACGTCGTCGTTGAACACCTCGGCGCCCACGATGTTCTCACCGAGCGTGCGGCCGTTGACCGTGCGCGCCTCGGTCTTCAGGTGGCCGCGGATGCGCTCGAGCATCGCGGGCAGGCCGCCCGCATAGAAGAAGTCTTCCATCAGGTAGGTGTCGCCGCTCGGCCGGATGTTGGCCACCACCGGCACCCGGCGGCTCGCCGCATCGAAGTCGTCCAGCGTGACCGGATGGCCGGCGCGGCGCGACATGGCGATCAGGTGGACGATGGCGTTGGTGCTGCAGCCCATGGCCATCGCGCAGGCGATGCCGTTCTCGAAGTTGGCGCGCGTGAGCATGCGGGCGGGCGTGAGGTCGTCCCACACCATCTCGACGATGCGGCGGCCGCACTCGGCGCTCATGCGCACGTGGTTGGCATCGGCCGCCGGAATGCTCGAAGCGCCCGGCAGCGTGAAGCCCACGGCCTCGGCGATGCCCATCATGGTGGCGGCGGTGCCCATGGTCATGCAGGTGCCGTGGCTGCGCGCGATGCCCGCTTCCATCTCCTGCCAGGCCTGGTCGCTCAGCTGGCCGGCGCGGCGCTGGTCCCAGTACTTGAAGGCGTCCGAGCCCGAGCCCAGCACCTGTCCGCGCCAGTTGCCGCGCAGCATCGGGCCGGCCGGCAGGTAGATGAACGGCAGCCCCATGGAGAGCGCGCCCATCGTGAGGCCCGGCGTGGTCTTGTCGCAGCCGCCCATCAGCACCGCGCCGTCCACCGGATGGCTGCGCAGGAGTTCTTCCGTCTCCATCGCGAGGAAGTTGCGGTAGAGCATGGTGGTGGGCTTGACCATGCTCTCCGAGAGCGAAATGGCCGGCAGCTCGAGCGGAAAGCCGCCCGCCTGGAAGATGCCGCGCTTGACGTCGTCCACGCGCTGCTTGAAGTGCGAGTGGCACTGGTTGGCGTCGCTCCAGGTGTTGACGATGGCGATGATCGGCTTGCCGACCCAGTCGGCGGGCGCATAGCCCATCTGCATCACGCGCGAGCGGTGGCCGAAGGAGCGGAAGTCGTCGGGCGCGAACCAGCGGGCGCTGCGCAGGGTGTCGTAGGAACGTGGCATCGGGGCGGAACCGGTATTCTTCGTGGAATCAACTACATTAAAACACTAATATATCACCCGGTCAAAGCGAAAATTCGAACGAATGACAGCCCTCCCCCGGATCCGACTCGACCGCACACGCCTTGCAGCACCCCAGGTGCTCGAAAAGCTGCGCGGTGCCATCCTTTCCCTCGAACTCGTGCCCGGCACCGTGCTGGTCCGCCAGGAGCTGGCCGACCGCTTCGGCGTGAGCCAGACGCCGGTGCGCGAGGCCCTGCTGCGCCTGGCCGAGGAAGGCCTGGTGGATGTGTTCCCGCAGCACGCCACCTTGGTGAGCCGCATCGACGTCGACGCCGCGAAGCAGGCGCACTTTTTGCGCCGCTCGATCGAGCTCGAGATCGTGCACCAGCTGGCCGAAGAGGCGCCGCCCGAACTCGTGGCCCAGCTGCAGGCCCAGGTCGCGCTGCAGGCCACGCTGGCGGCGGCGCGGCAGTACGGCGACTTCGTCGGCGCCGACCGCAAGTTCCATCACCTCATGTATGAAGCCGCGGGCGTGCCGAGCCTGTGGGACATGGTGTCCCGCGTCTCGGGCCACGTGGACCGCCTGCGCCGCCTGCACCTGCCCACGGCCGGCAAGACCGAGGCGATCCTGCGCGACCACCGCGCCATCGTGCGCGCCATTGCAAAGCACGACGGCGCGGCGGCGCAGAAGGCGCTGCGCGAGCATCTCTCCGGCACGCTGAGCTCGCTGCCGGAGATCTGCGCGCGGCATCCGGATTTCATTGCGGGGAGGAGCTGAGACGCGCTTCGCGGTACCGTACGCATTTCCGAATGCGAAAAGGTATCGCAATGACGAAAAAGAAAAAGCTTTTCGCCAAGGCGGACTTCCCTGTTTCCCAGGTGCGCCGGTTCCTGGAGCCGGGCCCGGTCGTGCTCCTGTCTTCCCGATGGCAGGGGAAGAACAACATCATGACGCTGGGCTGGCACACGGTGATCGAGTTCACGCCCTCGCTGGTCGGCTGCGTGATCGCACGCACGAACCACAGCTTCGAAATGATCCGCCGCAGCGGCGAGTGCGTGATCAACCTCCCCACGCGGCCGCTCACCGATGAGGTCGTGCGCATCGGCAACAGCTCGGGCGCCGAGATCGACAAGTTCGCGGTCTTCGGCCTCACGGCAGTCAATGCCGAGCGCGTGGAGGCGCCGCTCATCGGCGAATGCCACGCAAGCTTCGAATGCCGCGTTCACGACCGCAGCCTGGTCGGCAAGTACGACTTCTTCATCCTCGAGGTGGTGAAAGCCCACGCCGCCGAGTCGCCCCGGCATCCGAAGACGATCCACTACACCGGCGACGGCGTTTTTCTTGAATCGGGCAAGGCGTTCAGCCGGCGATCCTTGTTCCGGAGCGCGCTGCTTTGAATCGCTGCGCCCGACGCCCGCGGCGGGTTCTCGCGTCGTTGCCTAGTCACGAGGCGAGCCGCCAGGCAGCAGCACGATCTTGCCGACCGCGCTTCCGCTGTCGAGCACTTCGTGTGCACGGCGCGAATCCGCCAGCGCGAAGCAGGTGGCGGGGGGCGCATGCACGCGTCCCTGCGCCATCAGCGCGATCGCGGCCTCCATGAAGCCGCGCCGCTGCGCCGCGTCGGCGTCGATGGCGTGGATCGAGAACGTGCGTACGGCCAGGCTCCTGCCCAGCAGCCGCCGAAGCTCCTCGAACACGTCACCGGCCGGTGGGCCGTTGACGATGTTGTAGGAAACCGCCATGCCGAACGGCGCAAGGGCGCGCAGGCAGGCGATGAAAAGATCGCCGCCCAGGTGGTCGAAGGCCAGGTCCACGCCGCGTCCGCCGGTGAGCTGCATGACCTTCTCGGTCAGGCCTTGCGGGTCGCTCTCGATCACCTCGTGCGCGCCGTTGGCCCGCGCGAAATCCCGCTTCTGCGGCGTCGACGCGGTCCCGATCACGCGCAAGCCGCGGTCGCGTGCCACCTGCACCAGTGCCGTGGCCACGCCGCCGGCCGCGCCAGGAATCAGCACGGATTGCGCCGGCAGGTTGCCGTTGCTCGACAGCATGGCCAGCGCCAACTGGAAGTTGCCGAGGCTCACGGCATCCTCGAAGCGGATCGCATCGGGCAGCACGAAGGGCGCGGCCTCGGGCACGCAGATGGCTTCGGCATAGCAGCCGCCGCGCTGCGCGAGCTCGCGCGCGCTCACGAACACGCGCTGGCCCACCTGCAGCGCGGTGACGCCAGGGCCGATGGCATCGACGATACCGGCCATCTCGTTGCCGGGAATCGCCGGCATTGGCGGCATCCATTTGTAGGTGCCGTTGCGGATCAGCACGTCGGGGCCGCCGGCGCCGATGGCCATGGCCTTGACCCGAACTTCGCCGGCCTGCGGCTGCGGCAGCGGCAGTTCCACGAGCTGCAGCACCTCGGGGCCGCCCGGTGCCTGCAGCTGGATCGCCTTCATCGTGGGGCGCGACATCAACGCTGCCCGTCGTGCACGGACACCTTGTCCTTGGTGAGCCCGCCCAGGCGCGCATGCACGCGGCCTCCGGTGCCCATCACCAGCGCGAACAGGATCTCGTTCGGCCGCGGCGCATCCTGGATGCCGATCTCCATCGAGTTGTAGTGGCTGCGCACGTACGCGGCGTGGATGTAGTGCAGCGGCACCATCAGCCGGTAGCCGGTGGCGGCCACCGCCTTGGCCGACGGCACGATCGCCTTCGGCTCGCCGAGCACCTCGCGCATGGCCCAGCCGCCGGCTTCGTGCCAGACGGCGCCGTGCTCCATCTCGCCGTTCACGCCAACGATCGCGGCCTTGCTGTAGACCTCGACCTTGTCGCGCCCGAGCGTCTCGACCAGTTCGGTGGCCAGCAGCGTCCCGAGCGCGCGCAGCTCGGCCATGAAGGGCAGCAGGTCCGGCTCGTAGCGGCCTGCGTAGGGGTTGTGGATGACCGCGCAGGCGGCCGCCAGCCTGAGCGGCGTCGCGGCCGGCGGACCGCCCTCGTGGTAGATGGTCTCGATGCAAAGACTGCGCTTGCGGATGTCGATCAGGGACATGGAGGGGTCCTTATTGCTTGGGGATGTGAGCATCGTTCACCACGGCGGTCCACCGCTTGAGCTCGGCGGCCACCATGGCGGTCATTTCTTCGGGCGTGCTGCCGCGCGCTTCACCGCCCATTTCTTCGAGCCGCGCACGCACGGCCGGCGCCTGCAGGGCCTTGAGCGCTTCGGCGCGCAGGCGGTCGACGACCGGGCGCGGCGTGCCCGCGGGCGCCATGAAGCCGGCCCAGGAGCGCACGTCGTAGCCGGGCACGCCCTGCTCGGCCACGGTCGGCAGCTCGGGCATCTGGCTCCAGCGCTGTGCGCCGGTGGTGGCCAGCGCGCGGAGCTTGCCGGCCTTGATGTTGGCCAGCACGGCCGTGGGCGGCGCGATGATCATCGGCACCTCGCCGCCGAGCAGCGCCGCCACCGAGGCCGCATCGCCGCGGTAGGGAATGTGCAGCATCTCGACATTGGCGCTCTTCACCAGCAGCTCGCCCGCAAGATGATGCGTGGAGCCGATGCCGGCCGAGCCGTACGACACGCCGCGCGCATCGGCACGCGCCGCGGCGAGCATCTCGGCCAGCCCGCGGTAGGGCGAGTCGGCCCGCACCACCAGCAGGAACGGAAAGTAGGTGATCGTCGAGACCATCTGGAAGTCCGTCACTGTCTGGTAGCTGAGCTTGTTGTAGAGCGCGCCGGCCACCGCGTGGCCGCCCGTGGCCAGCAGCAGCGTGTAGCCGTCGGGCTTGGCGCGCGCCACCGTGCCCGAGGCAATGGTGCCGCCCGCGCCGGTCTGCGCTTCGACCACGAAGGGCTGGCCGAGCCCCTTGGCCATTTCCGTGCTGACCACGCGCGCGATGGTGTCGGCGTTGCCGCCGGCCGCAAAGCCCTGGTAGATCTTGATCGGCTTGTCCGGGAAGCCCTGGTAGATCTTGATCGGCTTGTCCGGGAAGCCCTGGGCCAGGCCGTGAAGGGGTGCCGCGCAGGCCAGGGCCAGGCCTGCGGCGACGAGCGAGCGTCTGTGCCACATGGTTTTGTCTCCAATGTTGTGGAATGAAGGCCGCGGCTTGTGCCGCCGCGGTCCGGGTCCGGGGGCCTCAGTCCTGCTGGACGATGGGATTGCGCAGCACGCCGATGCCTTCGATCTCGACCTCGCACACGTCGCCCGGCTTCATGAAGCGCGGCGGCTTCTTGCTCCAGCCCACGCCGGCCGGCGTGCCGGTGGCAATGACGTCGCCGGGCGCGAGCGTGAAGATGGTCGACGAGTAGCTGATGAGCTTCGGAATGCTGAAGATCATGTGGCCCGTGTGGCTGCTCTGCACCACTTCGCCGTTGAGCCGGGTCTCGAGCTTGAGTTCGCGGCCGGGCGCGATCTCGTCGGCCGTCACCATCCAGGGGCCGAAGCCGCCGGTCGACTCGAAGTTCTTGCCCGAGGCGATCTGCTTGGCATGGAACTGCCACTCGCGCACGCTGCCGTCGTTGTAGCAGGAATAGCCTGCCACATGATCGAAGGCGTCGGCCTCGGCGATGTTGCGCCCGCCCTTGCCGATGATGACGGCGAGCTCGCCTTCCCAGTCGAGCGATTCCGACACGTGCGGCCGCACGATCGGCTGGTTGTGTGCGCATTGCGAACGCCACACGCGCAGGAAGATCGGCGGCTGCTCGGAGAGCTCGCGATGCATGCCGGCGGCCAGCACCTCCTGGTGGTGGTCCATGTAGTTGCGCACCGCGCACACGATCTTCTCGGACCTGGGGATCGGCGGCAGGTAGGTGATGTCGGCGAGCCTGGCCGCGATGGGCAGTCCTTCGACATGCTGCGCCGCCTGCAGGTACTCGCCCGAGGCGATGTAGTCGACCAGGCCCGCATGCTGCGGCCGCGCCTTGCCGAGATCGACCACGCCGTCGCCGACGACGGCGCCCCAGGTTTCGCGGCCTTGATGGACAAATGACAAAAGCTTCATGGGAACTCCGGTTGAAATGTGCGGTTGGATGAAGAGTCAGGGCGCGGCCGGCGAACGCGACTCGAACTGCGCCTGCCACTGCGCGAGCGGCATGAAGCTCGGGTCCTTGCGGCAGGCCTCCTCGGTCTCGCGCATGAGGGTTTCGTCGTCCTTGGTGAGGTCGAGCGGATCGCCATGCGGCTGCGCGATGTAGAACGGCGTGTCGACGTAGATCTCCACCGTGTTGCCTTCCGGGTCCAGCATGTAGACCGAGAGCGCGTTGCCGTGGTTCAGGCCGCGGATGTTGGTGGCGCCCCGGGCCTCGGCGCGCGCGGAGATGTCGCGCAGGTGCTGGATGCTCGGCACCACGAACGAGATCTGCATCACGGTGCTGAACGTCGCCTCCGCCGGCCGGCCCGAGGCGAGCACCAGCTGGTGGTGCTGGTCGGGGCTCGCGCTCGTGAACACCAGCTGGTTCCTGAAGGTGCGGCCCTCGCCGCGGTCGGTGATCGTGAGGTCGAAGGTCTCGGTATAGAAGGCCACCATCCGCTCCAGGTCGGTGACGAAGATGCCGAAATGCGAAGGCGTGGGTCGTGCGACCTTGAGCATGCTGTCTGTCTCCGGTGGCGGGCTCTGGCGTCCCTAGGATTGCGCGGCCTGGGCCGCCTTGAGTGCGGCAATCACGTTGCGCTGCGTGCTCAGGATGTGCTCCTCCAGCAGCGCGCAGGCCGTGTCCGCATCGCGGCGCAAGGCGGCGTCCATGATCTTCTTGTGCTCGCTCGACTTGCGGCGCGCGGTCTTCCGGTGGCGCGCGGAAAACCGCCGGTAGCGCTCGGCCTGGTCGAACAGGCTCGCGCCCCAGCCGCGCTGGCGCAGCGACGGGCAGGCGGCCAGCAACGAGAGGTGGAAGCTGCGGTGCAGCTGCGACCACTCGCCATCGAGAATGACCGGCCCGTCGCTCAGGCGCGACTCGACTTTCTCCAACCGATGGAAAGCGGCGAGTACCGTGGCCTCCCAGGCGTCGTCGCCGTGCGCGATGGATTCGCGCAGCGCGGGCACGTCCAGCATGATGCGCATGCGCGTGATGTCGGCCAGGTCCTCTTCGGAGATCGGCGCCACGCGAAAGCCGCGGCGCTCGTCGGCGCGCACGAGCCCTTCCTGCGCCAGGCGGCTGAGCGCCTCGCGCAGCGGACTGCTCGAGTAGCCATAGGCCGACTGGAGCTCGTCGAGCTTGAGCTTGGCGCCGGCCTCGAAGGTGCCGGCCAGGACGTCCTGCCGCAAACGGTTGAATGCCTGCTCGGCCAGTGGCGGCTCGTTGGCGGTAACTTCTGGTTTGTGCATGGAGTTAATTTTATGCATAAACTCTGGATTTTGGAGATAAGGGATCACCATGACACGCAGCACATCGATCGCCGGCATCCGCCTGCTCGGCATTTCCGGGAGCATCCGGCGCGACTCTCACTGCACTGCGGTGCTGCGCAGCCTGCAGCCGTTGCTGCCTGCGCCGGCAACCATCGAGCTCTTTGCGCTGAACGATGTTCCGCTCTACAACGCCGACCTGGACGGCGATGCGCCGCCCGCAGCCGTGGCCCGGCTCAAGGCAGCGATTGCAGAGGCCGACGGCCTGGTCCTGTGCTCGCCCGAATACAACTACGGCATGCCCGGCGTGCTGAAGAATGCGATCGATTGGGCATCGCGGCCCAGCTTCGCCTCGCCGCTCAAGGGCAAGCCGGTCCTGATCGCGACCGCCTCGCCCGGCACCGCGGGCGGCGTGCGCGCGCAGGCGCAGATCCGCGATGCCCTGGCCGCCACGCTCGCGCGGCCCGTGGTGCGGCAGCACGTCGCCATTGCGAACGTTGCCACGCGCATCCGCGACGGCCGGCTCCATGACGAACCGACGCTCGACTTCCTGCGGGCGGCGCTCGCCGATCTGCTCCGGGAGATCGAATTGCTGGACGGCGCCGCGTCCCTCCAGTCCCTCTAGACGGACTGCCTCGGAGCTACTTGCGCACCTTGGCGATCTCCGACATCAGTTCCTTGACCGTGGCCTCGCCCACCGATGCGGAATACTTGTCGATCACCGGCTTCACCTTGGCGCGCAGCTTCTCCATTTCTTCCGGCGGCAGTTCCGAGACGGTCATGCCCGCCTTCCTGAGCGCCTCGAGCGCGCTGTCGGCGGCGCTGCGCGAGGCCGCACGCTGGAACACGGTCGAATCCTTCGCGGCCTCGGTGAGGATCTGCCGCTCGTCGGCGCTCATGCCGTCCCAGGTCTTCTTGCTCACCAGGAGCGCCTGCGGGTTGTAGACGTGCCGCGTCTGGGTGATGTACTTCTGCACCTCGGCAAACTTGGAGGCAAGGATGGTGGTGTTCGGGTTCTCCTGCCCGTCGACCGCCTTCTGGTCGAGCGCCGGATAGAGCTCGGGGAACGGCAGCGGCGCGGGGTTGGCGCCCAGCGCGCTGAACAGGTCGATGTAGATCGGCGATTGAATGACGCGGATCTTGAGCCCCGCGATGTCGTCGGCCGCCGCGATCGGCCGCTTGCTGTTGGTGAGATTGCGAAAGCCCAGGTCCCAGTAGCCAAGGCCGTGCAGGCCCTTGTCGTCGAGCCTGGCCATCAGCTTCTGGCCGAAGGGCCCGTCGGTGACCGCATCGGCCTCCTTGCCGCTGTTGAAGAGGAACGGAAAGTCGAAGACTGCGAACTCCCTGACCTGCGCCGAAAGGATGCCGGCGTTGAGCACCGTGAGCTCGACCGTTCCGCCCTGCAGCGCGGACACGGTCTGCAGGTCGCCGCCGAGCGTGCCGCCCGGAAACAGCTTGACCGTGATCTTGCCGCCGGACTTGGCCGCGACGATGTCGGCGAACTTCTGCGCGCCCTGCGCCTGCGGATGGCTGGTCTGGTTCTGGAACGCGAACTTGAGCGTGCGTTCCTTGACCTGCGCGCCGGCACCGGCCGCCGCCAATGCGGCGAAGGCCGCGATGGCCAGCGCCAGCCATTTCTGCTTCGAGCCTTTCATGGGAGTCTCCTTCGTGTGTTCCGCCGGGGCTCCCTTCAAGCGCCGGCCGGTTGCCTTTGCTGCATCTCGACCAGCGCGCGCAGCGCGGCCAGGTACGACTGCGGCCCCAGGCCCTGGACCGTGCCCTTGACGGCCGGCGAGATGATCGAGTGCGCGCGCCAGGCCTCGCGCGCCGCAATGTTCGACATGTGCACCTCGATGGTCGGAAACGGCATGGCCTTGATCGCGTCGTGCAGCGGAACGCCGTGCTGCGTGAGGCCTGCCGGATTGACCAGCGCGCCCTGCGCATCATCGATGTGCGTGTGCAGGAAGTCCACCAGCACGCCTTCGTGGTTCGACTGGATGGTCTCCAGCGTGGCGCCGAGTTCGCCCGCGAGCTTGTGCAGCATGGCGTCGATCTCGGCCAGCGTGGTGGTGCCGTAGATGTGGGGTTCGCGGCGGCCGAACAGGTTGAGGTTGGGGCCGTGCAGGACGAGGATCTTCATTCCGTGGCTTCTTTCCTATTTGCGGATGCGCGCAAGTTCGTCGTTGTAGAGCTTGACGACGGCGGGGTCGTAGCTCGCGGCGAAGCGCTCGATGACGGGCCTCGCAATCTGCCGCATGCGGGCCTGCTCGGCCGGCGCCACCTCGTTGAACTTCGCGCCCTTGGCCTGGAGCTCGCCCACGGCGCGCTGCGCGGCGGCGCGGCTCACCTGGCGCTGGTAGCCCCGGGCCTCGTCTGCGGCCTCGCGCATCATCTTCTGCTCGGCGGGATTGAGCGTGTCCCAGAACTTCTTGCTGACCAGGACGATGTTGGCCGCGTACACGTGGTTGGTGGCGCTCACGAACTTCTGCACCTCGAAGAACTTGTTCGAAAGAATCACCGAGTACGGGTTCTCCTGGCCGTCGACCGCCTTCGACTCGAGCGCGCCGTAGAGCTCCGCGAAGGGCATCGGCACCGGGTTGGCCTTGAAGGACTTGAAGGTCTCCAGGAACACCGGGTTGGGAATGACGCGGATCTTCAGGCCCTCCAGGTCTTCGGGCCGGGTGATCGGGCGTTTGCTGTTGGTGACGTTGCGAAAGCCCAGGTCCCAGTAGCCCAGCGCGACCAGGCCCTTCTCCGGCAGCTTCGCAACCAGCGCCTGCCCGAGCGGGCCGTCGAGCAGCGCATCGGCCTGCGCGAAGTTGCCGACCGCGAACGGAAAGTCGACGAGGCCGAACTCCTTCACGATGCCCGCGAGCGAAGTGGTGGCCGGCGCCGACATCTGCTGCACGCCGCCCTGCAGCGCCGACTGCTGCTGCATCTCGTTGCCCAGCTGCGAGGCCGGGTATTCCTGCACCTTCATCTTGCCGCCGCTCTTGGCCGCCAGCAGCTCGGCAAAACGCTTCACGCCAAAGCTCACCGGGTGGTCGGCGTTGTTGAGGTGGCCGAAGCGGATGACGCGTTCCTGCGCCTCCTGCGCAAGCGCCGGAACGGCCAATGCGAGGGCCAGGCCGGCGGCTGCCAGCGAGCGATGAAGCTTTCTCAAGATGGTTCTCCAGCAAGGTGATGCGGCGCGATCTTAGGACTGAAGTGGAAATCTTTTCCACTAGTGAAAACACTTGGCAAAAGAGCTAGAGTGGCGCCTGCTTCCCCTTCTTTCCAACGACATGAGCGCCATCCTCGAACGCAGCTTCAAGGTCCTTGAACACCTGGCCGGCCACCCCGAAGGCCGCGCGCTTTCCGCGCTCTCCGCCGAGCTGGAGATGCCGCTGAGCGCCACCCACCGCCTGCTGGGCGAGCTGATCCGCTGCGGCTATGTGCGGCAGGACCAGAGCCATGGCGACTACATGCTCACGATCAAGCTGGTGTCGCTCGGCCTGAGCTTCCTGAGCAACAGCGGCATCGTCGACGTGGCACAGCCGCTGCTCGACCGGCTCGCGGCCGAATCGGGCGAGCTGGTGCGGCTGGCGGTGGTCGACGGCGACGAGCTGACCTTCGTCGCCAAGGCGCAAGGCGCCGTGCGCGGCCTGCGCTACGACCCCGACATGGGCCTCTCGGTCAACCTCTCGTGCAGTTCCGCGGGCCACGCGTGGCTGTCGACCATGACGGACGAACAGGCGCTCCAGCTGGTCGCCAGGCAAGGCTTCGGCAAGCCCGAGGACTACGGCCCGAAGGCGCCGACCACCGTCAAGGCACTGCTGGTGTACCTGCGCGCGGCCCGCAAGCGCGGCTTCGCGATGATCAACGAGGTGTTCGCGCCCGCCATGACGGCCATGGCCGCCCCGGTGCGCAGCGGCAACGGCGCGGTGATCGGCGTCATCACCATCGCCGGTCCGCTGGTGCGGCTGACGGAAGAACGCATGCTCGCGCTGGGCCCGGCCCTGCTGGCCACGGCCGAGGATGTGGCGCACGCGAGCGGCGCGTCCGCGCTCTTCAAGCGGCGCGCCTGACCGGGCGCCTCGGGGGACGGCCGCTTTTCAGAACACCAGGCGGGGCGCGTCTTGCCGCAACAGCGCGCTCGCGGCCGGCGGCGCCCAGGTCTCGGCCAATGCCCGGGACAGTGCATCCAGCAGCTGCCGGACATCGTTGGCGGCATCCGCATGCAGGGCCTCGGCCACGATGAGGACGCGGGAGGTTTCATCGCGCACGGCCGAAAGCGCGCTCTGGCGATGGGTCCAGCGCCGCGCATGCGCGCAGCCTGCGGCATCCGCAAAGACGACTTCGCCGCGTTCGGGCGTTTCCGTTTCGCCCGAGAACGCGAGGTAGCTTTCGCTGCCGTCGGCGCACCGCACTTGCAGCCCCTCGGCCACCTTCGACAGGTCGAACACCGCGATCGGAATCGCGAAGGCCAGCGACAGCGCGTTGCACAAATCGACCAGCGGATGGATCGGCGGCAGCGCGCCTTCCTTCCTGAACCGGCGCAGCAGCGACTCGGAGGCGCACCGGTACTGCGTGGGCTTGAGGCCCATGCGCGCGAAGCTGCTGCGCCAGGCCTGGATCTCCGGAAGATCGGCTTCCGAGCCGACGGCTTCGAGCCGTGCGCGCGCCACGCCGTGGTAGTGCGCCACCTGCGCCTGCACGCAGGTGTTTCGGTGGATGCCCTGGGCCAGCAGGACGCCAGGCACCAGTTCGGGATGGCGCTGCCAGATTTCCGGCGAATGAGAGAAGAAGAAAGAGTGCATGGCCCAGTGTGTCGCGGGCGCGGCGGCGTGTCTTGAACGCTATTGCAGCCGTGCGGGCGCCGCCCAGGCGCGCTGCCATGCACCAGGCGTGAAGCCGAAGTGCAGTGCGAACGCGCGCGTCATGTGGCTCTGGTCGGCAAAGCCCGTCGCCACGGCCGCATCCGCCAGTGCGGCGCCGCGCCGGATGAGGCCGCGCGCCACTTCCGCGCGCTGCTGCAGCAGCCACGCGAACGGCGTAACGCCATGGACCGCCTTGAAGCGCCGCAGCAGCTGGTATTTGCTCAGCCCCGAAGACGCAGCGAGCTGCGCCAGGCTGGGCGGCTGCGCAAGGCAGTCCGCGAGCATGTCGCGCGCTTGCGAGACGTCGGCCGATGCGGCGCACGTGGGCAGCCTTTGCGCACCGTGGCGCGAGGCGAGCATGGTGCAGGTCTGCACGAGCAGCTCCTCGCAGCGCAGTGCATCCACTTCTGCCCGCTGCGGCGCGGCAGTGCGCGCCTCCAGCAGCCGCAGGAGCTCGCCGAGCATGCGCCGCAACCCCTCGTCCTTGATGACGGGGCGGACCAGGGCCATGTCCTCGTTCGCCGCGCCCGTTGCAGCCGCATCCACGGCCCATCGGATCGCAGCGGGTTCGAGATACAGCATGCGCCAGCGCCGGAACGGCGCGCCGAACGGCCGCCCGTCATGCACTTCGCCCGGATTCGTCGCAATGAGATGGCCGGCATGGGCCTCGACCTCGCCGCACCCGCTGGCCGAGCGCTGGGCGCCTTCGTCGATGACGCCGATGCCGAAGGTGGCATGCCAATGCCTGCCGTAGCGCCGTTGGCTCGAGATGCGGGTGCCATGCACGCCCTCCCAGGGCGAGCCGAAGACGCAGCAGTCGTGGTGCGGGTTCTTCATCATCGCGCGGAGTATGCATGCGGCATGCGAATCTGCAGGATTCGCCTGGAAGACGACGAGCACTGCGACGAGGGCCTGTGGGTGCCCGCAACCCCGGCGGCGCGCAGGCCAAAAAAACTGCAAACTTTCGGCTACAAATAATTTTTATCGTACGGCGCTACAGTTCGCTGTCGATTTTCCGCAGCCTCGTTCGTCGTGCCAGTGGAGGGTCATCCTCTGCACTTCAGGAGAACACAGCCATGGCTACTACCAACACCGTCCGCCTGCACCGCGTACTGCGCGCTCCGCCCGAGCGGCTCTACCGCGCCTTCATCGAGCCCAGCGCCTTCGAGCGCTGGCTGCCGCCCTTCGGATTCACCGGCAAGGTCCACAGCATGGACCCCGTGGTCGGCGGCGCCTGGCGCATGTCCTTCACCGCCTTTGGCAGTGGCCACAGCCACTCGTTCGGCGGGAAGTACCTGGAGCTCGTTCCCGGCCAGCGCATTGCCTACGACGCGAGCTTCGACGATCCCAACCTGCCGGGCACCATGAAGACCACCGTGACGCTCACGGCCGTGTCCTGCGGCACCGACATGTCCGTCGTGCAGGAAGGCATCCCCGACCTGATTCCCGTGGAGATGTGCTACCTGGGCTGGCAGGAGTCGCTTGTCGCGCTCGCCCAGCTGGTCGAGCCGAACATTCCGGGCTGAGCGCCGAGGGGCTTCAGTCGCCCGGAATATGGGGCGGATGCAGCTCCACGGCCTTGGCCGCCTTCTTGCGCAGCCGGATGTTGAGCATCTCCACGGCCAGCGAGAAGGCCATCGCAAAGTACACGTAGCCCTTGGGCACGTGGTGCCCGAAGCCCTCCGCGACAAGAACCACGCCCACCACCACCAGGAAGGCCAGCGCCAGCATCTTGATGGTGGGATGGTTCGAGACGAAGCGGCCGATCGGGCCGGCAAACAGCATCATCAGGAACACCGACACGATCACCGCGGCGATCATCACCCGCACGTCGTCCACCATGCCGACTGCGGTGATGATCGAATCGAGCGAGAACACCAGGTCGATGACCATGATCTGGAGGATGACGCCCGCGAAGGTGGCCTTGACCGCGCTGGACTTCTGCTCATGGCCGCCCTCCAGCGACTGGTGGACCTCGCTCGTGCTCTTCCAGATCAGGAACAGCCCGCCCAGGATCAGGATCAGGTCGCGCCCCGAAATGTCCTTGCCGAGCACCGAGAAAAGCGGCGCGACCAGCCCCACGATCCACGCGAGCACCAGCAGCAGGCCGATGCGCATGAACATGGCCATGAAGAGGCCGACGCGCCGTGCGAACTCGCGCTTGGCTGGCGGGAGCTTGTCGACCAGGATCGAGATGAAGATGATGTTGTCGATGCCCAGCACGAGCTCGAGCGCGGTCAGGGTCGCAAAGGCGATCCAGACCTGGGGATCCGTCAGCAGTTCAAGCATGGAAGGTCTTTCGGCACGGCAATGCCGGCAAAAAAGAAGGATGGGAAGCAGGAACGGAGTCTGCCATGCGGCTTTCCGGGGTTTTCGCGTGACATCTTGAAATGTTCTTCACCGAAGCGATGTGTGCGATCTTGCTCGGCCGAACGTTGGTAGAGGCATCGGGAGCAATCCCATATCTCTGGAGATGAGATGACCTTTACTCGAACCGTTCTCAAGCTGGCTCTCTCGGGCACGATTGCCGCAGGCGCTCTTTTCGGCGTGGCCGCCGCAACCGCGGGCACCAGCTGGTCCATCGGCGTGTCGGTGCCCGGCGTGGTGGTGAGCGAGCCGGCACCGGTCTACTACGAGCCCGCGCCTGTGTATTCGCGGCCGGCCCCTGTCTACTACGAGCCGGCGCCGCCGGTGCGCTATCAGGCGCCCGCCTACGTTGCACCGGCACCCGTCTACTACGAGCCGGGACCGAGCTGGGAAGAACGCCGCGCAGCGCGCCATGAATGGCGCCGCCGCGAATGGGAGCGGCGCGAGCACTACCGCCACTATCGCGAAGACCGCGACTGATCGCAGCCGCGCGAGCGGCTACAGTCGCCCTCGATGCCATTGAATTCTCGAGGAGCGGATATGCAGATTCGCAGCGCCGCGGCTTCCGATGCCGACACGATCCATCGCCTTCTTTGCGCCAACGGATGGGCGCACCGGATCGCCGATGCCGCACATCTCGGCCGGCTGATCTCGGCGTCGCAGCAGGCGGTGGTTGCGCTGTCGGCGGACGGCGAGATCGTCGGCTTTGCGCGCGCCATCGGCGATGGCATCTCCAACGGATACCTGTCCATGGTCGTGGTCGCCGAGCCGCTGCGCCGTCAGGGCATCGGGCAAGCGCTGGTCCGGCACATCCTGGGTTCGGAGACGGGCATGACATGGGTGCTGCGGGCCGGCCGGCCGGGTGCCGCCGAGTTCTTTGCCAGGCTGGGCTTCAGCCCCTCGTCGGCCGCGATGGAGCGGCCGAGGGAGCAACGCCTGCGGGTGGCGCCTTGATCGGGGGAATCACGCGCACGGCGAAGCCGATGCTGATGGTTCTCGGTGGATTGCCGGGCACCGGCAAGACCACCATCGCGCGCGAACTCGCTGCCCGCTTCCCCTGCGCCTATCTGCGCATCGACACCATCGAGCAAGCGCTCATCCGATCGGCGGCTCTCGAGGAAGTGGGCCCCGCCGGCTACGCCGTGGCCTGCGAGCTTGCCCGGTCCAATCTCGCGCTCGGCATGTCGGTGATCGCCGATTGCGTCAATCCGCTCCCGGTCACCCGCGAGGCATGGCGTGCAGTGGCAGCCAGCACATCCTCGGGCCTGCTCGAGCTCGAGATCGTGTGCTCCGACCCCGTCGAGCACCGCAGGCGCGTGGAGAGCCGGAAGGCTGACATTTCGGGCCACGTTCCGCCGACCTGGGAGGCAGTCGCGCGCCATGAATACGAGGCCTGGACCACCAGCCGCCTCGTCATCGATTCGGCGGTCGTCAGCGCAAGCGAGGCGGCCACGCTGATCCTGGACCGGCCGCGCAGCCAAGCCGCAGGCGAGTAAACGGCCTACATCCGGCTGCGGGCGAGGCTGATCAGCACGGGCTTCGCGAGGGATACGGTGCTTCTCGAAGGAGCAAGCACCCATGGCCCGCGAATCCACGCTTTCGATCGACGGCGTGACCCTTTCCTACCGCTGCGCCGGCGACGCGGGATCGCCGTGGCTCATCCTGCTGCACGGCTGGCCGCAATCGAAGTCGATCTACGACCCGGTGCTCGATGAACTGGGAAGGGACGCCCATGCCATCGCCTTCGACCTGCCCGGCATCGGCGGATCGCTCGGCCTGCCGCCGGGCCCATCGCCCTGCGAGCTGCATGCACTCGCCGGCCTCCTGCTGCGCGCGGCCGAATCGCTGGGCGCGCATTCGATCGTGTTCGCGGGCGTGGACATCGGCGGCATGCTCGCATTTGCAGCGGCGCGGGAGCACGGCGCACGCATCGCCGGTGCGGTGGTCATGAACACCGTCATCCCCGGCATTGCACCGTGGTCGAGGCTCGTCGCCGAGCCCCGCATCTGGCACTTCGCGTTCCATGCGATACCGCAGCTGCCCGAACGGCTGGTGAGCGGACGCGAACGCGCCTATTTCGATTACTTCTACGACCTGCTCGCGGGCGACAAGCATGCGCTGACGAACGAGATCCGGAACGACTGGACGCGCGCCTACCAGCGGCCCGAAGCCTTGAAGGCCGGCTTCGACTGGTACCGGGCGCTCGAGAGCGCCGCGCAACGCAACGCGGGCCCTGTTCGCATCGACACGCCCATCCTGTATTTGCGCGGCGACGCCGGCGGCCGCGACATCGATGACTATGTAGCAGGCCTGCGCAAGGCCGGCGCCGCGAATCTTCGATCGCGGCTCATCAGCGGCAGCGGCGAATTCCTTCCCATCGAGGCGCCCGCTGCAAGCTGCGAGGCGCTGCGCGCATTTCGCGCTGAACTCGGGCATGCGGCCTGACGCGCGCCACATCGTTTTTGGAGATCTGCATGCAACCAAGAATCACCGTCATCACCCTCGGCGTCGAGGACCTGGAGAGAGCTGTCGCCTTCTATCGAGACGGGCTCGGCCTGCCCACCAACGGCATCGTGGGCAGGGAGTTCGAGAACGGCGCCGTCGCCTTCTTCGACCTGCAGGACGGTCTCAAGCTGGCCGTGTGGCCGCGCTCGAGCATCGCGGCCGATGCCGGCCTTCCGCTGCGCGCGGGCGGGTCCCTCGAATTCACCCTCGGGCACAACGTCATGTCGAAGGCCGAAGTGGACGCCGTGATGCAGCAAGCCGCGAAGGCCGGTGCCACGGTGGTGAAAACCGCGGCGGACACTTTCTACGGCGGCTATGCCGGCTACTTCATGGACCCGGACGGGCACCTGTGGGAGGCGATCTACAACCCGCAACTGCTGCCAGGGGCTGAAGCTGCGTAGGCGCTTGGGGCCGCGGCCGCCCGTCAGGGCCTGTCGGGCCTGATGTCGGGTGCAGGGGTCAAGGAGACCCCCTGCACCTCGGCCGCTCTCGATTGCGCGGCCATGGCGGCCTTGAAGCCCGGTCGCGCCTGCAAGCGCTCCCAGTAGCCCGCCACCGCCGGTGTGAAGCGCTCGGCCAGACCCAGGTGCTCGGCCAGCAGCAGTGCATAGCCGACCGACACGTCCGCCGCGGTGAAGCGGCCCGCGCAGAGATGCTCGCGCTCGGCGAGCAGCGGCTCCAGCGTTCGCAGGCGCGCGAGGAACCACTTGGCATAGTCGTCGGCCACCTGCGGCTGCTTTCGCTCCGCCGGCTCGAAGTGCGCGTACCGCAACACGAGCGTCTGCGGAAAGGTCAAGGTTGCCTCGCCGAAGTGAAGGTAGTTGAGGTACGGCCCGAAGTCCGGCTCGTCGCGGCCCACATCGAGCTGGCCCGCCGAGAAGCGTGCGGCCAGGTACTGGCAGATCGCGGCCGATTCGGTCATTCGCATGGCGCCGTCGGCCAGCATCGGCACCGTGCCGAGCGGGTTGACCTCGAGGTACGGCCGCGACAGCACGCGCGGCGGAAAGGGCAGCATCCTGAGTTCGTAGGAAAGCCCGATCTCTTCGAGCATCCAGAGAGGGCGGAACGAGCGTGCGCTGACGCAGTGGTGCAGGGTGATCATGGTTCGGCGGCTTGTGGCCGCCACTGTGTTGAATTGCGCGTCAGCCGCGCCGAGCCGCTTCGATCGCGGCGATGTCGATCTTTGTCATCTCCATCATGGCTTCGAACGCTCGCTTGGCTGCCGCCGGGTCGGGATCGGTGATGGCGGCCGTCAGGGCGCGCGGCGTGATCTGCCACGACAATCCCCACTTGTCCTTGCACCAGCCGCATGCGCTGGCCTGGCCGCCGTTGCCGATGATCGCATTCCACAAGCGGTCCGTTTCGGCCTGGTCGTCGGTCGCGACCTGGAACGAAAAGGCCTCGCTGTGCTTGAACGCCGGGCCTCCGTTCAGGCCCAGGCAGGGGATGCCCATCACCGTGAACTCGACCGTCAGCACGTCGCCCTCCTTGCCCGAGGGATAGTCGCCGGGCGCGCGATGGACGGCGCCCACGGCGCTGTCGGGGAAAGTCTCTGCGTAGAACTTGGCGGCATCCAGGGCGGTGCCGTCGTACCAGAGACAAATCGTGTTCTTGCTGATCATCTTGGGTCTCCTGAATGGGGCAGATACGAACGCCAGTTGCGATCCACGGCAGGATAGCGCCTCCAGCCGCCGCACGCGCGTCCGCGATAATTTTGCGATGGCCATCGACCCGATCATCCAGGACCCCGCACTGCTGCGGCGGCTGCTGCGCGCCAAGGACCGGATGGACGCCGCGTCGCACGAGGAGTGGCCGGTCGAACGGCTGGCGCAGGTGAGCGGCGTGTCGGAGGCCCACTTCGCGCGATCGTTCAAGCAGGCCTTCGGCACGCCGCCGCACCGGTACCTGCTCACGCGCCGCATCGAGCGCGCGATGGCGCTGCTGCGCGAGAGCGACCGGCCGATCACCGACATCGCCTTCGAGACGGGCTGGGCCAGCCTGGGCACCTTCGGGCGCACCTTCCGCGACATCACCGGCAGCAGCCCGAGCGCGATCCGCGCGCGCGCCAAGGCCACGCCGCAAGAGCTCGGCCGGGTGCCCGTGTGCATCGTCAATGCCGCGCACCGGCCCCATCTCACGACCGCAGTTTCGGAGAAGCGGCGCCTCGCGGCGGACGGTACAAACGAGCCTGAACAACCACAGGAGATTCCATGAATCAGGGCATTGAAGTCGCCGGTCTGTATGTGCACGATCAGGACGAGGCGCTGGCGTTCTATGTCGAGAAGCTCGGCTTCCGCGTCCACACGGACGTGGGAAACGGCGACTACCGCTGGCTCACGGTGCAGCACCCCGAGCAGCCGTCGTTCCAGCTTGGCCTGTTCAGGCCCGGGCCGCCGGTGCTCGATGCAGCCACGGCGCAGGCGGTGCGCGCCATCGTCGCCAAGGGCGCGATGCCGCCGCTGGTGCTGCGGGTGGACGACTGCCGCGCCGCCTATGAGCGGATGCGCGGCCTGGGCGTGGAATTCACGCAGGAGCCGGTGGAGCGCTACGGCACCGTGGACGCGGGCTTTCGCGATCCGTCGGGCAATGGCTGGAAGCTGATCCAGGCGCGCGGCTGAACCAGCGCCGAACCTGCCTCAGGCCGGCGCCATGCCATGGCGGCGCTTGGCCTCGGCGCTGTCTGCCGAACGCATGGATTCGAGCAGTGCGCGCACCGCGGCCGGCTGCGCGCAGCCGCCCACCGGCGCCGCGGAAAAGACCGTGGTGATCTGGACCTCCGGCGGCAAGGGGCCGACCAGGTCGACGCCTTCGACGCCGATCAGCTCGCTCCATTGCTGGAACCCGAGCGCGGCATCGCCGCGTGCAAGCAGTGCGCCGACCGGCACGCCGGGCGGCGCCTGCACCAGGCGGGCGCGGATCTCGCCGGCGATGCCCCAGCGCTCGAACAACGCCATCAAGGCAACGCCGCTCGGCCCGGTCGAATACGCGATGCCGGAGGCGGTGCGCACTGCGCTGCGCAGCGCGTCCTCGGTGGAAATATCGGGATGCGCCGCGCCTGCAGGCACCGCCACGGCCACGCCCGAACGAACCAGGTCGACCTTGCCGCCGCCATCGAGCTTGCCCTGCGCGACAAGCGCATCGATCGCATCCGAGGCCAGCACCACCACGTCGAAGGGCTCGCCCGCGGACACGCGCCGCGCCGCCTCGACCCCGCCGATCGCCAGGAAGGAGACGGGCACGCCGCTGCGCTGCGAATGGGCGGCCGCAAGCTCCTGCAGCAAGCCCCGGGTCGCCATCGAGCAGAGGCCACGGATCGCGGGCGCCGTCATTTCTCGCCGCCCTGCCCTCTGCCGATCAGGCGGTCGGCGTAGTCCTGCCACGGGCTCTTGGCGTCCAGTCCGTCGAAGAGGCCGGTGCGCGCCTGCTGTGCCACCCAGTCCTGCTTGCCTGCAATGGCCGCCGCCATGAAAGGCTCGAAGCCGGTCTCGCGAACAGTCTGCGCCGCTTCGCGCATTTCCTCGGCGCGCCGCTTGCCATGCTGCACGACGCGGCTGAAGAAGTAGGCGCCCTGGCGCTCCCAGTCGATCTGCGGAAAGGTCTCGGCGAGCGTGGGCAGCACATGCGCCTCCACGCCGTAGCGCCGCGCCGTGGTGTAGCTTTCGATCACCAGCGCCTCCAGCCCCTTGATCATGATGCTGCGGCTCATCTTGATGGCCGAGGCCACGCCGAGCCGCTCGCTCACGGCGCGCGCGTCCATGCCCCATGCGCACAGCGTGGCCGCGAGTGTCTCGGCCTGGGCGCCGCCCAGCAGCATGGGCACGCGGATGCCGTAGGGCGGCACCGAGGTCATCACGCCGGCTTCCACATAGCCGGCGCCGGCGGCTTCGAGCACGGCGCCGGCCCGCTGCTTGGTGCCGGGCGAGGCCGAGTTGAGATCGAGAAAGCGCATGCCCGCCCGCGCATGCCGCGCCGCTTCCTCGGCCACCGCGAAGGTGCTGGATGCGGTCACGGCCGAGATCAGCAGATCGGACGCGGCGCACAGCGCCTGCATGCCCGAGGCGACGCGCAGGCCGCCGGCTTCGGCGGCGGCGCGTGCTGCCGCGCCGCCGTCGGAGTCGGCGAATTTCAGGTCCCAGACCCAGACCGCCTCGACGCCTTCCTTGTGCAGCAGGCCGCGGCCGAAGATGCCGCCCACTTCGCCGCAACCGATGATGCCCAGTGTGATACCCATGTGTGTCTCCTAGCTGTTCAATCGACGGTGATGCGGACCGCCTTGATCACGCGCTCCCAGCGCACCATCTCGCTCGCGATCAGCTGGCCGAAGGCCTGCGGCGTGGCGGGCGTGGCCCCGGCGCCCTCGGCCGCGAGTCGCGCCCTGACCTCCGCCGAGGCGAGCGAGCGGTTGATCTGCTGGTTGATCATCGCGACGATCGGCGCGGGCGTGCCGGCCGGCGCGACCACGCCGTACCACTGGTCGGCCTCGAAATCCTGGGTGCCGGGCACGCCGCTCTCGGCCACCGTGGGCACGTCGGGCAGCGACGCGATGCGGCGCGGGCTCGACACCGCGAGCGCACGCAGCTTGCCGGCCTTGATGTGCGGCAGCAGCGCGGGCGTGCCGGTGAAGAGTGCCTGCAGCTGGCCCGCCAGCAGGTCGTTCACGGCCGGCGCGGTGCCGCGGTAGGGAATGTGCAGCAGCGAGGCGCCGGTCTGCAGCTTGAGGTATTCCATCGCGATGTGCGCCGCGCTGCCGTTGCCGCCCGAGCCGTAGGCCAGCTGGCCGGGCCTGGCCTTGGCCAGCGCAATCAGCTCGGCCAGCGTGCGCGCCGGCACCGAGGCATGGACCACGAGCACGTTCGGCACGCGCGCGACCCATGCCACGGGCGCGAAGCTGCGCAGCGGGTGGTAGCCGAGCTTGGGGTAGAGAGACGGGTTGATGGCCAGCGTGCCGATGTGCCCCATCAGCAGCGTGTAGCCGTCGGCGGGCGCCTTCGCGGCCTTCTCCGCGCCGACGGAGCCGCCCGCGCCGGGCACGTTGTCGATCACCACGGCCTGGTTCCATGCGCGGCCGAGCTCCTGCCCAATGCTGCGCGCCAGCACGTCGGTGGAGCCGCCGGGCGTGAACGGCACGACCAGGTGCGGCGGATGGTCCGGATAGCCCTCGGCAGCCGCGGCGCCGCGGCTCGCCAGCCAGAACGCGCCGCCTGCGGAAAAGATGCAGGCCTGGCGGCGGGTGATGCCGGTGGTCGCGGTGCCGATGATGCGAGCCATGTCGTCCTGCCGCCGTCAGTCGATGTAGCGCAGGCCAGCCTTGGCCAGCGGCTCGCGCATGGCGTACATGTCCAGGCCGAGTTCGCCGGCCGCGAAGCGCGCGCGTTTGGCCGTCTCGTTGGCCTCGCGCGCTTCGGCCGCATCGGCCACCTGCTGCGCACGCGCGGCCGGCACCACCACCACGCCGTCGATGTCGGCCACCACCACGTCGCCCGGATGCACCAGCGCGCCGGCGCACACCACCGGCACGTTGACCGAGCCGAGCGTGGCCTTGATCGTGCCCTTCGAATGGATGGCGCGGCTGAACACGGGAAAGCCCATCGCGTTGAGGTCGCGCACGTCGCGCACGCCACCGTCGATCACCAGGCCCTTGCAGCCGCGCGCCTTGAACGAAGTGGCAAGCAGGTCGCCGAAGAAGCCGTCGGTGCTGTCGCTGGTGCAGGCCGCGACCACCACGTCGCCGGGCTGGATCTGCTCGGCCGCCACATGCAGCATCCAGTTGTCACCGGGCTGCAGCAGCACCGTGACGGCCGGGCCGCAGAAGCGCGCATCGGGATGGATCGGGCGGATGCGCGGCTGCATCAGCCCGAGCCGGCCGAGCGCCTCGTGCACGGTCGAGACGCCGAAGCGCGACAGCTTGTCGACCGCGGCGGCATCCGCGCGCGCCACCTTGCGATGGACCACGCCGATCTGCTGGAGGGTGTTGGAAGAAAAAGAAGACATGAGATCAGAGCCCCTTGGCGATGAGTGCGCGGTCCAGGCGCGGGTACGCGCGGCGTGCGTTGGCTTCGAACACCTTGTGGCGCGCCCCAGCGTCGAGCAGGGGCGTGGCGTCGATGTAGCGGCGCGTGTCGTCGTAGAAGAAGCCGGTCTCGGGGTCGATGCCGCGCACCGCGCCGATCATCTCGCTCGCGAACAGGATGTTGTCGACCGGGATCACGCGCGTCAGCAGGTCGATGCCCGGCTGGTGGTACACGCAGGTGTCGAAGAAGATGTTGTTGAGCAGGTGGTCCTTGAGCAGCGGCTTCTTCATCTCCTGCGCCAGCCCGCGAAAGCGCCCCCAGTGGTAGGGCACCGCGCCGCCGCCGTGCGGGATCACGAAGCGCAAGGTCGGAAAATCGCTGAACAGGTCCGAGGTGAGGCACTGCATGAAGGCCGTGGTGTCGGCATTCAGGTAATGCGCGCCGGTGGTGTGGAAGCAGGCGTTGCAGCTCGTGCTCACATGCACCATCGCCGGGATGTCGTGCTCGACCATCTTCTCGTAGAGCGGGTACCAGTGGCGGTCCGGCAGCGGCGGCGAAGTCCAGTGCCCGCCCGAGGGATCGGGATTGAGGTTGATGGCGACGAAGCCGTACTCGCGCACGCAGCGCTCGAGTTCCGGAATGCAGCTGCGCGGGTCCACGCCCGGCGACTGCGGCAGCATGGCCGCGCCGACGAAGTGGTCGGGGAACAGCTCGCTCACGCGAAAGCACAGCTCGTTGCAGATGGCGGCCCAGGTCGACGAGGTCTCGAAGTCGCCGATGTGGTGGGCCATGAAGCTCGCGCGCGGGCTGAAGATCGTCAGGTCGCTGCCGCGCTCCTTCATGAGGCGCAGCTGGTTGCCCTCGATCGATTCGCGCAGCTCGTCGTCGCTGATCTTCAGGTCGGCGGCGCGGGGCTTCAGCGCGGGGTCTTTGAGGCCCGCGATCTGCTGGCTGCGCCAGTTCTCCAGCGCCTTGGGCGCCGTGGTGTAGTGGCCGTGGCAGTCGATGATCATTGCGGTTCCGTGGATGGCTGGGTGGTGCTTTGCCGGCTCGCGCAGGTAGTGCGCCGGCCCTTGCGTCAAGTGTGGTTCCACCGGCCGCCGCGTGGCGTGAGTTCGGCTTGCCCTACCATCAGACTTTCTTATCGGCCAGGGCTCCTGCCCAGGCACCCCTGGAATGACGGGCCGACGCCAGCTGCAAGACAAAGTGATCGACCGCACGCACACCCATGCGCTGGGCCTCAACCTGCGGCACCTGCGCGCGTTCACGGCCGTGGCGGCGGCCGGCAGCATCGCCAGGGCCGCGGACGAGCAGCTGTTCCGCGTCGCCTCGGGCGTGACGCGCTCCATTTCCGAGCTCGAAGGCGCGCTCGGCCGGCCGCTGTTCGACCGCGGCCCGCGCGGCATGGCGCTGAACTCCTACGGCGACCTGGTGCTGCTGCGCGCGCGCCGCATCGAGCGCGAGTTCGAGGAGGCGCGCGCCCAGCTCGTCGCGCGCGGCGGCATCGGCGCATCGGCCGACGTGCACTCGCTCTTTGCATCGATCCTCAACGGCCGGCGCCTCGCGGTGATCGCGAGCCTGGTGGAGAAGCGCAACATGCCGGCGGTCGCGCGCGAGTTCGGCATCACGCAGCCGGCGATCAGCAGCGCGCTGAAGGACCTCGAAGGCGGGCTCGGCGTGGCGCTGCTCGAGCGCCGGACGCGAGGCCTGGTGCCCACGCCGGCCGGCGAGATGGTGGCCTTCCATTTCAAGCGCGTGCTCGCGGAGCTGCGCCACATCGGCCCCGACATCGCGGCCAGCGAAGGCATGCTGCAGGGCAGCGTGAACGTGGGGGCGCTGCCGCTCGGCCGCACGCAGATACTGCCGCAAGCGATCGCCTCGCTGCTGGCGCGCCATCCGGGGCTGCACGTCGCCACGGTCGAAAGCCCTTACGACGCGCTGGCGGCGTCGCTGCGCAGCGGCGACATCGACTTCATCCTCGGCGCACTGCGCAGCAGCGCCGACGCGCGCGACCTGCAACAGGAGGCGCTGTTCGAAGACCGCATCTCGGTGATCGCGCGCGCCGGCCATCCGCTGGCGCGCGGCGTGCGTGTCGACTTCGATGCGCTGCGTCAGGCGAGCTGGGCACTCTCGCGGCAGGGCACGCCTTCGCGCGAGCTGCTCGAGCGCTTTTTCTCGGCCGCGCGCGAAGCGCCGCCGGTTCCCGCGGTGGAGACCGGCGACCTTGCCGTGCTGCGCGGCCTGCTGCTCGCAAGCGATATGCTGACCGCGATCTCCGCCCACCAGCTGCGCCACGAGATCCGCAATGCCAGCCTGGTGGTGCTGGACTTTCCGCTCGACGAGACGCGGCGCGAGATCGGCCTCACCCAGCGCCTCGGCGCGTTCCCCTCGCCCGGTGCGCGCGCGCTGATGCAGGAGATCCGCGCGGTGGTCGCCCGCTCGCCCGACTTCCGGGCCAAGCCCGCGAACCGCCGCCGGTGAAGTGCGGGCGGCCGCCGGCGCTCAGCGCCGGGCCAGCAGGTCCGCCAGCTCGGGCACCAGGGCTTCGGGCGCCAGGCCCTGCGCATGCTGCAGCGTCTGCAGCACCGCCGCCGCAATGTCGCGGTGCGCACCGGCATCGCCCGCCATGGTGTTGTAGTAGCCGAGGTCCTTGCTCGCATTGGCGATCGAGAAGCGCAGGCTCGACGTGTCCTTGGCCGTGAGGTAGGGCCGCAGCCGCTCCAGCGCCACGCCGCCGCCGCCGCCCTTCGCCAGGATCTCCACGAACATCTCGGGCGCCACGCCGTGCTGGCCGGCGCAGGCCGCCGCCTCGGCGATCAGCGCCACCGTGCCCAGCGAGACGAAGTTGTGCAGCAGCTTCATGCCATGGCCTGCGCCCACCGGGCCCGCGTGCAGGATGTTCTCGGCAAAGCACGACAGCAGCGGGCGGCATTCCTCGAGCAGGGCCGCATCGCCGCCCACCAGCAGGTTGAGCCGGCCTTCGGCCGCTTCCTTCGGCGTGCGCGTCATCGGCGTGTCCAGGAAGCGGCTGCCCGCGGCCTGCACGGCCTGGGCCATGCGCAGCGTGGAAGCGGGAATCGCGGTGGAGCAGTCGATCACGATGCTGCCCGGGCGCAGGCCCTGCAGCACGCCGCCCTCACCCGTGAGCACGGCCTCGACCTGGGGCGAGCCCGTGAGCACGAGGATGACGATGTCGGACTGCGCGGCCAGCTCGGCCGCGCGCGTGAAGCTGCGCGCGCCGGCGGCCTTGAGCGCGTCCAGCGGCTGGTTGCCGGGGTGCTCGAGCACCGCCAGCGGGTAGCCATGCCTGGCGATGTTGCTGGCAATGCCGTGGCCCATCATGCCGATGCCGATCATGCCGATATTCTTTTTCAAGGGAGTCTCCTGGGTTTGCGATATGTAGGGGATGCAGGGGCAGCCGTCCGGATCGAGGACTGCGTTCCGCCTTGGGTTAGGCTTGCGTCGGCAAGCACCGGTCGTGCGACGAAATGGCTCGGATTGGGATTGGCCTGCAGGCAGGCGCAGCGTACCAAACTCGGCCGAGTACTTCGCCGCGGTGAGCGATGCCCATGAATTACCGACAAAGACCATGGAGCCCCGCATGACAAGCCACCAGCAGTCCCATGCCCCGCGGCGTCGCAGCGTGCTCGTGACGGCCGGCGCCGCAGCTGCACTCGCCTGCACGGGACGGGGATTCGCGGCAACCCCATTCCAATGGACACGAGGCAGTCCGGAGTCCAGCGCAATGGCGCCGGATCTTGCGGCGCGCCTGGACCAGGGCGTGCAAAGCGGCGAGTTCTCGAATCTGCATGCCGTCTTCATTGCGCGCAAGGGCCGGGTCGAGATGGAGCGCTACTTCGAAGGCCCGGACGAACGCTGGGGTACGCCGCTGGGCACGGTTGCATTCAACGCCGATACCTTGCATGACCTTCGTTCCGTCAGCAAGAGCATCGTGGGCTTGCTCTACGGCATCGCACTCGCCGAAGGCAAGGTTCCCGCGCTCGATGCGCCGCTGCTGGACGCCTTTCCCGCCTACGCTGACCTGGCCCGCGACGAGCGCAGGCGTGCGATCCGCATCTCCCATGCCCTCGCGATGACAATGGGCCTGGAGTGGAACGAGGACCTGCCCTACAGCGATCCGCGCAACAGCGAAATTTCGATGGAGCGCAGCAAGGATCGCTACCGCTATGTGCTGGAACGCCCCATCGTCGCCAACCCGGGTGAACGGTGGCGCTACTCGGGCGGCGCAACGGCCGTGCTGGGCCATCTCATCGCCAAGGGCGCGGGCGTGCCGCTGCTGGACTACGCACGCGACAAGCTGTTCTCGCCCATGGGCATCGAGAAGGTCGAGTGGGCCCATGGTTTCAATGGAGAGGCCGCCGCGGCATCGGGCCTGCGCATGCGCGCGCCGGATCTGGCTCGCGTTGGCCAGCTGCTGCTCCAGCGCGGCGAGTGGAACGGCCGGGCGCTGGTTCCGAAGGATTGGATCTCCGAGTCGCTGACGCCGCGCGCCGACGCTTTCGACGGCCTCCGGTATGGCTACCACTGGTATGTGATCCAGCGCCAGGATGGCTCGCCCGCCTACATGGCGATCGGACTCGGAGGCCAGCGGCTGGTCGTCATTCCTGCGCTCGAGCTGGTGTATGTCATTTTCATGGGCAACTATTACCGCGAAGACCAGCTCAAGCCGCTCTTCGCGGTGCAGAAGCTGATCCACGCGTCGCTGCGCTGAAGAACACAGCAAGCCCCGGCGGGGCGGTCACCCCGTTCGCCTGGGCGGCGGCGCCCGGTACCTCAAGGCTTCGATGACCAGGGCGAGCGCCGGGGAAAGCTGGCGGCGATGGGCGTAGTAGAGGTGGTAGCCCGGGAAGGCCGGCCACCAGTCCTGCAGGACCGGAACGAGCCGCCCCTCTTCGATGTGCTGTTCCATGATGTCGAAGGGCACATAGGCAAAGCCCATGTCGTCCAGTGCCGCGCGCAGCATCAGGAAGGTGTTGTTGAACACCGTCTGGCCTTGCACCCGCACGCTGACCTGCTTCCTTCCCTTCTCGAAATCCCAGGCGTACAGGCCGCCGTGCGTCGGCAGCCGCAGGTTCACGCAGCGGTGCGCCGTGAGGTCCGCGGGTTTCACCGGCACAGGCTTGCCCGCGAGGTAGTCCGGAGAAGCCGCCACCGCCATCCTCAGCGCCGGTGCGATCGGGACCGCCACCATGTCCTTGTCGACGCGGTTTCCCACCCGCACGCCGGCATCGAACCTTTCGGCGGCGATATCGGTGAAGCCGTAGTCGACGCTGAACTCCACCTGGATGTCCGGATGCTGCTTGAGCAGCGGCAGGAGCCTGGGCCACAGCACCGTGGCAACCGCATGGTCATGCGTGGTGATGCGGACCGTGCCGGCCGGCTTGTCGCGCATTGCGCAAAGGGATTCGAGCTCCCGCTCGATGTCCTGCAACCGTGGGGCCAGCGTATGGAGGAGCCGGGCGCCTGCGTCGGTCACGGAGACGCTGCGCGTGGTGCGGGTCAGGAGGCGCACGCCCAGGCGCGCCTCCAGCGCCAGCATCGAATGGCTGAGCGCCGAGCGCGACACGCCCATCTGGGCGGCGGCACGGGTGAAGCTGCGTTCGCGGGCAACCACCACGAAGGCCTGGAGATCGTTCAGGTTTTCTTTTGCCATTGGTGAGCTGCATTCACATAAGCATCCCGATTTTGCTTCCTTCTCAACCGCGCGTGGTGTCCATAGAGTTAAGGCGTTCGCGTCGCGCTCATAGGCGGCGCACTCTTGCCATCGACGACCAGGAATTGACCCACCATGTGCACCCGACCCTTGAAGGCCGCGCTCTACCTTGCGGCCCTGAACTCCATCGGCGCAGGCGCCGAACCCGCCCCGGCACCGGGGGCGGCCCAGCAGATCGCGAGGGCCGGCAGCCAACCTTCGGCAGCCGGCCCTGCCGAATACTTCACCGGCCGCGTCCGCGTCGACCCGCTCTGGCCCGCCACCGAAACCCTCAACGCCTCGGGTGGCCTCGTGACCTTCGAGCCCGGCGCGCGCTCCGCCTGGCACACCCACCCGGCCGGGCAGCGCCTGGTGGTGCAGTCGGGCCTCGGCCTGACCCAGGAGTGGGGCCAACCCGTGCAGGAGATCCGCCCCGGCGACGTCGTCTGGTGCCCTCCGGGCGTCAAGCACTGGCACGGCGCCGCTCCGTTCACGGCACTGGTCCACCTGGCCGTCACCGGCACCGTGGACGGCAAGAACGTCGAATGGATGGAGAAGGTCAGCGATGAGCAATACAACCAGCGCTAGGCATGGCAGCAAGGCGGGCGCTGGCCTTGGCGCTGTGCCTTGCCGTCGCTCCGTGCCATGCCGGTAGCACGCCCCAGGAGTCCACGAACATGAACACCACACGCACCGCATCCGAAACGCTTTCGCTGCGCCAGCAATCCATCATCCCGATTGCGGCGTTCGCAGCGGCGGGCGACATCGCCCGCCTGAACACGGCGCTCGAACAGGGGCTCGATGCCGGCCTGGCCATCAACGAGGCAAAGGAGATCCTGGTGCAGGTGTATGCCTATGCCGGATTCCCGCGCAGCCTCAATGCGCTGGGCGAACTGATGAAGGTCGTGGAAGCCCGCAAGCAGCGCGGTGCCCAGGACAAGCAGGGCCAACTGCCCTCGCGCCCCATTCCGAAGGGCGACGCACTGCTGGCGGCCGGCACGGCCAACCAGACGAAGCTCGCCGGAGCGCCGGTCAAGGGCGCATTGTTCGATTTCGCGCCGGCCATCGACGAATACCTGAAGACGCACCTCTTCGGCGATGTGTTCGAGCGCGACAACCTCGACTGGCCGAGCCGCGAGCTGGCGACGGTCGGCATGCTGTCGGCGCTTGCGGGCGCCGAATCCCAGCTTCAGTCGCACATGCGCATCAGCATGAACGTGGGCATCAGTGCCGCCCAGCTCGACCAGCTGGCGCAGGTGCTTGCAGAGCGCGTGGATGCGGAGATGGGCCGCAGGGCTCGCGAGGCGCTGGCGCGCCAGCTGGCCACGCGCGCTGGCAGCTGAAGCGGGACTCGATGCGACCGCACCATTGCCTGCATCAGGCGTCACCGCGGCGGCGCCGCAGCCGGCGGGCGGCTTGGATGCCGAGATTGGTCCGATCGAATTCCGGCCATCGAGCTCCCGCGGCCCTTACTCCGCCTGGATCCCCGCCTCCTTCACCACCCTGCCCCACTTGGCAAGATCGGACTTGATCAGTGCCGCGTATTCCTGTGGCGTGCCGCCCTGTACCTCGATGCCGGCGGCCTCCAGCTTGGTCCGCACGTCGGTCAGCTTAAGCGCCGCGTTGATCTCGGCATTCAGCTTGGCGACGACAGCCTTGGGCGTGCCGGCCGGCGCCAGGAAGCCGCCGTTCGTGTTGGCGTCGTAGCCCTTCAATCCCTGCTCGTCCGCAGTCGGCACGTCGGGCAGCGAGCTTGTCCGCTTGCGCGTCGAGACTGCCACGGCGCGCACATTGCCGGCCTTCACCTGCGGCTG
This sequence comes from Variovorax sp. 05T418, assembly GCF_056396385.1. Lineage (NCBI taxonomy): Bacteria > Pseudomonadati > Pseudomonadota > Betaproteobacteria > Burkholderiales > Comamonadaceae > Variovorax > Variovorax sp. 05T418. The sequence goes on along the minus strand of NZ_JBFTLJ010000001.1, from coordinate 84,227 downwards.
GATGGCACTGATGGTGTCGATGAAGAGCGCGGTGCGCCCGGCCAGCAGGTCCGGGTGCGCGGCGGAAGAACCCTTGTAGGGCACCAGCAGCATCGGTGCGCCGCTGGCCATGCGGAACATCTCGGCCGCCATTTCCTGCGCGCTGCCGCGGCCGGAGGTGGCAACCTTGGCCTCGTCCGGATGGGCCTTCATCCACGCCACCAGCTCCGGCAGCGTCCTGGCCGGAAGCTGCGGGTAGATGGCAAACACCAGTGGAACCTCATGGCTGTAGACGATGGGCTCGAAGCTTTTTTCCGGATCCCAGCCGAGGTTCCTGAACAGGAACTTGTTGATGTTGTGGCTGCCGCCGACGATGCCGATGGTGTAGCCGTCGGGCGCCGACTTGGCGAGCACGTCGGTGCCCAGGTTGTTGGAAGCGCCGGGCCGGTTGTCGACGATCACCGGCTGGCCCATCGACACCGCGAGCTTGTCGCCGACGACGCGGGCAATGGTGTCGATCGCACCGCCCGGCGGCGCGGGCACGACGATCTTGATGGCGCGCGCCGGGTAGGCCGCATCGGCCGATGCGGCGATCGGCATTGCCGCGAGCGACGCCGAGACGGCAAGGATCTTGACCAGGGATGTGAGCTGCATGGATGTCTCCTCTTGGGGGTGGGTCTGTGTCTCTTTCGAAAGGAAAGCCCGGCTCGCCGCGCTCACTCGATCGTGATCTTGCGGCTGCGGATGATCTGGGCGTAGCGGCGCTTGTCGCCGTCGATCAGCCGCGCGAACTCCTGCGGCGATGTGGCGCGCGGCACGCCGCCCAGCCCCACGAAGCGCGCCTTGACCGATTCGTCGGCCAGCACGGCGCGCAGGTCGGCGGCGATCTTCTCCACCACCTCGGGCGGCGTGCCCGCCGGTGCGAGCAGGCCGATCCAGGAGATCGCGTTGAAGCCGGGCGCCACGCTTTCGGCGAGCGTGGGCACTTCGGGAAACGCCGGCACGCGCTTGTCGCCGGTCACGGCCAGCGCACGCAGCTTGCCCGCCTTGATGTGGCCGGAGGCCTCGAGCACGGTCATGAACGACAGCTGCACATGGCCCGCGAGCAGGTCGGCGATGGCCGGCCCGCCGCCGCGGTAGGGCACATGCAGGATGAAGGCACCGGTCTGGTCCTTGAACATCTCGGCCGCCAGGTGCGGTGCGCCGCCGGCGCCCGAGCTGCTGTAGCTCATCTGGCCCGGCCTGGCCTTGGCCAGCGCCACGAATTCGGCCGCCGTCTTCGCCGGAACCGCTGGATTCACCATCATCGCCAGCGGCAGTTCGGCCACCAACGAGACGGGCGCAAAGGCCTTGTCGGCGTCGTAGGGCAGCTTGGGATACAGCAGCGGATTGATCGCCTGCGTCCCGATGTTGCCCAGCAGCAGCGTGTAGCCGTCCGGCCTGGACTTGGCGACGAAGTCGGCGCCGATCTGCCCGGCGGCACCACCCTTGTTCTCCACGATCACAGGCTGGCCCCAGCGCCGGCCCAGCTGCTCGGCGATGACGCGGCCGCCGGTGTCCGTCCCGCCGCCCGGCGGGAACGGCACCACCAGCGTGACGGGGCGCGAAGGAAAAGTCTGCGCGAAGCCCGGCGCCTGGATGGCGCAGAGGGCAAGGGCCAGGGGAATGGCAAGGCGTCGAATGAACAAGGATGTCTCCATTTATAGGTTTGATGCGCGGCCGCTGCGCCGCGAAGGCGGATGGATGCTCAGGTGGTCAGGCTCATGGCCGGGCGCTCGCCGGCCAGGGCCTGGGCAACGCTGGCCAGCACCATCTCGGCCATGGCGGTGCGGGTCTCCCAGGTGGCGCTGGCGCGGTGGGCCTGCAGCGTCGTGCGCTCGGACTGGCGCAGCGCCAGCGGCACGCGCGGCTCGTCGACGAACACATCCAGCCCCGCACCCGCAATGCGGCCGTCGACCAGCGCCTGCGTGAGGTCGGCTTCGTTCACGAGCCGGCCGCGCGCGACGTTGACCAGGAATCCGCGCGGGCCCAGCGCGTCGAGCACGGCCGCGTCGACGATGCCTTCGGCCCGGTCCGCGGCGGCGCACAGCACCAGCGCATCCGATTCGCGCGCCAGGTCCACCAGGCTCGGCATGAAGCTGCAGGCAACGTCGTCCATCGGGCGCAGGTCGGTGTAGCGGATGGGGCAACCGAAGGCAGCCGCCCGCACCGCCACGGCGCGGCCCACCCGCCCCATTCCGACGATGCCGATGCGCATGCCGCTGAAGCGGCGGGCAAGCGGAATGGCGCCGGGCTGGGGGTGGCGCTCCCATTGGCCGTCCCGCACGAAGCGGTCGCCCGCGCACAGGTTGCGGCAGGCCGCGATCAGCAAGCCGATGGCGAGGTCGGCCACGTCTTCGGTGAGCGCGCCCAGCGTTGCGGTGACGGGCAGGCCGCGCTCCCGGCAGTACGCCAGGTCCACGGCGTCGGTGCCCACGCCATTGACGGCCACCACCTTGAGGCTGGGCAGCTGCTCCAGCATGGCGCGCGAAATGCCGGTGTGCCCACCGGTGATCACGGCGTCGATCGATGCACCGTGCTGGCGCAGCCAGCCCTCAGGATCGGGCAGCTCGAAGTGCTTGTGCACGGCGTAGAGCGAGGCGAGCTTGTCGTTGACTGCGGGGATCAGGATCGGATTGAGTTGAAGGACTTGGGGTTTCATATCGCTGTTCGGGAACGCTCTTCACGGAGCCGGGCCTATGCTATGAATAGATTGACATACTGGTCAATCTTGATACATATAATCAATAGAAATTGACTCTCACGACCCGCCCATGGCTTCCTGGATTTCGATGACCGAGGCGTGCAAGCTCCTGGGCGTGCAGCCCCAGACGATCTACGCGTACGTGAGCCGCGGCAAGCTCGAGGTCATGCCCGACCCGGCCGACACGCGGCGCAGGCTCTACCGCACCGAGGACGTGGCCGGCCTGGCCAGGCGCAAGCAGGCCGGCCGCAAGCACGAGACGCTGGCCGCCAACACGCTGTTCGGCTCGGAGCCCAGCATTCCCACGGCCCTCAGCGCGTTCTCGCGCGGGCGGCCGTACTACCGCGGCCGCGATGCCGTGCGCATGGCCCGGACCGCCACGCTCGAAGATGCGGCGCAACTGTTGTGGGGCGCCGAACATGCCGTCGACTTCACCTGCATGGCGTCCCTGCGTTCCGGCAAGCCCGGGCGAGGCGCGGCCTTCGCGGCCTTGGCCAGCCTGGCGGCCGCCGGCCATTCCACCGGGGGCCGCCTGACCCGGGTGCTGCATGCCGAAAGCCAGGACCTGGTGGGCCGGCTGGCCAATGCGTTCGGCGCATCACCGGGCCATGAGCCGCTGCATCTTCGCTTTGCGAAAGGATGGAAGCAGCCCGCCAAGGTGGCCGATCTGCTGCGAACGGCCCTGGTGCTGCTGGCCGATCACGAACTGACCAGCTCGGCCTTTGCCGCGCGCATTGCCGCTTCGACGGGCGCCTCGCTGCCCGCATGCCTGCTTGCGGGATTGACCACGCTCTCCGGCCCCTTGCACGGCGATGCCTCGGGACGCGTGCGCGCGCTGTTCAGCGAGGTGGAACGGCTGGGCGAAGACCAGGTGCTCGCCCACCACCTCTCGAACGGCCTGTCGCTCGCCGGATTCGGCCATCACCTCTACCCCGACGGCGACCCGCGCGCGGCCGCGCTGCTGGCCTTGTTCGAGCCTCCCAAGGTGATTGCGCGCTTCATCGCAAAGGTGACCAAGCTGACCGGCCTGCAGCCCAACATCGACGTTGCGCTGGCCGCCATGGCCGCGCACCATCGGCTGCCTGCCGATGCGGCCTTCGGCCTGTTCGCCACTGCGCGCAGCGTCGGGCTCCTGGCGCACAGCCTGGAGCAGCTGGGCACGGCGCAGGTGATCCGGCCGCGCGGGCGCTATGTGGGGCCGGTGCCCGAGGCGCTTGGCGCGTAGCTGCCCGTACTTTCCGGCCAGGCCGTCAGCACTTCATACCCGTCGGGCGTGACGGCCACCATGTGCTCCCACTGGGCAGACAGCGACCGGTCCCTGGTCACGACGGTCCACCCGTCGGGCAATTGCCTGGTCTCGCGCCTGCCTGCGTTGAGCATCGGCTCGATGGTGAAGACCATCCCCGGCTCCAGCTCGAGGCCTTCCCCGCGCTGCCCGTAGTGCAGCACTTGCGGTTCGTCGTGGTAGATCCGGCCGATGCCGTGTCCGCAGTATTCGCGCACCACGCTGAATTGCTCGCGGTGAGCGACCGACTGGATCGCATGGCCGATATCGCCCAGGGTCGCTCCGGGCCTGACCTGCCGGATGCCGGCCAGCATGGCCTCGTACGTCGTCTCCACCAGGCGCCGAGCCAGCACGCTGGGCGCGCCGACGAAGTACATGCGGCTGGTGTCGCCGAACCAGCCATCCTTGATGACGGCGACATCGATGTTGACGATGTCGCCCTTCTTCAGGATCTTGGCCGGCGACGGAATGCCATGGCAAACCACCTGGTTGACGGAGGTGAGGATGGTTTTGGGATAGCCCTGGTAGCCCACGTTGGCGGGAATGGCGCCCTGCACGTTCACGATGTGGTCGTGGCAGATCCGGTCGAGCGTTTCCGTGCTCACCCCCGGCACCACGTAGGGCTCGACCATCTGCAGCACCTCCGCGGCAAGCCTGCCGGCGCGCCGCGCCATCGCGAGTTCCTCGGCGGACTTGATGGGAACGCCGTGCGCCACTAGTGCTTCCCCGTCGCGGATCCGCGGGGCTTGCCGGGCTGGCTGGTGACGGCCGCGGCAATGTCCAGGCCGCCCGCGAGTTCAGCCTGTATCAGCAGCTGGCAGACTTCCCGGTAGTCCAGTTCCGGATGCATCTCGGTCAGCATGCCGACCCGCATCCAGTGCTCTGCCTGTGCATTGATGGACCTGCTCAGGGCGTTTCCCGCCACCCGCAGGTTCTCATGCATCAGGTCCGAAATCTTCACGATGCCCATCGCTTGCCTTTATATGAAATGTGCGTGGATTGTATATGTTTTGGATGGTCCCGCAATGATCCGGCGGATGAGCCCCGGCAACACCCGCGGGCGGCGCGCCGCTGGCAGAAACCGCGGCTTCATTGGCATTGCCGCGCGGCCTTGCAATTCCTAGACTCGCCCTCTTCGGCCACGCCTGCAGGAGACGCAGCATGTCAAAGCTTCGATTCAGGATCTCGATGTCGCTGGACGGTTTCGTCGCCGGGCCGAACCAGAGCTTGCGGGAGCCGCTGGGCATCGGCGGCGAGCAGTTGCACGAGTGGGTGTTCCCGCTCGAAGCCTGGCGGCGTCCACATGGCCTGGAGGGCGGCGTGGTGAACGAGAGCACGCCGGTGGTGGAGGAAGAGCTTGCCGGCATCGGCGCGACCATCATGGGCCGCAACATGTTCGGCGGCGGCCCGGGACCGTGGAGCACGACCGCCCCCTGGGACGGCTGGTGGGGCCGCAATCCGCCGTTCCATCACCCGGTGTTCGTGCTGACGCATCACGCGCGCGACCCGTTGGTCATGGAAGGCGGCACGCGCTTCAGCTTCGTGACCGACGGCATCGAGAGCGCGCTGGACCAGGCCCGCCGCGCGGCAGGCGGCAAGGACGTGGCGCTCGCGGGCGGCGCACGCGCTGCGCAGCAATACCTGAAGGCCGGCCTGGTCGATGAAATGCAGCTCCACCTGGCGCCGATCCTGCTCGGCGGTGGCGAGCGCCTGTTCGACAATGCCGAGGCGCTGGGCGCCCTCGCGCTGGCGAAAACGGTCACAGCGCCGGATGCGATTCACATGAAATTCAAAAGGCGGCCATGACTGCTCGGCATCTTTCCCTGCCCGCCGTAAAAGGCGGCCTGCTCGCACTGCTTGCCGCCGTTCTCTTTGGCGTCAGCACGCCGCTGGTCCAGCATTTCGGCAAGGGACTGGGTGCCTTCACCACCGCCGCACTGCTGTATGCGGGCGCGGCGGCCGTCGGCTTCGCGTCCCGCCAGCGGGTAGAACGCGAGGCCCGGATGGTGCGCGGCGATCTTCCGCGGCTCCTGTCCATGGCGGCTTTCGGCGCGGTGCTCGGCCCCGTCGCTCTGGCCTGGGGACTGCAGCACACGAGCGGGACCAGCGCATCGCTGATGCTGACGCTGGAAGCGCTGTTCACCGCCCTGCTGGCGCGCCTGCTCTACCAGGAGACGATGGACCGGCGCGTATGGGGTGCCATGCTGCTCCTGCTTGCCGGAGGCATCGCGCTGGTCCTCGACCAGGGACGCAGCGGCAGCACGCAGCTCTGGGGAATGCTGGCCGTGCTCGTCGCGACCGCGGCCTGGGGCATGGACAACACGCTCTCGCGCGCGCTGGCCGAGCGCGATCCGGGGCAGGTGGTGCTGGGCAAGGCCGCCATCGGCGCCACGGCGACGGCCTTGCTGGCGTGGCTGTTCGGCGAGCCGATGCCTGCGTCGAGCGCCGCGCTGGTCCTGCTCGCGGTCGGCGCCAGCGGCTATGGCCTGAGCCTTCGCTTCTACCTGCTCGCGCAGCGCGCCTTCGGGGCGGCGCGGACCGGCTCCGTCTTTGCCTTTGCGCCGTTCATCGGCGCCGCCTTTGCCATTGCGCTGGGCGACCGGAGCGGGACTTGGGTGATGGCGGCGGGCGGGCTTCTGATGATGCTGGGCGTGGCGCTGCACCTGGCGGAGTCGCATGGCCACGAGCACACGCATGAGCGCATGGAGCACGAGCATGCGCACCGCCACGACGACGGCCACCATGACCACACCCACGATGTGCTCCCCGTGGGCTCGCACAGCCATCCGCATGTGCACGAGCCCGCTCGCCACGCGCACGCCCACGTGCCTGACGCCCATCACCAGCACATCCACTGAGCCGGTGCCCGGGCGTGCGCGTCCGGGCGGACCCATTCAGGGCGCCGCGCCTTGCACGCCGGCCCTGGCTTCGAGCGGCCCGCCCGCCGCCTGCCAGCCGTCGATGCCGCCGCGCAGGTAGCGTGCATTCAGGCCTGCCGCGCGCAGCCGCATGGCGGTGCTGCGCCCCACCTCGTGGCCATAGACGCAATACACCACCACGTCGCTGCCGGCCGGCAGTTCGGAGGCCCAGCTGTCGACCGCGGCCGGATCGCGCCAGCGCGCCCCTGGAAGCATCGCGGCGGCCCGCTCGAACACCCCGGCGCGGCGCACGTCGAGCAGCACCGATCCGGCGATCTCGTCCTGCGTGGCGCCGAAAGGCTCGCTGGCCGCATGCACGGCCTGCTGGTAGCGCGCGTAGACCTGCCCCCAATGGATGTTGTCCATGAAGGCATCGACGTACGCGCCCGCCGCGGCGCCATGGTCGAGGTGGTAGGCGTGCTCGTACATGTCCAGCGCAAGGATGGGCGTGGCGCCTGCCAGCGCATGGGTGTGGTCGGCGGCCCATTGGTTGACCAGCGTGCCCTCGCGCGGCTGGAACGCGAGCAGCACCCAGCCCGAGCCGCCGCCGAGCGCCTTGCCCAGGGCCGCGAATTCCTCGCGCCATCGCTCGGCGCTGCCGAAGCTGGCCGCCAGTGCCAGCGCCATGGCGGGTTCCATCGATTGGCCGTCGCCGCCGAGCGACGCGAAGTACAGCTCGTGCAGCAGCATCGAGTTGCTCGCGATCAGTTCCTCCCGCTTGAGGCCGTTGAGCTGAAAGCCCGGCGTGGATGCAAACGGCGTCGCGGCGAGCTGCGCGCGGATGGCGTTGAGGCGCTTCACCGCCCCGCCGTAGTTGTTCTGGTGATGGCTCGCGAGCAGTTTTTCCGACAGGCCGCGCAGCATGGCGGGGTCGAAGGGCAGGGGTTGAATCCGGGCGTCCATGAGTGGCTCCTTCAGCGCAGTTGGGGAAACAGCAAGGTCACCGCCAACCCGATGCCCGCGCAGGCACCGAGCAGCGGCATCACGCCGACCTTGAAGCGGAACAGCGCGGCGGCCGCCGCCAGCGCGATCGCCGCGGAGACCGCATCGAGGCGGCCGCCGAAGCCCTGCGGCCACAGCACGTGGTACGCAAAGAAGAGCGCCAGGTTCAGGATCACGCCCACCACGGCCGCCGTGATGGCCGACAGCGGCGCCGTGAAGCCCAGCTTGCCGTGCGTCGCCTCGATGGCGGGTCCGCCGGCCAGGATGAAGATGAACGACGGCAGGAAGGTGAAGAAGGTGACGACCGTCGCGGCGAGCGCGCCCGCAAGCAGCAGCGAGTCGGGCCCGAGCACCTGCTTCAGCCATCCGCCGACGAAGCCGACGAAAGCCACCACCATGATCAGCGGGCCCGGCGTCGTCTCACCCAGCGCCAGCCCGTCGATCATCTGCGCGCCGGAGAGCCAGTGGTATTGCTCGACCGCACCCTGGTAGACGTAGGGAAGCACGGCATAGGCGCCGCCGAAGGTCAGGAGCGCCGCCTTGGTGAAGAACCAGCCCATCTGCGTGAGCGTGCCGTGCAGCCCCTGCGTGGCGACAAGCATGCCCATCGCCAGCAGCCACAGGCCGAGCCCGGCCGCAAGGATCCCGGCCAGGCGCGAGCGCGAGAAGCGCGCATGCGGCGGCGTGGGCGTGTCGTCGTCGATGAGTGCCGGGCCGTAGCTCTGCGCGGCGCTGCCGTGGCCGCCGCCCGGCGCAAACACGCCGGGCGCCCATCGCGCGCCGAAGTGGCCGACCAGCCCGGCGGCCAGCACGATCGCGGGGAATGGCGTGTCGAAAGCGAAGATGGCCACGAAGGCGGCCGCGGCAATGCCCCACATCCACCGGTTCTTCAATGCGCGGCTGCCGATGCGATGCGCCGCGTGCAGCACCAGTGCGGTGACCGCCGGCTTGATGCCGTAGAAGATGCCGGCCACCACCGGCACGTTGCCGAAGCGCAGGTAGATCCACGACAGCGCGATCAGGATGAACAGCGAAGGCAGCACGAACAGTGCGCCCGCCACGATGCCGCCGCGGGTGCGGTGCATGAGCCAGCCGATGTAGGTGGCCAGCTGCTGCGCCTCGGGCCCGGGCAGCAGCATGCAGAAGTTCAGCGCATGCAGGAAGCGCTTTTCGCTGATCCAGCGCCGGCGCTCGACCAGCTCGGCATGCATGATCGCGATCTGTCCGGCGGGCCCGCCGAAGCTGATGAAGCCGAGCTTGAGCCAGAAGCGAAGCGCTTCGGCGAAGGAAACAGGCTGGGAGGGCGCAGGAAGCGCAGGAGGTGCGTCAGGCAAGGCGGTGTCCACGGAAGGCTCCGTTGTGAGTCACCAGCGCTTGGACGGGACACCGTCTGACTTTGCAGAACGGGAGGCTGTTTTCCCGATGCCGGCATCGTAACACCAGCCGCTGCGCTGCAGCTCCTGCGCGCAGGTTGGCGCGGCCGGTTCAAAGACCCAACCGCGTCAGGGCCCAGGCCACCGTGGCCAATTGCGCCACGTTGAGCATCATCCCGGCGACGTGCAGCCGGCGGAACCGGAAGATCGAAGTGTCAGCGGCCGGTATCGTGTGCCGCAGCATGTCCATGCGCGGGATGATGATCCAGCGGCGCAGCGCGAATGCCCAGGCTGCGATGAGAGCCATGCCCAGGGCGAAAGCGGGTTTGCCGGCCCACGTGTAGCTGAGTGCTGCCGCGCTCGCCGTCAGCATCACGGCAACGTAGTAGACGTTGAAAAGGCCCCGGATGAAGCGCGAGTCCAGCGGTGTGTCGTGCTTGAGCACCAGCAGTGGCAGCGAGCCCATCATGAAGAATCCCATCCAGACGAGCAGGACGACGGTCGCTATGAGCGCAATGACCATGGGGAGCATCTGAAACCTCCGCATCCCGAAGCATACGCCGGCAACAAGCCGCGCCATGGCGCCCCCTGACGCTTTTCGCCAATCGCCCGGAGCGGTGCCGCCATTGCCGCGCCGCCCCGCGCCGCCTAGATTGCAGCCCACATGACCTCTTCCCCCGAACCCATCGCCGGCGCAGCCAAAGGCGCGCCGCTCGCCGGCGTGCGCGTGCTCGACCTGACCCGCCTGCTGCCCGGTCCGCTCGGTGCCATGCACCTGGCCGACCTCGGCGCCGACGTGATCAAGATCGAAGACACCGGCGCCGGCGATTACGCGAGCCCCAGCGTGCGTGCGCTCGTCAACCGCAACAAGCGCGCGATCCGCATCGACCTGAAGCACGCGCAGGGCGTGGCCACGCTGCTGCGCCTGTGCCGCGAGGCCGACGTGCTGGTGGAGGGCTTCCGGCCCGGCGTGATGCAGCGGCTGGGCGTCGGCTATGAAGCGGTGGCGGCCGCGAACCCGCGCATCGTCTACTGCAGCATCAGCGGCTTCGGCCAGACCGGGCCGCTCAGCGACACGCCCGGGCACGACCTGAACTACGCGGCGCTTGCCGGCGTGGCCGACCAGGTCGGCAATGCCGCGGGACCGGCCCTGTCGAACCTGCCCGTGGCCGATCTGCTGGGTGGCACCATGACCGCGGTGGCCGGGATCCTGGCCGCGCTGTTCGATGCCGCGCGCAGCGGACGCGGGCGGCATGTCGACATCGCGATGGCCGACGGCGTGCTGGCCCATGCGGTGCTGCCGCTGGCCGGCCTGCACCAGCACGGCAGCGTGCCGCGCATCGGCCACAGCGCGCTGACGGGCGCGCTCGCCTGCTACGGCTACTACCGCACGGCCGACGGCCGGCAGCTGGCGGTGGGTGCGCTGGAGCCCAAGTTCTGGCACGACCTGTGCCGCCTGCTCGAGCGCCCCGACCTCGCACCGCTGCACCGCAGCGGCGATGCCGCCACCGAGGAGCGCCTGCGCGCGGAGCTGGCCGCGATCTTCGGCGCGCGGCCGCTCGCGCACTGGCGCGGCCTGTTCCACGACGGCACGGGCTGCGTGACGCCGGTGCTGCGCATCGACGAGACGCTGGCGCATCCGCATTTCCGCGCGCGCGGCATGCGCGTTGCGACCGATGACGCCGCGCCGCCGCAGCTCGGCTGCCCGATCAAGATGACCGGCTTCGAGCCGTCTGTTCCCCGCGCCGCCCCGCGCGCCGGCGAGCACACCGACGAGATCCTGCGGCAGGCCGGGCTCGATGCATCGGCCGTGGCCGCGCTGCGGGCCGCCGGCGCCATCGATTGAGGCACTGCCTCCCGGGGCGCTGCCTACAATCCCACCGGCCGAGTTGCAGCAACGGCCGCCACCGATGACGCTCACCCACCACACCGTTGCCATCCAGCAAGTGCACAGCATCCTGATGGGCGCGCGCCACCGCGGCGTCGATGCGGCGCGCGTGCTGGTCCGCGCGGGCATCGCGCCGTCGCTGCTGGAATCGCCGCTCGCGCGCATCTCGCAGCGCCAGTACGCGCTGCTGATCCGCGCGCTGCGTCGCGAGCTGCGCGACGAGATCTGGGGCCTCTTGAGCGGCCCGCTGCCGCCCGGCAGCTTCGGCCAGTGCATGCGCCAGCTGGTGCGCTGCGCCACGCTCGGCGAGGCCCTGCGCGAAGGCTTCGCTTCGTACCACCTGCTGCTGCACGACTTCGTGCCGCGCCTTGCGGTGCAGGGCAGCAGCGCGCATGTGCAGTTCGTGCTGCGGCGCGCTTCCGATGCGCGGCTCGACTATGCGGTGAAGGCCTTCATGCTGTTCGCCTTCAACGCCTCCTCCTGGCTGGTGGCGCGCCGCATTCCGCTGCTCGAGGTCGACTACACGGCCGAGCAGACCAACACCGAGACCTCGCGCGTCTACCAGGTGCCGATCCGTTACGGCCAGGCGCATGTGGGCATGTCGTTCGAGGCGCGCTGGCTCGACCTGCCGGTGGTGCAGTCGCCGCAGAGCCTGCGCGAATTCCTCGCGGGTTCGCCGGCCAACCTGATCGTGAAGTACCGCGACACCAGCAGCCTCACAGAGCGCATCCGCCGGTTGCTGCGCAAGGGCCTGGGCAGCGAGCTGCCGTCGCTGGAGGAAGTGGGCGAGGCGCTCGCGGTGACGCCGCAGACGCTGCGCCGTCGCCTGCGCGACGAAGGCCGCGGCTTCCAGCAGATCAAGGACGAGCTGCGGCGCGACGCCGCCATCGACTACCTGCTGCACACGCCGCTGCCGCTGCTGGACATCGCCAACCGCGTGGGCTTCTCGGAAGCCAGCACCTTCCACCGCGCCTTCAAGCAGTGGACCGGCGTGGCGCCCGGCGAATACCGGCTGACGCACGGCCCGGAACGCTGAGCGGTTTCGCCAAGCCCTTTGGCGCTTCCCGCCATGGGTGCGGTGCGCGGTGCGGCCTAAGCTGTGCCGCATCTTCGTTACCCGTCGGTGGCTCCATCGTGTACCTGACCCAAGGCCTGCATCGCGCGCTCCAACGCAACCCCGGCATGGCGGCGCTCACCCACGTGGGCGACGCCGGCGTGCGCCGCCAGACGCATGCGCAGATGGCGGACGGCATCGCGCGGCAGGCGGCCGCGCTGGCCCGGCGCGGCATTGCGCGCGGCGACCGCGTGGCGCTGCTCGCGCCCAACAGCGACCAGCTGGTGCGGGCCATCCTCGCGTGCTGGTGGCTCGGCGCCGTCGCCTGTCCCTTGAACATCCGCTGGAGCACGCCGGAGCTCGCACATGCGCTGCAGGACAGCCAAGCCTCCTTGCTGCTCGTGCACGAAAGCCTGCGGGCGCTGACGCCGGCCGATGCACCCGCACTTGCACAGCTGGATGCGCTCGAAGAAGAAGGCGCGGCGCTGGAACCCTTGCCCGACTCGCGCACCGGCGGCGACGCGCTCGCCGCCATCCTCTACACCGGCGGCACCACCGGCCGCTCCAAGGGCGTGATGCTGAGCCACGCCAATTTCTGGACCGCATCGATGACGCGCGGCGCCGAACTCAACAATGCGCCCGATTCCGTCTCGCTGCTGGTGGCGCCGCTGTTCCACGTCGCCGGGCTCGGCCGCCTGGTGGGCCAGCTGATCGTCGGCGGCGGCTGCGTGACGATGGCGCAGTTCCGCCCCGCTGCGGTCATCGACGCCATCGAGGAGCATCGCATCGGCGACATCGTCGTGGTGCCGAGCATGCTGCAATCGCTGCTCGACGACGCGGCGTTCACGCCCGGGCGCGTGCGCAGCCTCACGCGCATCGCCTTCGGTGCGGCGCCGATGCCGCCCGACCTGCTCGACCGCGCGCTGGAAGCCTGGCCGCATGCCGAGTTCTTCCAGGCCTACGGCCTCACCGAAACCGCGGGCGCCGTGTGCATCAACCTGCCGTCGAACCACCGGGCGGAAGCGCGCGCGCTCGGCCGGCTGAACTCGGTCGGCCGCGCCGGCCTGGGCGCCGAGATCATCATCGCGGACGAGAGCGGCCGCGAACTGCCGCGCGGTGAAGTCGGCGAAGTGCTGGCGCGCGGGCCGATGGTGATGCAGGGCTACTGGCGCAACCCCGAGGCCACGGCCGCCGCGCTGCGAGACGGCTGGCTGCGCACCGGCGATGCGGGCCGCATGCTGCCCGACGGCCACCTGTTCATCGTCGACCGCCTGAAGGACATGATCATCAGCGGCGGCGAGAACGTCTACTGCGCCGAGGTGGAGGCCGCACTGCGCAGCCATCCGCAGGTGCGGCAGGCGGCGGTCATCGGCGTGCCCGATGCGCGCTGGGGCGAGGCGGTGCATGCGGCGGTCGTGCTGGCCGACGATGCGCGCGCCGATGCCGATGAACTGCGCGCCTGGTGCCGCGAGCGCCTGGCCGGCTACAAGTGCCCGCGGGGCATCAGCTTCCTGCGCGAGCTGCCGCTGTCGGCCGCGGGCAAGGTGCTGAAGAACGTGCTGCGCGAGCGGCTGCAGGCGTGATGCAACCCGTCACCGGTGCGGACCACCGCCACCTGTTCGGCCAGGTGCCGTTCATGCGGCTGCTGGAGGCGCGCCGCGAGTTCTCCGAAGGCGGCCGCGCGCGCCTCGTCATCGATGCGCGGCCCGAGCTCGGCAACGTCATCGGCGCCGTGCACGGCGGTGTGCTGGTCACGTTGCTCGACGTGGCGATGGCGAGCGCGGCGGTGTCGCTGTTCGGCTTTGCGCGCACCGCCGTCACGCTCAACCTCAACACCAGCTTCCACGCGCCGGGCCGCGGCCGTCTCACGGCCGACGGCGAAGTGGTGCAGCACGACGCCAGCGTGGCCTGGTGCCGCGCCACGGTCAGCGACGAGGCCGGCCGCCTGGTCGCGCAAGCGCAAGGGTCCTTCCGCTACCTGCCGCTGCCGCAGGCCGCCTGAGCCGCATGCGCCGCCGCCAATTTCAAACGACAGGAGACACGACACCATGAACCGCAGCTTCCGCCCGCTCAGCCGGCGCGCCGCGCTGGGCGCACTGATCGCCCTCGGCGCCGGCGCGGCCGCCCCGGCCTTGGCCGCCGAGCCGTATCCGAGCAAGCCGATCCTGCTCGTGCTGCCATTTCCGCCGGGCGGCTCCTTCGACCCGATCTTCCGCACGCTGGCCGAGGCCGCCTCCAGGGACCTGGGCCAGCCCATCGTGCTGATGCACAAGCCGGGCGCCGGCGGCGTCACCGGCACCGCATCGCTGGCGACCATGAACGAAGCCGACGGCTACACCATCGCGGTCATGCACAACTCGGTGATCCGCGCACCGCTGGTGCAGAAGGTGAGCTGGGATCCGCTCAAGGACTTCAGCTACCTGATCGGGCTGGCCGGCCTCGCCACCGGCATCGTGGTGGCCGCCGATGCGCCTTGGAAGACGCTGCCCGAGCTGCTGGCCGACGCCAGGAAGCGCCCCGGCGCCGTCAGCTGGGGCAACGTCGGCGCGATCAGCATCAACCGCATCTACGCCGAGCGGCTCGCCAGGCAGGCGGGCACCTCCTTCAACCTGGTGCCCTACAAGGGCGGCAGCGAGGCCTTCCAGGCGGTGATCGGCCGCCACCTCGACGTCTACGGCGATCCCGGCTTCGGGCCCCAGGTGCAGGGCGGCAAGGTGCGCCTGCTCGCCACCTTCACCGCCGAGCGCCTGAAGCGCTACGACGCGCCGACCGTCAAGGAGCTGGGCCACGACATGGTGATCGAGTCGCCGGTGGGCCTGGTCGCGCCGAAGAACCTTGATCCGAAGATTGCCGCCAGGCTGCACACGGCCTTCAGCAAGGCCGCGGCGGACCCGGCCTACCTCCAGCAGCTGGATCTGTTCGACATGCAGCCCAAGCTGATGACCGGCGAGGGCTATGCCGGCTACGCCCGTGCGCAGTTCGAGCGCGAACGCAAGATGCTGGCCGAGATCGGCTTCAAGCCGGAGTGAACACAGCGATGAACCCCATGGATTTTTCCGCCTTCGATTTCTCGGGCCGCCACGTGGCCGTGGCCGGCGGCTCCAGCGGCATCAACTTCGGCATCGCGCAGGCTTTTGCGCGCGCCGGTGCGCGCCTCACGGTGCTCAGCCGCTCGGCCGACAAGGTGGCCGCGGCGGCGCAGCAGCTCGAGGCGCTCGGCACGCAGGCCCTGGGCATTGCGGCCGACGTGCGCCAGCCCGAGGCGCTGGAACGCGCCTTCGCGCAGGGCGCCGAGCGCTTCGGCCCCATCGACGTGCTGGTCTCGGGCGCCGCGGGCAACTTTCTTGCGAGCGCGCTCGACATGTCGCCCAATGCCTTCAAGACGGTGGTCGACATCGACCTGCTGGGCAGCTTCAACGTCGCGCGGCTCGCGCATGCGCACCTGCGCCGGCCCGGCGCCTGCGTGATCCAGATCTCGGCCGGCCAGGCCTTCACGCCCACGCCCTTCCAGGCCCATGTGTGCGCGGCCAAGGCGGGTGTCGACATGCTGACGCAGGTGCTCGCGCTCGAGTGGGGCCCGCAGGGCATCCGCATCAACTCCATCGTGCCCGGGCCGATCGCCGACACCGAGGGCCTGAAGCGGCTCGCGCCCACCGAAGGCACCATGGCCGCGATGGCCGATCGCGTGCCGCTCAAGCGCCTGGGCCGCATCGAGGACATCAGCCGCATGGCGATGATGCTCGCGAGCGACTGGGGCTCCTACATCACGGGCGCCGTCATTCCCGTGGACGGCGGCCTGGCGCTGACCGGGCCGCGCGATTTCACGGCGGCAGCGGCCGCGTCGAAGCGGGGGTCCGCGCCATGAGCCTGCACCTTGCGAGCGCGCCGCAGGAAGGCGACGGCCGGCCGCGCAGCGGACCGCAGCGCCACGTGCCCTTTTCCGAGCACCTCGGGCTCAGGCTCGAGCATGCGGAGGGCGGCGAATCGCTGGTGTCGGTGGTGCTGCGCCCCGAACTGCTGAACAACCACGCGAGCGGCCACGGCGGCGTGCTGATGACCCTGCTCGACAGCGCGATGGCGCATGCCGCGCTCTCGCGCGTGGGCTATGCACGCGAGGTCGTCACGGTCGACATGCACATCGCCTTCATGCGGCCCGCGGGCGGGCTGCTGCAGGCGCAGGGGCGCGCCACGGGCGGCGGGCGTTCGGTGTGCTTTTGCGAGGCCACCGTCACCGATGCCAGCGGCGAGGTGGCGGCGCGTGCGATGGGTACCTTCCGCTACCGCGACCCGGCTTGAGCGTTTCGGCCAATCGTTTTGGGCCGATCCGCGATTGTTGAAGCCCGCGCAGCGGCGGAGACTTCATCCATCGTCACCGCGTCTCATCCAGGAGTTTCCATGACACGTATGCAGCGCCCCGTCCATGTGGTCGGCGTGGGCATGATCCCCTTCACCAAGCCCGGCGCCAGCGACCCCTACACCGTGATGGGTGCGCGCGCCGCCAGGCTTGCGCTCGACGACGCCGGCGTCGACTATTCACTGGTGCAGCAGGCCTATGTCGGCTATGTCTACGGCGACTCCACCGCGGGGCAGGCCGCCATCTACGGCGTCGGCCTGAGCGGCATTCCGGTGTTCAACCTCAACAACAACTGCTCCACCGGCTCCAGCGCGCTGTTCCTCGCGCGCCAGGCGGTCGAGAGCGGCATGGTCGAATGCGCGATCGCGCTCGGCTTTGAGCAGATGCAGCCCGGCGCGCTCAAGGGCGCCTACGACGACCGCCCCTCGCCGATGGCGCGCTTCGCCGAGACCATGGCCGAAAAGCAGGGCTACGTGCCCGAAGCGCCGCGCGCCGCGCAGTTCTTCGGCGGCGCCGGCCGCGACTACATGGCGCAGCACGGCATCCGGCGCGATACCTTCGGCCGCATCTCGGTGAAGGCGCGCCAGCATGCGGCGCGCAACCCGCTCGCGGTGTTCCGCCAGACGCTGACGCTCGACGAGGTGATGGCCTCGCCGCTGGTGTTCGATCCGCTCACGCGCTTCCAGTGCTGCCCGCCCACCTGCGGCGCGGCCGCGGCCATCGTCTGCTCGGCCGAGTTCGCAGAGAAGCACGGCCTCGACATGCGCGTGGTGATCGCCGCGCAGGCCATGACCACCGATACGCCTTCCACCTTCGAGAGCAAGGACATGCGCAAGCTGGTCGGCTACGACATGACCGCCGCCGCCGCCCGCCAGGTGTACGAAGACGCCGGCATCGGCCCCGAGGAACTCGACGTGGTGGAGCTGCACGACTGCTTCACCGCCAACGAGCTCATCACCTACGAGGCGCTGGGCCTCACGCCCGAGGGCACGGCCGAGCGCTTCATCGTCGAGGGCGACAACACCTACGGCGGGCGCGTGGTAACCAATCCTTCGGGCGGCCTGCTGTCCAAGGGCCATCCGCTCGGCGCCACGGGCCTTGCGCAGTGCGCGGAGCTGGTGTGGCAATTGCGCGGCCGGGCCGAGCAGCGCCAGGTCGAAGGCGCACGGCTCGCGCTGCAGCACAACCTGGGCCTGGGCGGCGCCTGCGTGGTCACGCTCTATCAATCCAGATGATCGACCGCCGCCACATCGGCCACCAGCTCCCGCCCTTCCAGGTGGAAGTGGAAAAAGGCCGCCTGCGCTTCTTCGCCAAGGCCACGGGCCAGGCCGATCCCGTCTACATCGACGAGGCCGCCGCGCACGATGCGGGGCATCCGGGCCTGCCGGTGCCGCCCACCTTTCTCTTCTGCCTGGAGATGGAGGCGCCCAACCCGGCCGCCATCCGCGAGCTGCTGGGCATGGACTACCGCAGCCTGCTGCACGGCGAGCAGGGCTTCAGCTACCACGCGATGGCCTATGCGGGCGACACGCTCACCTTCCGCCAGCGCATCGAGGACATCTACGACAAGAAGAACGGCGCGCTCGAATTCGTCGTGCGCAAGACCGCCGTCAGCAACCAGCGCGATGAGCTCGTGGCCGAGCTGCGCTGCGTGACCGTCGTGCGCAACTCATGAAGAACCGGAAGTTTGCGATGACCACCGCCACCCTCCCCGACTGGAACGCACTGCAGCCCGGCGACGCCCTGCCCCCGCTCGAATTGCCGCCGATCCGCCGGCTCGACCTGGCGCTGTACTGCGGTGCCTCGGGCGACCACAACCCGATCCACGTCGACATCGACTTCGCCAGATCCGCCGGCATGCCCGACGTGTTCGCGCACGGCATGCTCTCGGCGGCCTGGCTCGCGCGGCTGCTGACCCATTGGGTGCCGCAGCCGGCGATCCGCTCGCTCGACCTGCGCTTTGCCGCCATCACCCAGGTGGGCGAGCGCATCCGCTGCACCGGCACGGTGGCCGAGAAGTTCGAGCACGAGGGCCGGCGCAGCGTGCGGCTGAAGCTCATGACGGCCAACCACGAAGGCGCCGCCAGGCTGAGCGCCGAGGCACTGGTCGCCTGGCCCTGACACATCCCGAGGAGACAACCCATGAACAGCAGCACCCACAGAAAACTCGAAGGCAAGGTCGCCATCGTTTCCGGCTCCGGCCGCGGCATCGGGCGCGAGATCGCGCTCAAGCTCGCAGGCGACGGCGCGCGCGTGGTCATCAACGACCTCGATGCCGGACCCGCCGCGCAGACCGTCAATGACATCGTGGCAGCGGGCGGCAGCGCCATCGCCTGCCCTGGCAGCGTGACGGACGCCGGCTTTGCCGACCGCTTCGTGCGCACCGCGGTCGACAGCTACGGCGGCCTGGACATCGTCGTCAACAACGCCGGCTACACCTGGGACAACGTGGTGCAGAAGATGAGCGACGAGCAGTGGGAAGCGATGCTGGCCGTGCACCTCACGGCGCCATTCCGCATCCTGCGCGCGGCCTCCAGCTTCATCCGCGATGCGGCCAGGCGCGAAGCCGACGAAGGCCGCGAGGTGTTCCGCAAGGTGGTCAACATCTCGTCCACCTCGGGCGTGTACGGCAACGCAGGCCAGGCCAACTACGCGGCCGCCAAGGCCGGCATCAACGGCCTGACCAAGGCCATGGCCAAGGAATGGGGCCGCTACAAGGTCACGGTCAACAGCGTGGCCTTCGGCCTGATCAAGACGCGGCTGACCGAAGCCGATGCCGGCGCGGGCGCGAGCATCGACATCGAGGGCCGGCAGATCAAGGTCGGCGTCAACCCGCAGATCCTCAAGAACGCCGAGGCGCTGATCCCGCTCGGCCGCGGCGGCACGCCGCAGGAAGCAGCGGGCGCGGTCTACCTGTTCTGCATTCCGGAGTCGAACTACGTGAGCGGCCAGGTGCTGGTCTGCGGAGGCGGGCGGCCATGACCGGCGGGGCCGTCGCCACGCGGCCGTGGATGAACGAAGAACTCGAGATGCTGCGCACCAGCGCGCGCCGCTTCTTCGAGCGCGAATGCGTTCCCCACGAGCCGCGCTGGCGTGCGCAGCACCATGCCGACCGCGAGATCTGGACCAAGGCCGGTGCGGCCGGGCTGCTGTGCGCCAGCATCCCCGAAGAATATGGCGGCGGCGGCGGCAGCTTCCTGCACGAGGCGGTGATCTGCGAGGAGCAGATGCGCGCCATGGCGCAGGGTTTCAGCAACAACGTGCACAGCGGCATCGTCGCCCACTACCTGCTGGCCTACGGCACCGAGGCGCAGAAGCAGCGCTGGCTGCCGCGCATGGCCAGCGGCGAGCTGGTGGCGGCCATCGCCATGACCGAGCCCGGCGCCGGCACCGACCTGCAGCGCATCAAGACGCAGGCACGGCGCGACGGCGGCCACTGGCGCATCAGCGGCAGCAAGACCTTCATCACCAACGGCATGCACGCGGGCCTGGTCTGCGTCGCGGCCAGGACCGATGCGGCGGCCGGCGGCAAGGGCATCTCGCTGCTGATGGTCGAGACCGAGGGCACTTCAGGTTTCCGCCGCGGGCCGCTGCTCGACAAGATGGGCCAGAAGACGCTCGACACCACCGAACTGTTCTTCGACGACGTGCGCGTGCCGGCCGACCACCTGCTGGGCGGCGAAGAGGGCCGCGGCTTCGCGCAGCTCATGCAGCAACTGCCGCGCGAGCGCTTGCTGATCGCGGTCGGCGCGGTCGCGACCATGCAGCGCGCCATCGGCGACACGCTCGGCTACGTGCGCGACCGCCAGGTGTTCGGTGAGCCGCTTTTGAAGATGCAGAACACCCGCTTCAAGCTGGCTGAATGCGAGACGCAGGCGCAGGTGGCGCGCGCCTTCGTCGACGACTGCATCGCACGCCTGATGCAGGGCGAGCTCGACGTGCCGACGGCCGCCATGGCCAAGTGGTGGACCACCGACGCCTGCTGCCGCATCGTCGACGAATGCCTGCAGCTGCACGGCGGCTACGGCTTCATGAACGAATACCCCGTCGCGCGGCTCTATGCCGATGTGCGCGTGGGCCGCATCTACGGCGGCGCCAACGAGGTGATGAAGGAAATCATCGCGCGGGCGATGGAAAAGCAATGAACGCCAGGCCGCCGCACTTCCGCTTCTGGCCCAAGGGCGTGGCGCGCGAGCTGCGCGTGCCGCGCGCCACGCTGCCCGACTACCTGGACACCGCGGCGCGCCGCTATCCCGGCAAGCCCGCCATCGTCTACTGCGGCGCGGCCACCTCCTATGCGCAGCTGCGCGAACGCGTCGACGCGCTGGCCGGCTACCTGCAGCAGCGCCTGGGCGTCGCGCCCGGCGACCGCGTGCTGCTCGCGAGCCAGAACTGCCCGCAGTTCGTGACGGCCTTCTACGCCGTGCTGCGCGCGGGCGCCGTGGTGGTGCCGGTGAACCCGATGAGCAAGGCCGCGGAGGTGCGGCACTACGCGGCAGACAGCGGTGCGCGCATCGCCTTCGTCGCGCAGGAGCTGCTGCCCGTGCTCGCGTTCGGCGAAGGCGAAGGCGAGCTGCGCGCCGCGCTCGTCCATGCCTATGCCGACGCGATTGATGCGTCGGCGAGCGACGACGCGCTGCCCGGCTGGGTCACGGCGCCGCGCGCGCCACTCGACGACGCGCGACTGCATGGCTTCGAGCAGGCGATCGCGCTCGGCCTCGCGCCCGCGGCATTGCCCCTGTTGCCCGACGACCTGGCCGTGCTGCCCTACACCTCGGGCACCACAGGCCACCCGAAGGGCTGCATGCACACCCATGCGACGCTGCTGGCCTCGCTCGCTTCCTCGGCGGTGTGGAAGCAGCTGCATGTGGAGACGGTCACGCTGGCCGTTGCGCCGCTCTTCCACATGCTGGGCCTGCAGAACGGCATGAACCTGCCGATGTTCCTGGGCGCCACCGCGGTGATGATGCCGCGCTGGGACCCGGCGATGGCCGCGCGCCTGATCGAGCGCCATGCGGTCACGGCCTGGTCGGCGCCGCCGGCGATGGTGATCGACCTGTTCTCCCACGCCGAAGCCGAGCGGCGCGACCTCTCGAGCCTGGCGCTGCTGTCGGGCGGCGGCGCCGCGATGCCCGAGGCGGTGGCCGCCATGCTCCTGCAGCGCCGCGGCCTTTCGTACAACGAAGGCTATGGCCTGACCGAGACCGCATCCTTCCTGCACGCCAATCCGCCCGCACGCGGCAAGCGCCAGTGCCTGGGCACGCCGACGCAGGGCGTGGACTCGCGCATCGTCGATCCGGTCACGTTCGAGGAACTGCCGCCTGGCGAGGTGGGCGAGCTGGTCACGCGCGGCGCGCAGCTCATGAAGGGCTACTGGCGCAACCCGGAGGCTGACCGCGAGGCCTTCATCGAGATCGGCGGCCAGCGCTTCTTCCGCACCGGCGACCTGGCCTCGATGGACGAGGACGGCTACTTCTTCCTGCGCGACCGGCTCAAGCGAATGATCAATGCCTCGGGCTACAAGGTCTGGCCCACCGAAGTGGAGAACGCGATGTACGAGCATCCGGCCATCCACGAGGCCTGCGTGATCGCGGTGCCCGACGGCAGGCGCGGCGAATCGGTCAAGGCGCTGGTGGTGCTCAAGCCCGCGCTGCGCGGCCACGTCGCCGAAGAGGACATCGTCGCCTGGTGCCGCGAGCGCATGGCCGTCTACAAGGCGCCGCGCGTGGTCGAGTTTCTCGACAGCCTGCCGAAGTCCGGCACCGGAAAGATCCTCTGGCGCGAACTGCAGGAAGCGCAGCGCGCCGCTGCCCAGGAGCAAGCACACCCATGAACGGCTTCACCGCACTGCGCTGCGAGCGCCACGGCAGCACCGCGCTGCTGACGCTGGACACGCCCGCCAACCGCAACGCGCTCGCCCCCGCCATGCGCGACGAGCTCGCCCGGGCCATCGCGCAGGTGCGCGGCGACCCCGAGGTGCGCGCGCTGGTGCTGGCCGGCGCCAACGGCCAGTTCTGCTCAGGCGGCGACCTGCGCGGCATTGCCGATGCAAAGCTCGACAACGCCGGCTGGCGCGAGCGCATGCAGGCCACGCAGCGCTGGTTCAGCGAGCTGATCCTGCTCGACAAGCCCGTGATCGCCGCGGTCGATGGCGCGGCCTATGGCGCGGGCTTCAGCCTGGCGCTCGCGGCCGACTTCGTGCTCGCAAGCCCGCGCGCGCGCTTCTGCATGTCGTTTCTCAAGCTCGGCCTGGTGCCGGACTGCGGCGCCTTCTACACCTTGCCGCGCGTGGTGGGCGCGCAGCGCGCACGCGAGCTGATGCTGTCGGCGCGCGAGGTCGGCGCGGCCGAGGCGCTCGAGCTCGGCATTGCGATGGAACTGCACGAACCCGCGCAGCTGCTGCCGCGCGCGCTGGCGCTGGCCCAGAGCTTTGCCGGCGCCTCGCCCCTGGCCGTGAGCCTGGTGAAGCGCGCCACCGGCGATGCCGGCGCGCTGGCCGCGCTGCTCGACACCGAGGCGAACGCGCAGGCGCTGGCCTTCGGCAGTGCCGAGCACCGCGAGGCGGTGAACCATTTCCTCGACAAGAAGCCGCTGCCCTTCCAGTGGCCGGTCCACAAGGAGCAAGCCCGATGAACGACCACCGCCTCGGCGTGCAGGCCTTCCACCAGCGCGAGCTGGACGCCGGCCGTTTCCTGCTGCAGCGCTGCGGCGACTGCGGCCGCCACGTCTACTACCCGCGCGAAAGCTGTCCGCACTGCGGCGGCACGGCGCTCGAATGGAAGGCGCCTGGCGGCCTGGGCACCGTGCATGCCGTGACGACCGTGCGGCGCAAGCCGGCCGACGGCGGCGACCTCAACGTGAGCCTGGTCGATCTCGACGAAGGCGTGCGGCTCATGAGCCGCATCGAGAACCTCGCGCCCGAAGCGGTGCGCATCGGCCAGCGCGTCCGCGCGCGGGTGCAGGTGAAGGACGGCCGCGGCCTGGTGCTGTTCGATGCCGTCGAAGGAGCCACTCGATGAGCGCGGAACTGAAGGCCTTGCGCGGCAGCGCGGCCATCGCCGGCGCCGCCACCTTCGGCTGCGGCGAAGCGCCGGGCTTCACCGACATGGAACTGCTGGCGCGCGCCGCGCGCGCGGCGGTGGCGGATGCGGGCCTTCAGATGCGCGACATCGACGGCCTCTGCACCGCCAGCGCCTCGGCCGCAATGTGGACGCTGCCGGTGGTCGAATACCTGGGCCTCAATCCGCGCTACATCGACGGCACCATGCTGGGCGGCAGCAGCTTCATCGCGCACCTGCTGCCCGCGATGCAGGCCATCCGTTCGGGCCAATGCAGCGCGGTGCTCATCTGCTACGGCAGCGCGCAGCGCAGTGCCGCCTTCGGCCGGAGAGAGATCGTGGCGGCGCGCCGCTTTCTCGACCCGCAGCCCTACGAGCACCCTTACGAGCCGATGCTGCCGGTGTCGGCCTACGCGCTGGCGGCGTCGCGCCACATGCACGAATTCGGCACCACGCGCGAGCAGCTGGCCGACGTGGCGGTGGCCGCGCGCGCCTGGGCCGGGCTCAACCCCGAAGCCTTCATGCGCGAGCCGCTCACGCGCGCAGACGTGCTGGGCGCCCGCATGGTGTCGGACCCGCTGGGCGTGCGCGACTGCTGCCTGGTCACCGATGGCGCCGGCGCCTGCGTGCTGGTGAGCGCCGAGCGCGCGAGGGACCTGCCGAGAAAGCCGGTCTATGTGCTGGGCAACGCCACGGCGGTGTGGAACCGGCAGATCTCCTCGATGGCGGACCTCACCGTCACGGCGGCCCGCCAATCGGGCCGCGAGGCCTTCGCGATGGCCGGGCTCGCACCCGCGGACATGGACGTGGTGCAGCTGTACGACGCCTTCACCATCAACACGCTGCTGTTCCTCGAAGACCTGGGCTTCTGCCCCAAGGGCGAAGGCGGCCGCTTCGTGGCCGACGGCGCCATTGCCCCCGGCGGCCGGCTGCCCGTGAACACCAACGGCGGCGGGCTGTCGTGCGTGCATCCCGGCATGTACGGCATCTTCGCGCTCATCGAGACCGTGCGGCAGTTGCGCGGCGAATGCGGCGAGCGCCAGGTGAAGAACGCGCAGACCGCGCTCGCGCATGGCAACGGCGGCATGCTGTCGAGCCAGGCCACCGCGATCCTGGGCACGGCCGAAGCGCTGCGTTGAGCCGAATCGAGCCGAGTTATTCCACCCCCGAAGAGGAGACAAGCCCATGAAGACGACATCGATGCTGGTACGAAGGCTCTGCGCGGCCGCAGGCCTGGCGCTTCTGCTCAGCGCGCCGGCCTTGGCACAAACAGCCACGCAAACGGCCGCGCACTCCGCCTATCCGAGCCAGCCGCTCAAGCTGATCGTGCCCTACCCCGCCGGCGGCGCCACCGACGCGCTGGCGCGCACCATCGGCCAGAAGCTGCAGGAAGCCTGGGGGCAGACTGTGCTGGTGGAGAACCGCCCCGGCGCCGGCGGCACCATCGGCAACGGCTTCGTCGCCAAGGCGCCGGCCGACGGCCACACGCTGCTCATCGCCATCACCGCGCTGATCCAGCAGCCGCCGCTCATGGACAAGCTCGCCTACGACCCACTGAAGGACTTCGCGCCCGTCACCATGATTGCGCGCAGCCCCAGCATGCTGGCCGTGCCGCTCGATTCGCCCGCAAAGAACCTCAAGGACTTCATCGCGATGGTGAAGCAGAGCCCCGGCAAGTACAACTTCGGCAGCTACGGCGCCGGCACTTCGTCGCACATCCAGGGCGCGCTGTTGAACATGCAGGCCGGCATCGACCTGGTGCACGTGCCGTTCCAGGGCGCCGCGCCACTGGTCACCAACCTGGTGGGCGGCCAGCTCGCCTCGGCCTTCATCGACAGCGCCACCGCGCGGCCGCACCTCAAGTCGATGCGCCCGCTGGCCGTGACCGGCACGCAGCGCATGCCCGGCCTGCCCGACGTGCCCACCTTCGCCGAGCTGGGCTTTCACTCCTTCGACCCCTACGGCTGGTTCGGCGTGTTCCTGCCCGCCGCCACGCCCGCGCCGGTGGTGCAGAAGCTGTCCGACGAGATCGACCGCATCGTGCACCTGCCCGACGTGAGCGCCAAGATCGAGGCGCTGGGCCTGCAGGTGGCCGGCGGCAAGCCCGAAGCGTTCCAGAAGGTGGTGCGCGCCGATGCGGCCATCTACGCGAAGATCATCAAGGACGCGAACATCCGCCTCGCGCAGTGAGCGCGAGCCGTTGCAGCGCGGCGTGAGGTGGCGCAAGATGCTGCATGGCAACGTCGACGCAGGCTCGGGATCAGCAGCCTTGTCGCCGTTCGCCGCCACGCGGTTCGGGACGCAAAGGTCCCTTTCATTCGCTGGACAACGCCAACAGGTACTGGAGGCTTTCTATGCCGAATCGAGTCAACCAAGCCATCCAGGCGCATTACGGCCGCCCGGATGTGGGAAGCGTCATTCTGGCGGCCCTGGAAAAGGCGGGCAAAGACCTGGACCGCCTCACGCCGGAAGACTTGGCACCTGTCGACGAGTTTCATATCCGGGGCCGGGCTGCGACGCTGGAGCTCGCCCGGGCCGCGGGTCTCGATGCGAACAAGCGTGTGCTCGATGTCGGCAGCGGTGTTGGCGGAACTTCGCGCTGCCTTGCAAGGGAGTTCGGTTGCCACGTCACCGGCATTGACCTCACAGACGAATACTGCCGCGCCGCTGCAATGCTCTCTGCCAAGGTCGGCCTGGCGGACCTGGTCGATTATCGCCAGGGTGATGCCACCCACCTGCCGTTTGATGACGGCGTGTTCGACGTCGTCTGGACGGAGCACGTGGCCATGAACATTCCAGACAAACTCCGGCTGTACAAGGAGATGCACCGGGTTCTGAAGCCGGGCGGCACGCTCGCCATCTACGACGTATTGGCCGGCCCTTCCGGACCGGTCCTGTTTCCCGTCCCGTGGGCGCGCACGCCGGATACGAGCTTCCTCGTGCAGCCGGACGAGTTGCGCAGGCTTCTCGAGAACGCTGGATTCACGATTTCCGACTGGATGGACACGACCGAGGCAGCGCGCACGTGGTTTGTGTCCCTGGCCGAGAAGATCCGCAAGGAAGGCTTTCCGCCGCTTGGATTCCATCTGCTCCTCGGGGCCGACTTTCAGGCGATGGCACAAAATCAGGGGCGAAATCTCCAGGAAGGGCGGATAGTTCTTGGACAAGTTGTCGCAAGGAAATAGGCGGCGCCCAACAATGGAGCGCGGCCGCTGCGGCTACGCCGGCGCCGTGCCCTTGACGGCCCACGCGAGCGCGGCATAGGAGCGCGCGCCATCGGCTTCGCCGTCGAGGTAGGCCGCCTCGACCGCCTCGCGCAGCCTGGAGCGCGCATCCGCATCGAGCGTCGCGACGTATTCCGCGCCGGGCCCGTCCTTGCCCTCGAAGGGCGCCCAGTAGTCGGCGAACGAGGCAAACTCCATGCGGATGGCGAGCGTCGTTTCTTCCACGCCCTTGAACCCCGCGTCGCGCCAGGCCCGGGCCAGTTCACCGGGCCGCGTGAGGGGCCGCGTGTAGTTGCGGGCGCGGCGGGCGCCGGCCTCGGGGTCGAGCATGGCGGCGGTGTCGAAGAACATGCGGTTGGAGACCCAGCCGCCGCGCGCGTCCCACACCGCCGCACCGACCACCGCGCCGGGCCGGGCGACGCGGCGCATCTCGGCAATGGCCTTGCCCGGCTCCGGCACGAAGTGCAGCACCAGCAGCGAGAGCACGCGGTCGAAGCTTTGCGCCGGATACGGCAGCGAACAGGCATCGCCCACCTCGAAGACGATGCGCGCATCCTCGTTGTGGCGCCTGGCATGCTCGATGTAGGGCAGCGCGATGTCCACGCCCCGCATTTCGCCGGCGCCGGTGCGGCGGGCCACGGCGAAAGTCAGGTGGCCGGTGCCGCATCCGACGTCGAGGATGCGGTCGCCGTCCGCGGTGGCGACAAAGTCGAGGAAAGGCAGCGCAAGAAGGCGGCTCCAGCGGCCCATCAGCCGTTCATAGCCATCGCCGTCGGTGGCGACGAAGGTCGAGGACGTGGTGCTCATGGCAATCCCTCCGCACGGCCGGGCGCATGCAAGAGTGCCGTGCAGGCCGATGCTATGCCTCGGCCGATGGCTGCGTCAACGCCGGTGGGCCTGCCGGTTTTCTACAGCCCTTGCCTTGGCGCCTTTTGCAGCAGCTCCGCAAGCTGCGCCTTCCACCATGTTGCCTGGCCCGTGGTTCCGTGGCCGGTGGTCCGGTCGCTGGACGGGATCAGGTAGTAGCGGCCATTCTTCACGCGCTTCATTTCGCGTTCCATGATGCCGGTCTCAGGCGGGTTGCGCTCATCATCGGCCGCGTTGATGGCAAGCACGGCCGCCTGGATGCGCTCCAGCCCGGGGGACGGGTTGTAGTCGGCGGACGCCTCCCATTGGTAGAGGATGTCGTTTGCATCCGCAGTGAAGGGCGCACCCAGGCGCGTCTCCAGCAGCTTGTCGGCCTGGGCACGCGTCGGCGCGGCCTTGTACATCGCCAGGTTGCCGCCGCTGGTGGCGGTGGCGAAGAACACGGAGGCCAACTGGGCGCTGCGAGGCTGGGTGGTGTAGTTGCCGTTGTTCCACTCCGGATCCCTGCGGATGGACTCGGTCAGCAGCCGGCGCATCATCCAGTTGCGGCTGGACATCTCGGTGGGCTGGCACGCCATCGGCACCAGCGCGTCCATGGCGTCAGGGTGCTTCACGCCCCACATCCAGGCATGCATGCCCCCCATCGAATTGCCGATGATCGCCCGGAGGTGCTTGACGCCAAGGTGTTCGGTGACGAGCCGGTACTGTGCATCCACCATGTCGTCGTAGTTGTAGCGGGGAAAGTTGGCGCGCAGGCCATCCGAGGGGCGGGCCGACTTGCCGGTTCCCAGGCCATCGGGAATGATGATGTAGTAGCGGGTGGCATCCAGCGGCTGGCCCACGCCGAACAGCTCGCCGGCAAATGCGGGCGTCAGCATGCTTGCCGCCGAGCCGGCGGTTCCATGCAGGACCAGCACCGGCTCGCCGCTGGGCGCGCCAATGGTGACGTAGTTCAGGCGCAGTTCCGGCATGACCTGGCCGGTGTGAAAGCGAAAGTCCTTGGCGATCCAGCTGCCCTCCTTCGGCGCCGGGTAGTCGGCGGCCCGGCTCGACAGGGCGAGCATCGCGAGGCAGGAGTACAAGGCGGCTCGCAAGGCGAAGCGGTTGAAGTGCGGAATGGCAGGCATGCGGTCTCCTGTGGTTTTGAGCACAATTTACCGTGAAAGCCACGTTTGCCGCGCCATGAACTATCTGACCGGCCTTGCTCAAAATGGCGCCGGCGCTTCCTGCCGTACGCCGAAAGGACACTCACCATGACCATCACCATCACCGCCTTCGAACGCTCGCCCGATGGCGGCAAGGGCCTGGCGCGCGACACGCGCGTGCGCTGGGCGCTGGAAGAAGCCGGCCTGCCCTACCAGGTGCGCCTGGTGTCCTTCCGCGCGATGAAGGAGGCCGCGCATCTGGCGCTGAATCCCTTCGGCCAGATCCCCACCTATGAGGAAGGCGAGCTCGCGCTGTTCGAGACCGGCGCCATCGTGATGCACATCGCAGAGCGCCACCCGGGCCTGTTCCCCGCCGATGCCAACGCAAGGGCGCGCGCCATCACGTGGATGTTCGCGGCGCTCAACACGGTCGAGCTTCCCATCCTCGAACTCGTCACGGTCAGGCTGATGGAGGGCGACAAGCCCTGGAAGGCCGAGCGCATGCCCCTCGTGGAAGACCGGGTGCGCGCCCGAATGAACCAGCTGTCCGCGCGCCTCGGCGATGCCGAATGGCTCGACGGCGGCTTCAGCGCGGGCGACCTGCTGATGGTGTCGGTGCTGCTGCGGCTTCGGCCCTCGGGCCTGCTGAACGAGTTTCCCAGCCTGGCCGCCTATGTCGCTCGCGGCGAAGCGCGGCCGGCCTACCAGCGGGCGTTCGCCGCGCAGCTGGCGGTCAACGCTGCGCCTTTGCCGGCGAGCTGACCTGGAAGGCTGCGTCAACTTGTCGCCGCCAGTTCTGATGGTCTTCTCGCTTTCGAAATCACTTGCCACCAGGAACAATTTCCAATGCTGACGCAGACACTGCAAGACGGGCCGCCTAGAGAGCGAATTGCGACAAGTGGCGTGCGCAGCTCTGCGGCCTGCGCGCTCCGTCGAGCACAAGAAGGCATTAGTGCCTTGCGGATTCGAAGGACGGCATGGGCCTGAAGCTCTGGACGTTGCGACCGGCTACGGTCGGCCAGAACCGGCCGTACGGCTCCGAGGCAGAATGCACCCGATCGCAGTCATAGAAGGCGACGCAAGACGCGATGCCGGTTCACGAGGAGCGCTGATGGCAGTCGGAGTAACGGCGAGCCTTGGCAACTACTTCGTGTCGAGCACCGGAGGCGACGTGTTCCAAATACTCGAGGAGGCCCTGGCCGCCTCTGCTGAGGAAAAGCAAGATGCTGTTCTCCAGTAACGTGCTTCAGCCGGCCATATGCAGTCATTCAGCCAATTGCCACCAATTCCGCGAGACCGGTCGTTCGCGGCGCATGCCAATCTAGAAGCCTTCGAAAATGCCTCCATCAACTGAAGCCCTGCAACGACTGAGCGACTTCGCCTCTGGCAAAACCCCGGTGCCTGAGTTCGAGCAACAGCTCTACACCGATCCGGAGATTGAAACATTGCTCTCGGCAGAGAGCGCTCCCCGATTTTGCCAAACGGGGACAACGCTGTTCCACTACCTGATTGGAATCGACCTCAGCGACCCAGGCCACGTGCTCAGCGCAAAGGACGTGTTGGTCTCGTTGCTCCAGAAGCACGGAATGACGACAACGCTGGACGGGGCCGCAACGGCGGAATATGCGCTGCTGCTCGATGCCCAGCCGCGCTGGCTGGACGCGGACGTCAAGTTCCTTGCCTCGTTACTCGCTGCCGCGCCATGTCTACCTTCCAAACAGAGAAAGGCATGGCTGCGCCAGAGAATCTTGGAGCTGTTCAAGTACGCCAAGCAGCCCCCGCGCTGGTTGCAGTCTCCAGCGTGGCCCATCGGAGATGCTGGCCCTTTGGTCTTCTTGGGGCAGTTTCCTGTCGCCGACTACTTTCATGACGAGGCGGCGGTGTATGTTTTTCATGACCCGGCGAAGAACGCGTTCACAACGCTCGTTCAGCACTGCTGAGTTCGCGGCATGAGGACGATCACCAAGACGCCTCCTCACGGCCAACTGAAGGCCTTCGAGAGGCGGGGCTAAATGACAGCGAACTTGGTGGGGAGGAGTAACGTGAAGTTGATGCAAAGAAACACTGAAATGCAGGTAGTCAAAGCGACAGTGGGCTATGCGGCTGAAATCGTCTCCGTGTTGACGGACGCGACGAAATACAAACTTCAGCGCGGCGATTTCGCCTGGGGCAGCCGCGGTCCAAGCGAGCAAGAGGTGCTGGAGCAAATCAACAGAGACGAAATGTACGTCGTCCTGAGCGACTGCGATGTCGTCGGCACCTTCCGCCTCCAGTGGGACGATGAGCACTATTGGGGGAAGCAGCCGCCGGTGGCGGCCTACATGCACGGGCTCGCCGTCAAGGAAAGCGCTCACGGCAAAGCTGTAGGCGCGAACGTTCTGACTTGGACTGTTCAGGAGGCAGCCCGGCAGGGCCGGCAGTATCTTCGGCTGGACTGCGATGAGAAGAACTTCGCCCTTTGCCGCTACTACGAGAGACGAGGATTCATTCAAGTCGGCGAACGGGCTCTACAAAGTGGCTACGTAGCAGCGCTTTACCAGTGCGAGACCGGCCTCAAAAATGAAAGCGCAGCCGCATGAGCGCCTGATGGAACGACCGCTTCGGAGTATTCAGCAGGACCGCAGTGGGCCTGGCCCAGTCTTTCAGTTCTCCAGAAAGCCGCCGGTCGATTCGGCCGCCCACCATCTACCTCGAGAGCCTGACCAAGAGACCGGGTGCGGGATTGGGCAGTACGCCTTCGACGTCCGTGCTCCTAGTGCGCATCGCAGCGCGATGGCCGCCGGTATATTGTTCGCCCGTGAGCTCGAAGCTCGCCATGATGGAGGCCGACTCCGAGCCGCCAGGCTCGAGGACCTCCGGTGCATCGGCTTTTGGGTGGGTGCCGCGGCATCGTCGCGCCAGCGCGTGGTTAGCCACCCATGACAAAACGCCTGGGCAGAAATAGGACAAAGCGCCCATGCGCGGTCCGGAACCGATCGCTACCGTGGTGCCATGCCTGCTTCGGCATGAACGCCAAACCGGGGGCCAGCCAATGAAGAATCGCATGAGTCCACATGCCGCCCTGATGGCTCGCCCGGTTCGCCGCGTCGCGCGCGCCACCGCCGTGTTGACCGTCCTCCTGTCCTCAGCCCTGGCAGGGGCGCAAACAGCCAGCAGCCAGAAGGCAGACAAGGGCGAGATCCAGCGCGGCCGCTACCTGGTGATGGTCGCGGGCTGCAATGATTGCCACACGCCCGGCTACGCCGCAAAGAACGGTGAGGTGGATGAAAAGCTGTGGTTGACGGGCGACGCCCTGGGCTGGTCCGGCCCTTGGGGCACGACGTATCCGGTCAACCTGCGCTTGTTCATGGCCGACATGAGCAAGCAGCAGTGGGTGAAGCATGCTCGCACCATGACACCCCGCCCGCCCATGCCATGGTTCAACGTGCGCCCGATGACGGACGCGGACTTGAAGGCCATCTACGCCTACACCCGCTCGCTGGGCCGCGGTGGCGACCCGGCGCCCGCTTTCGTACCGCCGGGTGCCAACAAGCCTGGCGGCCCGTTGGTGCAGTTCCCCGGATGACCGGTCTGGATCGGCGCAGACTCACTTGCCCACCGCCGTCATCCCGCCTGTCACCAGCGGCGAGTCTTGAAAAGCATCGACCAGGAAGTCGACCATCATCCGCACCTTGGCACTGAGATGTCGACGGCTTGCATAGATTGCCAGGATGTCGACGGGCGGCATGTGATAACCAGGCATGACCTCGACCAATCGACCAGCCCGCACATCCTCGCCAATCACGAAGCTCGGCTGCCAGATGACGCCGGCACCAGCGAGCGCCGCGGCGCGCGCGGTTTCGCCATTGTTGGCGCGCAAGGCCCAGCGCACGCGCACGGATTCCAGTGTTCCGCCGGGGCCGGCAAACTGCCATTCGTCCGAAGTCGCACCGTAGGTGTAGCCCAGGCACGGATGCCGCGAAAGGTCCGCCGGCGTCTCGGGCATGCCATGGGCCGCAAGGTAGCCGGGCGAGGCACAGACCAGGTTCTGCGAGCGGCCCAGGCGGCGCGCGATATGGTTGCCCGAGGTGGTGCGCGAGATGCGGATGGCCAGGTCGTAGCCCTCTTCGACGATGTCGACCACGCGGTCGATGAGCGCGATGTCGAGCTCGACGTCGGGGTACTTCGCCATGAACTTCGGCCACAGCGGCGCCAGCACGAGGCTGCCGAAGCTCAGCGGCGCGTTGATGCGCAGGCGCCCGCGCGGCTGCAATGACGCGGTGGTCGCCAGGGCCTCGGTCTCCGCCACCTCTTCGAGGATCGATTTCGCCCGGTCGAAGAGCGCTTCGCCCCCTTCGGTGAGCGACAGGCGGCGCGATGTGCGGTTCATGAGCCGCGTGCGCAGGTGGGCTTCAAGCTCATTGACGTAGCGCGTCACGTTGGCCGGCGAGGTGTCCAGCGCGTCGGCCGCCTTCGTGAAGCTGCCCCGCGCCACCACGGTGACAAACACCTCGTACGCACGCAATCGGTCCATGGGCCCACTTCCAATCATTCATAAAAGCTGAATGAGTAAACCACTTTTGGGCTCTTTCTGGAAGTGAAGCTGAATCATAAATTCACCTCACCCCAAAACCGACAGAAAGGAAAACCCCCATGACCGACACCGATCTCAGCTCCGCCGCCCCCTCTGCGCCCACCCGCCGCGCCCTGCTTGGCGGCGCCGTCGCCGTGGGCGCCGCCTTGGCCATGGGCCGCGCCGCACATGCGGCACCCGCCGCCGACGCGGTGCCGGGCTTCCGCTCGGGCAGCGCGGAGGTGAACGGCACCCGCATCCACTACCGCATCGGCGGCAGCGGGCCGACCGTCGTGCTGCTGCACGGCTATGCCGAGACCGGGCACATGTGGAACCCGCTGATGCCGCTTCTGGCCAAGACGCACACCGTGGTCGTGCCCGATCTTCGGGGTGCCGGCGATTCCTCGAAGCCCGAGACGGGCTATGGCAAGAAGAACATGGCTGTCGACATCCACGAGCTTGTGCGCTCGCTCGGCATTCGCAGCGTCAGCATCGTCGGCCACGACATCGGCCTGATGGTGGCCTACGCATATGCCGCGCAGTTTCCTTCGGAAACCGACAAGGTGGTGCTCATGGACGCCTTCCTGCCCGGCATCGGCGAATGGCAAAACGTCTGGCTCCTGCGCGACCTGTGGCATTTCCATTTCCACGGTGCGACGCCGCTGGCGCTCGTGAAAGGACGCGAGCGCATCTATTTCGAGCACTTCTGGAACGACTTTGCGGCCGACTCCAAGCACTCGGTGCCCGAAGCCGACCGCCAGTTCTATGCCAGGGCCTATGCACAACCCGGAGGCATGCGTGCAGGGTTTGAATATTTCAAGGCTTTCGAGCAGGATGCAGCCGAGTTCGCCGAACTCGGCAAGACGCCGCTGCCCATGCCGATGCTGGTGCTCTCCGGTGAAAAAGCCGGTGGAACCTTCCTGATCGAGCAGGGAAAGATGGTTGCGACCAACGTGCAGGGCGTCCTCGTCAAAGGCTCCGGGCATTGGTTGATGGAAGAGGCGCCAGAGCAGGTCATTCCGGCATTGATCAATTTCCTGGGCTAGCGGAAAAGCTGCCAAACCTGGAGAACCAAGATGGACTTGCAACTCGATGGAAAGCTCGCCCTGGTGAGCGGAAGCACCGCCGGCATCGGCTTTGCAATTGCGCGCACGCTGGCCCAGGAGGGCGCAAGCGTGATCGTGAACGGCAGATCGCAGCCGGCGGTCGACGAGGCGGTGGACCGCATCCGCTCGGAAACGCAAGGCACGGTGCTCGGTTATGCCGGGGACCTCAGCCGGGCCGACGCTGCCGAGGAAGCCGTGCGTCGCCACCCCGGCATCGGCATCCTCGTGAACAACCTGGGCATCTTCGAGGCCAAGGCCTTCGAAGATATTCCCGATGAAGACTGGCAGCGCTTCTTCGATATCAACGTGCTGAGCGGCGTTCGTCTCGCGCGCCTGGTGCTGCCGGAGATGAAGCGCACAAACTGGGGCCGGATCATCTTCATCTCCAGTGAAAGCGCGGTGCAGATCCCGACCGAGATGATTCACTACGGCATGACGAAGACCGCGCAACTCGCGGTGTCGCGCGGCCTTGCGGAATCGCTCGCCGGCACCCACATCACGGTGAACAGCGTACTTCCGGGCCCGACCAGATCACGCGGCGTCGGCGACTTCGTGGAAGGCATGGCGCGCTCGAGCGACAAGAGCTTCGAGCAGGTCGAGGCAGAGTTCTTCGACCACGTCCGCCCGACCTCGCTGATCAAGCGCTTCGCTTCGCCGCAGGAGGTGGCCTCGCTCGTGGCCTACGTGGCAAGTCCGCTCGCGTCGGCGACCACGGGTGCGGCCCTGCGCGTCGACGGCGGTGTCGTCAAGAGCGCCTTCTGACGAGGGCGCGATCGAAGCTCAACGGCTGGGTGCCTTGAAGGCGATTCCAATCGCAGCTCATTCGCAGAGCTTGATCCAGCGTTCGAGCCGGCCCACCACGCGAGAAGTGTTGAGTCGGCCGATCGAGCCTTCCATATCCTCGTTGCCTTCGATCTGGCATAGCAGCACAACCTCTTCACGCGCGTCGCCGGTGCCGAAGAAGCCTTCACGATCGAGTTGTTCCATGGCGGCAATGCAAGCCTCGAACAGGCCTGCGTACAGGACGTCGAATTCAACCTCGCAAGGCAGGTCGCTGCGGTGGCATGGCAGGATCATGCGGTAGGCGATGTCGAGGAACTCACCGCCCTCCGCGTAGGGCCACTCGGCGGAGCACCAGACCTCGCTTTCATCGTCCATGTCGCCTGGAGCGCCCAAACCGAGATGGCCAGCGGCATGGACGATGGTCATCGCACCGTCATCGCTGCCGAGCGAGAAAAGGCGGATGGTTTCCTCAGGATGGGCCGCGCGGATGGCCTGGAAGGCGCGGCGAGCACCTTCGCGAATCTCTTTGGTGAGCAAGGGGAAGTCGATTCGAGCGGGATCGTGCATGCCCTGGCGCACCCGTTTGTAGCCCTGCGCCTCGATCTCGTGGCCGCGCTGCGCGAGGGCATCCTTTGCGGCTTGGGCACTTGCGAACTCGGCGACCATGGAGTGCCCCATGGTGTTCACCTTGCCGTTCGCGCTCCACAGCGAATTGCCGAACTGGCGCAGTTCGTGAAAGTCCGTGGGCACCTCGTTGTCGAAGCGATAGAACAGTGACCAGGTCATTGGCGGGGAACTCCTTCGGGGGGGGTGTAGTGTCACGACGATACAAGGTACTTCGGCCTGGTCTCCAGCTTGACCGCCCATTCGCGTACCGTCGGCGCGAGCGTGAGGCCTATCATTTCTGCTGATCCCCTGGCGGAATGCGAGCCTTAGATTTTCCAAGGAAATCCTGTGCCTTACCTGCAACTCGACGTCAACGACAGCTATCCCGAGGATTTGAAGCAACAGCTCGCGGCTCGGATGTGCGAGACCTATGCGTCGATGATGAGCGTTGATATTCGGCGAATATCCGTAGCGATCCGGGAATTGGGCGCCGGCGCTATCTGGCGCGTCGCCGAAGCGGGCAAGGCGCCTGTGCCCGTTTCCTTGCTGATGCTGGACATCCGCCGCGGCCGGCCAGCCGAGCTTCGGATGGAGGTAGCCAAAGCCTTGTGCGCGCATTGCATCGAACTGCTGGGCCTGCGCGAGGACCGATTGAACGTCGAGTTCACCCAGCACGATGGCGACGAGATGTACCACCCCGCCCTGGGTGGCTTCAGCCCGGACTGGCGGCCGGGAGAAACCTGAGACCGGCATCCGCTCAAGTGAGCGGCCACCCGTCTCTACTCAAGAACAGCGGATAGAAACCCGCGGCCAGAAAAAGTCCGCGCCAATCGGCAACGCCGACCGCCCCCTCAGGGCTGAAACCCCGAGCGCCGCACCACCGGCTCCCACTGCTGGCGGAAGGCCTTGAGCATCTGCACGGTCTCGGCCTGCGTGCTCACGATGGGCGTGATGTAGGCGGCGTTGGCAGCCTTCTGCAGCGCCGGGTCCTGCATGACTTCGCGGATCCTGGTGGACAGCAGCTGCACCTTGGCCGGCGGCATCGTGGCCGGGGCGAAGAAGGTGTTCCAGCCGTCGGCATCGATCTTCATGCCGGCTTCGCGGAAGGTGGGGATGCCCGGCGCGAAGCTCACGCGCTGCTTGCCCGACACGGCCAGGATGCGGATCTTGCCGGCCACGTGCTGGCCGTAGAGCGAGTCGAGCGTGTCGATGGCAATCGGCAGGCTGCCGCCGCTCAGGTCGGCCGACAGCGGCGCCGAGCCGCCGTAGCCCTTGATCTGCGGCTGCACGCTCAGCGCGTCGCCCACCATCAGGCCGAAGAAGTGCGGCAGGCTGCCGGTGGCCGGCACGCCGAAGACGGCCTCTTCGGGATGCGCCCAGAGCCGGCCGACCAGGAACATCGCGCGGTCGAGCTGGAGCTTGTTGCCCACGGCCAGCGCGAAGTCGTAGCTGCTGACCTGCGACACCGGCACGAAGTCTTTCTCGGCGTCGTAACCCGCGTCCTTGAAGACGAGCGGCGCCACCACCATCACCGCGGGATTGCCGAGCATCAGCACGTTCTGCGACGCGGGCGCGCGCCGGAGCTCCTTGGCCGCGAGCCGGCCGCCTTCGCCGGGTCGGTTCTCCACCGTGACGGCCACGCCCAGCTTGGGGCCCAGCCGCTCGGCGACCAGGCGCGCGATGCGGTCGGTGCTGCCGCCGGCGGTGTAGCCGACCACGAGCGTGAGCGCGCCATCGAGCGCGGGCGCCTGGGCGTGGGCCAGGGGAGCGGCACCGGCGGCGAGCGCCAGGCACCATGCCGTGAGCTTGCGCCGGGAAAGGAATGCGGTCATCGGATCTTCCTGCTTGCAGTGGTGGCGACCGGGCGCGCGCAGGACCTCACGGCGACAATCGCCAGCCCACATTCGTTTCTTCCCGTGTCATTTGTTACATGGTTATACGCACGCAACAAACAGTTGATCTAATCCATCATTTCCGCGCGAGGCGCGCGAACGACACCGCCTTGACGGCCCCGACCTGATGCACGACACGCAAGGCATGCAAGCCTTTCCCGACGCCAGCGCCCTGCGCGCGCCCCGCTCCCTGGACGAGCTGCTGCTGTACCGGCTTTCGCGCGCGGTGCGCACCGCCAGCGGCATGGCCACGCGCCTGGTCGAAGGCGGCTTCGGCATCACGCGGCGCGAGTGGGGAATGATCGGCACGCTCGCGCAGCATGGCGAGATGAGCTCCTCGGCGCTGGCCGCGCACCTGCAGCTGGACCGCGTGCGCACCTCGCGCGGCCTGCGCAGCCTGGTCGAGAAGAAGCTGGTCTCGCGCCGGCAGGACGAGGAGGACCGGCGCGGCGTGCATATCCGGCTGAGCCCCTCGGGCCGGGAGCTCTTCGAGCGGGTGTTCCCGCGCATCGCGGCGCTCAACACCGATCTGCTCGCCGGCATCGCGCCCGCGCAGCTCGACGTGTTCCTGCAGTGCCTGCAGCACCTCGAGCAGCGCGCCAGCGCGCTGAGCGCACAGGGCGTGGTGGTGGAGAAGGCCGACCGGCGCGCGGGCGGCACCCGGCACCGCTGGCCTGAGGCGGGCTGAATCAATCCCGCGGCCGCGGCACGGACCGTCCGGCTGGCACGCATCGTGCGAAACGATGGCAATGGCTTCTCTTTTATCCCTCGATCTTTTCCACCAGCGGCTTCGCTGGATGGCGGGCCGCGCCCAGCCGCTGCGGGTGTTGCTCACGCTCGGCAGCCTGATGGCCATCGGCAGCCTCGGAGGACATGCCGAAGCGATCACGCCGCTTTTCCTCGGTGCCATTGCAAGCGCACTGGCCGAGACCGACGACAGCGCCCGGGGCCGGCTGCGCGCGCAGGCCGTCACGCTGGGGTGCTTCGCGGCGGCGGCCTTCGCGGTGGTGTCGTGGATCGACCACCCCCTGCTCTTCGTCCCCGGGCTGGCGCTGGCCGCGTTCGCGCTGACGATGCTGGGCGCGATCGAGCCCCGCTACAAGGCCGTCGGCTTTGCGACGCTCGCGCTGGCGATCTACGCCATGCTGGGCATCGACGGCGGCGCGGCCGCGCCGGGCGGCACCGGCCGGTTCGGCGAGGCCCTGTGGCTGCTGGCGGGCGCCACCTGGTATGGCGTGTTCTCCGTGGCCTGGTGCACGCTCTTTCCGGCGCAGCCGGTGCAGGCGCAGCTGGCGGGGCTGTTCCGCGTGCTGGGCGACTACGTGTGCTTCAAGGCCTCGCTCTTCGAGCCGCTGCGTGGCATCGACATGGAGCGCAAGCGGCTGTCGCTCGCGCAGCTCAACACGCAGGTGGTGGCCGGGCTCAACGCGGCCAAGGAAGGCATCTTCCGGCGCATCGGCAGCACGCGCGCGCCCACGGGCCGCATCGTGCGCTACCGCGGCCTCTACCTGATTGCGCAGGACGTGCACGAGCGCGCGACCTCCTCGCATGACGACTACAACGCGCTGGCCGATGCCTTCTTCCACA
Organism: Variovorax sp. 05T418; assembly: GCF_056396385.1. Taxonomy (NCBI): domain Bacteria; kingdom Pseudomonadati; phylum Pseudomonadota; class Betaproteobacteria; order Burkholderiales; family Comamonadaceae; genus Variovorax; species Variovorax sp. 05T418. The sequence goes on along the minus strand of NZ_JBFTLJ010000001.1, from coordinate 44,871 downwards.
GCGACCTGCTCTACCGCTGCCAGCGCGTGCTGACGCTGCAGGGCGAGGCCTGCCGGCGGCTCGCCGTGTCCGTCGAGCGGCGCGAACCCTTTGCCGCCGATCCCGCCACCGGCCACGCGCTCGCGGAGCTGCACAGCGCCATCGACCACGAGCGCGCGCAGCCATCGCGCGAACCGCGCCGGCAGGCACTGCTCGGGTCCGTCGAGGCCATGGCGTGGAACCTGGCGCAGCTCGAGCGGCAGCTCGCCGGCGCCACCGAGCCCTCGGCCCGCGCCGGGCGCGCCGACATGGGCCTGTTCGACCGCTCGCCGCGTTCAGCGCGCGAGATGGTGGAACGCGTGCGGCGCCAGTTCACGCCGCGCTCGGCGCTGTTCCGCCACGCGCTGCGGCTGGCGGTGGCGCTGGTGGCCGGCTACGGCGTGATGCTGCTGATCCATCCGGTGCGCGGCTACTGGATCCTGCTGACCACGCTGTTCGTCTGCCAGCAGGCCTGGGGCGACACGGTGTCGCGCGTCGGCCAGCGCGTCGCGGGCACGGCGATCGGCGTGGTGGCGGGCTGGGCCCTGCTGGTGCTTTTTCCGCAGCACTGGGCGCAGTCGCTGCTGGCGGTGGCCGCGGGCGTGTTCTTCTTCGCCACGCGCGCGACGCGCTACCTGCTGGCGACCGCCGCCGTCACGGTGCTGGTGCTGATGTGCTTCAACCAGGTGGGCGACAGCGACATGCTGATGCTGCCGCGGCTGATCGACACCGCCATCGGCAGCCTGATTGCCGCGCTCGCGATGCTGCTGGTGCTGCCGCACTGGCAGGCGCGGCGCTTCAGCGACCTGGCGGCGGCGGCGCTGCGCAACCATGCGCACTACCTGCGGCAGATCGCGGACCAGTACCGCTCGGGCGCACGCGACGACCTGGCCTACCGGCTCGCGCGGCGCAACGCCCACAACGCCGATGCGACGCTGTCCACCGCCGTGTTCGAGATGTTCCGCGAACCCGGCTTCGTGCGGCCGCGCGCAGGCACGGCGCTGCGCTTCCTGATCCAGTCGCATGCGCTGCTGAGCTACCTCTCGGCACTCGGCGCGCACCGCGTGGCACTGCCTGCACCGCAGCAGCTGGAAGCGCTGCGCGCGGAGGCCGAGGGTGCCGCGGCGGCGCTGGATGCACTGGCGTCGTACATGGAAGGCGGCCCACCGGAAGCCGGCGCCGAGCCCGCGGATCTTGGGCTGCCGCAAGCACTGCCCCAGGGAAGCGATGCCGGCGACCACGCCGCGCGGCTGTTCCGCACCGAGCTCGCGCTGGTCCGCCAGCAGATCGAGGCGCTGCGCGAACAGGCCGCCCAATGGCTGCAGCCGCAGCCCGAAGGCGCCGCCGGCAACTGAGCGGCCGAAGCGCTCAGCGCAGCTCGAACAGCGCGGCCGCGTTGCCCCAGGCGATGCGTTTCGCCACGTCGGGCGGCAGGTCGCCGAGCCAGGTGCGGTAGCCGCGCATGAGCTCGTCGTAGGCGCTCCAGCGCTGGTTCACCCAGGTGTCGGAGCCGATCATGAAGCGCTCCGGGTACTTGAGGATCAGCGCGCGCCACTCGGGGCACAGCCTGCCGCCTTCGCAGGCCAGGCCCGGCCGGTACGAGAGTTCGCCCATCAGCAGCGGATAGCGTTCCAGCAGCGCCTGCACCCGCTCGATGGGCGCGCCGCCGATGCCCGTGTGGGCCCAGATCAGCCGAAGGTCCCGGCCCTTCGACGGCGCGTTGGCCATCAACAGGTCGACCGCCACGTCGTCGACGTGTGCGAGCACCGCGAGCTTCTGCCGCTCCGCCAGCGCGACCAGCTTCTTGGCCACCGGGCCGTTGGCATTGGCGCTGTCGTACAGGTGGAACTCGCCGATCCCGCGGTAGGGCCCGCTCGCGGTGCCGCGCGCCAGCTCGGCCTGCACCATCTCGTGGATGCTCTCGTCGCGGAACCAGTTGCTGTAGTCCTCGCGGTTGCGGTACAGCCGCACGAAGGGCACCACGGCCACGCCCGCGGCGCGGGTCTCGCGCGCCGCGGCCAGCGTTTGCGTGCCGGCGTTGGGCCTCGAATTGGCAATGATCGCCGTCACGTTGTTGCGCTGCATGCGCGCGAGCGCCTCGGCGGGCGGGTAGGGCCCGGTGTTGCCGTCCCAGGCTTCCTGGTTGTAGTGCAGGTGCGTGTCGAACAGCGGACCGGCATAGGGCGGCGAAGTCTGCGCAGGCTGGGCGCGAGGCGCCGCGGCAAGGCAGGTGGCCAGCACAAGGGCCGTGGCGGACGCGATGGCTTTCATGGGCTTCGTGAAGGATGGGGGCTCGCCTATTCTGACGCCTTGGCCGGGACCGGCCATCACTTCGCGAACCGCCTCCGATACTCCACGAGGCTCACGCCAAGGCGCCGGCCGAAGGCGCGCCTGAAGCCGTCCACGTTGGCATAGCCCACTTCGCCCGCCAGGCGCTTGGCCGGCAGCTGCGACTCCTCGGCCAGGCGGCGGGCGGCATCGATGCGGGCGTTCTCGACGAACTCGGCCGGCGTGGTGCCGGTCTCGCTTCGAAAAATCCGCGCAAAGCTGCGCTCGCTCATGCCGGCCCGCGCGGCCAGCGCGGGCACGGAGAGGTCGTCCTTCAGGTGCGAAAGCACATGGTCCTGGACCTGCCGCATGCTCGATCGCTCGGAAGTCTGGGCCGCCAGGTGGGCGCTGAACTGGCTCTGGCCGCCCGGGCGCTTGAGGAACATCACCAGCTCGCGCGCGACGCGCAGCGCGAGTTCGCGGCCGTGGTCCTCCTCCACCATGGCGAGCGCCAGGTCCATGCCCGCGGTCACCCCGGCCGAGGTGAAGAGCTTGCCGTCCTTCACATAGATCGCGTCCGGTTCGACACATGCCAGCGGGTAGGCCGTGGCCAGGCGCGCGGTGGAGTTCCAGTGAGTCGCCACGCGCTTGCCGTCCAGCAGCCCGGCGGACGCGAGCACGAAGGCGCCGCTGCATACGGAGCCATAGCGGCGCACCGTGCGCGATTGGCGCCTGAGCCAGTTGTGCAGCACCGCATCGCCGACCACGTCATCCATGCCGGGGCTGCCGGCCACGAGCAAGGTGTCGATCGGCCCGCGATGCGTGCCCACCGTGGCATCGACCGCCAACCGCACCCCGCTGCTGCTCTTGAGCAACCCTGTCTCGGTGCCGATCACCTGCACCTGGTAGGCGCGCGGCAGCCCGAGCTGGCGGGCCGCCTCGGCGAACACGTCGGCGGGGCCGGCGACGTCGAGCAGCTGGACACGGGGAAAAGCAAGGATCGCGACACGCATGGCGGTGAAGGCTCGGTGATTGGCAGAAAACGTCGTGCCGCGGCGCCCACGGCCCGAGCAGTTTGGCAGAAACTGTCCGTACCCGCAAATTCAGCCAACGAGGCCATCATGCAGAACGAGTCATTGAATCCGCCCTTTCCGGTGTTCCACGCCGCAAGCGAAGCTTCGCTGCGCAACCTGCCCGTCAACCTGTTCGGCTCTGTCATGGGGCTTTCGGGGCTGGCCTTGGCCTGGCGGCTGGCACATGGCAGCCTGGGCGCGCCGGCCGTCATCGGCGAGGCCATCGGCGCCTTTGCGCTCGGCGTCTTCGTGCTGCTGGCGCTGGGCTATGCGATGAAGCTGGCCAGGCATCCGCAGGCCGTGCGCGGAGAGTTCAATCACCCGGTGACCGGCAACTTCTTCGGCACCATCGTCATCTCGATGCTGCTGCTGTCGGCCGTGATCGCGCCCTACAGTGCGTCCGCCGCGCACGCGCTGTGGACCCTGGGCGCGATCGCGACCTTCGTGCTCGGCTTCGTGGTGGTCTCGCGCCTGCTCAGAGGGCAACTGGATGCATCGCATGCGGTGCCGGCCTGGCTGATCCCTGGCGTCGCCACGCTGGACATCGCAGTGACCGCCGGGCACGAGCCGTCCATGGCCTGGGCCGCAGAGCTGAACCTGCTGGCAATGGCCGTGGGCGCGGTGCTCGCACTGGTGCTGCTCGTGCTCATCGTCGGCCGGCTGGTGCACCAGCCGCCGCTCGCGCCGGCAATGACGCCCTCGCTGATGATCCTCGTGGGGCCCTTCGCGGTCGGGTTCCTCGCCTACACGAACATCACGGGCAGCATCGACCGCTTTGCCGCGCTGCTCTTCTACTTCGCGCTCTTCATGTTCGCGGTGCTTGCGCCGAAGGTGTTCCGGCCCAGCATCAATTTCTCCGCGGGATGGTGGGCGATCGGCTTCCCGATGGCCGCACTGGCCAACGCGGCGCTGAAGTACGCGCAACTGCGGGCGACCGCGCCGCTGTGGACCATCGCGGTCCTGCTGCTCGGGATGCTGACCGTGGCACTGGCGGTGCTCACGGTGCGCACCCTGCGCATCGCGTTCAACGGAAAGCTGTTCACCTGAGCCAGGGCTTCCGGGCGCACACCGGCCACGAAAGCAGCAATGCCCGCTAATCCAGCGGCTCGAACCCCGGCGCCTGCTCCATCTCTGAAGGCTTGTAGATCTTGTGCTGCGCCGCAGTGCCGATGGCATCGGCAACCACCAGCAGCCGCCAGAGCGGCTCGCGCGCCGAGCTTGCGCGTTCTTCGTCCGTGAGCCGGAAACTGGGCACTCCGGTGGACGTGCCCTTCACCACCACCCTGAGAAGCTTGGCGCCCTTCGCGTTCGACACTTCGAGGTCGTAGCCGAGCTTCTGGCCAGTGACGTCCTCGGCGTTGTAGCCGTAGCCCTTGAAGTGGCGCATCACGTAGTCCATGGCGGCGGCCTGGACCTCTTCCCGCGAGGCCGACCGCTCGGCAGCCGCAGCGCCCGCATCGGCGGCCGCAGCGACCGGCACGCTGCCCCGCGCCTTGGCCGCCTGTATCTCCGCTTCGCCAGGCACCCAGCCGCGCGGACCTCGCACCAGGATCGCGAGCTGCTGGTCGGAATCCCAGCTTGCAACATGCCATTCGGCGTCGTCGCGCACGCGCGTGGAGACCTTCGCGCTCTTGTTGCTCTCGAGCTCGGCAATGGCGACGCGGTTGGTCTGCAGCACGGCACGGAAGCCCTGGCCCGCATCGACGGTGCGCTTGAGCAGCGCACGGCGGTCCTTGGCGCGCTGGATCTGCTGGGGGCTGCGCACGCCGCCGCCGACGCGGTGCTGCGTGTCGAGCGACTCGAGGCAGAACCAGTGTCCGCCGGCGCCGATGTTCACGAATTCGGCCCAGATGGTGGCAATGACGTTGTCGCCCGTTGCAAGCCAGGCGTGGTCGAACGGCTTTTCCCGCGCATCGAAGACGCCCATCTTCGCAACGATCTCGACCGGCGTAAGCCGCGGTCCGGAAAGCCGCATCTCATCGATGACGGCGAGCACTTTGGGGTCGACTTCCTTGTCCATTCAGCGGGGTCTCTGGCGAGTTGGGGGGTGGGAGTATGCCGCATCGGCGGAGGCCCGGCTTTCGTGCCGGCCAATGCCGCGACGCTAGCTTCTCGCCGGCTTCTTCTTCACGCCCTTGCGTACCGGCCGTTGCCGCAGGCCTGAACTCGAGCCCCGCAACGGCCGGGCCGGGGCCACGTCGTGCTGGCTCGCCCGCAACTTGAAATCGCAGGTCTTCACGGCCAGTTCGACGATGCGTGCCAGCGCAGGACTGGAATTGTCGCTCCGATAGACCGCGCTGTAGACCAGCGGTGGCGGCATCGGGTCGCTCTTGACGATGCGCAGCAGGCCGCTCTTGATGTCCGGGCGCACGTAGTCGAGCGCTTGCTGGCTGATGCCGAAGCCGCTGATCGTCAGCTCGCGCAGGACGGTCGTGCTGTTCGTCAGCATGACCTTGCCGAAGCGGAACCCGTGCTCCGCGCGCCAGGCCTCGTAGAACTTGTTCTTCGAGGCGCCCGCGGGCTGCTCGATCACCGGATAGTCGGCAAACTCGTGCGGCGCCAGGGCTCGTTGCGGAATGCCGAGCCGCGGGCTCGCGATCCAGGCCTGGTCCACCTGCCCGACCTTGATCGATTCGAACGCCTGGCCCCAGAAAGTGCCCGGCATGATGGACAGGTCGAGCTTGTTGGCCTCGAGGCGCTCGAAGAGCGTCAGCCCCGCGTCCACCACCGGCTCCAGCGTCACCTGGGGGTGCAGCTTCTGAAGCAGCTGGATCAGCCGCGTGAGCCACGTCATGGCAATCAGTTCCGTCACGCCCACGCGGAAAGTGCCGCGCAGCGTCTTGTCCACGCTGATGTCGTGCTGGATGCGCTGCCACAGGCGATGGGCTTCCTCGGCCAGCGGCAGCAATTCGCGCCCGGCCTGGGCCAGTTCCAGCCCATGGGAGGTGCGGTGCAGCAGCGTCCCGCCCAGCGACTCCTCGAGTTCGGCCAGGCGCTTGGAGATGGCCGACTGCGTGGTGTGCAGCTTCACCGCCGCCGCGCTGAAGCTCTGGAGCTTGGTGCTGAAGAGAAAGGCCTCCAGCTGCTTAAAGGTGAAGTTCATTCCAATGGAATGTAAGCCCGATGCTCCGCAGGAAAAAAAGGAATACCCGGATCCTCCGATTTCTCGTTTGTCCCGCAGCGCATGGCCTTTGATACTGCGCCCATGCTTCATATCGCTCCCCGGCTCCATCGCATCAAACCCTCTCCCAGCTCCATGGCCGGCCAACGTGCGCGCGAACTGCGCGCCTTGGGCCGGGACATCCTGAGCCTGACCGCCGGCGAGCCCGACTTCGAGACGCCCGAGCACATCAAGGAGGCGGCAATCCGCGCCATGGCCGCCGGCCAGACCCGGTACACCGACGTCGGCGGCACGCCGGCGCTGAAGGAGGCCATTGCCGCCAAGCTCCGGAACGAAAACGGCCTGGATTACGCGCCGGGCGAAATCATCGTCGGCACCGGCGCCAAGCAGGTGATCTTCAATGCCCTCATGTGCACGGTGGCCGCGGGCGACGAGGTCATCGTGCCCGCCCCCTATTGGGTGTCTTACCCGGACATCGCCCTGCTGGCCGGCGGCGTGCCGGTGTTCGTCGACTGCCCGGCCGCCAACCGGTTCAAGCTCCAGCCCGCGGACCTCGAGCGCGCCATCACCGCCAAGACACGCTGGCTGATGCTCAACTCGCCGAACAATCCGAGCGGCGCCACCTACACGCGCGCCGAGCTCCAGGCGCTGGCCGAGGTGCTGAGGCGCCACCCCCAGGTCTGGATACTCACCGACGACATCTACGAGCATCTCATCTATGGCGACGTCGAGTTCGCCACCATGGCCCAGGCGGCGCCCGACCTCAAGGACCGCACCCTGACGGTCAACGGCGTCTCCAAGGCCTATGCGATGACCGGCTGGCGCATCGGCTACGGCGCGGGTCCTTCGGAGCTGATCAAGGCGATGGTCAAGCTCCAGTCGCAAAGCACCTCCGGCCCCAACTCGATCGCCCAGGCCGCGGCCATCGCGGCGCTCGCGGGCCCGCAGGACATCGTTGCCGCGAACCGGCGCGAATACCAGCAGCGCCGCGACACGGTGGTTGCAGCGCTCAACGCCATCGACGGCATTCATTGCCAGGTGCCCGATGGCGCCTTCTACGTCTTTGCTTCATGCAGCGCGCTGTTCGGCCTTTGCACGCCCAAGGGAGTGAAGATCGGCAGCAGCGACGACTGGATCATGCATTTGCTCGATGCGCAGGATCTGGCCGCGTTGCAAGGCAGCGCCTACGGCGTGCCGACGCACTTCCGGCTCTCTTTTGCCGCCAGCACCGAACAGCTGCTGGAGGGTTGCCGCCGCATTGCGCTGGCTCGCAACGAACTCGTCGTCGTCTGAATGAACCAGGAACAGCCATGAACGTCCGATCGCTTCCTCCCAAACTCCTCCTGCCGTGGCTCGTCGCCGGCACCGCCTGGCTGTGCGCCGCCCATGCGTTCGCGGCCGATCCCTTTCCGTCGAAGCCGGTGAAGATCCTGGTCGGCTTCTCGCCCGGCGGCTCCAACGACGTCGTGGCACGCCTGATCGCACCGAAGCTGGCCGAGGGGCTCGGCGCGCAAGTGCTGGTCGACAACCGGCCCGGCGCCGGCGGCAACATCGCGGTCTCGGCCATGCTCACGGCGCCTGCGGACGGACACACCCTGCTGATGTGCACCACCGGAACCCTGTCGATCCAGCCGCACGTTCTGAAAAGCATGCCCTTCGACCCCGAGAAGGACATCGTGCCGGTCACGCAGGTCACCAACGCGCCCTACATGCTGATGGTCAACTCGACGCTGCCGGTGACCAGCGTCAAGGAGCTCGTCGCCTACGCCAGGCAGAAGCCGGGCGAACTCAACTTCGCTTCTTCCGGAACCGCAACGGGCGGCCACCTGGCGGGCGAGATGCTGAAAACGCGCGCGGGCATCGACATCGTTCACGTGGCCTACAAGGGAACCGGCCAGGCGATGACGGACCTGCTGGCGGGTCAGGTCTCGATGATCTTCGACCAGCCCGTGAGCTCGATGCAGTACGCGCGTTCGGGCAAGCTGCGCGCGCTGGCGGTGGCCAGTTCGCGCCGGCTGGCGGCGTTCCCCGATATTCCGACCGTGACGGAAGCCGGCATTCCCGACTTCGAACCCGTGACCTGGGCGGGCATCTGTGCGGCCAAAAATACGCCGCCCGCCGTCGTCGAGCGCATCCAGCGCGAAGTCGCCAAGGTGCTCGCGATGCCCGAGATCGCCAAGCGGCTCGCCGCCGACGGCCTGGAACCCGTGGGCAGCACGCCCGAGCAGTTCCGTGCGTTCCTGGCCGCCGACAAGCGCAAGTGGGGCCGCGTGGTGAAGGACGCCGACGTCAAGGCCGAATGAGAACAGCGACATGAAGAGCCCCTCCCCCGATATCGTGCGCGACTTCCCTCGCATTTCCCCCGACCTGGTCGCGCAGGCCTCGGCGTTCCAGCCCGCCATCCTGGCCGACGTCGCAGGCCGCCGCGGCGCCCTGCACGGCCGCATCGCGGCCCTGCGCCACCGCATGAAGCTGGCCGGCAGCGCGCTCACGGTCGAAGTGCGGCCGGGCGACAACCTGATGATCCACGCCGCCATTGCGCTGGCCAGGCCGGGCGACGTGCTGGTGATCGACGGCAAGGGCGACCAGACCGCTGCCCTCATGGGCACCATCATGATGAACGCCTGCCGGCAGGTCGGCATCGCCGGCGTGGTGGTCGACGGCGCGGTGCGCGACAGCCTGGAGATCGACGAGATGGACTTTCCCGTCTTTTCGGTCGGGACCAATCCCAACGGCCCGACCAAGCTGGCTTCAGGCCGGATCGGGCACTCCGTGTCTGTCGGCGGCGTGACCGTTCGCTCCGGCGACCTCGTGGTTGGCGATGCCGACGGCGTGGTCGTCATCGAACGCGAAAGAGTGGAAGCGCTTCTCGAGGCCGCAGGCAGGAAGGTCGAGGACGAGGCCGTGCGGATCGAGGCAATCAAGAAGGGCAACACAGCCGCCAAGTGGCTGGACTCCGCGCTGCGCAGCGCAGGTGTACTTAGAGAGAACGAGACGCTCTAGCAAAGCGCAGGGGAACGTTCGGCAGCCGATGCCACGACCCGCATCGCCCTTGAACCCGGCAGCGAATGGTCTTCAACCTCCCTGTCGAGTGCCGCATCGATCGGCATTGCCCAAGCGCGAGCCACAGCATGCGCCGTCGGAAGCATCGATTTTGATGACGGAAATTCATGAGAACTACTGTCACCATGGGAAGACGCTCTCTACGAGGAAGCGCTTGCAGTTGCGGACCCCGGCATGGACAAATCGGACCTCTTTAGGGAAGCGATCAAGACCTTCGTGAGGGTGCAAGCGGCCAAGCGACTTGCAGCCCTCGGGCGGCGTGCGCCCAAGATGCCCGTCTATTTCCAGCACCTGCCGCAGATGCAGCAGGCGAACTGGCGAGAGGTGCTCGTCCTGATCGAGAAGGAACGCCTCTTTGGATGGGGGTACGGGCTCGTCAACCTGACTCTGCTGGCATCCACGCTCATGACTCCAGGGGCCGAGTTGTGGACCTTGGACAGACGCCTGGGCGACTTGGCACAGCGATTTGCAGCGGCCCACCGCCCGGTCGAACGTTGAGCCTGCGCTCGCGCGTGCCGCCTTTTACCATCCGCATCGAGATGCGCCGAACGTTGGCACAGCCGCGTGCCGGCAGAGCCTCGCCGCTGCCGACAAGCCGCGCTCAGTATCTAGCATGACCGAGCCAACCATGGTGCGCCCTGCTGCGTTCGACCCGCAATCATTGAGACACGACGGCGATCCCCTTGAAATGGCCCGCCTGCGCCTTCTTCTCCGGCCGGGGATAGCGCTGCGGCGCGAAGCGGTGCAGCAGCTCCGCCTCGCGTTCGGTGGCAAGCGCAAGGTTGGCCATCTTCACATGGCCGAAGCCGCGGACCGAGAGCGGCAGCGCCGCGATCTGCGCGGCGAGCTGCTGGTTCGCCGGTGAAAGCTCGGCGACCAGTTCATCGAGCAGATGGTCAAACTGGACGATCATCGCGCGCTCCGTCCGGCGCTCCTGCGTGTAGCCGAACAGGTCGAACTTCGTGCCGCGCAGCCGCTTGCCGTGGGCCAGCCACTTCATCGCCGGCAGCATCCACGCGCCCAGGCGGATCTTGACGGGCCGCTGACCGTGCCCGGCGCGCGAAAGCAGCGGCGGGGCCATGTGGAACTCGAGCTGGAGGTCGCCTTCGAACTGGTCCTTGAGCTTCCGCAGGAATGCGTCGTCGGTGTAGAGGCGTGCGACCTCGTACTCGTCCTTGTAGCTCATGAGCTTCAGGAGGCTGCGCGCCGCGTTGCGCGTGAAGGGCAGCCGCGCATCGCCGCCCGGCAGCGCGGATTCAGCCGCCTGCAGCGTGCGCACGCGCTTTTCGAAGCGCTGCGCCCATGCGGCGTTCTGGTAGCCGGTGAGATGCTGGCACCCATCGGCGAGCAGCGCGTCCAGCGGGCGCTCGTCGGCTTGCTGCGCTTGCAGGGGCGCCGCCCGCAACTGATCGAGCGCGGCGGGGTCGCCCGCCGCGAGCCGGCCCAGCGAGAACGCCGACTGGTTGGCCGCCACGGCCACGCCGTTGAGTTCGATCGCGTGCATCAGCGCCTCCAGGCTCAGCGGCACCAAGCCGCGCTGCCACGCATAGCCGGTCGCGACGATGTTCGCGGCCAGCGTGTCGCCGAGGAACTCCTCGGCCAGGCTCTGCGCGTCGAAGGTTTCGACCTGTGCCTCGCCCGCGACGAAGCGCATCTTCTCGAGCAGCAGGTCCACGTGCAGCTCGGCATCGGGGTTGCGCAGCGACTCGGCCACCGGAATCTCGTGGATGTTCGCGAGCACACGCGTGCGCCCGTGCCGCACGGTCTGCAGCGCGTCGGCCGAGGCACCCACCACCACGTCGCACGCCAGGATGGCGTCGGCCTGCTGCGTGTCGATGCGCACCTGGTTCAGCCGCTCGGGTGCATCGGCCAGCCGCACGAAGCTCAGCACCGAGCCGCCCTTCTGCGCGAAACCCATGAAGTCGAGCACGCTGGCCGACTTGCCCTCCAGGTGCGCGGCCATCGCGATGACCGCGCCCACCGTCACCACGCCAGTGCCGCCCACGCCGGTCACGAGCAGGTCGTAGGGGCCGGTCCATGCGTGCGGCGCGGGGTGCGCGAGCGCGCCCACGCGGTGCAGGAAGGCATCGCGCCCGACCGCCAGCGCCCCGCTCTTGCGCCGCAGCTTGCCGCCGGCGACGCCCACGAAGCTCGGGCAGAAGCCCTTGGCGCAGGAATAGTCCTTGTTGCAGCTGGTCTGGTCGATCTTGCGCTTGCGGCCCATCGGGGTTTCGTGCGGGAGCACGGCCACGCAGTTGCTCTGCACGGTGCAGTCGCCGCAGCCTTCACACACGGCCTCGTTGATGTAGAGGCGCTTGGGCGGGTCGGCCAGCTCGCCCTTCTTGCGACGGCGGCGCTTCTCAGCGGCGCAGGTCTGTTCGTAGATCAGCACGGTCACGCCGGTCATTTCGCGCAGGCGGCGCTGCACCTCGTCGAGCGCTGCGCGGTCATGGAATTCGGTGCCGTGCGGAAAGCGGTTCTTGATGGCGCCGTACTTGCCGATGGCATCGCTCACGACCACCACCTTGGTGACGCCTTCCGACTCCACCTGCCGCGCGATCGCATCCACGCTGATGACCCCGTCGACCGGCTGGCCGCCGGTCATCGCGACCGCGTCGTTGAACAGGATCTTGTAGGTGAGCGTCGCCTTGGCCGCGACGGCCTGGCGGATCGCCAGGTAGCCCGAGTGGTAGTAGGTGCCGTCGCCGAGGTTCTGGAACACATGTTGCGTCTTCGTGAACATCGCGTGCGAGATCCAGTCGACGCCCTCGCCGCCCATCTGGATGAGGCCGGCTGTGCTGCGGTCCATCCAGTTGGCCATGAAGTGGCAGCCGATGCCCGCGCGCGCCGTCGATCCTTCGGGCACCTTGGTGCTGGTGTTGTGCGGGCAGCCGGCGCAGAAGTACGGCAGGCGTTTGACCGCATCGCTCGCATTGCCCAGCAGCTCGGGCGGCGTGAAGTCGCGCACATGCTGCAGATGGTCGCCCAGGTCGCGGTTGTCGGGAAAGTGCGCGGCCAGCCAGTGCGCGACCAGCTCGATGAGGCGCGAGGGGCGCAGCTCGCCGAGCGCGGACACCAGCGGCTGGCCTTCGCGGTCGTGCTTGCCCACGAGCACCGGGCGCGCGTCGGCGGGGGCGTTGTAGAAGATGTCGCGCAGCTGCGTCTCGACCACCGCCCCCTTCTCTTCCACGACGAGGATCTCGTCGAGCCCGCGCGCGAAGTCCTTCAGGCGCGTCTGCTCGACCGGAAAACTCAGCCCCACCTTGTAGAGCCGCACGCCGGCGCGCGCGAGCTGCGCGGGCGAGAGTTCCAGGCGCCGCAGCACCTCCATCAGGTCGTGGTGCGCCTTGCCGCAGGTGACGATGCCCACCCTGGCGTGCGGGCTCACGATGACGTGGCGGTCGATGCTGTTGCGCCGCGCGAACGCGGCCACGGCCGCGAGCTTGTCCTCCAGCCGCGACTCGATGCGCAGCGACGGCAGGTCGGGCCAGCGGTAGTGCAGGCCGTCCGCCGGCGGGCGGTGGCCGGTGGCGGCGCGCACGGCATCGGCGTCTTCCCAGGCGGACACGCGCGCGTTCACCGCACCGAGATCCACCGTGCCGGCGCTCTCGACGATCTCGGACAACGCCGCCATGCCGACCCACGCGCCCGAATAGCGTGACAGCTCGTAGCCATACAGGCCGAACTCCAGGTACTCGGCCACGCTCGCGGGCTGCATCACCGGCATGCGCCATGCCATGAAGGCATGGTCGCTCTGGTGCGGCATCGACGACGACACGCAGCCGTGGTCGTCGCCCGCCACCACCAGTACGCCGCCGTGCGGCGACGAGCCGTAGGCATTGCCGTGCTTGAGCGCGTCGCCCGCGCGGTCCACGCCCGGCCCCTTGCCGTACCACATCGCATAGACGCCGTCGACCGTGCGCTCGGGGTCGGACTCCACACGCTGCGTGCCGAGCACCTGCGTGGCCGCGAGCTCCTCGTTCACCGCGGGCACGAAGCGGATGCCGGCCTCCTTGAAGCGGTCGCCGGCCTTCCAAATGGCCTGGTCGACCATGCCCAGCGGTGAGCCGCGGTAGCCGCTGACGAAGCCCTGCGTGTGCAGGCCGCGCGCCGCGTCGCGCTGTTTCTGCATCGCCAGGATGCGGATCAGCGCCTGCGTGCCGGTGATGAAGACGGCGCCGGCATCGGCCCAGAGGTTGTCGGAAAGCTGGTAGCCGGGCCGCTGGAGTGAGGTCGTCTTGTGGGGGGCGTTCATGCCCGGAATTGTTCTGCCGCACCCCGAGTAAGTGTTTCTTCAATACACTCGCGCAGACCCTTGTTTGAAGAAGAATCCTCTCGGGAACCGCGATGAACGTTGATCCTGTTTCTCTTGACGAGCATTGCCTCAAGATCCTTTCTGCGCTGCAGCATGACGGGCGGCAAACCGTGCAGCAGATTTCCGAGGCCGTCGGGCTCTCGCCCACGCCCTGCTGGAAGCGCATCAAGGAGATGGAGGCCGCCGGCGTGATCCGCGGCTACACCACGCGTGTCGACCCCGAATTGGTGGGCCTGCACGTCTCGGCCGTGGCCGAGGTGAACCTCGACCGCCACAGCGAGGCGATGGTGCAGCGCTTCGAGGAGGTGGTGGCCGCGAGCCCGCAGATCATCCGATGCGTGTCGGCCACCGGGCCCGCGGACTACATCCTCCACGTGACCGTGCCGGACATGAAGCATTACGAGCGCTTTCTGCACGAGGTGCTCTTCAGCCTGCCGGGCGTGACGCACGTGCGCTCGAGCATCGTGCTGCGCGAGATCAAGTCGGAGGTAGCGCTGCCGCTGGGCCACCTGCTCGGCGCGAAGGCGGGACCGGGGGCTTCGCGGCGCTAGGCGGCGTGCTCGGCCGGCAAGCGCAACGCCGTTGCGCATCGGCTCATCACGGGCTTTGGCAGCGGAGCATCTGAACTCGCGCCTGCACAAGACCGCCAGTCGCCCACCCGGCCCGCGCATTCCTACGGTGTCGACGCCCAAGCTGCAGGGCCCCTGACGCTCGCCCTCCTCTCCTCAGAAGGCCGGCGCATGGACCGGAACATCCCAGAAAAGCGCACGACCCGGACATGCAGGCGGCGAACGCGCTGCTTGCACAGGCGCTGTCGGCCTGCGCAACTAGCACATTGCGCAGTGGCGACAACCGTTCGATTCTTCAACGATGCATGGGCCCGCCTTCCGCCGAGGAGCCTTCCATGCGCACGCTGTTGATCGACAACTACGACTCGTTCACCTACAACCTCTACCAGTACCTGGCGGCCTGCAACGGCGAGGCCCCGATCGTGCTGCGCAACAACGAGATGCACTGGGACGAGGTCGAGCGCATGCACTTCGACAACATCGTGATCTCGCCGGGCCCCGGACGTCCGCAGCGGCGCGCCGACCTCGGCATCTCGGCGGACGCACTGCAGCGTTCGCGCAAACCCGTGCTCGGTGTGTGCCTGGGCCACCAGGCCATCGCCCACCATTGCGGCGCCCGTGTCGACCTGGCGGTGCGCCCGATGCACGGACGCCTGGACCGCATCTCGCACGCGCAGCGCGATCTCTTCGCCGGCATCCCGGACCGCTTCGAGGCGGTGCGCTACCACTCGCTCGCAGTCACGCAGCTGCCCTCATCCCTGGAGCCGCTCGCCTGGACGTCCGACGGCACATTGATGGGACTGCGTCACGTCTCCCTGCCCTGGTGGGGGGTGCAGTTCCATCCGGAGTCGATCTGCACCGAATTCGGCGCACGGCTGCTGCGCAACTTCAGGGACCTGACGCTGGAGTGGCTCGCACAGACGCCCCGGCGCGAGGCACGGGATCGCTTCGGACCCGCGCTGCGTTTCGAAGGCCCGCAGGCGTTGTCGCTGCACGCGGAGTGCATCGACACCGCAGCCGATGCCGAGGCCGTGTTCATGCGCACGTTCGCACAGCGCGACTGCGTTTTCTGGCTGGACAGCAGCCTCGCCGAGCCCGGGCGGGCGCGCTTTTCCTTCATGGGCGACGCGAGCGGCCCGCGTGCCCAGGTGCTGAACTACCGCACCGCCCCGCGCGAACTGATGGTGCGCCGGGGCGACGTCGTCCAGGTGCGCGACGAGAGCATCTTCGACTACCTGCGCGACCACCTGCCGGGCCAGCCGCCTGCGGGTCCCCCGCTCCCCTTCGACTTCGCGTGCGGCTTCGTGGGCTACTTCGGCTATGAGCTCAAGCGGGAGCTGGACGGCACGCATGCCCACGACGCAGACACCCCGGACGCGATGTGGATCCTCGCCGATCGCTTCCTCGCCTTCGATCACGCCGAGCAACAGGTCTGGATCGTCTGCTTGGATGAGGCCGTGCCGTCCAATGAGAATCGCCGCTGGATGCAGACCATGCGCGCGCGGCTGGCAGGCGCACCGGCGACCGCGCCGGACGACAGCGCGGCCGCGGCCCGCGATCTGCAACCATTGGCCTGGCGGATCGACCTCGCGATCTACCGGGAGCTGATCCTGCGCTGCCAGCACGAGATCCTGCAGGGCGAGACCTACGAGGTCTGCCTCACGAACCAACTGGTCGGCGAAGGGCGCGTCCATCCGCTGGAGATCTACCGGATCCTGCGCAGGCACAACCCTGCCCCCTATGCGGCCTACCTGCGCATCGGCGGCTATGCCGTGCTGTGCGCCTCGCCCGAACTCTTCCTGCACATCTCCAGCGCCGGCGATGTGGAATCGAAGCCCATCAAGGGCACCGCGGCGCGCGGCGCGACGCCGGCCGAGGACCAGGCGATCGCGGACGCCATGGTCGCCGACGAGAAGACCCGCGCGGAGAACCTGATGATCGTCGACTTGCTGCGCAACGACCTCAACCGGGTCTGCGAGATCGACAGCGTTCACGTGCCGAGCCTGTTCGCGGTCGAGACCTATGCCACCGTGCACCAGCTGGTCAGCACGATCCGGGGGCGGCTGCGCGCGGACCTCGGAGCGGTCGACTGCATCCGCGCCGCGTTCCCCGGCGGCTCCATGACGGGTGCGCCGAAGGTGCGCACGATGAAGATCTTGGACGAACTCGAGGCGGCGGCCCGCGGCATCTACTCGGGCAGCATCGGCTACCTATCGCTCAACGGCGCAGCGCAGCTCAACATCGTGATCCGCACCCTGGTGTCGGCCAACGGCCGCGTCTCCATCGGCGCCGGAGGCGCCATCGTCGCCATGTCCGATCCGGACGCCGAGGTCGAGGAGATCGTTCTGAAGGCGCAGGCGCTGTGGGACGTCCTCAGGCGTTGCGGCGCACCGCTCGGTCCGCGGCCGGGGATGGCGCCGGATGCCAGTGCCGCGGGCGATCCCGGTGTTCCGGGGCCCCTCGAGCCGCCGTCCGCGCCCGAGATTCCGCAAAGCCCTTCTACGCGGTCACCACCTGCGTCCGGCAATGGCTAGCGCAGCGGCCAACCGCCGCGGAATCCTGCTCATGCTGGTGGCCATGGGCTGCTACGTGCTCAACGATGTCTTCGTGAAGCTGACAGCGCAGAGCCTCCCGCCCTGCCAGGTCCTGGCCGTGCGCGGCGCCTTCGCCACCCTCTTTGTCCTGGCCCTCGCCCGCGGGACGCGCGCTGGCTGGCGCACGGCATTGCGGCCGATCGTCGGCGTGCGATGCGGGCTCGAGATCACGACCGCCCTCAGCTCCGTCGTCGCCCTGTCGCTCGCGCCGCTCGCCACGGTCAGCACGCTCATGATGACCGCGCCGCTGATGATTGCCGCCACTGCAATGGCGCTGCGATGGGAGCCTTGGCACGGAGGCCGGCTGCTCGCCACCGTGGCGGGATTCGCCGGCGTCCTGCTGGTGATCCAGCCGTCTGCGCGGTCCGAGGTCCCTGCGGCCGGCCTCGCCTGCGCATTGCTATGTGCCGCTTCGCTGGCCGCGCGCGACCTGGTGACGCGGCGCATTCCCGCCACGGTCCCGTCGTCGGTCATCGCCGTGGCGACCACGCTCGCCGTATGTCTGGCAGGCCTGCTGCTGGGGCTCGTGGAACGCTGGGCGCCGCTCACGCGCCACGAGCTCGGCATGCTCGCGGCAGCGGCGGGTTGTGCGGCACTGGGCAACTACGCGCTCATCGTGGCCTGCCGCGGCGTCGATCTCTCGGTCGTCACGCCCTTTCGCTACAGCCTGATCCTCTGGGCGTTGCTGTTGGGATACGCGATCTGGGGCGACATGCCGCGCCTCGAAGCCGCCGCCGGCGTGGTCCTGATTGTCGCGGCCGGTGCCTTCACCATCCGGGCGGCGCGCCGTCCGTGAGTGAACCGCCTCGGCTCTCGCCTGCGGCGCGACGGCCCCGACAACCGATCTGCCCCACGACAGCAGTCTGCGAGGGCGACCGCCCCAAAAAAACGAAGGCCGCCAACCGCCGGCCCTATCAACTCTGACAGTGTCCCCGGTGTGTGTCATCAGGCTGTAATGCGGCCTCATTCAACGAGGTGACCTCATGGAGATCATTGCGGGAACGATCGATACTTTCTCGGCGGACGTGCTGTTCGACATGGCACGCTACCGGCACGAGATTTTCGTCGAGAAACTGGGCTGGAAGCTCCATACGCGCGGCCGGCTGGAACTCGACGAATTCGACCGGAAGGACACTGTCTATCTGATCGCACGCAATCCGGACGGCGAGATCATCGGCACGAGCCGCCTGTTGCCCACGCACCGGCCCTATCTTCTGGCCAGCCTCTTCCCGCAGCTGCTCGGCGACACGCCGGCCCCGTGCTCGCCCGATATCTGGGAACTGTCGCGATTCGCCGCCGGCGACGGCACGCGGCTCGGGATCGGCGGGGATCCGCATGGATGGTCGCTCGCGCTGGACATGCTGAGCGCCGCGATGCGGACTGTCGCCAAGGAGGGCGGACGACGGCTCATCAGCGCCTCGCCCCTGGGCATCGAGCGCATCCTGCGCCGCACGGGCCTGTCCGCGCACCGCGCGGCACCACCAGTGCGGGTCGACGGCCAGCTTCTGTTCGCCTGCCTCATCGACGTGGACAAAAGCTGGTGTCCGCGCCAGGCCCGCCATGCCGACGGGCTCGGCCGAGTCGCCCGCCGACCTGCGGGCGAAGGGGCCGCTGCCACCCGTTCAGTTCAGGAGTCCGAGACGTGAAGCCGACGCCGCCGCCGAGCTCTTGGTGGCGGCACCCAATCTCGCCATTGCGTTCCTCAGATGGAAATCGACCGTGGGCTTCGAGATGCAGAGGATGGCCGCGATTTCGTCGCTCGTCTTGCCGTCGCCCGTCCAGCGCAGCACCTCCACCTGCCGCTTCGTCAGCGGTTCGATCCCCGCGAGCGGGCCGCCCAGGAGCCGGCAGAACGCGCGGTGGGCCTTATTCACCAGCCCCTGGAACAGGAGGTCCTTGGCGCGCATCTCCGCAGCCGTCAGCGGTTCGCTCGAGCGGGCAAGCGACAGCATCCCGACCCGTGCGTCGGGCTCGAAGACCGATTGCGCCCAGCCGACGCGCAGGCCGAAGGAGCGCGCTTCGTCCCACATCTGCGGCGCGTCCCGGAAGACTTCGTTGCTCCAGATCACGGGCGTCCCGCTGTGCACGCCGTGGGCGACCGTGGGATCCACCTGGAGATATCCGGCACTGATGTAGCGGCGGCTCCATCGCTCATCGTAGGTGCTGAACATCAAAGTCTTCGGCCGGGTGAAGGGCACGAGGGTGCGCAGCCCGTAGGCGCAGTGCTCGAAACCGAGCTGCCTGGCTGCCACGCTGACCTGCGCGAGCACCTGGGATGGCTCGCTGGCCTCGTCCAACCGACCGAGAACGTCTTGGGTCCACTCGTTCATAGGTGCACTTCCTGCGTCGTCGGCGCCCCCACCTTATTCGCGGACGCGGTCGACATTGCCGCGGCGCAGCCCGGCAGGCGGCCAAGCCGCCTGCACCGACCCGTGCTGCGCCTGCCCGCGGCGTGCGCGTGGCGGTCGTTCAGCGCGTGATGGAGGCACGGGGGCGACAGTCTAGGAGCGCCTCGCGGGGCCCGGAGGCAAAATTCACCACCATTTCTGCCAATTTCGCGAGCCTGCCGTCGCGCACTGGCGCGGTGCGGCCCAGGGTCGGGAGATTGCGGATCGATCCCCCTACGTTGGCTTCTCACGATGCACAAGGTCTGGCTCCTGCTGCTTCCCGGCTTCCTTCTTCTCGACGTCATCCGCATGCTCGAGGTCTTCAAAGCCGCCAATGCCTCCTTGCGCCGGACGCGCAACAACAAGCTCGCCGGCTACGATGTTCGGCTGGCCTCCGCCGCAGGCGGCCAAACCCTGAGTTCAAGCGGTGTGGCACTGTCGACGGGTGCCTTGCCGCACCGGCTGGCCGGGCGGGCGAGCACGCTCTTCATCACCGGCGAACCTGTTCCGGGCGCGGTCGGGGCGACAGGCGTGCAGCGCCTGCGCGAATGGCTCTCCAGGAACCGGCGGCGTCTGAGCCGCTGCGCCGTGCTGGGCGCCGAGGCATTGCTGCCGCCTGTGCCGGAGGCCCGCGTCGTGCGGCGACAGGGGCGCACCGCACCGCCGGCGCTGCGCTGTGGCGGGCAGGGACCGGACCTGTTCGCGGCCGGCATGAGAACGCGCAGCTGGCGCGTGATCGACCCGGGCCAGGGCGCCGATCTGGCGCTGTCCTGGATCGAGGAGGACCGGGGCGCCGCGTTCGTGGAGACGCTTGCGTTGCGCATGCCCGGACCACGCGGCCGTCGCTGCGGCATGTCACGCCGTCGCCGCTTGCCGCTCGAGGCGCCCGCGCCCGACGCGCGCATCGGCGTGCTGCACCAGTGGATCGCGGCACATCTGCAGGAGAAGCTCAGCGTCGCCCGATTGGCACAGGAGGTTCACATGTCCACGCGCTCCTTCGCGCGTTTCTACGAACGCGCGACGGGTCTCTCGCCCGGGCGTGGCGTTCAGCAGATCCGCCTCGGCGCCGCCCGTCGCCTGCTCGAGACGAGCACACGCCCCCTCAAAGCCATCGCCGCGCAGTGCGGCTACGGATCCCAGGAGGTGATGCGAAGAGCCTTCGTTCGCGACCTGCAGATGACGCCGCGCGAATACCGGCGCCGCCACGCGGCGATGAAAGCTGCCGGCGCGGCCTAGCAGGACCCTGTCCCATCACCGGGTGTCGAGCCGCGCTGGCCAGCGCCGGCGTTGCTATTCCTCCGTGGCCCAGCACACCAGCCGCAGCTCCGCCAGCGGCAGCAGGGCGCGCGTGCCGTCGCCGAAGCGGACCTCGCCAACGTTGCCGTCCTTCGCCTTGATGCGCAAGGACCCGCGCCGTCCACCATGCTCGACCACCAGCACCGTGCGGCCGCCGCTGATGACCCTCGGAATCCCGTTTCCGGGCGGCGCCGCCGCCGAGCCGCCGGCGGGCCCGAGCGATTGCGGGCGACTCCTGGTCCGGCCACGTCCGTTCGGGCCGCCCCGCGCGATCAGTTCCTGGAGTTCCTGCGGGCGCTCTCGCGCGACGGCCACCAACTGGTAGAGCACCCGCACATCCGCGCCGAGCCGCCCTTCCTCCACCGCTTCGCGCAACTGCGGGGGTGCCTCGTTGAGCCGCGCGGCCTCGGTGATGAAGGAACGCGGCTTGCCCAGCCGGCGCGCGATCTCGGCGCGCGAATGGCCTTCTCCTTCCCGCTCCGCGATGAAGACGGCCAGATCGAATGGCGACATGTCCTCGCGGTGCAGGTTCTCCGCTGCCTGCGCGAAGGGATCGACCCGCGCGTCCACGAACGCCGGAACGCAGGACAGGCCGGCCCGGCGCGCCGCGCGCACCCTGCGCTCGCCGCGGTTGACGATGTACCGGTCCGCGTGCTCGGGATGGCAGCGCAGGGACACCGGCTCCAGCACGCCATGCTCGCGGATCGATTCGGCGAGTTCCTCGATGCGTTCGCCCCGCATGCGGCGGCGCGGCTGGTCGGGGTCGAAGTCGATGCGTTCGAGCGCCACCTGCGTCGGTGCGCCCGGGCCCGCAGGGGCGGCTTCGCCCGTGAGCAGATCGGCCGCCCTGAACTGCGACAACGCACTCAGGTCCAGGCCGTCGGGCGCCTTCATGCCTGCGTATCCGCCGGCATCGGCGCGTCCGAGCCCTCGATGCGTTGCTGCAGCAACTCGAACACCCGCATCACCTCGAGGCTCGCCTCGCGTGCCGCGCTCTTGGGCAGCCGCCACACGGGCACTCCCGCGGCCAGCGCCTCGGGAATGGCCGAACGGGTCGAGATCCGCGCCGGTATCACGAACTCCCGGAAGTTCAAGGCCAGGTCCTGCATCGCGGCTTTCTGCCGCAGCGAATGCGGATTGAACCGGTTCAGCACGATGGCCGCCATCCGCAGTTGCGGGTTGTAGCGCCGCCTGACCCCGAAGACGGTCCGGAGCATGTCGGCGACGCCGTCGATGCTGTACTCCTCCAGCTCGATCGGACACGCCACCGCATGGCCGGCAATCAGCGCCGCGCTCATGCGCAAGCCCAGCGCCGGGGGCGTGTCGATCACGACCGCGTCGAAATCCTGCGCCAGGCGCCTCACATTCCCGCGGAACAAAGGAATCACGAGGTCCGCCCTCGCGAGTTCGACGTCGGCCAGCCTTCTGCTGCCCGCCGCCAGCGCAATGGTCCGCTCACGCGGCGGGGCGATCGGACCCAGATCCGGACCGAACAGTTCCACCGCTTCGGCGATTGCCGAGGACTGATTCAGTGATTTCGAGCTGTTCGCCTGCGCGTCCAGATCGATCACGCACACCGACCGGCGTCGCACATCGGCCAGCCAGCATGCGTACAGCACCGCCAGCGTGGACTTGCCGACGCCGCCCTTCTGGTTGCCGAAGATGACCACGTTGCCCATGACTTGCTCCTCAGGCTTCGGCGCGGGACGCGCGTCCATCACACCCGAGCGGCGCACCTTCGGGGGCAGCCGCTGCAACTTGCAACAGCGGCTCGTCCCCCCCACAGCGGCGGAGCCGCCTCACTGGCCCACGAGCAAACCGCCCTGCCGCGTCGCCCACGAAATATCGCCGCCTCGCGCTTTGCGACACCACTGTCAAAAACAATAGTCGACACACGCACGGGCAGAGGCGGACATTGCGCTCCATGCAAGCAAACGACACTCAACGCTGGCATGCGACCGATGAAGGCCGACGCTCAGCCTGGCTTTCCATGCTCATGTTCGCCGGCTTGATGGCACACGCGTGCCCCTTGTGGGCACAAGCGCGGTCCAGCGCATCGCAGGGCCTCGGACCACAGCCGCAGGCGGCGCGCGACAACGACCGCATCGAGATCCTTCGCGAGGAGCTCAGGAAGTCGGAAGCGCAATTGGAAGGTCTCTTGCGCCGCAAGGCCGAGCGGCTCGCAGCATCCGACCTGAAGGCAGCGACCGAGGCCGAGGAACAGCGCGACCGCACGCTCGGCGACATCGCGGCCCTCCGGCGGGAGATCGCTTCGGCCACTCATGCCGCTGCCCAGGCTACGGCGGTCAGGCCCATGGCCGTTCAGGCCGCCAAGCACCCTTCCGCCGCTGGCAAGCGCGTGGTGCCGGCACCGTGGTGGGACGTCTACGGCAGCGGCCGGCGCATTGAATCGCCTGCTTCACTTTCTCTTGCGTCTCCACCTGTGCAAGCGCCCGCGGAATCAGCCCCCAAGCCCAACGGAGTAACGCCATGACCGCATGCTCGATCCACATCCGGCCCGCAACGGCAGCCGGCATCCATGTCAGATGGATCGGATGGCTGCTCATCGCCTGGCTCATCGCCGCCGCCCCCACCGAGGTCGCCTGGGCGGGGAGCCCGTTCGCGACCGGTGCGAACGCGACCCAGCAGCAACTCGTCGCCATCCTGACGCCGCTGGCCGCCGTCGCCGTGATGGTCTCCGGCGCCATGGCCTGGTTCGGGCGTCTGAGCTGGTGGTGGATGGTCGCGGTCGTGATCGGCACCGTGCTGGTCTTCGGCGGCCCGCAGATCGTGTCCTGGATCCGGGGCCTGTTCGGGGTCTGAAGGGAGCGGTCCATGAGTCGCAATCAGGGCATTGCCGCGAACCCCCTGTTCGTCGGCATGACGCGGCCCTCGATGGTCTGGGGCGTCACCTACTCGGCCATGATGTTCAACATCGTCGTCACGACCGAGTCGTTCATCGTGACCAAGAGCCTCGCGTGGCTGCTGGCCTTCGTACCGATCCACGGCGTGCTCTACCTGGTCTGCCTGTACGAGCCGCGCTTCTTCGATCTGCTGCAGCTCTGGGGCCGCACGCGCCTGCCGGCCATGCTCGGCGGCAATCTGCGGTTCTGGCGTGCGAACTCGTACAGTCCCCTGGCGCTGGACATGCCTGACTGGCGAGGGCATCGCCGCATGCGCACGCCGCCCGTGACCTTGGTCTGACGCCGTTCCCCGCCATGAAGCTGCTCTCACGCCCCGAGCACGCGCTGCGCCGCGAAGCCGGCGCCGCGACCATGATTCCGCTTTCGGCGCATGTGGACGAGCATGTGGCCCTGACACGTGCCGGAGACTATGTGCAGACACTCCGCCTGGCCGGCACGAGCTTCGAAAGCGCGGACGACGAGGACATCAACAGCTGGCATGAGCGCCTCAATGTCCTGCTGCGCAACATCGCGTCGCCCAACCTGGCGCTCTGGACCCACGTGATCCGCCGCCGCGAGATGGCCTATCCGGCCGGGCGGACGACGCCCGGCTTCGCCGACGAGATCGAGCAGCGCTATCGCCGCAAGATGGCTGGCGAACGGCTGATGGTCAATGAACTGTACCTGTCGGTCGTCTTCCGGCCGCAGCCCACCCGCATCGGCAACGCCGCATTGCGGCTGTTCAAGCGCGCGGACCCGGAGGGTGCGCGGGCGGAGCTGCGCGATGCGCTGGACGCCTGCAGCAAGCTGCGCCAGGAACTGCTCGCCGCCCTGGAACGCTACGACCCCGAAGCACTGGGCATCTATCGGCTGCAGGGGAACGACGGGCTTTTTTCCTCCCTCGTGGAATTCCACGGCCTGCTCGTCAACGGGGAGTGGCAGCGCATGCCGCTGCCGCGCGCCCCCCTCAACGAGGTCCTGGCCACCACCCGGCCCTTCTTCGGCAACGAGGCCATGGAATACCGGGCCGGCACCCAGACCCGCATTGGCGCCTTCCTCGGCATCAAGGAATACCCCACGCCCACCGCGCCGGGCATGTTCAGCGCCCTGCTGACCGCACCTTTCCCCTTCGTGCTCACGCAAAGCTTCACCTTCCTGGCCAAGAGCACGGCCACCGACATGATGAGCCGCCAGCATCACCGGATGGCCGCCGCCGGTGACCTCGCAGTCTCGCAGGCCGAGGAACTCAAGGACGCACTGGACGACCTGATGAGCAATCGCTTCGTGGTGGGCGACCACCATTTCAGCCTGCATGTGCTGGCCGACACCTACGACGGCCTCAGCGAGGCCGAGGGCCGGCCCCGTCTGAAGCAACTCAACGACAACGTCGCCCGCGCCCGCTACCTGCTGGGCGACGCGGGAATGGTGGTGGCCCGCGAGGACCTCGCGCTGGAGGCGGCCTTCTGGGCGCAGCTGCCGGGAAACTTCGGCTACCGCAGCCGCAAGGCGCCCGTCACCAGCCGCAACTTCGCCGCCATGTCGCCCTTCCACAATTTCCCGACCGGCCGGGCAACGGGCAACTACTGGGGCGATGCGCTGACCATGTTCACCACGCGCGCGGGCTCGCCCTACTACTTCTCGCTGCATGCGAGCGACCCGCGCAGCCGGGACGGCGGCAGCCGCCGCGATGTCGGACACATCACGGGCGTGGGACCGGTCGGGACCGGCAAGACCACGCTGCTGGGCTTCTGCATGGTGGCGATCTGCAATCGCCTCGACGCCACACAAGTGGTCTTCGACAAGGATGAAGGGCTGCATATCCTGGTGCGGGCCCTGGGCGGCCAGTACCTCCCACTCAAGAACGGGGCACCCACCGGCTGCAATCCGTTGCAGCTCGACGATTCGATCGCCGACAACGTCGAGTTCATGCGGCACTGGCTCAGGCGCCTCGTGATGCGCACGCCGGGCGAGACCCTGACCGTCCGGCAGGAAGACGATCTCGACCAGGCACTGCGCGGCACCCTGAAGCTCGAGCGCTCTTTCAGGCGCCTGTCCCGGCTCGCCGCCTTCCTCGACATCACGGATCCGGAGGGGATGCACGCGCGCCTTCGGCGGTGGTGCGCCTCGGAGCACGGCGACTATGCCTGGGTCTTCGACAACGAGCACGACCACGTGGCCCCGCTGCTTGCCCGGCACGCCCTCGTGGGCTTCGATGTGACCGACTTCCTGGACAACGAGGTCGTGCGCGCCCCGCTGACCCTGTACCTCTTTCATCTCGTGAACCGGATGGTGGACGGCCGCCCGCTGGTGTGCTGGATGGACGAGTTCGCCAAGCTGTTGAGCGATCCGGCCTTCGCGAAGTTCGCCAAGAACGGCCTGGAGACCTGGCGCAAGAAGAACGCGAATATCGCCACGTTCACCCAAAGCACCAGCCACGTGCTCGATTCCGGCATTGCCCGCGCGATCGTCGAGCAGACGCCGACGAAGATCCTGTTCCCCAATCCGGAGGCGGACTACGACGAATACACCCGGGGCTTCAACCTGACCGACCGGGAGTTCGCGCTGATCAAGCAGGAGATCGAGCCTGGCTCTCGCCAGTTCCTTATCAAGCAGAACCATGTCAGCGTGGTCGCGCAGCTCGATCTCCATGGATTCGACGACGCCTTGCACGTCATCTCCGGGCGCACCGGCAACGTCCGCCTCATGCGTGAACTCATCGCGATCTGCGGACCGGATCCCGCCCAATGGCTGCCGTCTTTCCGCAGGGCGCTTGCGAACAACCCTTCCCGTTCACCCTCACACCAGGAGATCTCCCATGCGTAGATTCCTTGTTGCCCTCTTCCTCGCGGCCACAGCCTCGCTCGCACCGCCGCACGCGAAAGCCGGGATCCCGGTGATCGACATCACGGCCGTCGCCAACCTGATACAGCAGGTCATGTACTGGCAGCAGCAAATCTCCGGGATGCAGAAGCAGTACGACCAGCTGAAGGAATCGAAGGACCAGCTGACCCGGACCCACAACGCCATGACGGGAAGCCGAGGCATGGAGCAGCTGCTGCCGACCCCGGACCTCGCACGCAACTACCTGCCTCCCAGCTATGGCGAACTGATGGGCACGCTCAACGGCTCGTCGGCCAGTTATGCCGGGCTGGCCAGCCAAGTCCAGTCGATCATGAAAGCCAACAGCGTCCTCTCGGGAACCCAGTTGGAGGGGCTGAGTCCGGAGTTGCGCCAGGTCGTCGAGCAAGGACGGCAATCGGCAGCGCTGCTCAACGGAATGACCCAGAACGCGTACCAGAACACCAGCCAGCGCTTCTCGGCCCTGCAACTGCTGATCGACCGCATCGCTTCCGCACAGGATCCCAAGGCGATCCAGGACCTGCAGGCAAGAATCCAGGCCGAGCAGAACATGCTCACCAATGAGCAAACGAAGCTGCAGAGCCTTTATCAAGTCGCTCATTCTGAGGAGCTCATGCGCAAACAGCGCGCGCGAGAACAAGCTGCCTCGGGCATAGGTTCTATGCGATCGCTCCCCGCTGTCGACTACTAGACGAAACTCACATGAGCAAGAGCACTTGGATACCTACTGTAATCATCGTCGTCGCGGCGGCAGTGGGCGGACCATACCTACTCATTCAGCATCGGACCGAAAAGCAGGTCCCGTCAGACCTGCGGCACGCACCCATTCCTCAGACTTCAGCACCAAAGGAAATTGATGGCGCGCTGACTCAGCGAAAGCGTGATGGCATCGGAAACACGCAAGACCTGAAGCCAATTCCTATCCCGCAGGGCGCCGCCCGATAGCAGGTTTCACATCATGGGATTCTTTGCGCAATTCTTTTCTTGGCTCGATAGCCAGCTTGCTGACTACATCGGCACGCACTCAGCACGAGTTGCATCCGCAATCGAACCCGCCGCCGTGACGCTCGCAGCCGTCTACGTAATGATCTGGGGTTATCTCAGCCTTTCCGGACGAATCCAAGAGCCGATGTGGGAGGGAGTCAAGCGAATCTTCACCGTGGCAATTGTTCTTGGCGCAGGACTTCGGCTGTGGACCTACAACCAAGTCATTGCGGATAGTTTCTATCGAGCTCCTGAGCAATTGGCGGCGTCAGTCATTGGTGCGTCGACAGTCGTAAGTGTGATTGATCAGGTCTGGCTTGATGGAACGACAATCGCTGAACAATTGCTTAAGAAGGGAAGTGTGCTTGACAGTGACTTTGCGTTCTACATCGCCGGATTTCTGGTCTACCTGCTACTCGGCCTAACCGTCGTCGTAACCGCTTTCTTGCTTGGATTGTCAAAGGTCGCCGTTGCGATCTTGCTAGCCTTAGGCCCGATCTTCATCGCCTTGCTATTTTTTGATGCAACGAAGCGATTTTTTGAATCCTGGATTGCACAACTAGCAAACTACGCACTTGTCGCGGTCCTCACTCTATTCGCAGCGTCGCTACTTCTCAATATGGTAAGGGCCTATGCGGCTGGCGCCGCGGCGTCAGGCGCAGGGATAACGATCGCGGCGAGTGTACGGGTGTGCGTTGCCTCAGCCCTCGTTTTCCTAGTGATGCGACAGGTTACGTCAATCGCTGCGGGACTTGCGAGCGGTGTTGCGCTGAGCACCTATAGCGTCGTCAGTGGAGCGCTCCGTTGGGGACTTGGAAGCGCCAAGCGCACCAGCTACGAGTTCGGACGCGGCGTACTGGACGGCCTGCGGCGAGAGCCGGGCAGCCGCTGGGACTCGTTCCGCCGGCTCGCGGGCAATCGCATCGGCGCGGGTGTGGCCTCAATTGCAAGTGTCGGCGCCACCCGCCGCGGTGGCACCGTGCTTTCCAGAGAGCAGGTCATGCCGAGCCTCTCACGCAGTCGCTAGCGGTGGGGTGTGCAGATGAAACCTTCGATCATCCTTTCTCTGCTTACCCTTCTCCTGACAGCGGCATGTGGCACTCGCTCACCCGCACCGCCGGACTGCGAAGGGCTACTCACACCGATCAACATCTCGGACGGGGTTTCCCCATCAGGAGCGGTCAATGAGTCGGGACGGCTCCCTTGAGAACTACCTGCGCGAAGCCCAGAACTGGGAACTCGACCGCGCGCGTCGGGCGGAGCGATCGACCGGGATCGCCTGGGCCGTGGCCACATCGGCAGCACTGATCGCGATCCTCGCCGTCGCCGCCGTCAGCGGGCTCACGCCGCTGAAGCAGCCGGTTCCCGTTCTCATTCGGGTCGACAGCAGCAGCGGCATCGTCGACATCGTCCCCACCTACGAAGGCACGACCGACATTGAGCAGGTCGTGACACGGAACCTGCTGCAGAACTACGTGATTGCGCGCGAGCGTTATTTCTACGGCACCGCGGAAGCGGACTACGAACTGGTCGCCTCGCAAAACTCGCCTCGTCTCAACCAGGAGTGGGCGGCCTTGTGGGCGGCCGACAACCCGGCCTCACCTCTGAATGTCTACAAAGACGGCACTTCCATCCGCGCGCAGGTGCAATCGGTCACCTTCCTCAAGCTGGAGAGCGGAAAGGACAAGCTGGCACAGGTCCGCTTCACCCGTTCGACGCGCGCAGGCGGCACCGGGGAGGAGCAGACCAGCCACTGGGTCTCCACGATCGAGTTCGCCTATGTTCCGCCATCGGCGGACAACAAGGTGCGTTCGCTCAACCCGCTGGGCTTTCGCGTCGTCGAATACCGCCGCGAGCCCGAGGTCGCGCCAGCTAGCGTTGCACCCGTCAGGCAGGATGCACGATGAAGCCCCGGCCCGTGTACCGCAGCTTTCCGCTGGCGCTCGGACTGGCGACAACTCTGGCGCTCGCCGCACCGTACGGCCGAGCCGCGACCGTGCCGGCCGTCGGCAAGGTCGATGCCCGGGTACGGGTGGTCGCCTACGACCCGGCGGACGTCATCAGCTTGCAGGGGTACGTGGGCTATCAGATCCATCTGCAGTTTGCCGAAGGCGAGGAGTTCGTGAATCTCGGCTCCGGCGACAACGGTGCCTTCGATATCGGTGCCGAGCGCAACCACTTCTTCATCAAGCCCAAGGAAGCGCGCGCCGCGACCAACTTCACGGTCCTCACGAACCTGCGGGCCTATCATTTCGACTACACCGTCTCCTCCATCGCGCCGGTAGGCACTGCCGCCAGGCGCATGGTGTATTCGATACGTTTCACCTACCCGGAAGACGAGGTCCGGAAGGCAGCCGAGGATCAGGAACGGCGCCGGGCCGAGGCGCGCATGAGCGAAGGGGCGACCGATCGACCACGCAACTCCGACTACTGGTTCTGCGGCAGCGATTCGCTCAAGCCCGTGAGCGCCCACGACGACGGGGCGCAAACGCGTCTGCGTTTCCACACGCGCTCCGACTTCCCGGCGATGTTCGTCCAGAACGACGACGGGTCCGAATCGCTGTTGAACTTCAACGTCGACGCGGACGAGGTAGTGATTCACCGCGTGGCGCGCCGCTTCGTGCTGCGGCGGGGCGGGCTGGTCGGTTGCGTGATCAACCGGTCCTTCGTCGGCGGCGGCGCGCGCACCCCCACCAACACCAGCGCAACAGGTGTGCGGCGCATCACGGCAGGAGATGGGCCATGACCTGGATGAGCGAGCCCCGCCGCGTGTCCCGGACCGATCCCCAGGAGCATGGCGACGCGCCCGAGATCGACCAGAACACCGGGGAGATCCTGTCAGCGCAGCGAGCCGCAGCTCCGGGAGACGGGGCGTTCCAGGCAGCCGACGAGCGCCCGACGATCCATGGCGAGCGGGCCATTCCATCGGTCAATCGCGAGCGCTCCATCCAGTCGCGCATCAGCGGGTTCCTGGCACTGACGGCGATCATGCTGCTGGGCGCCGGATTCCTGTTCTGGTACTACAACACCCGGTATGCCAAGACCCAGGAGGCCGAAGAGGCTGCGAGAAAGGCGGCGGCTGCGCGCGCCGGCGGCGAGATGAAGGTTCCGCCGCTCGGCCGCATCAATCCGCCCAGAGCGGCGCCGGAAGCAGCAGCGACCGCCGCTCCGCCCTCCCCGCCGCCACCGCCGGCGAACAGCGCCAACACGGGACCGCCGCAGAAGACACCCGAGCAGATCGCACTGGAACGACAGCTGGGCGCCCCGGTGCTTCGGCGCGCCCAAGCCGCTCAGGCGCGCAGCGCCACCACGCCGCACGCGCTCGCGGATCCGGCGATGCTGCCTGCCGGCGGCGTGCCAAGCATGGCCCAGCTGATCGGTGCGCTGCAGCCACCCCACGCCAGTTTGGCGGCACCCGGCGGCGGTCAGCTCGCCGCCAGCCTTCGGCCCACGCCGACGCCGGCGGTGGTCGCCCAGACCCTGCCGACACGGCGCATGCTTTTGCCCAAGGGCGCGTTCATCGACTGCACGCTGGAAACCGCCATCGATTCCACCTATGAGGGCATGACCACCTGCATCGGCGCGAGCGACGTTTACGGGGCCGACGGCAAGGTCGTGCTGCTGGAGCGTGGCACCAAGTACGTCGGCGAACAGCGTGGAACGCCGCGACAGGGACAGGGTCGCGTCTTCATCGTCTGGAACGAAGCGCGCACGCCGACCGGCGTCGTGGTCCAGCTGGCGTCCCCGGGCACCGACGAATTGGGGCGCAGCGGCCTCCCCGGCTTCGTCGACACCCATTTCTGGGATCGCTTCGGTGCCGCGGTCCTGATCTCGGTGATCGACGGCACGATGCAGACGATCGCCGCCCACGAGCAAAGCGGCACGTCTGTCGGTAGCGGCGGCGGCGTGGTGCTCGCTCCCCAGGGCAGCCGCGACGTCATCACGGAGGTGCTGCGCAGCACCGTGTCGATTCCGCCGACCGTGATCAAGAACCAGGGCGAGCGGATCCAGATCCTGGTCGCCCGCGATGTGGATTTCAGGAGCGTCTATGCGCTTCGAACCGAACCGGCCATCCCTTGATGGCGAGCCCGGCGCCACCACAGGCGACCGGCAGCCGGCGCGGGCGCGCGCGCATGACGGAGCCTCCGCAGAGCCGCCGTCGTCGCTTGCCCTCTTTCTCGGTCCGCTCGGCCACTTATTGGGTGATCCCGCGGTGACCGAGATCTGCATCAACGAGCCCGGTGCAGCCTTCGTGGAACGGCAGTCCGGCTGGACGTGCGAGACGTTGCCGTTCGCGAGCTTCGACTGGTGCATGTCGATCGCGAAGCTCGTGGCCAATTTCACGCGACAGCGCATCTCGGCCAACGAGCCACTCCTGTCCGCCACCCTCCCGGGCGGCGAAAGAATCCAGATCGTGCTGCCACCCGCGACCCTGGACCAGACCGTCTCGATCACGATCCGGCGCCCCTCGAACACGCTCTGGACCCTCGAAGAGCTGGAGAAATTGCACATCTTCGAGACCACGCGCAGTGCTCCCCCGACTCCGGCGTGCCAATCTGAACGGGCGTCCCTGTCACCCGAAGACAGGGAGCTGACAGATCTCCTCGCACGCCGGCAATTCGTGCCCTTCCTGCGATGCGCCGTCCAGTTTCGCAAGAACATCCTACTGTCCGGCGCCACCGGCTCCGGCAAGACCACAGTCGGCAAGGCGCTGATCCTCGAGGTGCCGTCCGAGGACCGCCTGATCACCATCGAGGACGTGAAGGAGCTGTCGCTGCGCAACCAGCCCAACCACGTGAGACTCTTCTATTCGCAAGGCGCCCAGGGGCAGGCCGAGGTCACGCCCGGCCAACTGCTCGCCGGCGCCAAGCGGCAACGTCCCGACCGGGTGTTCGTGTCCGAGCTTCGCACCGGCGAAGAGGTCTACGACTATCTGGTGTCCGTGAACACCGGCCACCCAGGCTCGATCACCAGCGTGCACGCCGACAGCGCGGAGATGGCCTTCGTGGCGCTGGCGCAGCTGATGAAGCGCAGTCAGGCGGGCCACGGCATGACCACACGCGACGGCGTGGAACTGGCGCAGATGAGCGTGGACATCGTCGTGCAGTGTGCGCGAGAGCGCCGGGACGGCCTGCTGCGGCGTAGCGTGCGGGAGATCTGGTATGACCCTGGCACCAAGATACGAAGGCTTGCCTAGTCCCTTCAGAATCGCGGTCGCGCTGCTGATCGCGGCGCTGGTCGGCATGTACGTCGCCGGCCAAGCGTTCCTGTTCGCGATGAATCTGCCGCCACAGCACGCCACGCTGCTGACCCTTCACGAGTACTGGCAGGCCTACGGCGAGCGGCCGGACGTGCGCCGTGTCCTCATTGCGTCGCTGGTCGGCTCCCAGGGGCTGATGCTCGGTCTGGTCGGAATTGCCATGCTGCCCCGCCGCCGGCCGCTGCATGGAAATGCCCGGTTTGCGAGCCGTCGCGAGATCGCGCGATCGGGCCTCCTGAACGAGCACGGCATCATCCTCGGGCGGCTCGGCAATCGCTACCTGGTGCTTCCCGGCCAGCAGGGCGTCGCACTCGAGGCACCGCCGCGCAGTGGCAAGGGCGTCGGCGTGGTCATCCCCAATCTGCTGAACTGGCCCGGCTCGGCCATCATCAGCGACATCAAGGGCGAGAACTTCATGCGCACCGCCGGCTTCCGTGCGGCCCATGGGCAGCAGGTGCACCTGTTCGATCCCCTGTCCGAGCGCGAGCGCTCGGCTCGCTGGAATCCGCTCGGCTATGTCTCCGAGACGCCCTACCGCTGCATCGACGATCTGCAGCGCATCGGCACGATGCTCTTTCCCGATCCACAGGCCGGCGATCCCTTCTGGACCTCCTCGGCCCGATCTCTATTCCTGGGCATTGCCCTCTATCTCTTCGAGACCAAAGGGGCCACGCGCACCTTGGGCGAGATCCTGCGCCAGGGCATGGCCAGCGATGCCGAGGGCTTTCAGAAACACTGGAAGCGTGTCATTGATGCCTGCGAGCGCGCCGGGTATCCCTTGTCGCAGGAAGCGGTGCAGAGCCTCTACGACGTGATCGACTTGGCACCGACCACGGCCTCCAGCATCCGCAAGACCTTCACCAGCCGCCTGGACCTGTGGCTCAACCCGATGATCGATGCGACCACCTCGGCCAACGATTTCGACCTGAGGGCACTGCGCAAGCATCCGATCTCGATCTATGTCCAGATCAACCCCGACAACATCGCCCGGCTGCAGCCGCTGCTGAACCTGTTCTTCCAGCAGGCGATCGGCCTGCAAACGCGGGAACTCCCCGAGAACAATCCCGAGCTTCGCCACCAGGTGCTCCTGATGCTCGACGAATTTCCGGCGCTCGGGCGCATTCCCGTCATCGCCGACTCCACGGCCTTCCTGCCCGGCTACAACGTGCGCGCCGTAATCATCGTCCAGTCCAATTCGCAACTGATCGAGAAGTACGGTATCGAGGGCGCCAAGTCGATCCGCAAGATGCTCGCGGCGCGCATCGTGTTCCCACCCAAGGAGTACGAGGACGCCGAGGCCATCTCGCGAGAGCTGGGGACCTACACCGTCCGACAGAAGAACATCAGCCGCCCGATGTGGGGCGGTGCGAACAAGGAGCCCACCGTGACCATCAGCGAGCAGCCGCGCCGCCTGCTGCTGCCCCAGGAGGTCAAGGAACTGGGACCGGACCGGATGATCCTGTTCTACGAAGGCCTGCGGCCGGTGCTGGCGCATCGGATCCTCTACTTTCGCGACAGGTTATTTGCCCCACGCGAACTGCCGCCACCACTGGTGCCGAAGCTGAACGTCGATAAGCCCGGCGGCGCCGCCACAACCGTGCCGGCGGCAATGCTCGATGACAGGAAAGACACGTCCGGCACAGGTCCCGGATCCCTCTCCAACGCCACGCCTCCGGACGGTGGCGCCGCGCCGACGGCCCGGCAGGCCGCTGCCGTAGCCAGCAATGTATTGAACGACGACTTGAAGTTGGACGACTTCTCGTTCGACTTCGACGACGTGGAGATTCCCACGGAGAAGCTCAGCGACGAGGACCTGAAGCGCCACGCCGATGAGTTCATGGCGCGAATCCTGGACTGATGCCACATCGAACCGGTTTGGACAGCCAGGGTCACCCTGCCTGACAGCACACATGAAAGGAGCCGCAATGTCCACAGACAGTTCTTCCGGAAGCCAAGCGCCGAACGGGATCGAGAGCACCGAACCTTGGTATGGCGTGGGCTCCATCCAGGGAGATGCGCCTGCTGCGGGCCGCGGTCATACCCGTGTGCCCGATGCCATCGAGCGCCGCTACCTGCGCATCGACAATCGTTACTTCTTCCCGGACCGCACCCTCGCGTTCATCGACGACGGCGGCCGTCTCCGCGTGCGAACCGAGAACCGCGAGGTGCTGCACAGCGTCGTGGCGATCGCCGAAACGCGCGGCTGGCGGGTCATCGAACTCACAGGCACCGAGACCTTCCGCCAGGGCATGTGGCACGAAGCCGCGCTGCGAGGCATCGAGGCCCGAGGCTACGAACCGACTCCGACTGAAATCCTCCACGTCCAGCGTGCGTTGAAGAAACGAGGCCCGCCGTCGCACGAGAATGGACGGCGTCCGATACCTGCGTCGCTGGACCGCGAAGCAACAACCGTGCACCACAGCGCCGTACCCGCCGAAGCCGATCCCAGTGCCAGTCTTCGTCCGCACAAGGACGAACCGCAAGACCGCCGATTCGAACGGGGAGGACCAAGATCGCCAGTCAGGGGGATGTTCGTGGCGGCCGCTGCCGCACCCTATCAATTCGATCCAACGCAGCGCATGTCCTTCTACGTGACCGTTCGCGTGGAGACCGGGGCTCGCACCATTTGGGGTACGGACCTCGAGAGGGCCCTCGCAGAGTCGACCTCGCAACCGCGCATCGGCGACCAAGTGGTGCTCACGCAGCACGGCACCCGTCCGGTCAACGTCCGGGTGGCGACCCGCAATGCGGAAGGCGAGCTGGTCGGCGAAAAGAAAATTGTCGCGCAGCGTGCGCACTGGAGCATCGAGACATCCGATCACCTTCGCGCGATGGAACACCACGCCATGCGCATACGCACCGGGAAATTGCTGTCCGATGCGGCCCAGGGTCCGCACCCCGAACTGGCCACGGCGGCAGCGGATCTCAAGTTGGCCGAGCAGTACGCACAGCGTGTGACCAGCGATCCGTCCTCCCAGCAGCACCTCGTACAGCTGATTCGCGATCGGATCGCCGAGGCGCTGGCGCAAGGCCGCGCCATCCACCTTCCGGATCGACTCCCGCGCGTCGCTCGCATGCATGCGCGCCAACGCACGGCCAGAAGCCAGGAGGATTTGAGCCGCGAGCGCGTCTAGAAATCGTTGGAAACCGGGGTTGAAGCTTGCAGCTTTTCGTCCAGCCTTGCGTGCGCGTTGTTCGCGCCCCTATCCGGTCCTGCGCTGCCGGAAAACACCATCCGAGGCGCCAGGTCGCAGGGCCGATGCTTTCGGCACCGAGATGCGAAGGCTGTTCGGTCCTGCTCCGCCACCCGCTCTCCGGTCAAGGAATGGGGCCGGTCTGCTCGAACGCGCGTTATGCCCTTGAAGCAGCACAAGTTCACTGTGAAAGGCATGGACGTTCAGGCCGACCGCCCTCAACCGCGCATCCTCGGCTGCACAGCGCAATGCCGAGAGCTTGTTGGTTGTACGCCATACGCCGGTGCTCGCCGCGTCGCATGGCTTGGCAAGCGTCCTGATGCACAAGGGATTCAACCGGTCCCGCCGCCATGTCCCGAAGGTTCCAGATACGCAACCGAGTGAAAACTCAGCCGCAGGTGAGCGCCTGGTCGGTCTCGAACGGCTCGCTCGAAGCGCTCAAATGGGTCGGTCTGTTGCTCATGGCGGGCGATCACGTCAACAAGTATCTGCTGCATGAGTCGAGCCCTGCTCTCTACGCATTGGGTCGCATGGCGATGCCGCTCTTCGGCTTCGTGCTCATGGTCAACCTGGCACGCCCCGGAGCGCTCGAGAGCGGCATGCACCTGCGCGTCATGAGGCGACTGGCGATATTTGCGCTGCTGGCCACGCCGGCTTTCGTTCATCTGGTCGGCTGGTGGCCGTTGAACATCCTTGCCACCCTTTTTCTGGCAACGCTGATCGTCTGGCTGCTGGAGCGGGACGGCTGGGCCGCGCGCCGCACGGCCTTGATCGCCTTCCTCGTTGGTGGCGCCATGGTGGAGTTCTGGTGGCCGGCGCTGCTCTTCTGCCTAGGCTCCTGGGCGTTCCTGCGCAGGCCCAACGGTCTGCGGATGCTGTTGTGGACCTTGGCGACGGCTTCACTCACTGCCATCAATGGCAACTTCGCCGCAGTGACCGCCCTGCTCTTGATCTGGGGAGCTCGGCAGGTCGAGATTCCGCTGCCGCGCAGTCGGTGGGTCTTCTACGCCTTCTATCCAATTCACCTCTCGCTGATCGCACTGGCGTTGATCGTCACCGAAAATTGACCTGGCGGGGGTGCTCCGATACCGAACCAATGCCCCGGCATGGGGTCGGTCTGCGTTCGAGTGCGCGTCGCGTTCACCGGGTGCGCGTTCCGGGCGGCTGAGCATTGCCGCGTTCTGGAGTTCGGCGTTTCATCTGCTCTTTCCAGTGGTCGGCCAGTCGCTGTGAGTCGGTTTGTATGTCCGGCATTCTTTCGACGAAATGATCCACTTGGGCGGCAAGATCTGCCCCGCCCCCTCTTCGAAGCGCATCTGCTGTGGCGCGCCAATCTGCGACCACCTCCCGCCGGGTGTTTCGCATTTTCTCTTGTCCGTCATCCGCGGCGCCTCGCCCCGACCTCAGAGCCTGGAGCAGGCTCTCCAGCTTGGCGCGCATGAAGGTCGACGTCCTCGGCGGTCGATGCCTGGCTCGGTCGTCGGGCGGCAGTTGCCCGAATGCCCGAAGCGCGCGGAGCCGGTGATGGATCGCATCCCTGTACGGCTTGCGGATCTGCCCTCGCACCTGTCGCGGTGTGGCATTGGCCGCCACACCCTGCTCGCGCATCAGTGCGGCGAACTGCTCGCGCCATTGCCGCAATGTCTCCTTGCGGATGTAGAGGCGCTGGCCAGGCTCGAACTCGTGCTCGCACTTGACCACCAGGTGCACATGCGGGTGCGGCTGATCGGTGTGCAGCACCATGGCGTAGCGATATTGGAGCGCGAAGTTCTCGCGCGCAAAGACGCGGGCGGCAGCCCGTACCTTGTCCGGCGGCGTGCCGGCGGGCATGGACAGGACGATGTTGTGCACCAGCTTCGCACGCGTGTCTTTCTGCCCCGGAGCGGATCTCGGTCTGTACTGGCTTCGGCAAAGCTCGAGCTGCCAGTCGGCCGTGATCTCCTTGGGAGCGCCCCGGCCCTGCGGCATCAGCCCCTCGTCGGTTTCGATCGGCAGCTTGCCGTGCCGGCCGATGTAGCGCAGATGGGCCTCGACGCCCCCGACATCCCGTCCGCCGCCGGAGACCTTCACCATCACCTCGGGCGTACGCCCCACCGTGCGCTGGATCTGCGCGATATGGTCGGCGCCGAGGCGCAGCTGGCCGCCGGGTCCACGCCGACCGTAGCTGACGATGTCCAGGGTCATGTCGCGCAGCGCATCGGCCGGGCCGCGGCCGCTTCGGCCCACGCGCATCCTCTGTTCAGGCACGGGCACTCCCGGCGCCGGTCTCCCAGCTGATCAGGTTGCGGCGCACGAGGGCGGCCGTGGCTTCGCGTGCCGCCTCGACTTCCTGACGGACCGACGCGATCGTTTCGCTGAGGTCCGACGCCACCGGCTCGGGCAGCGTGTTCGGCATGCCGAACATTCCAAGCTGTCGTTGCAGCGCAGCCAATCGGGCGGCGGTCACCTTGATCTGGTCCAGTTCGTTCGGCGGCAGCACGGCCGCGATACGCACATGGTTGTGGATCAGCAGGGCGAGGTAACTGGCTGTCTTCATTCCACGGGCACGGGCTCGCTCTGCCACCAGCGCGCGATCGCCTTTGCGAAGCCGCAGCGTGAGGCGATCCGCCGCGCCGGGGCGGGATTCCGATTCGTCTGGGAATCGCTGTGCACCCGAGCCCGGCGAGATGTCACCGTGAGTCTTGAGGACCTCGTCGACCATCTTCGCGAGAAGGCTCGACGCACTGAGATGATGACGGGCGGCCAGCGCGGCGAAGCGCGCCCTCGTCTCGGGCGGCACCCGGGTGGCGATCACGCGGCTCGATCGAGAGGTCTTGGTCATTGCAACGCCGTTGCCGTAAACAATGTCTGACGTCAGTCTATCCTGCCCTAATAGCCGCACAAGGACTTTGCCCTCGGAATTCCAACGTCGAACTCCCCTCGCCGTTTCGCCGCTCCCAGCGCGTTGCTATCGATCGGGAATTCTGAGCGCTCCATCAATGTTCGGCATGCCGAACATTGAAGGACGGAGGTAGGCACCTGAGAGATGGATCTGCCGGGCGCTAATGTGCCGTGCCATCCGCGACTACGCGCGATCGGGCTTTGCGCTCAGCATGCCAACTTCAAAGGGGAGGCCGTCCGCCTTTGCCTCGACCCGGTCATCCGACCAGAGGCCCATCGCGCGAGGTGAACGAAGAGAACACCCCTGAGGGCCGACGCGACGTGACGGCCTGGCGTCAGCTTGTCAGGGCGCGGACACGCGATCCGTGTAGCTCGAGTCGAACATCAATCCGGGCTACGGCATTCCATCAGGGGCGTGCGGGCGGCCACATCTGTGCAGCGTGCAAGACACGCAGAATCGTCACGGCAATCATTGATTCCGAATACACGACCACGTAGTTTGGCCGTACCACCATCTCGCGTGTCCCGCGGACTCGCCCCGGCCGATAAAGTTTAGGCTGCTCCCTCAACTGTTCGGCCTTTTCCTCGATCTCCGTGACGAGTGCCAGTGCCGCATCGAGGTTGTCCTGCGCGATGTACTCAACGATGGACAGCAGATCCACGCGCGCCGCTTCGCGCCATTCAAGTTCGAGCACGTCGCTTCTTGGCAATCAGGTCCCGTGCTTCAGCCATGACTTGCTTGTGAGGGACGGTCGGACGGGGGTCTTCCAAGGCTTCCCGAACCTTCGCGCGAAACCACGCATCATGGGCAGAGTCATCAACCGCCAGCCCTGCCGGCAGTCCCCCTTCCTTTGTGACGCGTGTCAGAAGAATGCGAATTGCGTCAGAGACGGTCAGGCCGACATTCGCCAGAGCGGCGGTGGCCTGCGCCTTGAGGTCATCGTCCACTCGGACGTGGAGCATTGAAGTCTGTGCCACGGTCGCCTCAGTATTGAAGTAGAGCCCAATTGTATCTCAATTGAGATGCGAAATGGTGGCAATATGAAGGGCCATCAAGCCTTCCTTCATAGCGAGTTCGCGGTCCGCGCCGGATAAAGAGCGTTAGCAGCTTGCACCGTCCCGACGTCCCAGATGGGCCCAAAAGCCGGGGCGTTGGCTGCCGGTTGTGCCTCGGCGCTTCGGCACGCGCCTTTCTGCGCGCCGCCGCCAGCGTCACCACCGGGTAGTGCCCGATGCCGAGCTTGGCCTCCTTGCCATGCCGCTTGTAGCGATAGACCCACGCCTTGCCGGTCGGCCGCACGCGAAGGTAGAGACCGTCGCCGTCCGCCAGCAGATACTCCTTGTCCCCGCGGCGCTGCCGCCTTGTTCTGAAGCTCGCTGAGTTGCCCCATGGTGTACCCAAGATCGGCCGCGGTTGAAAAGCAGTCTGGGGTACACCGTGGGGTACGCGCAAGAACGGGACTTCGTGAGAATCAGGATGCCGCTTGAGCCGCCTTTTTCAGGCTAATTCCTTGATGTACAAGGGCCTTGAAGCTGGCTTGGGATCTACGGGGAAAGAAAAATGGTGGCCTGGATTCCAATGACGAGATGATCTACAAGAGGCTGCTATGCAATTCCCAGGCCTTCCAAGCGCTGATGAATTGAAAGAAGTTCACGAACCCCGCACAGGGCCTCACGCAGTCCTATGCCGCATGGGTTGTTGAAGGCCTCGCGACGACGCCTACGGACTCGATGCTCGGTGAAGGCACCATATTCCATCCTCCACCGTACTCAGTCCGTTCGACCTACCCCGGCTTCGTCGCGGATTTGAAACGTCGCATCGACGGTGCGCGGCTGTCGGCCGCGAACTGGTGGGCCTGTACTGGGACATCGGGCAAGCCATCCGTGAGCAGCAGACACGCCGCGTATGGGGCGAAGCAGTAGTCGATCGGCTCGCGCGCGACCTCAAGGCTTCCTTCGCAGGGGCGGCAGGGTTTTCCGCTGCAAGCCTCTGGCGCATGCGCCAGTTCCACGAGACCTACACCGCGCCGGAGTTTCTCGCACAGCTTGTGCGAGAAAGCGGGCGCGACACGCCGTGCCGCTGGGGATCCAGAGCGCTGGCGGCCGCCAGCCAGTCAGAACTCGCACGGGCTGTGCGAGAAATGGCAGAGGCCGTGCCATGGGGTCATGTCAACCTGCTGGCCGACTGTGATCCGCGCGTGGGACACGCGTAACAACACCTCGCATCGCAGATGGGCCTCCGTGCTGCCCTCATAGCCGCACAAGGACTTTGCCTCCGAAGTTTCGAGGTCGTCTTGCGATCGCCACGTCCAGGCTACCGAAGCCGACATCAATCCCGCTCGCACAGCGAGCCCACGGCCGCTGCATGAATTCCCTCACGGTTCCATCAAGCAGAAGACCTTCGCTGTCGAGAATTTCTCGATGTTCGGCATGCCGAACACCGAGAAATAGAGAGCCGGACAGAGAAGTGAATTCGGCACGTAGCGAATTCGGGGGCCATCGAAGGGGCGTCCGCGTCGCCCCGCTGCACGGCAGTGCCACCAAGAACAGCCTACTCCCGCAGCGTGAAAACCACCGACAGGTAAGAGACCGGCTGGGTCTGAATGGCCTCGATCCCATGGAGTGCGGTCGCATCGAACAGCAGCGAGTCCCCCGCCCCTACCGCCACCGACTTGCCGCCGTAGCGGTACATGACCTCTCCGGACAGGAAGTACAGGAACTTCAGACCCGGATGCTGGAAGGTCACATACGGATCGGCGCCGGGCAGCAATGTGACCAGGTAGGGCTCGACGAACAGGTTGCCCGACAGCAGGTGGCCCAGCAGCTCATAGCGGTAGTCCGCCACCGCGCCGATGCGATCGACCAGGACACCATGTCCTGCGCGCACATGGCAGAAGTCGGTGCGCCTCGCCTGATCACTGAAGAAGCGGGAGGTCGGCACATGCAGGCCCTGAGCGAGGCGCTCCAACGTCTCCACCGACGGCGAGACCAGACCGCGCTCGATGCGTGACAGCATCGAGGCAGAAATCCCCGAGGTCTTGGCCAGCTCGCCGCCTGACACATCGGCCGCCATGCGCAGCGCCCTCACCTGCGCGCCGATGCGCGTCGCCGACAGGCTGCGTGCAGTAGGTGCCGGTCGGCGTGTTTTTGCGGGCAATGCGGAAGCGGGAATCCGCACTGGTCGCCCGGTCGGCAGCGGTGACGCTTGATAGATAGCCATGACAGGTTTTCTATGCAGTGTATATGCCGTCGATTCTAGGACTGCAAAGAAAGATCGTCAGTGGGTATGCCCACTGCCGCCAAGAGATCGAACCGACAGGCTCCACCGCACAGGGAGCCTATT
The DNA here is from genome assembly GCF_056396385.1 of Variovorax sp. 05T418. Classification (NCBI taxonomy): domain Bacteria; kingdom Pseudomonadati; phylum Pseudomonadota; class Betaproteobacteria; order Burkholderiales; family Comamonadaceae; genus Variovorax; species Variovorax sp. 05T418. The sequence continues at coordinate 2,744 of NZ_JBFTLJ010000001.1, read as the reverse complement.
TCGATTGCACTCGGCAAGCGTCTCAAAGAACTTCGGATCAAGGCGGATAGATCTCAGACCGAACTCGCCTTCGACTGCGAACTTGATCGGACCTACATATCGCTCATCGAGCGAGGGTTGGCCAATCCATCGTTGTGGACCCTTGGCACACTGGCATTCGCACTCAACACGACAGTGCCGGATCTATTGCAAGGCAATACGCACGTCGTTGAGCCATCCATGGGTGAGCAAGGCAGAAAGCGTCGCGCCAATCAGGCCTCCCACGAGTTAAAACTTGCCATCGGCAGCAGGCGTTCGCAGTTGCGTTGACGGTTTTCTCAGTGGGCAAGTTGACGATCGATCAGGCGACACGCCTCGTCGTTCAGCTCCCAGCCGCCACGGGTCACCGAAGCCGAAGGCCTCCATGCGCGCTGGCGCGCTTGCGAACCGGCCGGCCATGGTTGCGTGCGGCCCGGCGGCTATGATCCGCCCGCCGCCGAAGAGCGGCCTGTCAGACCACGGAGCGAGGAGAAAAAGCCATGATCGGTTTCGAGGCCCGCGCGCATCGTCGCGCCCTGAGGGTGTGCGCGCTGCTGGCGCTGGCGGGCCTGACAGCTTGCGTGGCGCCGCCGAGCTACAGGGATCGCCCCGTCGCGGCGGGCGCACCGTCCACGTTCGTGCTCGCGCATGCGGCGATCGTGGAGGAGCCGCGGCACGCCACTCGCCACCTCGACGAGGCGAAGACCATCGTCTACGCGCAGACGCAGGGCGGCAGCCTGACGGCCGGCCTGGTGTTCGGTGCCCTGGGCGCGCTCGCCAACATGGGCATGGTCGACAGCCAGACCGGCCTCGACGCGGCGCGCATGAAGGGCAAGCTCAGGCTTGAGCCGCGGCAGTTGTTCCTCGATGCGGCGATCCGGCAGGGGCTCGAGCTCGCCGACGTCGGCGGCCCAGCCCACACGGGCGCAACCCCCTATCTCTCCATCAGCAAGTCGCCCAGCGGCAGGCTGCTGGCGGCTGCGGCAGTCCAGCTCGAACAGGGCAGCGGGGCCGATCGCTGGTCGGGCCTGTACATGTACCAGTTGCCCTCGACCTACAGCCTCGACGACCTGGCCCGGCCCTCGGAAGACCTTCAGCGCAAACTCGCTGCGGAGGCCGCGCAGGGCTTCAGCGAACTCGCGGCCTTCATCGCCAGGGAGGAAACCGGCAGGAAGGACGCGTCCGCGAAGGCCCCGCCCGAGCGGGAGTTCGTCTTCTCGACGGAGCTGCTGACGCCGGGCGCCGGGCATCCAATGCCCGCACGCCTCATCGCAAGCTCGCAGGAGCTCGTGTGGTGCCGGACCTTCGAAGGCGTGTTTGCGCTGCGTCGGTCGGGCATGAAGATTCGAACGAGGGGGATTTGACGGGCGTGGGTGCGCTGCCAATGCCTCATTGCCATGGATGCCAATGCCTCGCAAGGCACCGGCCATCGCAGGTCGCCGGTGGCGGCATGCCTGCCCCGAGACGTGGCCTGCACATTGATCCGTCGCTTGCCCGAACACCTGTCGCACGACCGACAAGAAGCGATCGCCGCAGGCTTCAAGGCAGAGGCTTTTTCGTCGGCAATCAAGAGCGACGTTTCGTCATTTATTGCCAAATGCATAGTTATTGCAACATGCTCCGGGATGGGCTCAGATCCCGCGCTCGAACAGCGAGGAACTGAGGCCGTTGCACCTTCTGGAAGTCAATCAGGTCGGGCACGGTCATCGTCAAGGAGCGCTGGATGCCAACATCGGCGGAGAAGCTGTTCGTGGCTTGCCGAAGGTGAACGCGGCTCAACGACTTACGCACCGCGTTGCTTTTCGAAGAAGAAGAAGCAGTCAGGCGGGATGGCCGGGGCGATGTGGTCGATGTCCTTGACCGACACGCCCCAGGCGAAGAAATCGTCGCGCCAATGCCGGACACATCGACGAGTCGATCGATCTCCCCGCGCTTCTCCCGCCGACAAACCGAAACGCCCCGCCTGCGACAGGAGGTTTCAAGTGCTCCTACCTGGACGGGTCCTCCCGCTGCCACCGTCGCGACCCTATGCGCCTCTGCCGAGCCCATCAACCAGATCTGACCAGACGACGAGGGGGCCGGTCCGAAGGAGCCAATCGGGTTCAAGGTGAACGTCGACCAGCTCCAGCGGGCCTGGTCAAAGGACGCGTGAATCAAGAAGAGCACCCTGCTCGCCGTCGCCGGCGGAGAAAAGGACGGGACTTCGGGTCCGCGCGGCGCCACCGCCTCCCTCGCGTTCGCTCCCCTCCGGCAATCGCGCCTCCCCGAAATCTCAGGGAAGAATCGGGGAAGAATTTCGCTCCGGCGGGCGAGCGAGATCCACCTCCAGCCCGGCGGCCATCCGGCCGATCGAACCGGCCCGATCGGTGATCGGCCGCAGCCATTCCACCGCAGCCTCTTCAGGCCGCATTGCTCGCAGTCGTGCGTCGCGCCACAGATCGCGGGCGACATCCTCCAACTCGAGCGGGTCGACGGTGTGCCACTGCTGCTGCAGCCGATGCGCGCAGGCGGCAATCCAGAGAGTTGCAGGCACGTTTTCCATGCCTACATACTACTGTATATTCATAAGGGGTATCCTCTTAGCTCCAGCAACTGAGAGAGCACTGGATGGATGTACAGATATTAGCGCCGACAGCGGGCAAGGACTACCCCCAGACCTGGAATGAATTCCTGGACTGGTTTTCCACGGAGGATGACTGTCAGGATGACTGTCTCGCCTACCTGGA